>NZ_JBWKPF010000001.1:0-491141 GCF_059418105.1 Pseudomonas sp. GW821-FHT09C09
CTTGAAACGAATGGTGGGTGATGACGGGATCGAACCGCCGACATTCTGCTTGTAAGGCAGACGCTCTCCCAGCTGAGCTAATCACCCTTCGCTTCGTTACGGGACGCATTATGCCACAAGTTTTCGTAAAGTGTTGATTTAATTGAAGTTTTTTCAAATAAATCCGAAAACCGGTGAAACGACACATTCCGCATGTACAACTCGAGGCAGAAAAAAAACCCGCCTTGGCGGGTTCTTCCGTGGTGACCTGGCGTTCAGTGTTCCAGGTTACCGAATATGGCGCAGCGGACGGGACTCGAACCCGCGACCCCCGGCGTGACAGGCCGGTATTCTAACCGACTGAACTACCGCTGCGCTAAACACTTGAAACGAATGGTGGGTGATGACGGGATCGAACCGCCGACATTCTGCTTGTAAGGCAGACGCTCTCCCAGCTGAGCTAATCACCCTTCGCTTCGGTGTGGCGCGCATTCTACGGAGCGACCCAACCTCTGGCAAGCACTTTTTTAAATAATTTTCTCAGGCCTTCCAAAGGCTTAGAGAAGGGTTGGCCTATGACCCGGCGAAGACAATAATGCCCCCCTTTGTATAAAGGAGAGACTCACCCCATGTGGTTCAAGAACCTGCTTATCTATCGCCTGACCCAAGACCTGCCTGTCGATGCCGAGGCGCTGGAAACTGCACTGGCCACCAAACTGGCGCGTCCATGTGCAAGCCAGGAGTTGACCACCTACGGTTTCGTCGCGCCGTTCGGCAAGGGCGAAGATGCGCCACTGGTGCACGTCAGCGGTGACTTCCTGCTGATCTCCGCCCGTAAGGAAGAACGCATTCTGCCAGGCAGCGTCGTGCGTGACGCCGTAAAGGAAAAGGTCGAAGAGATCGAAGCCGAGCAGATGCGCAAGGTCTATAAGAAGGAACGCGATCAGATCAAGGATGAAATCATCCAGGCGTTCCTGCCGCGCGCCTTTATCCGCCGCTCGTCGACCTTCGCCGCCATCGCGCCGAAACAGGGCCTGATCCTGGTCAACTCGGCCAGCCCGAAACGCGCCGAAGACCTGCTCTCCACCCTGCGCGAAGTGATCGGCACCCTGCCGGTTCGCCCGCTGACCGTGAAAACCGCGCCGACCGCCGTGATGACCGAATGGGTCACCACCCAGCAAGCCGCTCCGGACTTCTTCGTGCTGGACGAGTGCGAACTGCGCGACACCCACGAAGACGGCGGCATCGTGCGTTGCAAGCGTCAGGACCTGACCAGCGAAGAAATCCAGCTGCACCTGAGCACCGGCAAAGTGGTGACTCAACTGTCGCTGGCCTGGCAGGACAAACTGTCGTTCATGCTCGACGACAAGATGACCGTCAAACGCCTGAAGTTCGAAGACCTGCTGCAGGATCAGGCGGAACAGGACGGCGGCGATGAAGCCCTCGGCCAACTCGACGCCAGCTTCACCCTGATGATGCTGACGTTCGGCGACTTCCTGCCGGCGCTGGTTGAAGCACTGGGCGGTGAAGAGACGCCGCAGGGGATCTAAGCCTCTGCGCAGTCTTTGAGTTATCTTCAAACGCCACCGCTTCGGTGGCGTTTTCACATAATAAGGAACAGGCCATGCGCGCACTGGCTGCACTGAGTCGTTTTGTCGGCAACACCTTCGCTTACTGGGTTCTGATTTTCGCCGTGGTCGCCTTTCTGCAACCGGCGTGGTTCCTCAACCTGAAAGGCGCAATCGTGCCGCTGCTCGGGCTGGTGATGTTCGGCATGGGCCTGACCCTCAAACTCGACGACTTCGCCGCCGTCGCCCGCCATCCATGGCGCGTGGCCCTGGGTGTGGTTGCACATTTCGTGATCATGCCGGGGATGGCGTGGTTGCTTTGCCAGATATTTCATCTGCCGCCGGAAATCGCCGTCGGGGTGATTCTGGTCGGTTGCTGCCCGAGCGGCACGTCCTCGAACGTCATGACCTGGCTGGCCCGGGGCGATCTGGCGCTGTCGGTGGCCATCGCCGCCGTCACCACCCTCCTCGCCCCGCTGCTGACGCCGGCGCTGATCTGGCTGCTGGCCTCGGCCTGGTTGCCGGTTTCGTTCATGGAGTTGTTCTGGTCGATTCTGCAAGTGGTGCTGCTGCCGATCGTGCTCGGTGTCGTCGCGCAACGCTTGCTCGGTGACAGGGTTCGTCACGCAGTGGAGGTTTTGCCGCTGGTGTCCGTGGTCAGCATCGTGATCATCGTCGCCGCCGTGGTGGCTGCCAGTCAGGCGAAAATCGCCGAATCCGGCCTGCTGATCATGGCGGTGGTGATGCTGCACAACAGCTTCGGCTACTTGCTGGGTTACTTCACCGGGCGCCTGTTCGGCTTGCCGCTGGCTCAGCGCAAGTCCCTGGCGCTGGAGGTCGGGATGCAGAACTCGGGACTGGGTGCCGCGCTGGCCAGTGCGCACTTTTCGCCATTGGCGGCGGTTCCGAGTGCGCTGTTCAGTGTGTGGCACAACATTTCCGGGGCGCTGCTATCGACCTGGTTCCGGCGCATGAGCGAGAAGGAAGATCGTGAGGCTTTGGCTCAGCAGACTGCCGACTGACTGATCCCCATTGATCCCCGGCGCACATTTTTAGGTAGTATGTGCGCCACGCGGGGACGACCCTGCGGCTCAATCGAGTTTTCAATCAGGGGACGGCCCCGTCAATCGATGGAGGTCTTTCATGTCCTGGATCATTCTGTTTTTCGCCGGTCTGTTCGAAGTCGGCTGGGCCGTCGGCCTGAAATACACCGATGGCTTCACCCGTCCACTTCCGACCGTTCTCACCGTCGCCGCCATGGCGGTCAGTCTTGGCCTGCTGGGGCTGGCGATGAAGGAACTGCCGCTGGGCACGGCTTACGCGATCTGGACCGGCGTCGGTGCCGTGGGCACGGTGATTGCCGGGATCATTCTGTTTGGTGAGTCGATGGCTTTGATTCGGCTGGCCAGCGTTGCACTGATCATCACCGGATTGATCGGGCTCAAGGTCAGCGCCTGAGCCGTTGCCGCCATCCGTCAGGGATGGCGGCTTTCTAAACAACTACCTGACAGTCCCGCGCAACTCCCCGACCAACGCTTGCAACTCGGCAGGCTGCGCCGCCTCGACCGCCACCGGCGACCCCGCCACCAGCGTCACCCGCGACCACATGCGGTGAAACAGCCCCTTATTGGGATCGCGGCTGAAGAAACTCCCCCACAACCCCTGCAACGCCAGCGGAATCACCGGCACCGGTGTCTCTTCGAGAACCCGCGTCAGCCCGCCCTTGAACTCGTTGATCTCACCGTCAGCGGTCAACTTGCCTTCGGGGAAGATGCACACCAGTTCACCGTCCTTCAGATACTGGGCAATCCGGGTGAAGGCCTTTTCGTAGATCTGGATGTCTTCCTGGCGTCCGGCGATAGGAATGGTCCCCGCCGTGCGGAAGATAAAATTCAGCACCGGCAAGTTGTAGATCTTGTAGTACATGACAAAGCGAATCGGCCGACGCACCGCGCCGCCAATCAGCAAGGCATCGACGAACGATACGTGGTTGCACACCAGCAACGCCGCGCCCTCATCGGGAATCGCTTCCAGGTTGCGATGCTCGACGCGGTACATGGAATGGCTGAGCAGCCAGATCATGAAACGCATGCTGAACTCGGGGACGATCTTGAAGATGTAGGCGTTGACGCCGATATTCAGCAGCGATACCGCCAGGAACAACTGCGGAATCGACAGCTTGACCACGCTCAGCAACACGATGGAGACGATGGCCGATATCACCATGAACAGCGCGTTGAGAATGTTGTTGGCCGCGATCACCCGCGCCCGCTCGTTCTCGGCGGTGCGCGACTGGATCAATGCATACAGCGGCACGATGTAGAAACCGCCAAAGATGCCAAGGCCGAGGATGTCGACCAGCACCGCCCAGGCGTGACCGTAACCGAGGACTTCAGTCCAGCTATGGCCAGCGGCGCTCTCTGGGATTCCACCGGAATGCCACCACAGCAACAGCCCGAAGACCGTCAGGCCGAACGAGCCGAACGGCACCAGACCGATCTCGACCTTGCGCCCGGAAAGCTTCTCGCAAAGCATCGAACCGAGGGCGATGCCGACCGAAAACACCGTGAGAATCAGGGTCACCACGGTTTCGTCACCGTGCATCCATTCCTTGGCATAAGCCGGGATCTGCGTCAGATAAATCGCCCCGACAAACCAGAACCACGAGTTGCCGACAATCGAGCGCGACACCGCCGGGGTCTGCCCCAGACCGAGTTTCAGCGTGGCCCAGGACTGGCTGAAAATGTTCCAGTTCAGGCGCATTTCCGGCGATGCTGCTGCCGCCCGGGGAATGCTGCGGCTGGCGAGGTAACCGAGTACGGCGATGCCGACAATCGCGGTCGACACCAGCGGTGCATAGTGCGACGAGGACATGATGACCCCGGCGCCGATGGTGCCGGCGAGGATCGCGAGAAACGTGCCCATTTCCACCAGACCGTTGCCGCCGACCAGCTCATCCTCGTGCAAGGCCTGCGGCAGGATCGAGTACTTCACCGGCCCGAACAGCGCCGAATGTGTGCCCATGGCGAACAGTGCCACCAGCATCAGCGACAGGTGATCGAACAGGAAGCCGACGGATCCCACGGCCATGATGGCGATTTCCGCCAGTTTGATCAGACGGATCAGCGCATCCTTGGCAAACTTTTCGCCGAACTGCCCGGCCAACGCCGAAAACAGGAAGAACGGCAGAATAAACAGCAACGCACACAGGTTGACCCAGATCGAGCGGTCACCTTCGATGGTCAGCCGATAGAGAATGGCGAGGATCAGCGATTGCTTGAACACGTTGTCGTTGAACGCGCCCAGCGACTGGGTGATGAAGAACGGCAGGAAGCGCCGGGTACGCAGCAGGTTGAACTGTGAGGGGTGACTCATCTTCCGTGTGTCCCTGATGTTGGGTAACGAGTGGCCTGGATACGTTTATTGGAATGTCGATCCGCGATCCAGGCCACACCTTACCTAAACTTTTCAGGTTATTTCTTCAAACCTGCAATGCACGGTGAAACAAACAGCTCGCCGCGCCAGGCGCCTTGCAATGTGCGCTTGCCGACGATCAGCCACATCACCGCCAGCAATGTCACCAGCCCACAACCGGCCACGCTGAAGAACGTCAGGTTCAAGGTGCTGCCGAGTTTCAGGGTCGCCAGCGAATACACACCCAACGGGAAGGTAAAACCCCACCAGCCAAGGTTGAACGGGATGCCGTCGCGCAGGTAGCGCACGGTGATCAGCAGTGCCATCAACATCCACCACAGACCAAAGCCCCACAGCGTGATCCCGGCCACCAGGCCCAGGCCCGAAGCGATTTCACCGATCCCCGGCAGGCCGTTGGCCGCGAAGATCGCTGGCGCATCGCCGCCCAGCAGCAACATGCCCAGGGCACCGGTGCCGATCGGCCCCAAAGCGAGCCAGCTCGAAGCGGCCATGTTTTCGTGAGGCAGTTTGTGCAGGGCCATGCGCAACAGCAGGATGGTCAGAATGCTGAACGCCACCGGCAGGGAAAAGGCCCAGAGCACGTAGCTGGTCGTCAGCACTACCAGTTGCGAGTGCGCGTCGGCGAGATGCGGCGCGAGCAATCCACCGCTGGCCGCCGCCACTTCCGCCGCCACCACCGGCAACAACCAGACGGCGGTCATCTGATCGATGCTGTGTTCCTGGCGAGTAAACATCATGTAGGGAATCAGCACACCACAGGCCAGCGACATCGCCACGTCCAGCCACCACAGCACTTCAGCCAGATGAATGACGCCCTCGCCCCAGCGCGGCAGTCCGAACAACAGAAAACCGTTGATGATGGTCGCCAGGCCCATGGGAATGGTGCCGAAGAACATCGAAACCGTGGAGTGGCCGAAGATCCGCCGCGCCTCGTCGAAAAACAGAATCCAGCGCGCGGCATAGGCAGCGGTAAACAGCACGAACAACAGAATGTTGAACATCCACAGCCCTTCGGCCACGGCGTGCAGTCCCGGGATGGCGACGGGCAGTTGCGCCAGCGCCAACGCCAGTACACCGGTCCCCATGGTCGCGGCGAACCAGTTCGGGGTGAATTGACGGATCACTTCACGCGGATGCTGAAGCTGACTGAAAGGCTTGATACCGGGTTTGGCACTGTTGGGGCAAATCATCATGAACTCCTGTCCTCAGGTGAGGTTGAGCCCATGGTAGAATCGAATCGAATATCTATATAACGGGTAATTTCTCTAACTGTTATCTGTTTTGCAGATATAGGCCTAAACGCTGCCCTCAGTCTCGATCACCAGAATCCGCGCGGCGCCTTGCGGGTGGGCAACATGCTCGGTGCCGACGGACGCGTAGAAGATGTCACCGACATCAAGCTGCACCTGCTTTTCTTCGCCCTCCTCGCGGTAGTGCATGAGCACCTGACCGTCGAGCACCACGAACACTTCCTCGCCGTCGTTGACGTGCCATTTGTAAGGCTGGTCGGTCCAGTGCAAGCGCGTGGTGATGCCGTTCATGTTGGCAATGTCGAGCGCGCCCCAGGCACGCTCGGCGGTGAAGGACTTGCTGCGGATAATCTTCATGAATCGATCCGTGAGAAGAATGGGCTGGCCAAGGCTAACCGAATCCGCAGGCTTATGGCGCGCTGCAGGTCTTGGCCGCTTGCGGACGAAAACTCATCAACAGCGCACCGACCGCCAGTACGATCAGTACCGCGCCATACACATCGGTGGTCGCCGGCAGGCCGAGGCTGTGGGTGAAGTGCCCGGCCAGCAACGCCGGCAGACAGAACGCCAGGTAACTCAGTACATAGAATGCCGACATCAACCCTGCGCGCTCATGGGGCAACGCCAGCGGCACCAGACTGCGCACCGCCCCCAGAAACCCGGAGCCGAATCCACACCCGGCGACCAGCGTACCGAAGAAGAACAACGACAGACTGGCGCTGTGCACGCCCAGCAGCATCAGCACGATGCCGGTCGGCAACAGGCTTGCGCCAAGTTGCAGTGCCCGGGAGGCTGGACGATTGCGCAATGTGAAAATCATCAGCGCGCCGGTGACGGTCAACGCCGCCACGGTTGCGCCGCCGATCAGATTGGAGGTCGAACCGGTCGCCGTGCGTACCAGCGACGGAGCGAGCGAGGCATAGAAACCGCCGAGCGCCCAGGTCGCAGTATTCAATGGCAAGACGCGCCACAGTGTGGAACGCGCCTGAACCGGCACATGCAGGGTCGGCCGCAGCGAGGCCCATGCTCCAGCTTGAGGCGAGACACTTTCCGGCAAGCGCCAGACATAAACGCCCTGCAACACAAACAGCACGAGCAGCAGCCAATAGGTCAGTTGCAGTGGTGCAGGCGCGAATTCCACCAGCAAACCGCAGCCCATCGAACCGAGCGCCATGCCAAGCAATGGTGCCACGCTGTTGATCAGCGGCCCTTGTTGACGGTCAGTGTCCAGCAGCGTCGCGCTCAACACGGCGGTAGCCATGCCGGTGGCAAATCCCTGCAGCACTCGCGCGCCGATCAGCCAGCCGACGCTGTCGGCGTAGATAAAAAGCAGCATCGCCAGGGCATTCAGGACAACCGCGGTGAAAATCACCGGCTTGCGCCCTAAATGATCCGACAGCGAACCGACCGTCAGCAACGCGGCCAGCAGACTCAGCGCGTAAACGCCGAAAATCAGGGTCAGCACCGCTGCCGAAAAATGCAGGTGGTCCTGATACAGGTGATACAACGGCGTCGGCGCGGTGGAAGCGGCGAGAAAACTGAGTAAGGTGATCGCCAGAAACCACAGGCTGGAACGGTTGGAAGCAAGGCCGGTCATGAGCACACTCCTTAAAAGCTATTTTTTTGCTTTTGCGGAGTGTGCGCCCGACTTGCGCTTAAAGCAAATTCTTTGTGTTAAGGTCTGACACATGCCTATTAAAGAAAGTAGCCGTCCCGGCGGCCGAAGCGCCCGGGTACAGGAATCGATTCACGGCGCCGTGCGCGCACTCCTCGAAGAACAGGAGCGCTCCAGTGTGACCGTCCCGCAGATTGCCGCGCGGGCCGGGGTCACGCCCTCGACCATTTATCGACGCTGGGGCGATCTGGCGGCGCTGCTCGCCGACGTCGCCCTCGCCCGCCTGCGCCCTGAAAGCGATCCTCTGGAAACCGGCAGCCTGCGCGGCGATATCCGCGCCTGGGCCGAGCAGTATCTGGATGAGATGAGTTCCGAGCCGGGGCGCAATGTCATGCGCGATGTGCAGGCCAGCGCCACACCGGGATTCTGCGTCGCGATCATTGCCGATCAGTTGCAGACCATTGTCGATCGCTTCCCGGATCAGTCGCCACCAAGCGTGGATCACCTGATCAACCTGGTGGTTTCGCCGACGGTGTTCCGCATTCTGTTTGCCGTGGAACCGCTGGAAGTCGAAGAACTGCACCGACTGATCGACATCGCGCTGCGTCAGGACTGACAGCGCAGAACCGCCCGGTTCTGCGCCTGCGACACCCCGCCACGCCACGACCTTGGTCGACACTGACTAACCGCCGCGCACATGCGAGACTGTCTGGCCGGGCGCGAGTCCGGTCGTATTTTGTCGGGAGTGCTCCATGTCGTTGTCCACCGGGCTGATCGCCGCCGTCGCCCTGGCCTATATGGCCATCATGTTCGCCATCGCCTTCTACGGCGACCGTCGCAGCGCGCCTTTGCCGCCACGGATGCGTGCGTGGGTGTACAGCCTGTCACTGGCGGTCTATTGCACCAGCTGGACATTCTTCGGCGCGGTCGGTCAGGCGGCCGAACAACTGTGGTCATTCCTGCCGATTTATCTCGGGCCGATCCTGCTGTTGCTGGGCGCGCCGTGGGTCCTGCAAAAAATGGTGATGATCAGCAAGCAGGAGAACATCACCTCCATCGCCGACTTCATCGCCGCCCGTTATGGCAAATCCCAATCGCTGGCGGTGGTGGTTGCGCTGATCTGTCTGGTCGGCGTTCTGCCTTATATAGCCTTGCAACTCAAAGGCATTGTCCTCGGCGTAAACCTGTTGATCGGTGCCGGTGCCGACGCCATGGGCACCCGCGCCCAGGACACGGCACTGATCGTGTCACTGGTGCTGGCGCTGTTCACCATCGTTTTCGGCACGCGCAACCTCGACGCCACCGAGCACCACCGGGGCATGGTGCTGGCGATTGCGTTCGAGTCGCTGGTGAAACTGTTCGCCTTCCTCGCCGTCGGCGCCTTCGTCACCTATGGCCTGTATGACGGCTTCGACGACCTGTTCAATCAGGCGATGCTCGCCCCGCGCCTTGAGGAATACTGGAAAGAGACCATCAACTGGCCGTCGATGGTGGTGCAGACCGGTGTGGCAATGATGGCGATCATCTGCCTGCCCCGTCAGTTCCACGTCACCGTGGTGGAAAACATCGACCCGCAGGATCTTCGTCTGGCCAAGTGGGTGTTTCCGACTTATCTCGCGTTGGCGGCACTGTTTGTAGTCCCGATTGCGCTGGCCGGTCAGATGATGCTGCCCAGCTCCGTCCTCCCGGATTCTTTCGTCATCAGCTTGCCGCTGGCCCAGGCCCACCCGGCGCTGGCGATGCTGGCGTTCATTGGCGGCGCGTCGGCGGCCACCGGCATGGTGATTGTGGCGAGTGTGGCGCTGTCGACCATGGTCTCCAACGACATGCTGTTGCCGTGGCTGTTGCGGCGCAACAATGCCGAGCGGCCGTTCGAAGTGTTCCGTCAGTGGATGCTCTCGGTACGCCGGGTCAGCATCGTGGTCATTCTGTTGCTGGCTTACGTCAGCTACCGCCTGCTCGGTTCCACCGCGAGCCTGGCGACTATCGGCCAGATCGCCTTCGCCGCCGTGACCCAACTGGCACCGGCCATGCTCGGTGCGCTGTACTGGAAACAGGCCAACCGCCGTGGCGTGTTCGCCGGTCTCGCCGCCGGCACGTTCCTGTGGTTCTACACCTTGATCCTGCCGATTGCCGCTCGCAGCCTCGGCGTGCCGCTGGAGACATTCCCGGGACTTGCCTGGCTGCACAGCAACCCGCTGAACCTGCCGATCACCCCGCTGACCCAAGGCGTGGTGCTGTCGCTGGCGGGTAACTTCACCCTGTTCGCCTGGGTCTCGGTACTGTCGCGGACCCGGGTGTCGGAACACTGGCAGGCCGGGCGCTTTATTGGTCAAGAAATCAGCGCCCGGCCGAGCGCACGTTCGATGCTGGCAGTGCAGATCGACGACTTGCTGCAACTGGCGGCACGGTTTGTCGGTGAAGAGCGTGCGCGGCAGAGCTTCATCCGCTTTGCCTACCGTCAGGGCAAAGGCTTCAACCCGAACCAGAACGCCGACGGTGAATGGATCGCCCACACCGAGCGCTTGCTGGCCGGTGTCCTCGGTGCTTCTTCGACACGGGCTGTAGTAAAAGCCGCCATTGAAGGTCGGGAAATGCAGCTGGAGGACGTCGTCCGGATCGCCGACGAAGCCTCGGAAGTGTTGCAGTTCAACCGCGCGCTGCTGCAAGGCGCCATCGAAAATATCACCCAGGGCATCAGCGTGGTCGACCAGTCGCTGAAACTGGTGGCCTGGAACCGGCGCTACCTGGAGCTGTTCAACTACCCGGACGGTTTGATCAGCGTTGGCCGACCGATCGCCGACATCATCCGCTACAACGCCGAACGCGGCTTGTGCGGCCCCGGAGAAGCGGAAGTCCACGTCGCCCGGCGCCTGCACTGGATGCGTCAGGGCCGCGCCCACACCTCCGAACGACTGTTCCCCAACGGCCGAGTGATCGAGCTGATCGGCAACCCGATGCCCGGTGGCGGTTTCGTCATGAGCTTCACCGACATCACCGCGTTCCGCGAAGCCGAACAGGCACTGACCGAGGCCAACGAAGGGCTGGAGCAACGGGTCAGCGAACGGACTCAGGAACTGTCGCAACTCAACGTCGCGCTGACGGAAGCCAAGGGCAACGCCGAGGCGGCCAACCAGTCGAAAACCCGCTTCCTCGCGGCGGTCAGCCACGACTTGATGCAACCCTTGAACGCCGCACGGCTGTTCTCCGCCGCCCTCTCCCATCAGGACGATGGCTTGAGCGGCGAGGCACAGAAACTGGTACAGCATCTGGACAGTTCGCTGCGTTCGGCCGAAGACCTGATCAGCGACCTTCTTGACATTTCCCGCCTGGAAAACGGCAAAATCAACCCGGATCGCAAGCCGTTCGCGGTCAATGAGCTGTTCGACACCCTCGGTGCCGAATTCAAGGTTCTGGCGCAGGAGCAGGGTTTGAACTTCCGGGTGCGCGGCAGTCACTTGCGCATCGACAGCGACATAAAGCTGCTGCGACGGATCCTGCAAAACTTCCTGACCAATGCCTTCCGCTACGCCAAAGGCCCGGTCTTGCTGGGCGTGCGTCGGCGACAGGGCGAGGTTTGCCTGGAGGTCTGGGATTGCGGGCCGGGGATTCCGGAAGACAAGCAGCAAGTGATTTTCGAAGAGTTCAAACGCCTCGACAGCCACCAGACCCGCGCCGAAAAAGGCCTGGGCCTGGGTCTGGCGATTGCCGACGGCTTGTGCCGGGTGCTCGGGCATACCTTGCGCGTACGCTCATGGCCGGGGCGCGGCAGTGTGTTCAGCGTGCGGGTGCCGCTGGCAAAGACACAAACTGCACAGCCGAACGCGGTAGCCGAACTCAACGGCAAGCTGCACAGCGGCGCGCAGGTGCTGTGCATCGACAACGAAGACAGCATCCTGATCGGCATGAACAGCTTGCTCACGCGTTGGGGTTGTCAGGTGTGGACGGCGCGCAACCGAGAGGAATGTGCAGCGCTGCTTAACGATGGCGTGCGGCCGCAACTGGCGCTGGTGGATTTCCACCTCGATCACGGCGAGACCGGTACCGATCTGATGGCCTGGTTGCGTACGAGCCTGGGCGAACCGGTGCCCGGCGTGGTGATCAGCGCCGACGGGCATCCGGAGACCGTGGCGCAGGTGCACGCGGCGGGGCTGGATTATCTGGCCAAACCGGTGAAACCGGCGGCGTTGCGGGCGTTGTTGAGTCGCTATTTGCCGCTCTAGAAGAGTGGCTTATTCAGGCAGTTCGACCAACCCGTCGGCGTCGGTCATTGCGCGCTCCAGCAGGTCTGCCGGCAGGCTCTTGCTGGCTCGTGCGCCGAGCAGTTTGAGCTGCTCGCTGCGGCTGACCAGGTTGCCGCGCCCTTCTGTCAGTTTGTTTCGCGCTGCGCTGTAGGCTTTGTCCAGTTGCTGCAGACGATTGCCGACTTCATCCAGATCCTGAATGAACAGCACGAACTTGTCGTACAGCCATCCGGCACGCTCGGCGATTTCCCGGGCGTTCTGGCTCTGGCGCTCCTGTTTCCACAGACTGTCGATGACCCGCAGGGTGGCGAGCAGCGTGGTCGGGCTGACGATCACGATATTGCGGTCGAAGGCCTCCTGAAACAGCGTCGGCTCGGCTTGCAGCGCCGCGGAAAACGCCGCTTCGATGGGCACGAACAGCAAGACGAAATCAAGGCTGTGCAGGCCTTCCAGACGTTTGTAGTCCTTGCCGGCCAGGCCTTTGACGTGACTGCGCAACGACAGCACGTGCTGCTTCATGGCGATCTGGCCAATCGCATCGTCGTCGGCCGCCACGTATTGCTGGTACGCCGTGAGGCTGACCTTGGAGTCGACCACCACCTGCTTGTCGCCCGGCAGGTAAATGATCACGTCCGGCTGGAAGCGCTCGCCGTCCGGCCCCTTGAGGTTGACCTGGGTCTGGTACTCGCGACCCTTCTCCAGCCCTGCATGTTCCAGCACTCGCTCGAGGATCAGTTC
Source organism: Pseudomonas sp. GW821-FHT09C09 (assembly GCF_059418105.1). NCBI lineage: Bacteria > Pseudomonadati > Pseudomonadota > Gammaproteobacteria > Pseudomonadales > Pseudomonadaceae > Pseudomonas > Pseudomonas sp. GW821-FHT09C09. Next base: position 12,830 of record NZ_JBWKPF010000001.1, read on the forward strand.
GCCCCAGTTGCCCTGGGTCTTCTGGCCTTTCAGGGCGCGGGTCAGGTTGGTGGCTTCATCGCTCAGGCGCAGGTTCAGTTGCTGAAGACGCTCCAGTTCCTTGGCCAGAGAGAAGCGCTCACGGGCTTCGGCTTGATAGCTTTCCTCGACCCGTTTTTCGAAGGACTGGATGCGTTCTTTAAGAGGATCAAGTAATTGGCCGAGGCGCTGCTGGCTGGTTTCGGCGAAACGCTGTTCACGCTCGTCGAAGATCTTGCCCGCCAGTTCGGCAAACTGGGCCCGCAACTCGTCGCGGGAGCCTTGCAGGTCATCGAGACGTTGTTGATGGCTTTCCTGCTGCTCGCGCAACTCGGCATTCAATGAAGCCGCCTGAGCGTCCAGGCGCCGCAGTTCGGCTTCCTTGCTGGCGCGCTCGAGGTTCCAGGCATGGGCGGCATCACGGGCGTCGTCACGCTCGATCTGCAACAGTTCGACTTCCCGGCGCACGGCCGCGAGATCGGCTTGTTTGGCGGCATTGGCCTGGCCGAGGTCGGCGATTTCGTCGCGACAGGCTTCGAGCTGGGCGTTGAGGCCATCCTGGGCCATCTGCGCCATGGCCAGTCGCTCTTCGAGCAACGCAACTTCGGACTCGCCATGACTGGCCCGGCGCTGCAGTTGCCAGGCCAGCGCCAGCAGCGGTAACGCCGCGCCTGCCAAGCCGAGCAAGATGCTGGTCAAGTCCATCGCCATAGTGATTCCCGCCGATCCGATAAAGCCTGAAGGTTAACCAAGGCGTCAGGTCTTGGACAGCTCAGTCTTCGATCAGGCCGAGTTCCTGTTGCGCACGTCGATCACCCGCACGGGCAGCCTGACGCAGCAGGTCCTGGCCGATACGACGATCCCTGGCGTTGCCGCACTCACGGCACATCAACTGACCGAGGCGACTTTGCGCCGCGACCACGCCTTCCCGGGCCGGTTGCTTGAGCAGGCGGCCGGCGAGGTGTTTGGCGTTCTGGCTGTCGCCCAGGCGCGGGCTGTCGAGCAGCCATTCGGCCACGCGCACGGAAAATCGCTTGGGAGCGGTAACACGAGGGGGTTGGGAAGTAACAGAATCTGGAGATGAACGAAACTTCATAAAGCACTGTGGGACAGATCGAAGGGCGCGCCACTCTACTCTTTTTTTCGCACAGGTAAAGTCGAAAAAAACCCGGCACGCCCGTGCTAGAGCAAGCGCTCGGGACAATCCACAGAAGCTGTGGATAACTCAGTGGACAACCGCCCCCGACTCGCCGCAAAGCCTTGTGGAATGGGGCCCGCAGTCAAACTGACGATTTTTTCACCAGTAAAAAAAAGCGATGTTTTTCATTGACTTAAACTTTCGTTACAGGCAGCCACCGGGGTCAGGTTCGATGTGACAGCGTCGTTACCGTCCGCGCAACTAATGTGCACAAGTACCTGTTACGCGGTTATATCGGTGCGCTTTTTCGGGTCGTTTTGCCAGCCGGGCTGGGGATAAGCCCTGGCGCTGTGCTTGTCAGGCTTGCCCACCGCGACGACCGACGGTCGGAATGTGAGCCAAATCAGGGCGGAGCCGGGGCTCAAGGAACAGTCCGCCTGTTCTTTTTAAAAATCAGGTTTGCCTTCCTCAACGTGTTCCGTTAGTATCCGCGGCGTTAGTACCAAGCTGAAAGTCAATTCCGGTCGAACAAACCCCACGGTCAGCCTTCTTTCAAAGAAGCCTCCACCGACAAAGCGGGACCGACCCCTCGATGGTTTCCAGGTAAATCTTGCGACGACACAGCCTTTGAATCGAATCAAAGGATGTTGCAAAGACCTCTTACTCTGACCGAACCAACCTGCAAATTGATCAGGATCTTCACCCCGGGCCCAGAACCTCTGCCCTCGATGTGTTGCCTGTCCTCCTAAGTACCTACCTGCCAGCCCAAGCGCGCCAACTTATCAGCGCTTCAAACTGGCTGCTTTGTTCCAGTCGGGTTCTTCGTTCGACCAATGGTGGTCTGCGTTACTGGAACGTTTTAACGTTGCACGGTTCTTATCCGTGTCATTTGTAGGAACACCTAATAACTATGTCTACTCAAATCCAGACTCAGGATGCCATTCGCACCCTAACCAACGCTTTTGCTCCAATGAACTGCCTGATCATGGCCGCTCGCAAAGGCTGCTTCAGCTTCACCGTGGTCAATGAACACGGGATCGCCCGCCACAGCGAGCGTCTGTACCCTGATCAATACTCCAGCGCCGAACCGCTGCAGGCCGTGATTGATCGCACCCGTCAGGCATTGATCGCCTGAGAGGCCGAAATGGCTGCAAAAGCAAAAGCCCCGCCTGAAACGCGGGGCTTTTTATTGCCCGATGTTTCTCTTTTTACCCTTCGCGGTTAAGCACCAACCGATATAACGGTTATAACTGCCTGCCGGAAATATTTTAAAAACAGGCCTTTACGTCGCGAATATGACACTACACTTCAACTCAAGCGGCGTGATCCGCTTCCGGCGGGCCTGATTCGATCCACAGCTGCCAAGCTCCCCTTCAGGTCTCGCCGCCCAATAACAAGATCCGAGGGTTATATGGGTATCGCTGCCAGCGAACTGTGCCGCTATGTGATCCGCCCCACGCTGATTTATCTGGGACGTCACTGCGCCACCGCCGAATCCCTGCTGCTGGGCATCGCCGCCAGCCAGTCCGCCCTGGGTTCAGCCCTGCATGACCGCCGTGGCCACGGCCTGTACCGGATTGCCGAGCACCGCCACCAGGCGCTTTGGGACCATTACCTGGCGCTCGATCCGGAGCGCGCCAGCCTGGTTCGCGGCCTTGCCAGCCAGCATGCCTTTCTCAGCAGCCCGCACCTCGAACTGACCGTCAACCTGCGTTACGCCACTGCCATTGCCTGGCTGCTGGTGGAAGAACAGACCCCCACCCTCCCCGACCCGGACGACCTGCTCGCAATGGCCCGTATCTGGCGTCAGACCTTTCAACCCCAGGGTCGTCTGCGTGACTTCACCTGTGCATGGCAGACCTGTGTTTCACCGCTGAATCAGGTCGCGTGCTGACTCACCGGTTTCGCAAGATCGGCCAACGGGTCGCGAATCTGGTCGGATTGTCCTACAAAACCGCTCTAACTCAAGCCATACGGACTATAGCGCTGGGACGAAAATGTTGGTAATTTTCGCCCCGGTGATCACCAGGAGTTCTAATAATGAAAAAAGTAATGCTCAAAACCACCATCAGCCTCGCCGTTTCCCTGGCATCCACGCAGATTTTCGCCGCTGGCTTTGCCATCAACGAACACAGCATCAGCGGGATGGGGACCGGGTACGCCGGGCGATCTTCTTCTGCCGACGACGCAAGCACTGTTTACGGCAACCCAGCCGGCATGTCGCGCCTCACTCGCGAACAAGTCACCGGTGGCGTTGCATTCCTCGATGCCAAGACCGATATCAGCGACGCCAGCTCCAGCCCCAACGGCGGCAGCAACAAAGGCGACATGGTGCCCTTCACCTCAGTTCCTATGGGTTTCTACGTCAAGCCGATCGATGAGCATTGGGCATTCGGCCTGGGTGTGTACGTACCCTTCGGCCTGATTACCGACTATGAAAAAGGCTTTGCCGGCCGCTACTTCGGCAGCAAGTCCGAAGTACAGGTCATTACTTTCCAGCCAACCGTCAGCTACAAGTTCAACGACGTGGTGTCGATCGGTTTCGGTCCGACCATCAACCGTATCGACGGCACCCTGGAATCCAACCTGTCGATCACCCAGGCCCTGCCGGACGGCAAGGTCAAGATCAAGGGTGATGACACCGCGCTGGGTTACAACATCGGTGTACTGGTACAAGCGACCGACACCACTCGCCTGGGCCTGACCTACCACTCGAAAGTCGACTACAAGCTCGAAGGCAACACCAAGGTCAACTACGGCGCACTGGCCGCAGTCGGCCTGGGCGCCAGCCAGAAGTACGACGCTTCGCTGAAGATCACTACCCCTGAGTCCGTGGACTTCTCGGTAACCCAGGCGATCAACGACCGCTGGAACGTCTACGCCGGTACCACCTGGACCCGCTGGAGCCAGCTGGAAAAGATCACCGTCAAGAACTCCGGTGTACAGCCTCTGCTGGCCGGTCAGTTCGGCGAGATCACCGAAGAGCAGAACTGGCATGACAGCTGGGCTTACGCCGTCGGTACTTCCTACCAGCTGAACAAGGAATGGGTACTGCGTACCGGTCTGACCTTCGACCAGTCGCCGACCAACAACGTCGACCGTTCGCCGCGCATCCCTACCGGCGACCGGACCATCTTCAGCATCGGTGCCGGCTGGAGCCCGACTGACGACCTGACCATCGACGTCGCCTACTCGTACCTGAAGGAAGAAGCCGTCAAGATCCGCAACGAAAACGATCGTGGCCAGACCTACGATGCCAAGTATGAAAACTCGGCAAACGGTTTCGGTGTCGGTGCGACCTACCGCTTCTGATGCTGCACGGCGAGGCTGAGCTCTTTACCATTTGAGGCCTCGCCCACTAAAAAGCCCCGCTCTCTTTGCAGAGGCGGGGCTTTTTAGTGGGCGTCGATCAGGGTTTCAGCGGTTTCGACGCAATGGCCTTCTCGATGGCCGCGAGAAACTCCGGATCATCCGGCTTGGTCAGGCTGGAGAAATTGGCGATCACCTTGCCCTGTCGATCGACCACGTATTTATAGAAATTCCATTTCGGCGCGCTGCTTTGCGCGGCCAGCACCTGGAACAGATGGGTGGCACCGTCACCACGGACTTTCTGCGGCTCGGTCATGGTGAAGGTCACGCCGTAGTTGGCGTAGCAGACCTTGGCGGTCTCGGCGCTGTCCTTGGACTCTTGCTTGAAGTCATTGGAGGGTACGCCGAGCATTTCCAGCCCTTGCGCCTTGTAGCGCTGGTTGAGCGCTTCGAGACCTTCGAACTGCGGGGCGAAACCACAGAAGCTGGCGGTGTTGATCACCACCAGCGGCTTGTCGGCGTAGCGCTGGCACAGGTCGATGGATTCCTTGGCCCGCAATTTGGGCAGCGAACCTTGCAGCAATTCCGGACAGTCCGCAGCCTGGGCCAATCCGGTCAACGCCATCAGCAACGCGGGAACAGCACACCAGCGCTTGAGCATGTCGGGCATCCTTGAGCAGTCGTCAGAACCCGACGTTACTCGCCCTCAGAGCCTACAGGCAAGCGCCCATGCCCAACTGCATCAGCGCCAGGCCGCCCTGATGCCAGCCCCACCACACCAGCGCCAGCAAGACAGCGCCGAGTGCGGTGATGGCGATTCGTGGCCAGATTCGCTTCATGCCGCGCTCGTACGGGCCTGCAGACGCTCGACCGGACGCTCGCGCACCGGCCAGTTCAGCGCGGCCGCCAACAGGCTCAAGAGAATCGCCACTTGCCAGATCAAGTCATAACTCCCGGTTCGGTCATACACCACCCCGCCCAGCCAGCCGCCGAGGAATGAGCCGAGCTGGTGGAAAAGGAACACGATCCCGCCGAGCATGGACAGGTTTCGCACGCCAAACAAGGTCGCCACCGTACCGTTGGTCAACGGCACCGTCGACAGCCACAGGAAACCCATAGCCATACCGAACAGATACGCCGTAGTCGTCGTCACCGGCAGCCACAGAAACAGCACGATCACTACCGCCCGCAGCAGGTACAGCCCGGTCAGCAAACGCGGCTTGGACATGCGCCCGCCGAGCCAGCCGGCGGTGTAGGTGCCGAAGATGTTGAACAGCCCGATCAACGCCAGCACGGTAGTGCCGACGGTAGCCGGCAGATGCTGGTCGACGAGATACGCCGGCAGGTGCACACCGATGAACACCACCTGGAACCCACAGACGAAGAAACCGAACGCCAGTAACCAGAACCCGGAGTGCGAGCAAGCTTCGCGCAGCGCTTCGGACAGGGTTTGTTCATGGCCGAGCACAGGCAGCGGCTTGTCCTTGAGCATGCTCACCAGTGGCACGATCAGCGCCACCAGCAGCCCCAGCACCAGCAACGCGGCTGACCAGCCCAACCAGCCAATCAGTCCGAGGGTGCCCGGCAGCATCACGAATTGGCCGAAAGAACCAGCGGCGCTGGCGATCCCCATGCCCATGCTGCGTTTTTCCGGCGGAACGGCACGACCGACCACACCGAGGATCACCGAGAAAGAAGTGCCGGACAGGCCGATACCGATCAGCAAACCGGCACTCAGGGACAGACCCAAAGCGGTCTCCGACAGCCCCATGAACACCAGGCCCAAGGCGTAAAGCACGCCGCCGATCAGCACCACTTTCGCCGCGCCGAAGCGGTCGGCCAGTGCGCCGGTGAAGGGTTGCGCCAGACCCCAGATCAGGTTCTGCAGGGCGATAGCGAAGGCGAACACCTCGCGCCCCCAACCGAACTGGATACTCATCGGCGACAGGAACAAGCCGAAGCCGTGCCGCACGCCCAATGACAACGCCAGAATCAGCGCACTCCCCAGCAACACCCAACCGCACGTACGCCATATCGAACTCATTGTTATTCTCCAGTCGCGGGTATATACCCGCTTAAATTCGGAAAAAACCGGCCCTCAAGCCAGTTCATCCAACAGCCGCAGCAAGGTTTCACGCTTCTCGGCACCCAGTCGGTCGATCAACCGCTGCTGCGCCGCTTCCCAGGCCGGCAGAGCCGCTGCCAGACGCTGTGCGCCGGTTTCAGTCAGCCGGACGATGCGGTTGCGCATGTCTTCGCCCTCCGCCAGCGCCACCAGCCCTTCGCCTTCCAGCACCCGCAGATTGCGCCCGAGGGTGCTGCGATCCAGCCCCATGGCTTCGGCCAGTTCGGAAATGCTCGGTTGATCCAGGCGCTGCAGATTGCACAGCAGAGAATACTGGGCAACGTTGATCCCGAAGCCGTCGAGAGCGCCGTCGTAATGCCTGCTGACGCCACGGGCGGCGCGACGCAGGTTGGTGCACAAACACTGAGAAGGAAGCATGATGCGTGTATATACCCGCGACTGTGTTAAATCAAGTTACAGATCAAAGTTACTTATCAAAACAAGGCCAGCCCGACCAGCACTGACATCTCCAATAATTCCAGCAACGCACCGGCCGTATCACCGGTGGTTCCGCCCAGTCGCCGCACCATCAAATGCCGCAGCCAGATGAATACGATGACCGCCAGCAGCAACGCCACGACAGCGTTGAACCCGGCGATCAGCACGCACACCACTGAACTCACCACCAGCACCTGCCAACCCGTCTTGCGCGGCAGATGATCGGCCAGCGCCTGCCCCAACCCGCCGGCCCGCACATAGGTCGTGGTGAGGAACAATCCGAGCAGCGCTGCCCGACCAATCAGCGGCACGATGATCAACGCCATTCCTTGGTGCTTTTCGATCAAAGCCAACAACGCGGCATATTTGAGCAGCAACACCAGCACCAGCGTCACCACCGCGATCGGCCCGCTGCGCGGATCCTTCATGATCGTCAGCGTGCGCTCACGATCACCGAAACCACCGAGCCACGCATCGGCGCTGTCCGCCAGCCCATCGAGGTGCAGCGCGCCGCTGAGCAGCACCCACACCGTCAGCAGCAACGCGGCATGCAGCAGCAATGGCGCGCCGGCCAGAGCACTGTTCAGCGCCCAGAGAATCACGCCGAACAGCAAACCCACCAGCGGATAAAACAGCAGCGAGCGCCCGAGTTCTTCAGGCGCCGGCATGCCCGGCAGACGAATCGGCAGGCTGCTGAGAAATTGCAGGGCGATCCACAGGGGCAGCATGTCAGCACACTTCCTTGAGCGAACCATCGGCCTCGACGATCAGCGAAAACAGCGCGCCGTGAGCGACTTCGACATTGAGCAATTGTTCACGAGGCAAACCACGGGCCCGCGCCAGCAACAGACGCATGACGCCACCATGACTGACCAGCAACACCCGCTCCCCCGCATGTGCCGCGTGCAAACGCATGACCGCCGCCAGCACCCGCGCTGAAAACTCGGTCACCGGCTCACCTTGCGGCGGCGTGAACCCATAAGGATTTGCCCAGAACAGTCCAAGCGCTTCGGCGTCGGTCTCCATCAACGCCGAAGCGCTCCGCCCTTCCCAGGCACCGAAATGCAGCTCTTGCAGATCCTTGTCCAGAGACACCGACAGATCCCGTTGCGCGCCCAATTCATCAGTAAACCTTGCACAACGCTGCAACGGCGAACTGACCAGCCGATCCCACGGCCCCTGCCCGATCACCGCCTCACGCATCTGCGCCCAGCCCTTTTCGGTCAGCGCATCGTCGAGACTGCCGCGCAGGCCGCCGCCCAGTTCGGTTTCACCGTGTCGCAGCAGGTCCAGACGCAGCGTCATGCCGGGCGATCCGCCACCGCTGCTTCGGCGAAGGTCGCCATCTGCCCGTGCAGGTCGCAGGCCAGGCGCAGCAACGGCACCGCCAGCGCCGCACCGCTGCCCTCGCCCAGACGCAGGCCCAGTTCCAGCAGCGGTTCGGCGCCAAGGGTTTCCAGCACGTGACGATGACCCGGCTCAGCGCCGCGATGGCCGAACAGCAGCCATTCACGACAGGCCGGATTCAGCCGCACCGCCACCAGCGCCGCAACGGTGCAGATAAAACCGTCCACCAGCACCGCCACACCTTCCTGAGCACACGCCAGATACGCGCCGACCAAAGCCGCAATCTCGAACCCGCCGAGATTGAACAGGGTCTGCAACGCATCCCCATGTTGCGCCGCGTGCAGCGCCAGCGCCCGCTCGATCACCTGCGCCTTGTGGCTGACGCCTTCGGCATTCAGCCCGGTGCCGGGACCGGTCAGGTGCGCCACCGGGCAATCGAGCAGCGCACAGGCCAGCGCACTGGCAGCCGTGGTGTTGCCGATGCCCATTTCGCCGCCGATGAACAATTGCGCACCCGCCGCCTTCGCGCGCAGCACGCTGTCGCGCCCGCCCTGCAAGGCCAGCTCGCCCTGAGCCTGAGTCATCGCCGCACCCTTGGCGAAATTCGCCGTGCCCGGGCCGATGCTCAGGTGACGCACACCCGGCAGGTTCAGCGACGGGGTCACGGTGCCCAGATCCACGACCTCAAGCTGCGCACCGAGTTGCCGCGCCAGCACGCTGATCGCCGCGCCACCGCTGACGAAATTCAGCAGCATCTGCCCGGTGACTTCCTGCGGGAACGCGGAAACGCCTTCGGCGACAACGCCGTGGTCGCCGGCAAAAATCGCGATCCAGACCTGATCGAGTTTTGGCTTGATCTGCCCCTGTAATCCGGCCAGTTGCACTGCTACAGATTCCAGTCGCCCGAGGGAGCCGGCAGGTTTGGTCAATTGCTGCTGACGCGCTGCCGCGTTTTCAACGGCGTCCGTATCCACCGGTTTGCACGGGTTCAGCCACCAGGCTTGGGTCATAACGCAGGTCCTTTCAGAGTCAGGGGCAGGCCGGCGACGGTCAGGACGACTCGCTGACAACGCTCGGCCAGAGCTTGATGCAGCCAACCGGCTTCATCGACGTAGCGGCGAGTCAATTCGCCCAGCGGCACGACACCCATTCCGGTCTCGTTGCTGACAAAAATGATTTCACCCGGCAGCGACGCCAGGCATTCAAGCAGGGATTCGCGTTCGGCGGCGAGACGTTCGGCGTCTTCGAGCATCAGCAGATTGGTCAGCCACAGCGTCAGGCAATCCACCAGCAGGCAACGCTCGGCGCTGGCGGTTTCGCGCAGCACCCGGGACAGTTCCAGCGGCTCTTCGATCAATGCCCATTCGGCAGGACGTCGCGCCCGGTGATGGGCGACGCGTTCATTCATCTCGCCATCCAGCGGCTGGCTGGTGGCGATGTACGTCACGGCCAGCGCGCTGTCAGTGGCGAGTTTTTCGGCCAGGCGACTTTTGCCGGAGCGGGCGCCGCCGAGGATCAACTGGAGCATGGGGACATTCCACAGAGTTCACGTAACAGCCCGGTATCCAGGTGCTTCTCCACCAGATCCGCCAGCCGCTCGATATCGCGCTCGCGCAAGCCGTGGTAATCCACCTCCTGCACATCGTTCAAACCGGCCCAGCGCAGCAACGCCACACTGGCCGCCGGCGATTCAAACAGACCGTGCAGGTAGGTGCCGAATATCTGGCCGTCAGAGCTTTGGGCGCCGTCGCAACGGCCATCGTCCAGATGGACAGCGGCGTTTTCCAGCGCAGATCCGGTCGTCACACCCGCATGAATTTCATAACCGCTGACCTCGGCATCTTCCAGCGCCAGACGCCCGCGCACATTGCGCAATTGCTTCTCGGCTTCGAGCTGTGTTTCGAATGCCAGCAGGCCCAGACCGGCGCTGGAGCCCGGCGCGCCTTCCAGGCCGAGCGGATCATGCACCTGCTCGCCGAGCATTTGCAGACCGCCGCAGATTCCCAGCAGCTTGCCGCCATAACGCAGGTGACGATTGATGGCGGTTTCCCAGCCATTGGCGCGCAGATAAGCCAGATCGCTACGGACGCTTTTCGAGCCCGGCAGAATGATCAGATCGGCTGGCGGAATCGCTTGCCCCGGGCCGATGAATTGCAGGTCAACCTGAGGATGCAGCCGCAGCGGATCGAAATCGGTGTGGTTGCTGATGCGCGGCAGCACCGGCACCACCACTTTCAAGACTTGCTCGGCCTTGTCGGTCTGGCGCTGGTCGATGCCGTCCTCGGCCTCCAGATGCAGATCCATGACGTACGGCAACACGCCCAACACGGGTTTGCCGGTGCGCTGCTCCAGCCAGTCGAGACCCGGTTGCAGCAAGGCGATATCACCGCGAAAACGGTTGATGATGAAGCCTTTGACCCTTGCCTGTTCGCTCGGTGATAGCAGTTCCAGCGTGCCCACCAGATGAGCAAACACGCCGCCTCGATTGATGTCCGCAATCAACAGCACCGGACAGTCCACCGCTTCGGCGAAACCCATGTTGGCGATGTCACCGGCGCGCAGATTGATTTCCGCCGGCGAACCCGCGCCCTCGACCATTACCAGCGGATACGCGGCGCTCAAGCGCTCGTGAGAGGCGAGCACGGCCTGCATGGCGATGGCTTTGTAGTCGTGATAGGCAACGGCGTTCATGCTGGTGACCGCACGGCCATGAATGATGACCTGGGCACCGGTGTCGCTGTTGGGCTTGAGCAGCACCGGGTTCATGTCGGTGTGCGGTTCAAGATGCGAGGCCTGCGCCTGCACCGCTTGCGCCCGGCCGATTTCGCCGCCGTCGGCAGTCACCGCGCTGTTGAGCGCCATGTTCTGCGGTTTGAACGGCACCACGGCGACACCCTGACGGGTCGCCCAGCGGCACAGCGCCGTCACCAGCGTACTTTTGCCGGCATCGGAGGTGGTGCCTTGCACCATTAACGTAGTCATGCGGGTTTCTTGTCCATAGAGCGGTCCACGGCGAACGCTTGCAGGGCCTGCTCAAGACGCGCCTCGTCGGCGGCATTGGCCGGCAGACCAAAACGCAGGCTGCTGTTGTGCGCAAAGAGACGCAGGAGGATGCCGCGACGGGCCATGAATTCGTGAAGTGCGTGAGCATGCTCGGTGATCAGCCACTGGAACAGCGCGCAACCACCCTGAGGCTTGAAGCCATGGCGTTCGAGCAACGCAGCCAGACGTTCGCTGGCTTCGTCGCTGCGGATCCGCTGACGAGTGTGGCCTTCGGTGTCTTGCAGGCAGGCTTGTCCCAATACTCGGGTCGGCCCGCTGACAGCCCAGGGCCCCACCTGCTCGGCCAGTAAACGGAGCAACTTGCGCTCGGCCAGCACGAACCCGAGTCGAACACCGGCCAGACCGAAAAACTTGCCGAACGAACGCAACACGATCAGTCCGACCTGATGGGTATGCGGCGCCAGGCTCAATTGCGGGGTGTTGTCCATGAACGCTTCATCGACCACCAGCCAGCCGCCGCGCTGGGCCAGTCGCGCGTGCCAGTCGAGCAATTTCGCCGGAGTAAGGCTCAGGCCAGTGGGATTGTTCGGATTGACCACCACCAGCACGTCGAGGCTGTCGAGGAAGAAATCGACTTCCTGCTCCAGCACTTCGCGGACGATGTAACCGCTGCGCCGCCAGGCCTCGGCATGCTCGGCATAACACGGCGACAGCACACCGACCTTGCCGGCCCGGCGCAGGCGCGGCAGCAACTGAATGGCCATCTGCGAACCGGCCACCGGCAGCACCTGCGCGGCACCGTAGTAGTCGCAGGCCGCCTGTTCCAAGCCGTCATCGGTTTCCGGCAGACGCGCCCAGGCCCGCAGCGGGATCTCCGGGACCGGAAACGGCCACGGCGCCAGCCCCGTGGACAGGTCGAGCCAGTCTTCTTCGGCGATGCCATACTCCAGCGCCGCCCTGCGCAGCCGGCCACCGTGCTCAAGCATAGAATTCAGCCCCCACGCAGAGAATCAGCAGCCATAACCATACCCCGCGTTGGACCAATTGCCAGCCGCGATCGATGGAATCGGCATCCGCCGGCGCACCCTCGCCCAGTTGCGGACGCTCGTGCAGCTCGCCGTGATAGATCGCCGGCCCGCCCAGCTCGACGCCCAGCGCGCCCGCGCCGGCAGCCATTACCGGCCCCGCGTTCGGGCTGTCCCATTTCGGCGCCTGGGTGCGCCAGCATTTCAGCGCGAGTCGGGTCTTGCCCAGCAGCGCGTAGGTCAACGCCACCAGACGTGCAGGAATGTAGTTGAGGACGTCGTCGATTTTCGCCGCCGCCCAGCCGAAACGCTCGAAGCGTTCGTTGCGATAACCCCACATCGCGTCGAGCGTATTGCTCAGGCGATAGAGCACCACGCCCGGCGCACCGGCCACGACAAACCAGAAGATCGCGGCGAACACTGCATCGCTGCCGTTCTCCAGCACCGATTCGGTGGCGGCGCGGGCGACGGCGGTGCTGTCCAGTTCACTGGTCTGGCGGCTGACCAGATACCCCACGCGTTTGCGCGCCTCCTCCAGATCATCGCTGCGCAGGGCCTTGGCCACCGGCTCGACGTGCTCGCCGAGACTGCGCATGCCGAGGGCGCAATACAGCGCGACGATCTCGACGATCCAGCCCACATAAGGCGCCCAGGACAATGCCGTGGCAAGCAGGGTCAGTGGCAGCACCGCGATCACCCACGCGGTGACACCATGGCTGCGCCAGCCGCGCCCGCCGGTGTTGAATCGTTGCTCGATGCGCGCGGCAAAATTGCCGAACGCCACCAGCGGATGCCAGCGTTTCGGTTCACCCAGCAGCGCGTCCAGCGCAACCGCGGCGACACTCAGCAACGCCACACTCATTGACTCACTCCCCAGAAATTTTCATACAGCAGCTCATTGAGCGGACGCGCCTGCGCCCACCCTTCGAGTACCAGCATCGGCGCCGGATAGAATTCCTTGACCGGCCCCAGACAAAGAACCGCCAGCGGCTTGGCCCCGGCCGGCAGTTGCAGCAGATCGGCCAGCGCCTGCGGTTCGAACAGCGACACCCAGCCCATGCCCAGACCTTCGGCGCGCGCCGCCAGCCACAGGTTCTGGATCGCGCAGGACAATGAGGCCATGTCCATTTCCGGCAGCGTGCGGCGGCCGAAAATGTGCCGCTCGCGATCGTCCATCAAGGCTGCAACCAGCACTTCCGCGCAGTCATTGATGCCTTCGACCTTGAGCTTCATGAACTCGTCGCTGCGTTCGCCGAGGGCTTCGGCGGTGCGTACGCGCTCTTCTTCCACAAGATTCTGGATCTGTCCGCGCAAGGTGCGGTCGCTGATGCGGATGAAGCGCCACGGCTGCATCAGGCCGACGCTCGGTGCCTGATGGGCGGCTTCAAGCAATCGGCGCAGCAATTCAGGGTCGACCGTGCCGCCACTGAAGTGGCGCATGTCGCGGCGTTCGGCGATGGCGCGGTAGACCGCTGCGCGCTCGGTTTCAGTGAAGGCGTTGTCGGTCATGGCACCAACAGTGCGGCAATCGCCGACGGGTTCGACGGAAAATAAAAGTGCACGTACGAGGCAGTCATCCGCCCTTCCCGATACACCGCTTCTGCACCGCGCCCGCCATTGGGGCTGTGGCCTCGGGCAATCGGCGTCAGTTCGGTGGTGGTCAGGGAGTGGTGATAGGTGTGGCCACGCAGCAAGCCTTCCGGCAATTCGACGGATTGCAGGGCCAGGGCTGCCAGACGCTTCTGCATCACCGCATCACCTTTGAGCAACCCGACCAGTTCGGCGCGGGTGCCTTCGACATCGGTCAGCGAATCCAGCAGATAGAGCATGCCGCCACATTCGGCGAGCAGCGGTTTACCGGCGGCGTGATGCGCGCGGATCGCTTTGAGCATGTCGGCATTCTGCGACAAGGCAACGTGGTGCAATTCCGGATAGCCGCCGGGCAGGTACAAGCTGTCGGCTTCGGGCAATTGCGTATCGCGGATCGGCGAGAAGAAACTCAATTCCGCACCCATCGCCCTTAGAAGGTCGAGACTGGCGCCGTAGGTGAAGGCGAAGGCTTCGTCACGGGCGACGGCAATCCGCACGCCTTCGAGCAGTCTTTCGGTCTTCACGACTTCAGGTGCAGCGAACTCCACGGCCGGTGGCAGCGCTACCTCGCAAGTGCCGGCCAGCGCTTCGGCGGCGGCGTCGAGACGTACATCGAGATCATTGAGTTCACTGGCCTGCACCAGGCCGAGATGGCGGCTTGGCAGTTCGATCCCGGTTTCCCGGGACAACGCGCCGTACCAGCGCAAACCTTCGGTGAGACTGCCTTCGAGTAATTGCGCGTGACGCACCGTGCCGACGCGGTTGGCCAGCACGCCGGCGAACGGCAAGTCCGGCTGATAACGCGCCAGGCCCAGCGCCAAGGCACCGAAAGTCTGGGCCATGGCCGTGCCGTCGATCACGCCGAGTACCGGCACGCCGAAATGCCGCGCCAGATCGGCGCTCGACGGCGTGCCATCAAACAGGCCCATCACGCCTTCGATCAGGATCAGATCGGCTTCGGCAGCGGCTTCCCACAACAGACGACGGCTTTCCTGCTCGCCAACCATCCACATGTCCAGTTGGTAGACCGGCGCACCGCTGGCGCGCTCAAGGATCATCGGGTCGAGAAAGTCCGGGCCGCACTTGAACACGCGGACCTTGCGGCCCTGATTGCGGTGCAAACGGGCCAGCGCGGCGGTGACGGTGGTCTTGCCCTGGCCGGAGGCCGGCGCGGCGATCAGTACCGCCGGGCAGTGACGTGGTTGATTCAAAGTTCGACGCCTTTCTGCGCTTTGATACCGGCCTGGAAGGCGTGCTTGATCATGCCCATTTCGGTGACGGTGTCGCCCATCTCGATCATTTCCGGCTTGGCAGCGCGACCAGTGACGATCACATGCTGCATCGGCGGACGGGCCTGCAGATCGCTGAGCACCTGATCCAGATCGAGGTAACCGTGCTTGAGGGCGATGTTCAGCTCATCGAGCACCACCAGACCGATCGACGGATCACGCAGCAGCTCGCGGGAGACTTCCCATGCAGCCTCGGCGGCGGCGATGTCGCGCTGGCGGTCCTGGGTTTCCCAAGTGAAGCCTTCACCCATCACATGAAAACGCACCTGCTCCGGGAAACGGCGGAAAAACAATTCTTCGCCGGTGCTGTTACGGCCCTTGATGAACTGCACCACGCCGCACTGCATGCCATGGCCCATGGCGCGGGCGAGCATGCCGAACGCCGAGCTGCTTTTGCCTTTGCCGTTGCCGGTCAGCACCAGCACCAGGCCGCATTCGTCGGGCGAATTGGCGATGCGCTCGTCGATCACGGCTTTTTTGCGCTGCATGCGCGCCAGGTGGCGCTCGTCGCGTTCGGGGGAATCAGTCATGGGGGAGCTCTCCGTTGAGGCTGGATAACGGCGGGCAGGCACAAGAATAGACGGCAACAAGCCTGGCATCGCCCACCGTGATGCCGCTGGATGGATCAGGCCGGTCTCCGGGCTCATGAGCGGCGTTCGCCTGGCTGCGCGCCTTCCCGCTTTGCAGCAGTGGCATTAGGCGCAGCTTTTACTCATTTACCGTTGCGGGGGCAGCGCCGGGATCGTGATGGTTCTTCGCTTGAAGACAATCCTCACCGGCTTCCCTGTTTCACTCTGTCGACAGCGGTCACAGAGCACCTGAAACAAGCCGCGAAGGTTAGAGGGTTGGGGGTGGAGCGTCAAATGAAGAGGGGGTCGTGCGGCAAATAACTGCCGCCGATCAATTATCTGACGCCAATCTTGTGCCACACTGTCAGCAGTGATATCAAAGAGCCATGCTTTTTGACTGCAGAGAGCACATCACAATAACAAGGGAGAGCACCATGCAAGGCATGATCATCAGCAATCCGCGGCTGGAATTCCTGCGCCCGGTGCTGGAACGATGGTTTGACTGTATCGACCGCTACAACGCCGTGCGCGGCGACAACGACACACCCTACTGGCACGACGAAAAAGCCAACCTCGGCCTGCTGTCCGCCGCCGCATGGATGGCCGAACTGGTGACCCTGCGCGACACCGCCACGCGCAAACAGAACGAGGAAGGCGAGCGCAATGCCCGGGCCGACCTGTTCCTGGCCGGCGCCGAAGATCGCGCCTACATCCAGGCAACCCAGCGCTGGCCGCGCGTCACCAGCCTGAATCTGACTCAGGCCCTGGCCGATATCACCAGCGATGCCAAGCGCATCAGCTACGCCAGCGATCTCAAACTCGGCTGCCTGTTCGTCGCCCCACAGAAAGCCCAGCACAGCGCCAGCCCGGAAGAACTGCAGGACATGGTCGACGACCTGCAAAAGGAACACACCTGCGCCGTCGCCTGGTACTTCCCGTACGCCTATCGCAAATTGCGCAGCGAGGCCGGCAACTATCACCCCGGCATTGCCGTGCTGTTCAAGGAGGCACGCGGCTGAGGGGTTGAACCATCGGGCTGGTGTGCTTCTCTATGATTAGGAATGCATTCATAGGGAAGATCAGTAATGCGCAAGCCCCACCTCGTTTTCGTCATCGCACTCGCCGGAGGGCTCACCGCCTGTGGTGAATCCTCCAGCCTGCAAGTCTCGGACGGCACCGGCCCGTCCCCCAAGCTGCCCGAACCGAACAAGACCCTGATCCCGACGGTGAACATCGCCCCGGCGATCGGCTGGCCGGCCGGCGCGAAACCGACGCCAGCGGCAGGCACTCAGGTGGCGGCGTTTGCCGAGAATCTCGATCACCCGCGCTGGCTCTACGTGCTGCCCAACGGCGATGTGCTGGTGGCGGAAACCAATGCCCCGGCAAAACCGGACGACGGCAAAGGCATACGCGGCTGGGTGATGAAAAAAGTCATGGGCCGCGCCGGTGCCGGCGTACCGAGCCCGAACCGCATCACCCTGCTGCGTGATGCCGATCACGACGGCGTGGCCGAGACGCGCACGGTGTTTCTGCAGAACCTGAATTCGCCGTTCGGCATGACCCTGGTCGGCAACGATCTTTACGTCGCCGACACCGACCGCCTGCTGCGCTTTCACTACGAACCCGGCACGACCGAGATCAAGAGCCAACCGATCAAGGTCGTGGACCTGCCGGGCGGCCCGCTCAACCATCACTGGACCAAGAACGTCATTGCCAGCAAGGATGGCAGCAAGCTGTACGTCACCGTCGGTTCGAACAGCAACGTCGGCGAAAACGGCCTGGATCAGGAAGAAGGTCGCGCGGCGATCTGGGAGGTGGATCGAGCGACCGGCAATCACCGGATCTTCGCTTCGGGCATCCGCAACCCCAACGGCCTGGCCTGGGAGCCGAAAAGCGGCGCGCTGTGGACAGCGGTAAACGAGCGGGACGAGATCGGCAGCGATCTGGTGCCGGACTACATCACCTCGGTCAAGGATGGCGGTTTCTATGGCTGGCCGTTCAGCTATTACGGCCAGCACGTCGATGTCCGCGTCGAGCCACAAAACCTGGACCTGGTGGCCAAGGCCATCGCTCCGGATTACGCCGTCGGCCCGCACACTGCCTCACTGGGCCTGACCTTCGCCGAGGGCAACACGCTGCCGGCGCAATTCAAGGAAGGCGCCTTCATCGGCCAGCACGGCTCGTGGAACCGCAAGCCGCACAGTGGCTACAAGGTGATCTTCGTGCCGTTTGCCGCCGGCAAGCCGAGCGGAACGCCGGTGGATGTGCTGACCGGTTTCCTCGACAAGGACGAAAACGCTTTGGGTCGCCCGGTTGGCGTGGTGATTGATCAGCAAGGCGGATTGCTGGTAGCCGATGACGTGGGGAACAAGGTGTGGCGGGTGTCGGCGGCCAAATAGCCCAAGCCCTGAAACAAAAAAACCGTGGGAGCCAATGTGCTCCCACGGTTTTTTATTGATTCGCAGCTTTACGGGTTGTGCGCCAGGTGCTCCGGCTGCAGAACGCGCTTGGCACTCAGATAGGCTTTCTGCCAATACGCTTTCGAAAGGCTGTCCAGCTTCACCGTACCGCCGGTGGCCGGGGCGTGAACGAAGCGCCCTTCCCCGACGTAGATCCCCGCATGACTGACCTGAGAGCCGCCGTTGGTGGCGAAGAAGATCAGGTCGCCGGTCTGCAGCCCTTCCTTGCCGACATTCGGCGCCTGCATGACGATCATCTCGCGGGTCGAGCGCGGCAGGCTGATGCCCGCAGCGTCGCGGTAAACGAAACCGATCAGACCACTGCAATCGAAGCCCGAGTCCGGCGTGTTGCCGCCCCAGCGATAAGGCGTACCCACCAGCCCGAGCGCGCGGAACAGCACGTCTTCGGCAGCGGGAGAGAAAGCCTGGGAGGATCCGAACACAATCGGCGCGCGAACCACGGGGGCTGGCGGCGGAGTGCGGCTGGCGCAAGCGCTGAGCAGCGCTGCGAAGAACATCAGGGCAAGGCGGGCCGTCATCGTCATAAGCAGAACATCCTGATCTGGCTGCGGCTTTTACTGCCGATTCGACAGAAAACAAAACCGCCTGCGTTGGGACGCAGGCGGTTTGCCATCAATATAGATCAGGATTCTAGCGGCTACGCGGCAAACTTCAAGTAAGACTTTAACTTCACCTTGTAAAGTTTAAGTCTATTGCCTCTGAAGGACCGCCTGTCGCCACGAGCGTGGCGACAAAAGCGTGATTACTTGCGAGCGGTAACCACGGTTGGAGCGTTCGCCAAAGCGCGCTTCGCTTCGATGAAGGTCTTGCTCCAGTAGCTGTCACCCAGGCTGTCGATACGGACACCGCCGCTGCGACGACTGCTGGAGTGAATGAACTGATTGTCGCCCAGGTAGATCCCGGCGTGGCTGACACGACCGCGACGACCATTGGTGGCGAAGAACAGCAGATCGCCCGGCTCGAGGTTGCCGCGCGATACCAGCGGAGCATCCACGTTGATCATTTCGCGGGTGGAGCGCGGCAGGTTCATGCCGGCTTCTTCGCGGAACAGGTAGCCGATGAAACCGCTGCAATCGAACCCGGCTTCAGAGGTGCCGCCAAAACGGTAACGGGTACCGATCAGAGACATGCCGCGTTCAAGAATGCTGTCGGCCAGAACCGGAAGCTGGTAAGGCTTCTTGCCGTTGAAAGCGGCCAGTTCCTTTTCGGTGTCCAGCTCTTCCTGGTAAATAACGGAAGACTGGGCGGTGGCAGAATTTTTAGCCTGTTGTTGCTGCTCTTGAACAGGTGAATGAGCAGCGCAACCGAACAACAGGGTGACGAGTGCGAGAGGCACGAGGGGTGCGAAGCGCTTTAGCATGGGCACGACCGTGGCTGATAGTTGTAAAGAAGCCGAGACTATGCCCGCTATCAGCCTCATTTGCAAATTCAATCGATCTTTTTGTGACTTCCCGGTTTCTCGTTTACATCTAAGCGCTTAAGCCTATTTGAATCGAGACGCGGCCTGCGCAATGCACAGGAAAGCGGATTTTCTGGCGCCTGAAATATGCCGAAACCCGCTGAAAGCCCCGGTTTTACCAGCCCAGGGTTTCTTTCAGGAAGGGAATGGTCAGCTTGCGTTGAGCCTGCAAAGAGGCCTGATCGAGCTGTTCGAGCAGGTCAAAAAGCGCGCTCATGCTGCGGGTGCCGCGAGTCAAAATAAAATGCCCGACTTCGTCGGTCAGATGCAGACCACGACGGGATGCGCGCAATTGCAGGGCACGCAATTTGTCTTCATCGGAGAGAGGACGCATCTGGAAAATCAGCGCAAGGGTCAGGCGCGATTTCAAGTCAGCCAGTTTTACCGGCAATTCACGCGGCGAGGTGGAGGCGGCGATCAGCAATCGACGACCACTGTCGCGCAGACGGTTGAACAGGTGAAACATCGCCTCTTCCCAGTCGGGCTTGCCGGCGATCACCTGCAAGTCGTCCAGGCAGACCAGTTCGTACTGTTCGAGGTTGTCGAGGATTTCGATGCCGCGATCCATCAATTCGGCGAGCGGCAGGTACACCGCCGGTTCGCCCATCTGTTCGAAACGCAGGCACGCGGCCTGCAACAGATGCGTACGCCCTACCCCGTGCTTGCCCCACAGATAGATCAGGCTTTCGGTCCAGCCGGCGTCGGCTTCGCATAGACGCTCGACATAGCCGAGTGCAGCGGCATTGGCGCCTGGGTAGTAGTTGATGAAGGTGGCGTCGTCACGCAGACGCACACCTAGGGGCAGCTGAATCGGTTTCATGCTGACTGAACAGTTCCCAAGGAACCGTTAGTGGCCTCTGTGTAAAGTGTGCGAAGTTTATACCCGTGAAGCGGAGCGCACAATGCGACAGACCCCAAGCAAAATCAAAGGTTTGCGTTAACACACTGGTTTTATGACAGTTTCTTTGGCGCACAGGCGCCAGCATTGCCTGCACGAGACGGGCCAACCCGGCAATCCACCGGGCAGCCCTCCATCGCATCAGAGCTTCGGATCATCGACTCCGCTATACATTTCGGAGTCCTTGTACAAGTCATGGACGTGGCGCACCAACACCATGATCACCGCCGCCACCGGCAAGGCCAGCAGCACACCGGTGAAGCCGAACAGCTCACCACCGGCAAGGATCGCAAAGATCACTGCCACCGGATGCAGACCGATTCGGTCACCCACCAGCAACGGCGTCAGCACCATGCCTTCCAGGGCCTGACCGACCATGAACACTGCAACGATCCCGATCATCGGGTACAGGTCACCGCCAAACTGGAACAGCCCGGCAATCAGCGCCGCGCCGATCCCGATCACAAACCCCATATAAGGCACGATGGCCGCCAGACCGGCGATCAGACCAATCAACAGGCCCAGCTCCAGACCGACAATCATCAGCCCCGCCGCATAGATCACGCCCAGCGCCAGCATCACCAGCAGCTGCCCGCGCACGAAAGCGCCGAGCACTTCGTGACATTCGCCCGCCAGCGCCACCACACGCTCTTCACGATCACGCGGCAACAGGCTGCGGATCTTGGCCATCATCACGTCCCAGTCGCGCAGCAAGTAGAAACTCACCACCGGGATCAGCACCAGATTCGCCAGCCAGCCGATCAGCGCCAGACTGGAAGCGGTGGCCTGGCTCAGCACCACGCCGACGATGTCGGTGGTCTGCCCCATGTGTTCGGTGATCGCGGCCTTGACCTTGTCGAACTTCCAGAAACCATCCGACAACCCCAGCTTCGACTGCGCCCATGGCAACGCCGTGTGCTGCAGCCAGTCGAGCATCTGCGGTGCCAGTTCGTACAGACGCAGCAACTGTTTGGCGAGCATCGGCACCAGCACCAGCAGCAACGTGGTGAAGATCAGGGTGAACAAGGCGAACACCGCAATCACGCCCCAGGTGCGGGACAAGCCGAGCCGCTCAAGACGATCCACCAAAGGGTCGAACAGATAAGCGAGCAACAGCGCCACCAGAAACGGCGTGAGGATCGGATGCAGCAACCAGACAAACGCGCAAAGCAGGAGCACCCCACCGAGCCAGAACCAACGCCGCGTATCGGCCATGTAACACTCCATTGCTTCTATATATGAAAGAAAAACCTACCAGCGGAATCGCAACGACGGTGCCGCAGGTGCCGGTGCCGGCGCAACGACAGGCGCACCGCCTGGCACTGCAGGCTGCGGAGCCACCGGAGCCGGCGCCTCGGCCGGCATTTCCTGCAACTTCGCCAGCGACAACTGCGCCCGCAACTGATCGGCACTGCCATTGACCCGATACACAATGCGATCGGCATCGACACTCTGCAGCCGCACGCCAAAAGGTTCGAGCATCCGCAGCAACGTCGCGTAATGCTCCAGATTCATGCCCTGAACTTCCAGCGTCTGCTGCCCCGAAGCGCCAGGCTTGGCAACAAAGCGCGGCGCCAGCCGCTCGGCCACCGCCAGCATCACGGCATCGGCGACAGCGGCCTGATCAGCCCCCTGCACACTTCCCGCTTCCTTTTGATCACCCAGCCACAAATGCCATTTGGCTTGCCACTGACCACCCTCTTCGCGGGCATGCACAGCAAGCAACGCGTCAGCGTTGTAACGTTCAGACGCTGCATGAAGCGGAGCTGGATCGGTGCCTTCGAGCGTCGGCGCGGTTGCGACCAGTTGCTCACTCAGATCCGCCAGCGGCAGGCGCAACGGCAACCCTCGGTGCTGGGCGGCACGTCGCAAGGGCGCCGCACTGGCCTGACCGTCGCCCACCAGGCTCGAGCCTTCGGTGGAGTCGTTCAGCCACCAGCTCAGAATCGACGGCCGACTCGCGCCCCACAGCGACAACCCGGCACGGCGCAGCGCCTGCTCAGTGGTGGCCGGATCGAAGTCGACCTTCAATACCTCCGGCGGCCCGGCATCGAAACCAAACTGGCTGATGATTTGTTGCGGATCCTTGCGAATCGGCGCCAACCCGGGATTCTGCGGTGCCTTCGGATCCCCCGTGAGACGCAGCACCAGCGTATCCAGCGCCGCTTGCGTGGCACGATCACGCTCCTCCGGTGACTGGCCGTTGACCGGTTCGCGCACCTGATAAAGCCCTTTGACGTTTTCGGCCTGGCTCGCCAGGCTGACCAGAGACAAGCAGCCCACTAACAGCAATTTACACAAACGCATGGAGAATTCCCGTCGACAAGAGCGGCTGGAACAGGCCGCGTGAACCGGATTGAGCAAGCCTGTGACCACTGGCCGTTGCAAAACATTCACACGCTGGCGATAAGTTTTTGCATAGCCCTAACGATAGACGGTTCCTTATACAGGCACCCGTGATGTCACCCACAGCTTCATTTGCAAAAAATTTCGGCCGATATGCCCCTGCCCGTCGGCGTGAGGATGGCCGCTGCCCCTCAAGCCTGATAAAATCGCGCGCCTTCGCAGACCGGCAACAGCCGGGCACCTCGAAACTCGCGTGAGGCCATCGCCCCCTCGATTTCGAAGTTCCCGCTGAACTCGGTCGTTACCCCTGAATCCCCTCCCCTAAAGGCCTGGATCATGAGCAAGCAACCCTCCCTGAGCTACAAGGACGCCGGTGTAGACATCGACGCCGGTGAAGCATTGGTCGAACGCATCAAGAGCGTCGCCAAGCGCACTGCGCGCCCGGAAGTCATGGGCGGCCTGGGCGGTTTCGGCGCCCTCTGCGAAATCCCGGCCGGCTACAAGCAGCCAGTACTGGTTTCCGGCACCGACGGCGTCGGCACCAAGCTGCGTCTGGCGCTGAACCTGAACAAGCACGACAGCATCGGCCAGGACCTGGTCGCCATGTGCGTCAACGATCTGGTGGTGTGCGGCGCCGAGCCACTGTTCTTCCTTGACTACTACGCCACCGGCAAGCTGAACGTCGACGTTGCCGCCACTGTCGTCACCGGTATCGGTGCAGGCTGCGAACTGGCTGGCTGCTCGCTGGTCGGCGGCGAAACCGCTGAAATGCCTGGCATGTACGAAGGCGAAGACTACGATCTGGCCGGTTTCTGCGTCGGCGTCGTGGAAAAAGCGGAAATCATCGACGGCTCGAAAGTCGCCACCGGTGACGCCCTGATCGCCCTGCCATCGTCCGGCCCGCACTCCAACGGCTACTCGCTGATCCGCAAGATCATCGAAGTGTCCGGCGCCGACATCGAAACCGTTCAGCTCGACGGCAAGCCGCTGACCGATCTGCTGATGGCCCCGACCCGCATCTACGTCAAGCCGCTGCTCAAGCTGATCAAGGACACCGGCGCCGTCAAGGCCATGGCCCACATCACCGGTGGCGGCCTGCTGGACAACATCCCGCGCGTTCTGCCAAAAGGCGCTCAAGCCGTGGTTGACGTGGCCAGCTGGAATCGCCCGGCCGTCTTCGACTGGCTGCAAGAGAAAGGCAACGTCGACGAGACCGAAATGCACCGCGTACTAAACTGCGGCGTGGGCATGGTGATCTGCGTGGCTCAGGAGCACGTTGAAACTGCCCTGAACACCCTGCGTGAAGCCGGCGAACAGCCTTGGGTCATCGGCCAGATCGGTGTCGCCGCCGAAGGCGCTGCCCAGGTCGAGCTGAAAAACCTCAAGGCTCACTAATGCCTAATACCTGTGATGTCGTGGTGCTGCTGTCCGGCACCGGCAGTAACTTGCAGGCCCTGATCGACAGCACGCGGACCGGCGACAGCCCGGTCCGCATCGCTGCGGTGATTTCCAACCGCGCCGACGCCTACGGCCTGCAACGCGCCAGTGACGCGGGTATCGCCACCCGCTCGCTGGATCACAAGGGTTTCGAAGGTCGCGAGGCCTTCGACGCCGCCCTGATCGAACTGATCGACGAATTCAATCCGAAACTCGTGGTACTGGCCGGCTTCATGCGCATTCTCAGCGCTGACTTCGTCCGGCACTATCAGGGTCGCCTGCTCAATATCCATCCGTCGCTGCTGCCCAAATACAAAGGGTTACACACTCATCAGCGTGCGCTGGAAGCCGGCGACGCCGAACACGGCTGCTCCGTGCACTTCGTCACCGAGGAACTCGATGGCGGACCACTGGTCGTACAGGCAGTAATACCGGTAGAGTTGCACGATTCGCCGCAGAGTCTGGCGCAACGGGTTCACGTTCAGGAACACCTGATCTACCCGATGGCCGTACGCTGGTTTGCCGAAGGACGGCTGACCCTCGGCGAGCAAGGTGCTTTACTGGATGGCCAGATACTCGGGGCCAGCGGTCACTTGATTCGAAACTAGGAGATTTTATGCGTCGCGCCCTGCTCTTCGCTTGCGCTCTGCTCGCCCTGCCTTTCGCCCAGGCGGCAGACCTTCAACCGTTCTCCGCCAGCTACACCGCCGACTGGAAACAGTTGCCCATGAGCGGTACCGCCGAACGCAGCCTGACCAAGGAAGCCAACGGCGTCTGGAAGCTCAGCTTCAAGGCTTCGATGATGATCGCCAGCCTGTCCGAGGAAAGCACCCTGACCCTGGACAAGGACACCCTGCTTCCACAGTCTTACCACTTCGAACGTGGTGGCCTGGGCAAGGCGAAAAAGGCTGATCTGGACTTCGACTGGAACAACAAACTGGTGACCGGCACCGACCGTGGCGACGCGGTCAAAGTCCCGCTGAACCGTGGCATGGTCGACAAGTCCACCTACCAGCTGGCGCTGCAGCATGATGTCGCCTCCGGCAAAAAGACCATGAGCTATCAGGTGGTCGATGGCGGCGATGTCGATACCTATGACTTCCGCGTCCTGGGTACCGAGAAAGTAGAGACCAAGGCCGGCAAGATCGACGCGATCAAGGTCGAGCGCGTGCGTGATCCGACACAAAGCAAGCGCACCACTGTCATGTGGTTCGCCAAAGACTGGGATTACCTGCTGGTCCGTCTGCAACAGGTCGAGACCGACGGCAAGGAATACAACATCATGCTCCAGGACGGCACGGTCAACGGCAAGACAGTCAAAGGCAGTTGATTCAACGAAAAGCCCCGCAAACGCGGGGCTTTTTTTCGCCTTCGATTCGAGGCTCAGCGCACCAGAAAGCCCAGGATCACTTCGGTGACGTGGGACAGACGCTCATTGAGCGCCTTGGGCGTCACCAGATCGCGACCATGAATGGTCGACAGCGTGTGCTGATTGGCCAGATAGAAATAGGTCAGCCCGACCAGGGTGAAATACAGCTGAACCGGATCGACCCCTCCGCGAAAAACACCCTCGACACGCCCCTGCTCCAGAATCCGCCCGAGATTGTCCACCAGCGGAGACGCCAGCTCCGGCAAACGACTCGACCCCGCCAGGTGCCGCGCCCGGTGCAGGTTTTCATTGTTTACCAGCGCCATGAATTCCGGATGGTCGTTGTAGAAACGCCACGAGAACTCGATCAACCGGCGAATCGCATCCATCGGCGGCAACGCCTCCAGATCGAGTTCACGCTCGGCCTGACGCAACTGCAGATAACCTTCCTCCAGCACACACAGGAACAGCTCTTCCTTGTTGGCGTAGTAGTAATAGATCAGTCGCTTGTCGACGCCGGCACGCTCGGCGATCTCCTCAAAACGCGCGCCCTCCAGCCCCTGCTCGGCAAATACGCCACGGGCAGCCTCGAGGATTGTTTGCTGGGAGCGCTTGGCATTGCGTGAACGCTTGGTTTGCGTCACTTCATTGATAGAGTCGGTCATGGGCGAGTCGGTGGCCGAAATCCTGTGGAGTGAAGCCTTGGAGAATACCCGAAGTCCGCAGCGGCGGTGGAGGCCAAATCCCTGGCCACCCCCTCACAGCCCGGACGGGCCTCAGTCAACGCCTTCCAGAAACACACCCCGTGGTTTCACTTGTGGCTCGTCGCGCGGCGTGTCTCGCCCCAGGTCTTGCATGTCCACATCAAAGGTTTCCCTGGCGCTCCATGTCGCCAGAGCCGCAATTGCACAGGCCAGTAACGTCAGACAGGCCGCCGGCAGCCAGGGACGATGGATCGAGGTCATGAACGCCGCCGCGATGATCGGAGCGAACCCCGACAATGCAAAACCGACCTGAGTGCCGATCGCCATGCCCGACAGCCGCACGCGGGTACTGAACATCTCACCGAAGAACGCCGGCCAGATGCCGTTCGCCGCACTGAAGCAGATCCCGGACATCAGAACGCCAAGCACAAACATCAGCGGCAAATTGTGCTGCTCGATCGACCACAGGTAAGGAAACATCAGCAAACCGCTGGCCAGCACTCCGAACAGATAGACCGGCCGGCGCCCGATCAGGTCGGCAAGCATTGCCCACAGCGGAATGGCGAACAGAGCCACGATATTGGTCATGATCGTCAACCAGAGCATGGTGCTGCGCTCGACACCCGCAATGTTCACCGCATACGACAGGGAAAAGATCCCGAACACGGTACTGACCGTGGACACCATGGCTGCCAGCGCCACCCGCACCACATCACTGCGATAGTCGGCAAACAGGGTTTTCAAGGGCATCCGGGCTGTCTGATTGCGCTCACGCTCCTCCTGAAACACTGGCGTTTCCTCGATGTTGCGACGGATCAGAAAACCCACGACCAACACCACCACGCTCAACCAGAATGGTATGCGCCAGCCCCAGGACAGCAACTGCTCCTCCGGCATCGCCGAAATCGGCAGAAACACCAGGGTCGCCAGGATCAGCCCGGCCTGGGTGCCGCTCAAGGTGAAGCTGGTGAAGAACGCCCGTTGTCGCGACGGTGCATGTTCGAGGGTCATCGAGTTGGCCCCCGCCTGCTCCCCTGATGCCGAGAAGCCCTGACACAGGCGCAGGATCACCAGCATGATCGGCGCCGCGATCCCGATACTGTCGTAGCTTGGCAGGCACCCGACCAGAAAGGTCGAAATACCCATCAACAGCAGGGTCAGCACCAGCACCCGCTTGCGTCCGAAGCGGTCGCCCAGATGCCCCAGAAACAAGGCACCCACCGGGCGCGCGATGTAACCCACGCCAAAGGTGGCCAAGGCCAGAAGAACGCCGGTGGCCGGCTCCGACGCCGGGAAGAAAACCTTGCCGAACACCAGCGCCGCCGCCGTGCCGTAGATGAAAAAGTCGTAGTACTCCATCGCACTGCCAATCCAGCCCGCCAATGCTGCCTTGCCCGGCGTTTTTTTGGTTTTTGTTGCCTGGGTATTCATTGCTACCTCCGCTACCGCTTTATCGACTGCCCGACGGCTGCCGGGAAAAACCGGCGCCGTGGATGCCTTGTTGTTTTTGTTGTTGAGTCTGGTGCGAGCCCGCAAGGCGCACCTGTGCGTCGATCGTCAGGTCAGTGGATGAAACCCTCCCCTTATGATCCGGCGTCTGGTCGTGATCGCGTACATCAGTGACAAACGGCGGGTGCCTCATCCAGATCACCCCAGGCGTCCAGCTCCAGGCTGACGAGCAGTGCCCGCGTCTTCTCCAGCATTCGCCTGGCTCGTTCCACTGCCGGCCATTGAGCGGCGAGACTGCGCATGGGCACCTCCAGGCTCAGCGGGATCTGACGCGGCATCGCCCTGAGCAGACGTTGCAGGTCCAGACCGCCATCCCCAGGCATCAACCGCTCGGCCCGCGCCTGATGCAGCAAGGTGTTCAGATCGACCGGACGCTGTGCCGGCGCGTCGCAAAGCTGCATCAACCGAAAGTACTGCGGTGGCAGCTCGGCAAGCGCCTCGACGCGGTCGCCGGCCCGGTCGAAGTGGATCGGATCGATCAGAATCCCCGCATTGGCACAATCCGCCGCCTCGATCAGACGCGCCGCCGCCGCCACACTGCCGACCGCCACCCAGGGTGTCGGCTCCAGGTTTGCGCTGATGCCATAGCCAGCCGCCATTTCGCAAAAACCGCCGAACAGATCGGTCATTTGCGAAAAATCCGCGACTTGCCCGGACACCACGGCATTTCGCGCACCGAGCAGCGCTCCGGTTTCCAGAGCTGCACGAAACGTCTTGAGATCCGTGGTCGGCTGCAGGCGGAACAGCTCGATGTCCGACACCACGATCCCGGTGTCGCGCAACCGGCGCGCGGTATCCCGGATCAACGCTGTATCGCCGACTGAATCCCACTGGGGTTCCTGATCCGTCGCCGGGATCAGGCGCAGCCCGACGCAGTCGTAACCGGCCACCGCCGCGCACTCGACCATTTCCACCGGCGACAGCTCGAGGTGCGACAGCGGCGCCAGGCCGATCAGGCGCCCCATGATGTCCCTCCTTCCAGGCGTACGACGGCACCGGTGCGAGCGGCGGCATGCACAGCGAGCGTCGCTTCAAGGGTGCGGAAGCCATCCTCGGCGGAGCAAACCGGGCGCTCGTTGCCGGCGATGACCGCACAAAAGTGGCGCATCTGTTCGGCATACGGGCAGCCGATATGTGGAACGGAGCGCTCCATGGTGATCGCGTCATGCCAGCCCTTTTGGCCGTGATAGCGCCACAGTTCCAGTCGCGGCAAGGTGAGCGACCCTTCGGTGCCCGAGAAGAAGTGCGAATTGACGTCATCCTGACGCGGGAAACGCTCGGCTTCGCCCGCCGACAGATCCCAGTTCCATGGCGCCGCCGTGGCATCGGAGACCGATACGGTGCCCAGCGCGCCGTTGCGAAAACGCAGCAGCACCGCCGCAGTGTCCTCTACCTCGAAGCGCCGGACTTTGCTGGACGTGATGGCTTGCAGGCTCTCGATCTCGCCGAACAGAAAGCGCAGCAGGTCGATGTCATGAATCAGGTTGATCAGCACCGGCCCGCCACCGGCCTGCCGGCGCCACGCAGTCTCGAAGTAGTCGTCCGGCTTGAGCCAGGTGCACAACGCCGTCACGCTGACCGGTCGCCCCAGCAACCCGGCATCCACGATCGATTTGGCATGCCGCATGATCGGGTTGTAGCGCCGCTGATGGCCGACCAGTGCGGGTACGCCGTGGGCGGCGGAGGCCGCGCAGATGCGCCGGGCGTTTACCAGTGTGTCGGCGATCGGTTTCTCGACCAGCACCGCCACCTTTCGCTCAAGGCAATCAACCGCCACATCGGCATGGGTGACGTTGGGCGTCGCCACCACTACGCCACGCGGTTTTGCCACTTGCAGCATGGCGTCGTAATGCTCGAACCACGGCACGCCAAGAGAAGCTGCCAGTGTCTGTGCGGCAGGTGTGGGATCGGCAATGCCGACCAGCTCCACGTTTTCCTGGGCCATGGCACGTTCGATGTGGGTCTTGCCAATCAAGCCTGCGCCAATGACGCCGATCGGGATCTTGTTCACGTTGTTTCCTTCATCGGGGAATGTCATATGCCGCTTTATTCACCAATACGTGAAATAAAGCTGATAACTCATCAACAATTGACGAGAAATGACAGACTATTTCCCTCAAAAAGGAATTTCAAATAATTATCTAGCCAGTTAAAAAATGAAAAAATGGAGTATTTTCAGCAATTTGCTGATTTTTTATTCCTATAACTTATTGATTAATTATTTTATAAAATAAAATCGAATAATTTAATTCACAATAAGGTGAAAAAACACGATCTGTCATTCGAAATGAAAAACGCCCGATGCAAGCATCGGGCGTCTGGTCAGACAGGCATGAAATCCACAGAAATCGAGCAACGGTCAGACCGAAAACTTGGCCACCATGTTGTTCAGATCCACCGCCAGCCGTGACAATTCCTGACTCGCGGCACTGGTCTGATTGGCCCCCGCCGAGGTCTGCATCGCCAGATCGCGGATGTTCATCAGGTTGCGATCCACTTCCCGCGCCACGGCAGCCTGCTCTTCCGAAGCGCTGGCGATCACCAGATTGCGTTCGTTGATCAAGGTGAATGCGGAAGCGATTTCCTCCAGCGCCACGCCCGCCGCTTTCGCCAGCTCCAGCGTCGAGCGCGCACGAACATTACTTTGCTGCATCGAACTGACCGCCGAATCGGTGCCCTGCTGTATGCCGCCGATCATCTGCTCGATTTCCTGGGTCGACTGCTGGGTACGGTGGGCCAATGCCCGCACCTCGTCGGCCACCACCGCGAAGCCGCGCCCGGCATCACCGGCGCGGGCCGCTTCGATCGCCGCGTTCAACGCAAGGAGATTCGTCTGCTCGGCAATCGAACGGATCACTTCCAGCACTTTGCTGATGCTGTAGACCTTCTGCGCCAGATCCTCAACCTGCGTGGCGTTGGCGGTAACGTCATCCGCCAACAACTCGATGGACGACACGGTCTGCTGCACTTGCTCACGGCCATGCTGGGCAATGCGGTCCGACTCCCGTGATGCCTCGGAAGTCGCCACGGCGTTGCTGGCGACCTCTTCAACGGCGGCGGTCATCTGATTGACCGCGGTGGCGGCCTGCTCGATTTCCAGGCTCTGCTGATGCAACCCGCGCGTCGCATCTTCGGTGACGCAGCTCAGCTCTTCCGAGGCCGAGGCCAATTGGCTGGACGATTCCGAAATCTGCCGGATGGTGTCGCGCAGGCTGTGTTGCATGCTCTTGAGCGCATGCAGCAGCCGCGCCGGCTCATCTTTGCCGATGATGCTGATATCACCGGTCAGATCGCCGCCGGCCACCACTTCGGCGACCCCCAGCGATTGCGAGAGCGGTACCACGATGCTGCGGGTCAGCAGTAGCGCCAGGCCAATGGTGATCAGCGCCGTGATGCCGATCATTACCCCGACCCAGACCCGCGAATTGATGAACACCAGTCGTGCGGCCTCGGTGGCGAGGTTGGCATTGTGTTTGTTCAACTCGACCAGTTCTTTGAGGGTCGCGGCGATGTCGTCGGCCAACGGGTTCATCTGGGTATTGAGAATACTTGCCGCGTCTTCCACCTTCCCCTGGGCAGACAACGTCATCACCTGAGCCTGCAACTCCAGATACTTGTGCTCCGCGACTTTGAAGCGATCAAACAACGCTCGCTCTTCGGGCAGCACGATCAATATGTCGTAACGTTGCTGAGCTTCGCTCAACACACTGCGCAGCTCATTGAGCTTGGGGACATTCTGATCGAGAGCCTGCGGATCGCGATTGAGCAACAGACGCATGGTCAGGGCGCGCAGACGCAGCATGTCCTGACTCATTTCGCCTACCGCCATCACGCTGGGTAGCCAGTTCTTGTCGACCTCGTCGGACTGGGCCCGCATGTTCGACATCTGCAGCAGGGCGAATGCCCCGAGGGCAAACACCATCAGCGCCAACAGACCGAAGCCCAGCCCGGCACGGGGGGCAATATTGAGACTGCGGATACTCATTGCTCTGGTTCCTTCCAAAAGCGCTGCATCAACCCTGCAGCTGGCTGCTTTAGAAGGTATCGGCCCGGCGAAAATTTGCGTAAGACCAAAAGGTGATATCAAAAGGCCTTAATACTTCAAACCCTCGGCATTAACGATTCAGCGACGCTTTTGCCGGACTTGAGCGCTGTTCGCCGCAAGATCAACGGCAAGTTACCTGAAAACCTTGAAGCAGGTCGGCAGACGAAACACCAGCACAAGTATTCCTCAACTCACCGGCATAACCTGACGCCCTGCCGCACGCCGGCAAGAAAGTGGAACGCGCCCTTGCGGGAATGCTCTATACCTGCAAGGTCTTATTTGATCGAATGACTTTTCCTACTGCTTGCGAGGTTCACATGACCGTTACCGTCAATACCGTGTCCGCCGAAGGTTTCCGTCACACCGTACAGATCGATGAGCACGAACTGTTTACCGATGTCCCGACCACGGCTGGCGGCGAAGGCTCCGCGCCTGAACCCCACGATTATTTCGACGCCGCCCTCGGCGCCTGCAAGGCCCTGACCCTGAAGCTGTATGCCAAGAAAAAAGACATCCCGCTCACGGGCGTCGGCGTAGAGGTGAAACGCGACAACAGCCAGGAACAGAAAGGCAAATACGCCCTGCACGTCACCCTGACACTCAAAGGCGTGCTCACCGATGCCCAGCGTGAAGAACTGCTGCGTGTCGCCGACCGCTGCCCGATTCACAAACTGATGACCACCAGCGAAGTCACCATCGAAACCCACGCCCCACAAGGCTTCGATAGCCAGTAATCACCACGATGACACCGGCGGGTTATGCTCCACGCATCACCCGCCCAGCCTGGAATGGACCATGGACACCCAACCCCTGATCATCCGCCCGCGTGCCGAAGACGTCGAAGGCCAGCCGATCCTGCGTCCGCTGCCGTCAGCCAAATGCCGCAGCGTCGGGCCTTTCGTGTTTTTCGATCACATGCTTGAAACGCTTTATCCCGCAGGCAAAGGGATGAACATCCGACAGCATCCGCACATCGGTCTGTCGACGCTGACCTATCTGTTTGAAGGACAGATCCAGCACAAGGACAGCCTCGGCTCGGATCAGGTGGTCAATGCTGGCGATGTCAGCTGGATGACCGCGGGCACGGCAATCGCTCACGTCGAGCGCACCCCCGAACCGCTTTGGGAACAAAGCTTCAAGATGCACGGGCTGCAGATCTGGCTTGCCTCGCCCAAGGATCACGAGCAAGGTCCGGGACATTACAGCCATCACCCGGCATCGACGCTGCCGGTCAGCGATAACCTCGGCGTGCAGATCCGCATGATTGCCGGGTCAGGCTTTTGCCTGGAATCGCCGGTGCCGGTACTTTCTCCGACGCTGTATGCCGAACTGAAGATGCAGACTGCAACCACCCTGCTGATCCCCACCGAACATGAGGAGCGGGCGCTGTATGTGTTGAGTGGTGATGTGCAATTGAATGGGGAAACCGTGGAGCCCCACGATCTGGTGGTGTTGCCGGCCGGGGAAGAGATGAGCCTGTTCGCCGAAAGCGACAGTCATGCCGTGCTGTTTGGTGGCGCGCCACTGGATGGGCCACGGCGGATCAACTGGAATTTCGTCGCGAGCGATCCGGCGGCTATCGATGAGGCCCGGCGCAAATGGGCGGCCGGGGAATGGCCGACGGTGCCGGGGGAAGTCGAACGGATTGAATTGCCGAAATCCCGTAGCGAGCCGACACCGCTGTAAACGAACACTCCCACGCCAGGCGTGGGAGTGCTTTCAACCGAATCAGCCTTTGAACACTTCTTCCAGCAAGTCATGCATCGACTTGAACGCCCGCGCAGCGGTCTTCGCGTCGTACATCATCTTGCCCGGCACATTGGCGTGCGGATCGGTGAACGAGTGCACCGCGCCGCCGTAGCTCAGCAACTGCCAGTCCACGCCAGCCGCGTTCATTTCGTCTTCGAATGCCGGCAGTTGCTCTTTCGGCACCAGCGGATCGGAAGCGCCGTGCAGCACCAGCACCGAGCCCTTGATGTTCTTCGCGTCCGCCGGGTTCGGCGAATCCAGTGTGCCGTGGAACGACACGGCAGCCTTGACCGCTGCACCGGTACGGGCCAGATCCAGCGCACAGCAACCGCCGAAGCAGAAACCGAACACCGCCAGTTTCGAGGTATCGACGGCGGCTTCGCCCTGCTTCTGCAATTGTTCGAACGCAGCCTGCATACGCTTGCGCAACAGTGCACGGTCATTCTTCAGCGGCATCATCGCCGCCCCCGCCTGATCGCCATTCTGCGGACGCACGGCTTGCCCGTACACGTCGGCGATCAACACCACATAACCCTTGGCCGCCACGGATTTGGCGATCTCTTCCGCGCCAGCGCTGACGCCCATCCAGTTCGGTGCCATCAACAGGCCCGGACGCGCACTTTTGTGCTCGGCGTCGAACGCCAGACGACCTTCATAAGGCTGGCCGTCAATCTGATAGACCACGGAACGTACAGTGACTTGGCTCATTTCTGACTCCTGATGGGTTGAATACCAGAATGAAAAAACCCGCCGAAGCGGGTTTTTCTACATTTCGATCAAGCCGACAGCTCAACCAGCAGCTTGTTCAGACGGCTCACGTATGCGGCCGGATCTTTCAAGCTGTCGCCAGCCGCCAGAGCGGCCTGGTCGAAGAGGATGTGCGACAGGTCGCCAAAACGCTCTTCGCTGGTCTCGTTGTCGAGCTTCGCGATCAACGGGTGGCTCGGGTTGAATTCGAAGATCGGCTTCGAATCCGGCACCTTCTGCCCGCTGGCCTCGAGGATCTGACGCATTTGCAGACCCAGGTCCTGCTCGCCGATGGCCAGAATGGCCGGCGAATCGGTCAGGCGATGGGAAACGCGGACTTCGGCAACGGACTCGCCCAGCGCGGTTTTCAGGCGCTCGACCAGACCTTCCTTCGACTTGGCGACTTCTTCTGCGGCCTTCTTGTCCTCTTCCGAATCCAGGTTGCCCAAGTCCAGGTCACCGCGCGCGACGTCGACAAAGCTCTTGCCGTCGAACTCGCTCAGGTAGCTCATCAGCCACTCGTCGATGCGGTCGGTCAGCAGCAGCACTTCGATGCCTTTCTTGCGGAAGACTTCCAGGTGCGGGCTGTTCTTGACCTGCGCGTAGGTTTCGCCGGTGAGGTAGTAGATCTTGTCCTGACCTTCCTTGGCGCGAGCCAGGTAGTCGGCCAGACCGACGATCTGCTCGCCGTCGCCTTCGGTGGTCGATGCGAAACGCAGCAGACCGGCAATTTTTTCCTTGTTGGCGAAATCTTCTGCCGGGCCTTCTTTCATGACCTGACCGAAGTTTTTCCAGAAGCCCTTGTATTGCTCAGGCTCGTTTTTCGCCAGTTTTTCCAGCATGTCCAGCACGCGCTTGGTCAGCGCCGACTTCATCGAGTCGATGATCGGGTCTTTCTGCAGGATTTCCCGCGACACGTTCAGCGACAGGTCGTTGGAATCGACCACGCCCTTGATGAAGCGCAGGTACAGCGGCAGGAACGATTCGGCCTGATCCATCACGAACACGCGCTGCACGTACAGCTTCAGGCCTTTTGGCGCTTCACGCTGGTACAGATCGAACGGGGCACGGGCCGGTACGTACAGCAGCGAGCTGTACTCGAGCTTGCCTTCGACCTTGTTGTGGCTCCACGACAGCGGATTTTCGAAGTCATGGGCGATGTGTTTGTAGAACTCCTGGTATTCCTCATCCTTCACTTCGGTGCGAGGACGGGTCCACAGGGCGCTGGCGCGGTTGACGGTTTCCCATTCAACCTCTGGCTTCTCTTCGCCTTCGGCAGCGGCCACTTCTTTCGGCAGCTCGATCGGCAGCGCGATGTGGTCGGAGTACTTTTTGATGATGTTACGCAGACGCCAGCCATCGGCGAACTCGTCTTCACCGGATTTCAGGTGCAGGACGATACGGGTGCCGCGCTCCGGTTTGTCGATGGTGGCGACTTCGAACTCGCCCTCGCCTTTCGAAGACCAGTGCACGCCTTCGCTGGCAGGGGAGCCGGCGCGACGGCTGTACACGTCAACCTGATCGGCAACGATGAAAGCGGAATAGAAACCCACGCCGAACTGACCGATCAGGTGCGAGTCCTTCTTCTGGTCGCCCGACAGGTTTTTCATGAAGTCGGCGGTGCCGGATTTGGCGATGGTACCCAGGTGGGTGATCACATCGTCACGGTTCATGCCGATGCCGTTGTCTTCGAGGGTGACGGTCTTGGCGTCCTTGTCGAAGCTCACACGGATTTTCAGTTCAGCGCCACCTTCGAGCAACTCAGGCTTGGCCAGGGCTTCGAAGCGCAATTTGTCGACGGCGTCGGAGGCGTTCGAGATCAATTCGCGAAGGAAGATTTCCTTGTTGGAATACAGCGAATGGATCATGAGGTGCAGCAGTTGCTTCACCTCGGTCTGGAAGCCCAGGGTTTCCTTTTGAGTTTCCACACTCATGGTCATCAAACTCCAATCAGATGGCATTGGCCGCGACCCAGGTGGTCTGCGGCGGGTTGTTCACTGAGTTGGGGGCGGTGTTCAGGATTTCAAGGGCTCGTCGATTTTGAAGTGGGCGCGGGCAGTGGCAATCGGTTCACTTTCGGTGCTTTGCCAGGCCGTGACCGCGACGTTGGCCACCCGCCGTCCCTGGCGGCAGACCTGACACCGGGCCCAGGTATCGCGGAACTGCCCGGCCCGCAGGTAATCGAGGGAGAAATCGATGATCTTCGGCACACCGGGCGCACCGGTGAAAATCAGCAGGTGTAGCGCAGCGGACAGCTCCATGAACCCGGCAATCACCCCGCCGTGGATCGCCGGCAATAAAGGGTTACCAATGTTGTCCTTGTTCGCCGGCAGCTTGAACAGCAGGTCATCCCCGACTCGAGCGCATTCGACTCCGATCAGCCCGGCATAGGGAATCAACGCCAGCAGCGGCGCGTAGTCACCCTTCTCATGGGCTTCTTGCAGTTGCTGCTTGAAGTCATCGCTCATGGGTTTTCTCCCTTGATCGCGCCACCAAAGCCCTTGGTACCTTTGAGCCCCTTGCCCATGCGCATGAATGTTCCGACGACATGGGCAATGGGATGTTCGGGATCGTCCTGATAGGCGAAGCCACGGGCGAAGATAACGTCGGTGGTGACCCGGTAGCACTGGGCGAAACCGTAGACGTCCTTGTGCGGTTCGGCGGCGTGCATATAGTCGATGCGTAAATCCAGGGTCGGGCAGACTTCGAATTCCGGTAAAACACACAAGGTGGCCATGCCGCACGCGGTGTCCATCAGCGACGTGATCGCCCCGCCGTGGACCACGCCGGTCAGCGGGTTGCCAACGATTTGTGCGCTGTACGGCAAGACCACCGTCAGGCCTTCGCTGCTGGCGCTGTGCACTTTCAAACCCAGCACCTGACAGTGGCGCAGGGCCGAGAGAAAGCGGGTCGCACGCTCAAAAACAGGGTTTTCGGCCATTTGATCATTACTCTTGTTAGTCACTGTTCCCGGTAGTGGAAAGAACAGCAAAAGTTCCATTGCAAAACAAACTTATATATCTGTGAGAAATGAGGAACTTAAACCTTGGGGCTGCGCTCTTAAGGCCAGTAGTTATTTTCCATAAGGAGAAACACCCCATGCGTAAGACTTTAGCTATTGCCTTGATGTTGACCGCTTCCCTCGGTCTCGCTGCCTGCGATAAAAAATCCGAGGACAAAGCTCAAGATGCCAATCAACATGCTGAACAAGCTCAGCAGAAAATGAATGAAGCTCAGGATAAAGTGAACGACGCGGCGAAAGAAAACGCCGAAGCCGCCAAAGATCAGGCCGAATCGAACGCTGCAGCGCAAGAAGAAGCTGCCAAGAAGCAATAAGCCGCTTCTCGATGCCCAAAAAGAAAACCCGCCAAGTGCGGGTTTTCTTTTGCCTGTCATTTTTTGGTAATTCCTTGTTAGAGCAATGCGGTTTTAAAAGTCGGACTAATCATCAGCAACAATGAACACACTAATCCGACCAGCCACACCAGACTGCGCAGCTTGGGAATATCGGCCAGGTAGAACCAAAGATAGAGAATCCGTGCGATCACAAAGATGATCGCCAACGTATCGATCAACCATCCCGCCGTTTGCGTGGTATGCGCCATCAGCACACCCACGGCAAACAGGATGAATGCTTCAATGCTGTTCTGATGTGCCGCCAGTGCCCGGGCGCCGTAACCGGTGAGTTGCGCCTGTTGCTGACGCGGCAGGTGATTGTTGTAACCGCCCTGCTCTTTCATGGCCTTGCCCACGGGCATGCGCGCCACGTAAATCAACAACGCACTGATAAACACACACCAGAACGGAATACTCATCAAGCAGCCTCTTTGATCGTTTCGGGCAACGGCGCCTCTGTAGGGGTATAGACCATTACATCGAGCACGTCGGAATGAAACTCGCGGCGATACAACACCAGCACCACCCCCGCACTCATCAGCATGAACAGCCACGGGCTGACGAACCACGCCAGCATGCTCATGCCGAAGTAATAGGAGCGCAGACCGAAGTTGAACTGGTTGGCCGCCATCGAAATCACCCGCGCCGCCCGGGACGCGAACGCCTTGCGCTCCTGCTCGGACACCTGACGCTCACCGATCATCGGCGCCGAGCCCACCAGAACCGCCGCAAAGTTGTACTGACGCATGCACCAACTGAACGTGAAGAACGCATAGACAAACACCAGCGCCAGGCACAGCAACTTGATCTCCGACATGCCCTGAGAGGCCTGCTGCACCATCGGAATGTCCGCCAGCAACGATACCGCACGCTCCGAAGCACCGAGCACAGTCAGGATGCCGGCCAGGATGATCAGTGTGCTGGAAGCGAAGAACGAGGCGTTGCGCTCGAGGTTGCCGATCACGCTGGCATCGGCGATGCGGTTGTCACGCAGCAGCATGCGGCGCATCCAGTCTTCGCGGTACAGGTGCAACACGCTGGCCAGGCACGCCGTGTCACGGGCCTTCCAGGTGGCATAACGGGTGTAACCGCCCCAGCAGATGACGAACCAGAGCGCGGCAAGCAAGTGGATCAGGTTGGCTTGGATGAACGACATGCAAATTCCTGTGTGGAAGATTTCGGCTCCCCTTCGACGTTAGCCGAAAGGAAAAGACACTGCCTGACGCCCATAAAAAATGCCCCGTATCGATTGATACGGGGCATTTCTGTTTAATCGCTCAAGCCCGCTTGTGACGGGCCGGCAATCTTAAGCCAGGGCTTCGGCGCGCTTGCCCAGCAGGCGGTCACAAACCACTGCGACCACCAGGGTCATCACGCATGGCACCAGCCACGCCAGGCCTTGCTCGCTCAGCGGCAGGTGGGACAGTTGCGATGGCATCCAGTCAGCCAGACCGGCACCTTTCAACGCATCGATGGTGCCGAACACGAACGACACCAGCATCACCGGGCCCATGATGCGGCTCTGCTCATGCCAGAACGCGGCACAGAAGCTCAGGGCCACCAGCACGATGCACGGCGGGTAGATCGCGGTCAGCACCGGGATCGAGAACGCGATCAGCTTGGTCAGGCCCAGGTTGGACACCAGCAGCGAAAACGCCGCGAGGATGATGACCAGCGTCTTGTAGGACAGCGGCACGATACGGCTGAAGTATTCGGCGCAGGCACAGGTCAGGCCGACCGCCGTCACCAGACACGCCAGAGAAATCAGCACCGCAAGGAAACCGCTGCCCAGCGAACCGAAGGTATGTTGCACGTAAGCGTGCAGCACCGCTGCGCCGTTGGTTGCCCCTGCGGCCACTTCATGGCTGCCGGACCCCAGACGGAACAGGCTGACATATACCAGCGCCAGACCGACGCCGGCGATCAGCCCGGCGATGATCGCGTAACGGGTGATCAGCGCCGGCGATTCAACGCCACGGGAACGGATCGCGTTGACGATGACGATGCCGAACACCAGGGCGCCCAGGGTATCCATGGTCAGGTAACCATTGATGAACCCCTGGGAGAACGGTGCAGCGACGTATTCCGGAGTGGCCACGCCGATGTCACCGGCCGGCAGCGCGAATGCAGCGATACCGAGCACCGCCAGGGCGATGATCTTCAGCGGCGCGAGGAAACGCCCTACGGTATCCAGCAGACGGCCCGGATAAAGCGAGATGAAGAACACCAGCAGGAAATACACCGAGCTGTAGAGGAACAGCGCCAGCGGGCTTTCGCCGGTCAGCGGCGCCAGACCCACTTCAAAGGACACGGTCGCGGTACGCGGCGTGGCGAACAACGGGCCGACCGCCAGATAGCACGCGGCTGCCAGCACACCACCGGCAATCTTGCCGATCGGCGTGCTCAGCGCATCCATCGCTCCGCCGACCTTTGCCAGCGCGACAACGGTGATCACTGGCAGACCGACCGCCGTGATCAGGAAGCCCAGCGCCGCCATCCAGACGTTGGGTCCGGACTGCAAACCGACGATAGGCGGGAAGATGATGTTGCCGGCCCCGACGAACAGGGCGAATGTCATAAAGCCAAGTGCCAGGATGTCCTGACCTTTCAAAACTTTCATTAAGGAAATACCACA
Source organism: Pseudomonas sp. GW821-FHT09C09 (assembly GCF_059418105.1). Classification (NCBI taxonomy): domain Bacteria; kingdom Pseudomonadati; phylum Pseudomonadota; class Gammaproteobacteria; order Pseudomonadales; family Pseudomonadaceae; genus Pseudomonas; species Pseudomonas sp. GW821-FHT09C09. The sequence continues at coordinate 53,455 of NZ_JBWKPF010000001.1, forward strand.
CTACTGAATCGGAATTTAGAGGGGGATTTCCCTGTGGGGTTAGGGAAATGCTGTCAATCCGTATAAGACTGACCCGTTTAGCGCGTTGCATGCCTTGTGGGCGGCAGACGCAAAAATGGCTGCTAGCCTAACGAATTTGTCTGACAAACGCACTGTTTGAGGGCGAACTATCCGATACGCGACGTGTCTGTGTCGCGTTTTTGCATGTAATTGGGCAGGTGCCTATAAATCGCCATCGTCAAACCGAACATCAGAAACGACAAAGGCCACCCGAAGGTGGCCTTTGTTGCTGGAGCTGAAAAGTCAGCCGAAGCTTACTTCTTCACTTCCCAGCCAGTCAGCTCGGCCAGGGCCTTGCCGATGTCTGCCAGCGAACGCACGGTTTTCACGCCTGCGTCTTGCAGAGCAGCGAATTTCTCGTCTGCAGTGCCTTTGCCGCCGGAGATGATTGCGCCAGCATGGCCCATGCGCTTGCCCGGAGGAGCAGTCACACCAGCGATGTAGGAAACAACCGGCTTGGTCACGTTGGCCTTGATGTAAGCAGCCGCTTCTTCTTCAGCCGAACCGCCGATCTCGCCGATCATTACGATCGCTTCGGTCTTCGGGTCTTCCTGGAACAGCTTCAAGATGTCGATGAAGTTCGAACCCGGGATCGGGTCACCGCCGATGCCGACGCAAGTCGACTGACCGAAACCGGCGTCAGTGGTCTGCTTCACAGCTTCGTAGGTCAGGGTGCCGGAACGGGAAACGATACCGACCTTGCCTGGCAAGTGGATGTGACCTGGCATGATGCCGATCTTGCACTCGCCCGGAGTGATCACGCCTGGGCAGTTAGGGCCGATCAGGGTAACACCCAGCTCGTCGCACTTAACTTTCGCGTCCAGCATGTCCAGGGTAGGAATGCCTTCGGTGATGCAGACGATCAGCTTGATGCCGCCGAATGCTGCTTCCAGGATCGAGTCCTTGCAGAAAGGAGCCGGAACGTAGATCACGCTGGCGGTGGCGCCAGTGGCTTCTACAGCTTCTTTCACGGTGTTGAACACAGGCAGGTTCAGGTGAGTGGTGCCACCTTTGCCTGGAGTCACGCCGCCAACCATTTTGGTGCCGTAGGCAATGGCTTGTTCGGAGTGGAAAGTACCCTGCGCGCCGGTGAAGCCCTGGCAGATTACTTTGGTGTCTTTATTGATCAGGACGCTCATTACTTGCCCTCCGCAGCTTTAACGACTTGTTGAGCAGCGTCGGTCAGGCTGGTAGCAGCGATGATGTTCAAACCGCTTTCTGCCAGTACTTTAGCGCCCAGTTCAGCGTTGTTGCCTTCAAGACGAACAACAACCGGGATTTTCACGCCGACTTCTTTCACTGCACCGATGATGCCTTCGGCAATCATGTCGCAACGAACGATGCCGCCGAAGATGTTAACCAGTACTGCAGCGACATTGCTGTCGGACAGAATGATCTTGAAAGCTTCGGTAACGCGTTCTTTGGTAGCACCACCACCTACGTCGAGGAAGTTGGCTGGCTTGCCGCCGTGCAGGTTGACGATGTCCATGGTACCCATGGCCAGGCCGGCACCGTTCACCATGCAGCCGATGTTGCCTTCCAGCGCTACGTAGTTCAGTTCGAACTTGGCAGCGTGCGCTTCGCGCGGATCGTCCTGGGACGGATCGTGGAAAGTCTTCAGCTTAGGCTGACGGTACATTGCGTTGGCGTCGATGTTGATCTTGGCGTCCAGGCAGTGCAGATCGCCGTCAGCCTTGATCACCAGCGGGTTCACTTCCAGCAGAGCCAGGTCGTGATCCTTGAACAGCTTGGCCAGACCTACGAAGATCTTGGCGAACTGAGCAACCTGCTTGCCTTCCAGACCCAGCTGGAATGCCAGCTCGCGACCCTGGAACGGCTGAGCGCCAACCAGTGGATCGATAGTGGCTTTCAGAATTTTTTCTGGAGTGTCGTGAGCGATTTTCTCGATGTCCACGCCACCTTCGGTGGAGGCCATGAACACGATGCGACGGCTCGAACGGTCAACGACAGCGCCCAGGTACAGCTCTTTAGCGATATCAGTGCACGATTCAACCAGGATCTTGGTGACTGGCTGGCCATTGGCATCAGTCTGGTAAGTCACCAGACGCTTGCCCAGCCACTGCTGTGCGAAGGCTTTGGCGTCTTCTTTGCTGCGAACCAGCTTGACGCCGCCCGCTTTACCGCGACCACCGGCGTGAACCTGGGCTTTGACAACCCACTCGTTGCCGCCGATTTTGTCGCAAGCTTCTGCTGCTGCTTCCGGGGTGTCTACTGCGAAACCAGTGGAAACTGGCAGGCCGTATTCAGCGAACAGCTGCTTACCCTGATACTCGTGAAGATTCATGCTTTTTACCGTCTTCGTTAGGTACTGCGCATTCGGCGCTGCGCTCTTGATGAGTGCCGCGCCACCTGTGACTGCTGCTTGCGTAGCCTTTCCGGATACCCGGTGCAGCTACGCAAGGCTGCGTCCAGCGGACATTCCGCGGTGAGTCTTGCACGCAAGGCTCACGACGGGCCGTACCGCCGTGGTTTCTTATTGTGTCTTAACGCTTCTTGCGGTTGGCAATGTGGATGGCGCCGCCATTCACTGCCAGAGCTGCTTCGTGCAAGGCTTCGGACAGGGTCGGATGGGAGAAAACCATCATGCCCAGGTCTTCAGCGCTGGTGCCGAATTCCATACCGATCGCGCCCTGCTGAACCAGTTCTGCAGCGCTCGGGCCAATCACGTGCACGCCCAATACGCGGTCAGTCTTGGCATCGGCGATGACCTTGACGAAACCACCGGTATCGTTGGCGGCCATGGCACGGCCGGATGCTGCGAACGGGAAGGTGCCGACGTTAACTTCAACGCCTTCAGCTTTCAAGGCCTGCTCGGTTTTACCAACCCATGCGATTTCCGGGTGAGTATAAATAACCGAAGGGATCAGGTCATAGTTCATCTGGGCCTTGTGGCCCTTGATGCGCTCGACAACCATGATGCCCTCTTCCGAGGCTTTGTGAGCCAGCATCATGCCGCGAACCACGTCACCGATGGCGTAAACGCCCGGTACGGTGGTGGCGCAGTGATCGTCAACGTGCACGAAACCGCGCTCGTCCAGGGTCACGCCGCTGTCGGCAGCCAGCAGATCAGTGGTCACCGGACGGCGACCAACGGCTACGATCAGCTTGTCGAAAGTGATGGTCTGTTCGCCGTTGGCATCGGTGTAGTTCACAACGACTTCGTCGCCGTTCACTTTCGAACCGGTTACGCGAGCGCCCAGCTTGATGTCCAGACCCTGTTTGGTCAGGGTTTTCAGCGCTTCCTTGGAAACAGCGGTGTCCGCTGCCATCAGGAAGGTGTCCAGGGCTTCCAGGACAGTCACTTCTGCACCCAGACGCGACCATACCGAACCCAGTTCCAGACCGATCACGCCAGCGCCGATCACGCCCAGACGCTTAGGTACGGATTGGAATTCCAGAGCGCCAGTCGAATCGACGATGACTTTCTGATCGACCGGAGCCGGTGGAATGTCGATCGGACGCGAACCTGGAGCCAGGATCACGTTTTCGGCTTCGATGACTTCAACCGAGCCGTCCGGCTTGGTGACTTCGACTTTCTTGCCGGCCAGCAGTTTGCCGTGGCCCTGGATCGAAGTAACGCCGTTGGCCTTGAACAGGGTGGCAACGCCGCCGGTCAGGTTCTTGACGATGCCGGCCTTGCGGCCAACCATCGCAGCGACGTCCATTTTGACTTCGCCGGTCGAGATACCGTGAACGTTGAAGCTTTCTTTGGCTTCCTTGTATTTCCAGGAGCTGTCCAGCAGCGCCTTGGACGGAATGCAGCCTACGTTCAGGCAGGTGCCGCCCAGGGCTTGCTTGCCTTCAGCATCGGTGTACTTCTCGATGCAGGCAGTGCTCAGACCGAGTTGCGCGGCCTTGATGGCAGCTACGTAGCCGCCAGGGCCGGCACCGATCACTACTACGTCAAATTTCTGCGACATTCAAAAAATCCTCTTTAGCGAAAAGCTTCAAGCCGCAAGCTGCAAGCCAGACTGCCGTCTCCGGCAGCCTGAAACCTGCAGCTCATGGCTGCTTCTATCAGATATCCAGCAACAGACGAGCCGGATCTTCCAGCAGGTTCTTGATGGTCACCAGGAAAGTCACAGCTTCTTTGCCATCAATCAGACGGTGATCGTAGGACAGTGCCAGGTACATCATCGGACGGATAACGACCTGACCGTTGATGGCCATCGGACGCTGGATGATGTTGTGCATGCCCAGAATCGCTGCCTGCGGCGGGTTGACGATCGGGGTCGACATCATCGAACCGAAGGTACCACCGTTGGTGATGGTGAAGGTACCGCCGGTCATCTCGTCCATCGACAGTTTGCCGTCACGGGCCTTCTTGCCGAAGGTGGCGATGCCGCCTTCGATTTCAGCCAGGCTCATGTGTTCGGCGTTACGCAGAACCGGAACTACCAGGCCACGGTCGCTGGAAACAGCAACGCCGATGTCGGCATAACCGTGGTAAACGATGTCGTTGCCGTCGATCGAAGCGTTGACCGCCGGGAAGCGTTTCAGCGCTTCGGTGGCAGCCTTCACGAAGAACGACATGAAGCCCAGGCGTACGCCGTTGTGGGACTTCTCGAACAGGTCCTTGTACTTCGAACGCAGGGCCATGACTTCGGTCATGTCGACTTCGTTGAAAGTAGTCAGCATTGCCATGTTCGACTGGGCTTCAACCAGACGCTTGGCAACGGTGGCACGAACGCGGGTCATCGGAACGCGCTTCTCGATGCGGTCGCCAGCGGCGAACACAGGAGCGGCAGCGGCCGGAGCAGCAGCTTTCGGTGCAGCAGCCGGAGCGGATTTCTTCGCTTCAACAGCGGCAACCACGTCTTCCTTGGTCACACGGCCGTCTTTGCCGGTGCCTTTTACGGAAGCCAGGTTGATGCCGTTTTCTTCGGCCAGCTTGCGAGCGGCCGGAGCAGCGATCGCATCTTCGTCAGCGCCGGCAGCAGCCGGGGCAGCGGCAGCAGCGGCCGGAGCAGCAGCGGCAGCCGGAGCAGCGGCAGCAGCGCCGCCTTCAACGATGGAGCCCAGCACTTCGTCGGACAGGACGGTGTCGCCCTCGCCCTTGACGATTGCGCCCAGCACGCCGTCGGCGGTGGCCAGCACTTCCAGAACGACCTTGTCGGTTTCGATGTCGACGATCAGTTCGTCACGCTTGACGGCGTCGCCCGGTTGTTTGTGCCAGGTGGCAACGGTGCCATCGGCAACCGATTCCGGGAAAGTGGGGGCTTTGATCTCGATAGCCATTGTCTGTGGTTCCTTAAATTCGGTTTCAGGTGCGCGAAGGCGTTAAACGGTAAACGCGTCTTGCAGCAGTTTTTCCTGCTGCTCGGCGTGCATCGATGCGTAACCACATGCAGGTGCAGCAGAAGCCTCACGGCCCGCGTACTCGAGTACGAGAGATTTGTTGAGGTTGCTGATGCTGCGACGCAGGTGGTGCTGGCTGCAGTACCAGGCGCCCTGGTTCATCGGCTCTTCCTGGCACCAGACAGCCGCTTTGGCGTTGGTGTAAGGAGCCAGGACTTCTTTCAAGTCGTCCTCAGGGAATGGGTACAGCTGCTCGATACGCACGATGGCGATATCTTCGCGGCCTTCGGCACGGCGTTTTTCCAGCAGGTCGTAGTAGACCTTGCCGCTGCACAGAACCACGCGCTCGACCTTTTTCGGGTCCAGTGCATCGATTTCCGGGATAACGGTCTGGAACGAACCTTCGGCCAGATCTTCCAGCGTCGAGATTGCCAGTTTGTGACGCAGCAGCGACTTCGGAGTCAGGACTACCAGCGGCTTGCGCAGCGGGCGGATCACCTGACGACGCAGCAAGTGGTAGATCTGCGCCGGAGTCGTCGGCATGCACACCTGAATGTTGTGCTCGGCGCACAGCTGCAGGTAACGTTCAAGACGTGCCGAGCTGTGCTCAGGGCCCTGGCCTTCGTAGCCGTGCGGCAGCAGCATGGTCAGACCGCAGAGACGGCCCCACTTGTGCTCGCCGCTGGTGATGAACTGGTCGATCACGACCTGTGCACCGTTGGCGAAGTCGCCGAACTGGGCTTCCCAGATCACCAGCGCGTTCGGCGTGGTGGTCGAGTAACCGTATTCGAACGCCAGAACCGCTTCTTCCGACAGGAACGAGTCGTACAGGTCGAAGCGTGGCTGACCTTCGTACAGGTGTTTCAGCGGAATGTAGGTGCCGGCATCTTTCTGGTTGTGCAGAACAGCGTGACGGTGCGAGAACGTACCGCGGCCGATGTCCTGACCAGTCATGCGGATCGGGTGACCTTCGAACGCCAGGGTCGCGTACGCCATGGTTTCGGCGTAACCCCAGTTGATCGGCAGGCCGCCGGCTTGCATCTTCTGACGGTCTTCGTAGATCTTCGCGACCTGACGCTGAACCACGAAGCCTTCCGGAATTTCCAGCAGCTTGGCGGACAGTTCCTGCAGGGTCTTCAGATCGAAGCGAGTGTCGTGACGCGCAGTCCAGGCGTGGCCCAGATACGGACGCCAGTCCACGAACAGCTCTTTGTTCGGCTCTTTGACCAGCGATTTCACTACGTGCAGACCGTTGTCCAGCGCGTTGCGGTATTCATCGACTTTCGCCTGAACACGCTCTGCATCCAGCACACCGCCCTGGGTCAGACGATCAGCGTACAGCTCACGGGTGGTGCGCTGCTTGGTGATCTGCTGATACATCAACGGCTGGGTGCCGCTTGGCTCGTCGGCCTCGTTGTGGCCGCGACGACGGTAGCAGACCAGATCGATCACCACGTCACGCTTGAACTGCATGCGGTAGTCGATGGCCAGTTGGGTCACGAACAGTACGGCTTCCGGATCATCGCCATTCACATGGAGGATCGGCGCCTGGATCATCTTCGCAACGTCGGTGGCGTACTCGGTGGAACGCGAGTCCAGCGGGTTGCTGATGGTGAAACCGACCTGGTTGTTGATCACGATGTGCACGGTACCGCCGGTCTTGAAACCGCGGGTCTGCGACATCTGGAAGGTTTCCATCACCACGCCCTGACCTGCGAATGCAGCGTCACCGTGGATGGAGATCGGCAATACCTTCTCGCCGGTCGCGTCGTTGCGACGGTCCTGACGGGCACGTACCGAACCTTCGACCACCGGGGAAACGATTTCCAGGTGGGACGGGTTGAACGCCATGGCCAGGTGAACTTCACCGCCGGCGGTCATCACGTTGGACGAGAAGCCCTGGTGGTATTTAACGTCACCGGAACCCAGCTCGACCTTCTTCTTGCCTTCGAACTCGTCGAACAACTCGCGCGGGTTCTTGCCGAAGGTGTTGACCAGCACGTTCAGACGGCCACGGTGGGCCATGCCGATGACGACTTCCTTGGTACCGTAGGAACCGGAACGCTGGATCAGTTCGTCGAGCATCGGAATCAGGCTTTCGCCGCCTTCCAGACCGAAACGCTTGGTGCCCGGGTATTTGGTGCCCAGGTATTTTTCCAGACCTTCACCGGCCGTCACGCGCTCGAGCAGGTGGCTCTTGATGTCGGCGGAGTATTCCGGACGGCCGCGTACGCTTTCCAGACGCTGCTGGAACCACTGGCGCTGCTCGGAATCGGTGATGTGCGTAAATTCAGCGCCGATGGTGCGGCAATATGTCTGCTGCAACGCTTCGTGAATTTCGCGTAGGCTCGCTTCCTCTTTGCCGATGAACAGGTCGCCGGCACGGAAGGTCGTATCAAGATCGGCATTGGTCAAGCCGTAATGATTGATCGACAGGTCTGCAGGTGCAGGACGCTGCCACAGCCCCAGCGGGTCAAGCTGGGCTGCCTGGTGGCCACGCATACGGTAGGCCTGGATCAATCGCAGCACTTCAACTTGCTTCTTCTCGTGCTCACTGCTCACGCTGCCGGCGGAAACCGGTTGGGCGCGGCGCTGGTTCTTCGCCAGCAGCACGAAATGATCGCGAATTGTGGAGTGCGAAACATCGGTGGCAGAGCCGCCGTCGGCGGGCAGCTTCTGAAAGTAGGTGCGCCACTCTTCTGGCACAGCGTTAGGGTCGTGCAGGTAGAGCTCATAAAGCTCTTCCACATAGGCAGCGTTTCCACCTGAAAGGTAGGCGCTGTTCCACATGCGCTGCATCACGCTTTCTTGCATGCTTGGTCACCCTCGGTTAGGGGAACACCATCGGTGTCGACACCGAGCAAACTTGCAGAAGTCCGAATGCAGCGACCAAAACAAGCCACTTAGGATCACACTGATAGTCCGGGTACCAGCCCGGATGCCCCTGCTTGTCTCATTTCTTCAAAATAAGAGCCGCAGCTTATGGCTGTTGCTCTGGTTATAGCCAGGGCGCGGGTTGAAGCCCGCGCCTTGACCTGTACGGTGCAGCGATGCCGCTTTTTACAGCGGCAGTTACAGCTTCTGAATCACACGCCGCTCGAAAGCAGCATGTTACGGATGTGACCGATGGCCTTAGTCGGGTTCAGGCCTTTCGGACATACGTTGACGCAGTTCATGATGCCCCGGCAGCGGAAGACGCTGAACGGGTCATCGAGGGACGCCAGACGCTCGGACGTCTTGGTGTCACGGCTGTCTGCCAGGAAGCGGTACGCTTGCAGCAGGGCAGCCGGACCCAGGAATTTGTCCGGGTTCCACCAGAAGGACGGGCAAGAGGTCGAGCAGCAGGCGCACAGGATGCACTCGTACAGACCGTCGAGCTTTTCACGCTCTTCAGGGGACTGCAGACGCTCGATGGCCGGAGCCGGCGTGTCGTTCTGCAGGAATGGCTTAACCTTCTCGTATTGCTTGTAGAAGATGCTCATATCGACGACCAGGTCACGGATAACCGGCAAACCTGGCAGAGGACGGATGACCAGCTTGTTACCTTTGACGACAGCGGACAGCGGCGTGATGCACGCCAGGCCGTTCTTGCCGTTGATGTTCATGCCGTCGGAGCCGCAAACACCTTCACGGCAGGAGCGACGATAGGAGAAACCTTCGTCCTGCTCTTTGATCAGGGCCAGCACGTCCAGCACCATCAGGTCTTTACCACCGGTATCGACCTGGAATTCCTGCATGAACGGCGCAGCGTCCTGATCAGGGTTGTAACGATAAACACTGACTTTCAACATGGCGGTCACCCTTAATAAGTCCGGACTTTTGGTTCGAAAGTCGGAACAGTCTTCGGCGAGAAGTTCACGGCACGCTTGGCGACACGTTTCTCACCCGGGAAGTACAGGGTGTGGCACAGCCAGTTTTCGTCGTCACGGTCTTCGAAGTCTTCACGGGCGTGAGCACCGCGGGACTCTTTACGTACTTCGGCAGCAATGGCGGTAGCTTCAGCCACTTCCAGCAGGTTTTGCAGTTCCAGCGCTTCGATACGTGCAGTGTTGAACGCCTGCGACTTATCGTTGATCTTCACGTTGGCGATGCGCTTGCGCAGATCGGCCAGCTGGGCAATACCCTTCTGCATGTATTCGCCGGTACGGAATACACCGAAGTAGTTCTGCATGCAGCTTTGCAGCTCGCGACGCAGGGTAGCGACGTCTTCGCCGTCGGTACGGTTGTTCAGCGCGCTCAGGCGTGCTAGGGCAGCCTCGATGTTGGCTTCGGTGGCGTCATCGTATTCGATGCCGTCAGTCAGAGCTTTTTCGAGGTGCAGGCCGGCAGCGCGACCGAAGACCACCAGGTCGAGCAGCGAGTTGCCGCCCAGACGGTTGGCGCCGTGAACCGATACGCAAGCCACTTCACCTACGGCGAACAGACCAGGAATGATCTGATCCACGCCTTCGGCGTTCTGGGTGATCGCCTGGCCGTGAATGTTGGTGGCAACGCCGCCCATCATGTAGTGGCAGGTCGGAACAACCGGAACCGGAGCAACCACCGGGTCAACGTGTGCGAAAGTCTTCGACAGTTCGCAGATGCCTGGCAGACGGCTGTGCAGCACTTCCTCGCCCAGGTGGTCGAGTTTGAGCATTACGTGGTCGCCATTCGGACCGCAACCGTTGCCGGCGATGATTTCCTTAACCATCGAGCGGGCAACCACGTCACGACCGGCAAGGTCTTTGGCGTTCGGAGCATAACGCTCCATGAAACGCTCGCCGTGCTTGTTGATCAGGTAACCACCTTCACCACGGCAACCTTCGGTAACCAGTACACCGGCGCCGGCGATGCCGGTCGGGTGGAACTGCCACATTTCAATGTCTTGTACCGGTACGCCAGCACGCAGAGCCATGCCGACGCCGTCACCGGTGTTGATCAGGGCGTTGGTGGTGGACGCGTAGATACGACCTGCACCGCCGGTCGCCAGCACGGTAGCCTTGGCGCGGATGTAGGTGGTTTCACCGGTTTCGATGCAGATGGCGATCACACCGACGAAGTCGCCTGCGTCGTTCTTGACCAGATCGACAGCGTAGTACTCGTTCAGGAACGTGGTACCGGCTTTCAGGTTGCCCTGATAAAGGGTGTGCAGCAGCGCGTGACCGGTACGGTCGGAAGCGGCGCAGGTACGGGCAGCCTGCCCGCCTTTACCGTAATCCTTCGACTGACCGCCGAACGGACGCTGGTAGATACGGCCGGTTTCGGTACGCGAGAACGGCAGACCCATGTGGTCCAGCTCGAAAACGGCAGCCGGGCCTTCCTGACACATGTATTCGATAGCGTCCTGGTCACCGATGTAGTCGGAACCCTTGACGGTATCGTACATGTGCCAGCGCCAGTCATCGTTCGGGTCGGCCGACGCGATGGCGCAGGTGATGCCGCCCTGGGCGGATACAGTGTGCGAACGGGTCGGGAAGACCTTGGTGATCACGGCAGTCTTGTGACCACCCTGTGCCAGCTGCAGCGCAGCGCGCATGCCGGCACCGCCGCCACCAATGATGATGGCGTCGAAAGAAATCGTTGGAATGTTAGCCATGAATCAGATACCCCAGAGAATCTGCACACCCCAGACGAAGTAAGCGAACATCGCGACGCCGCATACTGCCTGGAAAAGGAAACGTACTGCAGTCGCGGACTTGCCCAGCGCCATCGGCGTCAGGTAGTCGGTCGCGATGGTCCACATGCCGACCCAGGCGTGAGCGCCCAGGGCAACCAGTGCCAGCAGACTGAAGATACGCATTCCGTTGTGGGCGAACAGGCCATGCCATTGTTCATAGCCGATGCCCGGGTGAGCGGCGAGGTAGCCGATCAGGAAAATGAAATAAGCCGCGAGAACGACCGCAGACACGCGCTGTGCCATCCAGTCATAGAGGCCCGAACGCGAAAGGTTTGTAACGCTGGTTACCATATCCAAACTCCTGCCAGAACGATCAGCACCACGGAAACGGCGATGATCAGTTTCGAGCCCAGGCGGCCGCCTTCCAGCGTCTCACCGATGCCCATGTCCATGATCAAGTGGCGCACACCGGCAACCAAGTGATACAGCAGAGCGGACAGGAGGCCCCATGCTACGAACTTGGCCAGCGGGCTGGTCAAGCATGCCTTCACCTCGACATAACCTTCCTCGGAACCCAGGGATTTGCCCAATGCATAAAGCATGATGCCAAGGCCCAGGAAGAGGATGATGCCGGAAACACGGTGAAGAAACGACGTAACGCCGGTGATGGGGAGTTTGATGGTCCTTAGGTCTAGGTTTACAGGTCGTTGGCTTTTCACGGCTTTTTTTTCACACTGAAGAGCCCCTAACAATCAGGGCAAAGTTGTTGGGGAGTGCACTGGTCAGGTAACCACCACCCAGGGATGCGACCCCCAATGAAAGCAAGCCCAAAAGCCCTTGGCGGTCGGTCGCCGAGTATAGACAGTTAGGCTACTAATGACAACGCAATCGCCTACCCCCAATAGCTGATTGCACAAGTTGTATAAAAGGCGTAAATGGCAGGCAATTTCGAGGAAAAAGTGCGGTTAAAGCCTTCTGGAGCAAGACTTTAGGCAAATTGACATTCGAATTTATCTCACTATAGTGGTGCGGGCCCTGCGTGGGGGGTCTGTCTGATGATTTCAAGCATAAATAGGAGGCCACATGGCTGACAAAAAAGCGCAGTTGATCATCGAGGGCGCAGCCCCCGTCGAGCTGCCCATTTTAACCGGCACCGTTGGTCCCGATGTAATCGATGTTCGGGGCCTGACGGCCACGGGCCGCTTCACTTTCGACCCCGGTTTCATGTCGACCGCTTCCTGCGAATCGAAGATCACCTATATCGACGGCGACAACGGCATCCTGCTGCACCGCGGCTACCCGATCGAACAGCTGGCTGAAAAGTCGGACTACCTGGAAACCTGCTACCTGCTGCTGAACGGCGAACTGCCGACTGCAGAGCAAAAGGCCCAGTTCGTCGGCACCGTGAAGAACCACACCATGGTTCACGAGCAGCTGAAAACCTTCTTCAACGGCTTCCGCCGTGACGCCCACCCGATGGCCGTCATGTGCGGCGTAGTCGGCGCCCTCTCGGCCTTCTACCACGACTCCCTCGACATCAATAACCCGCAGCATCGCGAAATCTCCGCGATCCGCCTGGTTGCCAAGATGCCGACCCTGGCCGCGATGGTTTACAAGTACTCCATGGGCCAACCCATGATGTACCCGCGCAACGACCTGTCGTACGCGGAAAACTTCCTGCACATGATGTTCAACACCCCGTGCGAGATCAAACCGATCAGCCCGGTACTCGCCAAGGCCATGGACCGGATCTTCATCCTCCACGCCGACCACGAGCAGAACGCTTCGACCTCCACCGTGCGTCTGGCGGGCTCTTCGGGTGCCAACCCGTTCGCCTGCATCGCCGCCGGTATCGCCGCACTGTGGGGCCCTGCCCACGGCGGTGCGAACGAAGCCGTGCTGACCATGCTCGATGAAATCGGCGATGTCTCGAACATCGACAAGTTCATTGCCAAGGCCAAGGACAAGAACGATCCGTTCAAGCTGATGGGCTTCGGTCACCGCGTCTACAAGAACCGCGACCCACGTGCGACCGTGATGAAGCAGACCTGCGACGAAGTGTTGAAGGAACTGGGCATCCAGAACGATCCGCAACTCGAACTGGCCATGCGCCTGGAAGAGATCGCCCTGACCGACCCGTACTTCATCGAACGCTCGCTGTACCCGAACGTCGACTTCTACTCGGGGATCATCCTCAAGGCGATCGGCATTCCGACCAGCATGTTCACTGTGATCTTCGCCCTGGCACGTACTGTCGGCTGGATTTCGCACTGGAAGGAAATGCTCTCCAGCCCGTACAAGATTGGCCGTCCGCGCCAGCTGTACACTGGTTATGAGTCGCGGGATATCACCAAGCTGGAAGACCGCAAATAAGACCAGTCTTGCGATAACGTCTTAAGTTGTAACGGGAACGGCCTCCATGTGAATGGGGGCCGTTTTTGTTTGTTTCATCTCAGCGGCCTTCGGGCCGACTGTTTTTTGTAGATTGGGTACATATCCGTTTCTTCGGGTGCTGCCGCTGGCGGTTTCGCTCTTACAGCGACTCACTTTTCCAAACGCCGGAATGCCGGCCCAGCGAAAAGTAAGCAAAAGGCTTTGCCCCGGCGTACGGCACTTCGCTTAGGCTCAGTGTTCCCTCGCTACGGCGTCCATCAGGGGGCATCGCCTACGGTTTGCTTCGCTGCACCTCCTCTCGATGTATGCGGCTACGCCGCACGGCGCTGCGCGCCTACCCCCTGATGAACACCTCCGCTCGGCCTGCCGAAGGGGCAAAAAATCAAAAGCCACATCAAAAGCCAGATCAAGAGCATCCCCCTACTCAACACTCAACACGATGAGCGTTAGCTCAAGTACCGCTTTTGATCTTCGGGCGACGTCGGAAGGCTGAGTGGAGGGATTTATCCGGGGGTGGGAGCGCAGCGACCGTTTGGCGAAGCCAAACACATCGAGAGGAGGTGCAGCGAAGCAAACCGTAGGCGATGCCCCCCGGATGAATTCCGGAGCGAAGGAACCCCGAGCCCCAGCGAGCGGGCCGGACGTAGGAGCAAGCGTTTTTGGTTACTTTTGAGGCGTTTGTCAAAAGTGACCCGCCGTAAGGGCGGAACCCTAAGAAGCCGTTACCGCAGCAACGGATATACACCCAATCCCAAGAACATCCGATAACCGCCCACAAAAAACGCCCCAATCTCTCGACCAGGGCATTTTCCATTCAACTCAACCTACACAAAAAGCCTCAGTGCGAAACCGCCCCACTAGCCCCCAACCCCGTCTGCGAACGCACAAACTGCGGGAAGAACAGCGCACGCTCGTTCTCTGCCGCCGCCGACTTGTCGGTGATCGAGAAGAACCAGATCCCGATAAATGCAATGATCATCGAAAACAGCGCCGGATACTCGTAAGGGAAGATCGCCTTCTCATGATGCAGAATCTGCACCCAGATGGTCGGGCCAAGAATCATCAGGCCCACCGCACTTACCAGACCCAGCCAGCCGCCAATCATGGCGCCACGGGTGGTCAGTTTCTTCCAGTACATCGAAAGCAGCAGGACCGGGAAGTTGCAGCTGGCCGCGATGGAGAACGCCAGGCCGACCATGAACGCAATGTTCTGGCTTTCGAACAGGATGCCCAGGCCGATGGCCAGCACGCCCAGTGCGACGGTGGTGATCTTCGAAACGCGGATCTCATCCTTCTCGTTGGCCTTGCCCTTCTTGATCACGCTGGCGTACAGGTCATGAGACACCGCCGAAGCACCGGCCAGGGTCAAACCGGCCACTACCGCCAGGATGGTCGCGAACGCCACCGCCGAGATGAAGCCGAGGAAGATACTGCCGCCCACGGCGTTGGCCAGGTGCACCGCCGCCATGTTGTTGCCGCCGAGCAGAGCGCCCGCTGCATCTTTGAAGGCCGGGTTGGTGCTGACCAGCAGGATCGCGCCGAAGCCGATGATGAAGGTCAGGATGTAGAAGTAGCCGATGAAACCGGTCGCATACAGCACGCTCTTGCGGGCTTCTTTCGCGTCGCTCACGGTGAAGAAGCGCATCAGGATGTGCGGCAGGCCGGCGGTACCGAACATCAGTGCCAGGCCGAGGGAGAACGCCGAGATCGGGTCTTTCACCAGACCGCCGGGGCTCATGATCGCTTCGCCCTTGGCGTGAACCTTGATGGATTCGGAGAACAGGGTGTTGAAATCGAAGTTGACGTGCTTCATCACCATCAGCGCCATGAACGAGGCACCGGACAGCAACAGCACGGCCTTGATGATTTGCACCCAGGTGGTCGCCAGCATGCCGCCGAACAGTACGTACAGGCACATCAGGATACCGACCAGAATCACCGCGACGTGGTAGTCGAGGCCGAACAGCAGCTGGATCAGCTTGCCGGCACCGACCATTTGCGCGATCAGGTAGAACGCCACCACCACCAGCGAACCGCAGGCCGACAGCGTGCGGATCTGGGTTTGCCCGAGGCGGTAGGACGCCACGTCGGCAAAGGTGTATTTGCCGAGGTTGCGCAGACGCTCGGCGATCAGGAACAGAATGATCGGCCAGCCCACCAGGAAGCCGATCGAGTAGATCAGGCCGTCGTAGCCGGAGGTGAACACCAGCGCGGAAATCCCCAGGAAGGACGCCGCCGACATGTAGTCACCGGCAATCGCCAGACCGTTCTGGAAACCGGTGATCTTGCCGCCCGCCGCATAGTAGTCGGCGGCCGACTTGTTGCGTTTGGAGGCCCAGTAGGTGATGCACAGGGTCGCGCCGACGAACACCACGAACATGACGATCGCGGAGACGTTGAGCGGTTGTTTGTGGACTTCGCCGGTCAGGGCGTCAGCGGCCCAGGCGGCTGGAGCGAACGCTGCGATGCTCAAAAGAGCCAGTAGACGCCGGATCATTGCTGAGCCTCCTTGAGAATCGCATTGTTCAGGTCGTCGAACTCGCCATTGGCGCGGCGCACGTAGATACCGGTCAGGATGAAGGCCGAGACAATCAGCCCGACACCGATGGGGATGCCCCAGGTGATCGATGAACCGGCACTGATCTTGGTCCCGAGCACTTGCGGCCCGTACGCGATCAGCAGGATGAATCCGGAGTAGAGCCCTAGCATGATCGCCGAGAGTATCCAGGCGAATCTTTCCCTTTTTTTCACCAGCTCCTTGAAGCGCGGGCTGTTCTGAATAGAGAGGTAAATGCTGTCGTTCATTGTTTTTATCCTCGCAGCACAGATTTTTATTTTTGGAACATATCCACTGTATGCGGCTGCGAGCCGGCTTCCAGACGACCTTAGTAGTAGAACGCCATGGCGTTTTTGCCAATTTCCAGACGGCCCGAAAAAGGTGCGCATCCGCCATTAAAGGAAGGGCCATAAAAAAGGCCGTCCGACGTGAATGCCGGGCGGCCCTGGGAAGCGCAGACTAGACGCTTCGACTTATATTACTTGGTCCATTCAGCCACGCGGTCCGGGTGTTTGGCGACCCAGTCCTTGGCAGCGGCTTCAGGTTTGGCACCGTCCTGAATCGCCAGCATCACCTGACCGATTTCATCTTTGGAGGCCCACTGGAAGTTCTTCAGGAACTTCGCCACTTCCGGCGCCTTGGCATCCAGCTCTTTGCTGCCGATGCTGTTCACGGTTTCAGCCGCGCCATACACGCCTTTCGGGTCGTCGAGGAAGCGCAGCTTCCACTTGGCGAACATCCAGTGCGGCACCCAGCCGGTCACGGCGATGGATTCGTTCTTTTTCTCGGCGCGGGTCAGCTCGGCGATCATGCCGGCGCCGGAACTGGCCTTGAGGGTGTAACCGGTCAGGCCGTAATCCTTGATCGCCTGGTCGGTCTTGAGCATCACGCCCGAGCCGGCGTCGATGCCGACGATGCGATTCTTGAAGCTGTCGTCGGTTTTCAGGTCTTCGATGGATTTGGCTTTGACGTACTCGGGCACGATCAGGCCGATTTTCGCGTCCTTGAAGTTCGGGCCGTAATCGACGACCAGATCCTTGTTCTTCGCCCAGTATTCGCCGTGGGTCACGGGCAGCCAGGCCGACAGCATGGCGTCGAGTTTGCCGGTGGCAACGCCCTGCCACATGATCCCGGTAGCGACGGCCTGGAGTTTCACGTCGTAGCCGAGTTTCTGTTTGATGACTTCGGCCGCCACGTGGGTGGTCGCGACGCTGTCGGACCAGCCGTCAACGTAACCGATGTTCAGGGTCTGTTTTTCAGCGCTGGCGAAAGTTGAGCTCATCGCAAGCACCAGAGCGGCACCTGCGCCTAAAAGTCGTCGCATCTTCATCGTTACTTCCCCGAAATGCTGCGCCCGACGGATGCCGGGCATCGTCAACGTATTGTTATGGTGCACAGCGCCCCCATCACGCCTGACCGCAAACTCGTTCGAACATCAGCGGAGTACTGATGGCTTTGATCATCAACCTGACGCACACAGCGACCTGCTCTGCCAGCGACCTCGAAGCAACGAGAAACGACATCAGAAAGCCATTAACTGCGTCTGAATATTTGACGCCAGACAATCCGCCCGAACTTTGCATGTCAAAAACATGCAGGCCACCAACCCCTCTATAAATGCAGGTAACATGCGTCGCTTTGCAGCCACTCGGCCTGACCATGTCCGCATCCTCCCGCTTCCCTTTTCTTCCTTATCTGTTCGCCTGCCTGCTCGGCCTGTTTGCGCTTTGCGGCTTCTGGTACGGCCTCGGCAAACCGGTGATCCTGCCGGATGTCGCCACCCCGACCCACAAGTTGCAGTGCGCCTCCTACACGCCGTTCGACAAGGATCAGTCGCCGTTCGACGTGCCGTTCAAACTGCGCCCGGAGCGCATGGACGCCGACCTCGCCCTGCTCGCCACCCGCTTCGAATGCATCCGCACCTATTCCATGACCGGCCTCGAAGCCCTGCCGGAGCTGGCGCGCAAGCATGGTTTGAAGCTGATGATCGGCGCCTGGGTCAACAGCAACCCGGTGGACACCGAGAAAGAAGTCGATCTGCTGATCGCCTCGGCCAACGCCAACCCGGACGTGGTCAGCGCGGTGATCGTCGGCAACGAAGCCCTGCTGCGCAAGGAAGTCACCGGTGCGCAACTGGCGAAGCTGATCAACAAGGTCAAAAGCCATATCAAGCAACCGGTGACCTACGCCGATGTCTGGGAGTTCTGGCTCAAGCACCCGGAAGTCGCGCCGGCGGTGGACTTCCTGACCATTCATTTGCTGCCGTACTGGGAAGATGATCCTTCGAACATCGACGCTGCCCTGCAACACGTGGCCGATGTGCGCCAGGTGTTCGGCAACAAGTTCGCCCCCAAGGACGTGATGATTGGCGAAACCGGCTGGCCGAGCGAAGGCCGTCAGCGGGAGACCGCGTTGCCGAGCCGGGTCAACGAAGCGAAGTTCATTCGCGGTTTTGTCACCCTCGCCGAACAGCAGGGCTGGCATTACAACCTGATCGAAGCCTTCGACCAGCCGTGGAAGCGCGGCAGCGAAGGCGCGGTTGGTGGTTACTGGGGACTGTTCGATGCGGATCGCCAGGACAAAGGCGTGCTGGCCGGGCCAGTGTCGAACGTCCCTGACTGGTCGCGCTGGCTGGCGCTCGGTGGTTTGATCTTTGTCGGCACTTTGATGCTTGGCGGCCGGGTTCGCACAACGCGTTCAGCGCTGGTGCTGCCATTGCTCGGCGCCCTCGCCGCTTGCTCGATCGGTGCCTGGGGCAATCTGGCATGGCTGACCACGCGCTTCGCCAGCGAATGGGTATGGGTCGGCCTGCTGACCGTGTTGAATCTGCTGGTGCTGGCGCACGCCGCGCTGACCTTGAGCGCCCGCAGCGGCTGGCGTGAACGCACCTTCAATGCGTTCGAACGACAAGCCTCCTGGCTGGTTGCAGCGGCCGGTTTTGCGGCAGCGGTAATGGTGCTGGAGATGGTGTTCGATCCACGCTATCGCAGCTTCGCGAGTGCGGCGTTCATTCTGCCGGCACTGGTTTACCTGTGCCGCCCGGTGCCGGTGGCCCGCCGGGAAATTGCCCTGCTGACCTTCATCATCAGTGCCTGCATTGCGCCGCAGCTGTTCCGTGAAGGCCTGCAGAATCAGCAGGCCTGGGGCTGGGCGCTGGTCAGCGGGTTGATGGTGGCCGCGTTGTGGCGCTGCCTGCGAGTTCGCAACCGCTGATCTTCAGAGGCTGAACCGGCCTCTTCGCTGGCAAGCCAGCTCCCACAGTGACCGAGTCAAGCTCGGGTTTTGTGTGCGCCACGCACCCCTGTGGGAGCGGGCTTGCCCGCGATGACTGACTGTCAGACGCTGCGCGATTCCCGCACCAACCGCAACCCCGCAATCACCACCGCAAACACCGCCAGCGTGGTGTTGTACAACGCCAGCGCCGGAAACCCGAACACCAGCGCCAGCACCGCCAGCCACCACCCTGCCCGTCCCGGCACGACAAAACCGATCACGGCAGCCGCGACCGCTGCCCAGCCGAGCATCTGGAAATGAATCATCAGGCCCAGGTTCGAGCGCACCGAGCATTCCCAGCGGCTCGCCTCGTCAACGCAGATGCCCACCCATTGCGCGTCCTCCATGAAGCCATAACGCGCGCCATAACTGGCGGCCAGCCATAACGGCAACAGAACGAGCAGCAGAATCACGGGCAAGCGGCGGGACATGGAACACTCCAAACGAGGAAATCGGCGGCCAGCTTAATCGCCTGCCAGCCGTGTGCAAGAACTAACAACTCTTAACTGGTCTTTCGATCCGCGCAAAGTGTATCGTCCGGCTACTATTACCCCGAATTCCGTCTGATTGGTGCCGATGCATGGCACTTTGGCGCTAACCCAGTGGTCATAGCCTGCGAACCTCATTCGGCACCTTCCTTTAAGGGATTCACTCATGCTCCGATCCTTGCGCTTCGCCGCCCTGTTTGGCGGCCTTATCCTGAGTGCGTCCGCGCTGGCGGTGGATATCGACGCCGCCAGTTACGGCTATCCGCTGACCAACCCGTTTGAAGCGACCATCGCCACCACGCCGCCGGACCTGCGTCCGGAGTTGCCGTCGGACGACGACATCAATCAGACCGACCGCAGCGTCACCCTGCGTCCGGAACGCGAGTTCATCCTGCCGGACAACTTCTGGGCAGTGAAAAAACTCACCTATCGCATCGCCACCCAGGACAAGGCAGCCCCGCTGATTTTCCTGATTGCCGGCACCGGCGCGCGGTATGACAGCAGCCTCAACGAATACCTGAAAAAGCTCTACTACAAGGCCGGCTACCACGTAGTGCAGCTGTCCTCCCCTACCAGTTTCGACTTCATGAGCGCCGCCTCGCGTTTCGCCACTCCCGGCGTGACCAAGGAAGACGCCGAAGACATGTACCGGGTGATGCAGGCCGTGCGTGCGCAAAACCCGAAAGTGCCGGTCACCGACTATTACCTCAGCGGTTACAGCCTCGGTGCGCTGGACGCAGCGTTCGTCGCCCACCTGGACGAAACCCGCCGCAGTTTCAACTTCAAGAAAGTCCTGCTGCTGAATCCGCCGGTCAACCTGTACACCTCGATCACCAACCTCGACAAGCTGGTGCAGACCGAGGTCAAGGGCATCAACAACAGCACCACGTTCTATGAACTGGTGCTGGCCAAGCTGACCCGCTACTTCCAGCAAAAAGGCTACATCGACCTCAACGACGCGCTGCTCTACGACTTCCAGCAGTCCAAGCAGCACCTGAGCAACGAGCAGATGGCGATGCTGATCGGCACCTCGTTCCGCTTCTCGGCGGCGGACATCGCCTTCACTTCGGACCTGATCAACCGTCGCGGCCTGATCACCCCGCCGAAATTCCCGATCACCGAAGGCACCAGCCTCACGCCGTTCCTCAAGCGTGCGCTGCAATGCGACTTCGACTGCTACCTGACCGAGCAGGTGATCCCGATGTGGCGCGCCCGCACCGACGGCGGCAGCCTGCTGCAACTGATCGATCAGGTCAGCCTGTACGCCCTCAAGGATTACCTGCACGACAGCCCGAAAATCGCCGTGATGCACAACGCCGACGACGTGATCCTCGGCCCTGGCGACCTCGGGTTCCTGCGCAAGACCTTCGGCGATCGCCTGACGGTTTACCCACTGGGCGGCCATTGCGGCAACCTTAATTACCGCGTCAACAGCGACGCCATGCTGGAGTTCTTCCGTGGCTAAATATCTCCTGCTGTTTGCAGCGTTACTCTGTGCAGGCGTGGCCCAGGCCGACAACAGCAAAGCCAACGCACCCGTGGTAGTCGACAGTGACGGCTTCAAGGAGCCGCTGTCCAAACTCAAGTTCAACCCGGGGCTGGACCAGCGCGAATTCGAGCGCTCGACGCTCAACGCGCTGAACGTGTATGACCCGCTGGAATCGTGGAACCGCCGGGTCTACCACTTCAACTACCGCTTCGACCAATGGGTGTTCCTGCCGGTGGTCGATGGCTATCGCTACGTCACGCCCGGTTTCGTGCGCTCCGGTGTGAGCAACTTCTTCAACAACCTTGGCGACGTGCCGAACCTGGTCAACAGCCTGCTGCAGTTCAAGGGCAAGCGTTCGATGGAAACCACCGCGCGCCTGCTGCTCAACACCACCATCGGCATCGCCGGCCTGTGGGACCCGGCCACCGCCATGGGCCTGCCACGTCAGAACGAAGACTTCGGCCAGACCCTGGGCTTCTACGGTGTACCGGGCGGCGCCTACTTCGTACTGCCGATCCTCGGCCCGTCGAACATCCGCGACACCGCCGGCCTGGCCGTGGACTACACCGCCGAATCGGCGATCAATTACCTGAATGTGTCGAAAGTCAGCGAAAACCACCCGGAAATCTGGGCGCTGCGGGCAGTCGACAAGCGTTATCAGACCCGCTTCCGCTACGGCCAGATGAACTCGCCGTTCGAATACGAGAAAGTGCGCTACGTGTACACCGAATCGCGCAAGCTGCAGATCGCCGAGTAACACCGGCAGCCACAAAAAAAGGCCATTCGATGCAAATCGAATGGCCTTTTTTATTGAGCCGTAAATCAGCCCTTCAGGGCTTTCCAGAGCTTGCCGACGACCGACACAACAGCCAGCACCACCGCCCCCGCCACAACACCCGCCACGCCATTGAGCAGCACGGGTACTGCAAACCCTGCACTGCCCGCCGCTGCGGCAACGCCCTCGATCCAGTGATGCACCACCGGTACACCGTGAGTCAGGATGCCGCCGCCAACCAGGAACATCGCCGCCGTGCCGATCACCGACAGGCCTTTCATCATGTATGGCGCGGCGCGCAGGATGGCGTTGCCGATGCGTTTCGCCGCAGCGCCGGGCTTCTGGGTCAGCCACAGGCCGAGGTCATCGAGTTTGACGATGCCGGCCACCAGGCCGTAGACGCCCACGGTCATGACGACGGCGATGCCCGACATCACGATCACTTGCTGGGTCAGCGAAGCCTCAGCCACGGTGCCGAGGGTGATGGCGATGATTTCCGCCGAAAGGATGAAGTCGGTGCGGATCGCGCCTTTGATCTTGTCCTTCTCGTAGGCCACCAGATCGGTCGCAGGATCGGCCACGGCCTCGGTCAGCTGCGCATGTTCGGCCTGATCTTCGTCCTTGCCATGCAGGAGCGGATGGGCGAGTTTCTCGAAACCCTCGAAGCATAGATAGGCGCCGCCGACCATCAACAGCGGCGTCACCAGCCACGGCACGAACGCACTGATCGCCAGCGCCGACGGCACCAGGATCAGCTTGTTGACGAACGAGCCCTTGGCCACCGCCCACACCACGGGAATTTCCCGCTCGGCGCGCACGCCCGAGACTTGCTGGGCATTGAGCGCCAGGTCATCGCCGAGCACCCCGGCGGTCTTCTTGGCGGCCATTTTGCTCATCAACGCCACATCATCCAGAACGGTGGCGATGTCGTCGATCAGCACCAGCAAACTGCTTCCTGCCATGGGTCAGGCTTCCCTGTGTAAAAAAGTGCGCGCAGCATACCGTGCGCCACTCAAGGGAGCGAGAGGCTACGGCACCTGCCAGCCACCGCCCAGGCTCTGGAACAGCGCGACACTGCCCTGACTGAGCAAACCCTGGGTATCACGCAGGTTCTGCTCGGCCTGCAACAACACCAATTGTTGGGTCAGCACCGCTTGCTGGCTGACCGTCCCCGCCCGTTGCTGCGCCTGCTGACTGCCGAACAATTGCTGGTTGCGCTGGAACATCTGATCAAAGGCCTGCGCCTGAATGTGCAGGTGATTGATCGCCGACAGATTGTCTTCGACGTTCTGCAACGCTCCGAGCACCGTACCGCGATACGTGGCCACGTCCTGATCGTAAGTGGCCTCGGCTTCCTGCTTGGCTGCCTCGCGGGCGCCGCCGTCGAAAATGGTTTCGGCCAGTGCCGGCCCAAGGGTCCAGATGCGGTTGGGCACAGAGAACAGGCCGCCCAGCGCCGAACCCCGGAAGCCACCTTCGGCCGTCAGGCTCAGAGTCGGAAAGAATGCCGCTTCGGCAACGCCGATCCGCGCGTTGGCCGCCGCTGCCAGACGCTCGGCGGACACCACATCAGGTCGACGCAGCAACAGATTCGAAGGCAGTACCGGCGGCGGCATCGGCGTCGTGAAGCGATAGTCGGCGGCCCTGGGAAGATCGAACTGCGCCGGCGCCACGCCCACCAGCACCGCCAGCGCATGCTCGGCCTGCTCCCGCGAACGCTGCGCGGTTTGCAACGCCGTGATCACGGTACTGAGCTGATCCTGCGCCACCAGCAATTGATCGTTGGTCGCCGTGCCCTGAACGGTTTGCGCCTGAATCATCGTCAGCAGCTGCTGATTGATGGCCTGCTGTTGCTGCAACAGGTCGATGTCGATATCCAGCTGCCGCAGCCCCAGATAATTGGTCGCCACACTGGCGCCGATGGACAGCCGTACGCCCGCCAGCAATGCGTCAGAGGATTGCAGCGAAGCCTGGCTCGACTCGATACCGCGCCGCACCTGCCCCCACAGATCCGGCTCCCAACTGGCCGTCAGGGTGGCGCTGACCGTTTGTTCGACGGTGCTGCCGCTGCTACCGGTCAAACCGCTGGTGGTGCTGCCGCTGGCGCCGCCGCCGACACCGCGAGCGCCGGACAATCCCACGCCCACGGTCGGCCACAACCCGGCGCGGCTCGACGCCACTTGCGCCTGCGCCAGCCGATACGCCGCCTCGGCGCCGATGATCGATTGATTGGCCTTGGCCGAGCGCTCGATCAAATCGTTGAGCACAGGATCCTGATAGTCCCGCCACCATTGGCTGTCCAATGCACCTTGCGGATTGGCCTGCGCACGCTGCCATTGCGTGCCTTCCTTGAACGAAGTCGGCAGCTCAATCGCAGGTTTGTGGTAGTCCGGGCCGACCATGCAACCGCTCAAGAGCAGGCTCAGCAAAAGGCTTGCGCCCACCGACAACAGGCGACGTTTCATTTATCGCTCCTTACGCTTCAGGCGCTGCGACGCCCGGTCCAGCCAAAGGTAGATCACCGGCGTGGTGTACAGCGTCAGCAACTGGCTGAACAGCAACCCGCCAATGATCGAAATCCCCAACGGCCGGCGCAGTTCCGAGCCGTAGCCGCTGCCGAGCACCAGCGGCAGTGCGCCGAGGATCGCCGCCAGCGTGGTCATCATGATTGGTCGGAAGCGGATCAGGCAGGCGCGACGGATCGCGTCCTTGGCGCTCAGGCCGAATTCGCGACGTTCGGTGATGGCGAAGTCGATCATCATGATCGCGTTCTTCTTCACGATGCCGATCAGCAGAATCACCCCCACCAGCGCGATGATCGACAGTTCGGTGCCGGTCAGCAGCAAGGCAATCAGCGCGCCGACACCGGCCGACGGCAACGTTGAAAGGATCGTCAGCGGATGCACCAGACTCTCGTAGAGCATGCCCAGCACCACGTACACCGACAGCAGCGCCGCGACGATCAACAACGGCTCGCTGGCCACCGACGACTGGAACACCTGCGCCGTCCCGGCAAACTGGCCGACCACACTGGCGGGCATGCGCAACTGTTTCACGGCGTTGTCCACCAGCGCCGTTGCCTGGCCGATGGAGACGCCCGGCGCGAGGTTGAACGAAGCGGTCACCGCCGGAAAAGTCCCTTGATGACTGATCGAAATCGCCGTGCGCCCCACGGAATAATCCGCCAGCGCCGACAGCGGCACCAACGTCTGCGAGACCTTGGCATTCAGGTTCGGTGCCGCCGCAGCGCCCTTGGACGTGACAGCAGCGGTGCCCACCGGCACGTAGATGTTTTTCAGGGTCGCCGGGGACGCCCAGTACGCCGGCGCCACTTCCATCACCACGTGATACTGGTTGGCGGAACGGTAAATGGTCGAAACCTGGCGCTGACCGAAGGCGTCGTAAAGCGTCTGGTCGATGGCCGACATGCTGACCCCGAGCCGGGCGGCGGCATCGCGATTGACCGTCACGCTGGACATCAGACTGTTGTCCTGCTGATCGGTGTTCACATCGGTCAATTGCGGCAAGCCGTGCAGCACCGCGACGACTTTCGGCACCCATTCGTCGAGGGTGCTCTGGTCGTCGGCAGTCATCGTGTATTGGTACTGCGCCCCGCTCTGCCGGCCGCCGACCGTGATGTCCTGCGCCGATTGCAGATACAGGCGCGTGCCGGGCATGTCGCCGAGGGTGTGGCGAATCTGGCCGATGACCTGATCGGCGCTGTCCTTGCGATCCGCCAGCGGCTTGAGGGTGATGAACAGCTGCGCACTGTTGACCGCCCCGCCGATCCCGCCACCGCCGCCGACAAACCCGCCGACGGTCGCCACGTTCGGATTGCTCAAGACCTTTTTATTGATCTCGCTGAAGTTCGACTGGATCGCCCCGAAGGAAATGCTCTGCGCCGCAATAATGCTGCCGGACATGCGCCCGGTGTCTTCCTGCGGAAAGAAACCCTTGGGCACCAGCACATAGAGCACGCACGCCAGCACAATCACCAACAGCGTCAGCAGGCCCATCAGGAACGAATGCTCGACGACCCAACCCAGCGTGCGGTCGTAGAACCGGTGAAAGTACGAATCCGGATGATCGTCGCCGTTGCCGCTCTGCTGTTGAGTGCGCAGCAGTACGCTGGCGAGCATCGGCGTCACCGTCAGTGACACCAGCATCGAAATCACGATGGCCACCGACAGCGAAATCGAAAACTCGCGAAACAGCCGCCCGACCACCCCGCCCATCAGCAGCAACGGAATGAACACCGCCACCAGCGACACACTGATGGTCATCACCGTGAAACCTACCTCCCGCGCTCCGGCCAGCGCGGCTTGCACACGGCTTTCACCTTTCTCCAGGTGCCGCATGATGTTCTCGACCACCACGATCGCATCGTCCACCACAAACCCGGTGGAAATGGTCAGCGCCATCAGCGACAGGTTGTTGAGGCTGTAGCCGAGAAAATACATCGCCCCGAAAGTGCCCAGCAGCGACAGCGGCACGACGATGGCCGGGATCAGCGTGCTGCGCCAGTCGCGGAAAAAGCCGAAGGTCACCAGCGTCACCAGCGCGATCGAAATCAGCAGGGTCACTTCCACGTCGTGCAGCGAGGCGCGAATGGTGGTGGTGCGGTCCATCAGGATGTTGATCTTGATCGCCGAGGGGATCGAACTCTGCAGGAACGGCAGGTCGGCCTTCACCGCATCCACCGTATCGATCACATTGGCCCCGGGCTGTTTGAACACCACCAGCAACACCGCCGGTTTGCCGTTGGACAGGCCGAAGTTGCGCAGGTCTTCGACGTCTTCGCTGACGTCGCCCAGATCGGAGATACGCACCAGATCGCCGTTGCGCTGCTTGACCACCAACGGTCCGTAATCGCTGCCCTGATACAGCATGTCGTTGGCCTTCAGGCCATAGGACTGATCGCCGACCGACACCGTGCCTTTGGGCAGATTCACGTTGGACGCCTGAATCACCTGTCGAACCTGTTCCAGGCTGACGCCGTAGCGGTTGAGCCGATCCGGATTGAGCTCGATGCGCACCGCCGGCAATGCCGCGCCGCCCACCGTGACATCGCCTACACCCGTGGTCTGCAACAGCCGCTGTTCGAGCAGGGTCGAGGCCACGTCGTACATCTGGCCACGGGTCGCCGAATCGGAGGTCAGGCTGAGAATCAGGATCGGCGAGTCGGCCGGATTGACCTTGCGGTAGGTCGGGTTACCGGACAGGTCACTCGGCAGGCTGCTGCGCGCTGCGTTGATCGCTGCCTGCACGTCCCGCGCCGCGCCGTCGATGTCGCGATTGAGGTCGAACTGCAAAGTGATGCGGGTCGCCCCCAGCG
Source organism: Pseudomonas sp. GW821-FHT09C09 (assembly GCF_059418105.1). Taxonomy (NCBI): domain Bacteria; kingdom Pseudomonadati; phylum Pseudomonadota; class Gammaproteobacteria; order Pseudomonadales; family Pseudomonadaceae; genus Pseudomonas; species Pseudomonas sp. GW821-FHT09C09. Next base: position 80,741 of record NZ_JBWKPF010000001.1, read on the forward strand.
AACTGGACGAGGTCATCTCGGTGACCCCGGCGATCTGCCCGAACTGACGTTCCAGCGGCGTCGCCACCGATGACGCCACGGTGCTCGGGTCGGCACCGGGCAACGAGGCACGCACGCTGATCGTCGGGAAATCCACCTCCGGCAACGGCGCCACCGGCAGCAGGTTGAACGCCAGCACACCGAACAGCGCCAGCCCGACCGCCAGCAATGTGGTGGCGATGGGGCGCTGGATGAACGGCGCGCTAAGGTTCATCGCGCAAGGCCTCGGCCGCCGCTGGACGACGCCGGGTGAAGCGCTGCTCCAGGCCATGCATGGCGAGGAAAATCACCGGGGTCGAAAACAGCGTCAGCAACTGGCTCAGCAACAGCCCGCCGATGATCGCGATCCCCAGCGGATGACGCAGCTCCGAGCCGATCCCGGTGCCCAGCGCCAACGGCACCGCGCCGAACAGCGAGGCCATGCTGGTCATCAAAATCGGGCGGAATCGCAGCTCGGCAGCCTGACGGATCGCCGCCACCGGATCGAGCCCGCCCTTGCGCTCCAGCTCCAGGGCGAAGTCGACCATCATGATGCCGTTCTTCATCACGATGCCGATCAGCAGCACGATGCCGATCAAGCCGATGATGTCGAACTGCGTGCCGGTGATCAGCAATGCCAGCAAGGCGCCGAGCGCGGCGGACAACAGGGTCGAGAGAATCGTCACCGGATGCACGAAGCTCTCGTAGAGAATCCCCAGCATCAGGTACACCACGATGATCGCCGCCAGCACCAGATACACCTGATTGGACAACGACGCCTCGAACGTCGCCGCCGCCCCTTCCAGATTGGCCTGCACCGACAGCGGCAGGCCGGCCCGGGTTTCGATGTCCTTGAGCCGCGTCACCGCCGCGCCAAGGGTCTGGCCGGGGGCGAGGTTGAACGAGACATCGGCGTAGGGAAACTGCCCCAGACGATTGATCGTTACCGGCGAGCGAATCACCTGCATCGTCGCCATGCTCGACAGCGGCGCCACCCCGCCGCCGGGAATGTCGACGTAGAGCCCGGTCAACAGATCCGCCAGATTGTGCGGCGGATGGTCGGTGGCAATCACCACGTGATACTGGTTGAGCTGGGTGTAGATGGTCGACACCTGACGCTGGCCGAAGGCGTCGTACAACACGTCGTCGATGGCTTGCGGAGTGATGCCCAGACGCGACGCCGTGGCGCGGTCGAAGTTGAGCTGGATCTGATTGCCGAACTGCATCGCCTGGCTTTGCACGTCGGTGAACATCGGGTCCTGCTTGATCGCTGCGAGCAGTTTGTTGGTCCAGGTTTCCAGTTCGCCCGGGTCGGTGGCTTGCAGGCCGAGGCGATAACTGGTGGTCGAGACCGTGGCGTCCAGCGTCAGGTCCTGCACGCTGTGCAGGTACAGGCGAATCCCGGCGTCGTCGGCATTGGCGTCGGAGAGCCGGCGAATCACCGCTGCGCTGCTGTCACGGTCGCCGTGGGGCTTGAGGTTGATCAGCAGGTTGCCCTGATTGATCGTCGGGTTGGTCTGGTCGATGCCGACGAACGAAGACAGGCTCGCCACCGCCGGGTCCTTGAGAATCCGCGCGGCCAGCCGCTGTTGCTCGCTCTGCATCTGCTGGAAGGAAATGCCCGGCGAGGCCTGGGAAATGCCCTGGATCAGCCCGGTGTCCTGCTCGGGGAAAAAGCCCTTGGGCATGATCACGATGATCAACAGCGTCAGCAACCCGGTGAGTACCACCGAGATCAACGTCAGCCCGCGATGCAGCAGCACCCAGTCGAGGCCTTTGACGTAATAGCCGTTGACCCGGTCGAAGAAATCGACCCGGCGTTCCTCGTGTTTGTGCTTGAGCATGCGCGAACACATCATCGGCGTCAGGGTCAGGGTGATCAGCGCCGAGATGACGATGGTTACCGCCACGGTCATGGCGAATTCGCGAAACAGCCGGCCCACTACATCGCCCATGAACAGCAGCGGAATCATCACCGCGATCAGCGCCACCGACAGCGAAATGATGGTGAAGCCGATCTGCTCCGCGCCCTTGAGCGCGGCCTGCATCGGCGAGTCGCCGGCCTCGATGTAGCGGGTGATGTTTTCGATCATGACGATGGCGTCATCGACCACGAAACCGATGGCGATAGTCAGCGCCATCAGCGTCAGGTTGTTCAGCGAAAACCCCACCGCGTAGGCCACCGCCAGGGTGCCGACCAGCGTCAGCGGCACGGTCACCGCCGGGATGATCGTCGCCGCCACGTTGCGCAGGAACAGGAAGATCACAATCACCACCAGCAACACTGCCACCGCCAGTTCGTATTGCACGTCGGTGACCGAGGCGCGGATGGTTTGCGTGCGGTCGGTGAGCACGTTGACCTTCAGCGTCGCCGGCAGGCTGGCACGCAGCTTGGGCAGCAGTTGTTGCACGCGGTCGACCACATCAATCACGTTGGCCCCGGGCTGGCGCTGGATATTCAGGACAATCGACGGCGTGCTGTCGGTCCACGCCGCTTGCCGTGGGTTCTCCGGGCCCTGGGTCGACGAAGCGATCTGCGACAGGCGAATCGGCGCGCCGTTCTTGTAGGCGATCACCAGATCGCGGTACTCCTCGGCGGACTGCAACTGGTCGTTGGTGCCGATCGAATACGCCTGATATTTGCCGTCGATATTGCCCTTGGCCTGATTGACGTTGGCCGTGCCCAGCGAGGTGCGCAGGTCATCGAGGGACAGCCCCAGACTGTTCAGCGCCGAGGTGTTGGCCTCGACCCGCACCGCCGGGCGCTGACCGCCGCTGAGGGTGACCAGACCGACGCCGGTGATCTGCGAAATCTTTTGCGCCAGCCGCGTGTCGGCGAGGTCTTCAACCTTGGTCAGCGGCAACACGTCGGAGGTCAGCGACAGCGTCAGCACCGGCGCATCGGCCGGGTTGACCTTGCTGTAGACCGGCGGGTACGGCAGGTTCGCCGGCAGGAAGGTGCCGGCGGCGTTGATCGCAGCCTGCACTTCCTGCTCGGCGACATCCAGCGACAGCGACAGATCGAGTTGCAGGGTCACCACCGAGGCGCCGTTGGAGCTGGTGGAGTTCATCGACTTGAGCCCCGGCATCTCGCCGAGCTGGCGTTCCAGCGGCGCAGTGATCGACGAACTGATGACCTCGGGACTGGCGCCGGGGTATTGGGTGAACACCTGAATGGTCGGGTAATCCACCTCCGGCAACGCCGACACCGAGAGCAAGTGATAACCGAGCAGACCGAGCAACAGTACGGCGACCATCAGCAGCGTGGTGGCCACCGGGCGTTCGATGAAGGGGCGCGAGACGTTCATGGGCTACGCCTCCTACGGCGCGACGACTTTCACCGCCGAGCCATCGTCGAGTTTGTCGGCGCCCTCGGTGACGACCTGCTCGCCCTCCTTCACCCCGTTGTCGAGTACCGCCGAAACATCGCCAGTCGCCGGCCCGGTCTTGATGTTACGCAGGCTGACCTTGTTGCCGGGATCGACCACGACGAAGACGAAATCGCCCTTGCTGCCGTGCTGGATCGCCCGGGTCGGCACCACGGGGTTCTGACTCAGAGTGTCAGCCTTGAGCCGGGCGTTGACGAACTGATTGGGAAACAGCGCCTTGGCCGAATCGTCGAACTGCGCCTTGACCTTGATCGTGCCGGTGCTGGTATCGACCTGGTTATCCAGCGCCAGCAGATTGCCGGTGGCCAGCAGGTTGTGTTTGTTGCGGTCGTAGGCCAGCACCGTGACTACGCCTTTGGCCATCGCCTGATTGATCGCCCCCAGATCGTCCTCGGGCACGGCGAACACCACGGTGGCCGGGGTCATCTGGGTGATCACGGCAATCCCGGTGGTGCTGGTGGTGGTCACATAGTTGCCGGGATCGACCTGGCGCAAACCGACCACGCCATCCACCGGTGAAGTGATCGTGCAGTAGCTCAACTGGACTTCGAGGTTTTGCACGCTGCCCTGATCCGAAGCAACCGTGCCTTGCAGTTGCTGCACCAGCGAGGCCTGGGTATCGAGGGTTTGCTGGGTGGTGGAGCCGACCTTGATCAGTTCGCGATAACGCGCCAGATCGCGCACGGCGTTGGCGAGCAGCGCCTGATCATGCATCAGCGTGCCTTTGGCCACCGCCAGTTGCGCCTTCAGTGCGCGGTCGTCGATGCGGGCGATGACCTGGCCTTTGGCGACGTGCTGGCCTTCCTTGAACTCGACCGAGCTGAGAATGCCGTTGACCTGGGTCACCACGGTCACGCTGCGGGTCGGGGTCACCGTGCCCAAGGCATCAATGTAGACAGGCACATCTTGAAGCTTGACGGCGACCGTTGCGACCGGCTCGGCGGCCGGCGGGGGTTTGACCCGATGCTGACCGGCGCTCAGGTAGAACCACAGGGCAAGCCCCAGCAACAGCACAATGCCGATGATCAACAGGACTTTGCCGCGCCTGCGTTTCGCCATGACCGCCCGCCTCTTGCCCCCGCGTCTGCCTTGACTCTAGCAGCGTCCCGACAGCCATCGCGGGGCATGGCGAATTTGTTCAGGCAGGCGACAGACTGACGCGACGAGCGCCACCGACGGGCATTGTTGAGCGGCGCGCGAGGCCGGTGCTACCATGCGCAACCGCCAGAACAGGCAAGGAACCACCGGGTTTATGAGCACAATCCGCGAGCGCAACAAAGAACTGATCCTGCGTGCCGCCAGTGAAGAGTTTGCCGACAAGGGCTTCGCTGCGACCAAAACCAGCGACATCGCCGCCAAGGCGGGATTGCCCAAGCCCAACGTCTACTACTACTTCAAGTCCAAGGAAAACCTCTACCGCGAGGTTCTGGAAAGCATCATCGTGCCGATCCTGCAGGCCTCGACCCCGTTCAACCCGGACGGCGTGCCGAGCGAAGTGCTGAGCGGCTACATCCGCTCGAAGATCCGCATCTCCCGCGACCTTCCGTTTGCCTCGAAGGTGTTCGCCAGCGAAATCATGCACGGCGCCCCGCACCTGAGCGCCGACCTCGTCGAGCAACTGAACAGCCAGGCCAAGCACAACATCGACTGCATCCAGAGCTGGATCGACCGCGGCCAGATCGCCCCGATCGACCCCAACCACCTGATGTTCAGCATCTGGGCCGCGACCCAGACCTACGCCGACTTCGACTGGCAGATCTCCGCCGTGACCGGCAAGGAAAAGCTCGACGAAGCCGATTATGAGTCCGCGGCACAAACCATCATCCGGTTGGTGCTCAAGGGCTGCGAGCCGGACTGACAGCGCTACACACACGCAAAAAAACGCAGGCCTGGCCAAAGCGTCCTGAAGACGTGGCCCGACCTGCTTTTTTTTTGTTTCAGGCGTCGCTACCCATCAACCAGCGCAGCGCTTGCGGCAAGGAGGTGCTCCAGTCGTCCGGGAAGGAATGCCCGCCTTCATGGGTACGGGATTTGACTTCGTTGCCGTCACTGAACAGCTTGCGGAAGTCAGTGGCCATCTGCTGATTGCCCGCGCCCTCCATCTTGCCGTTGATCACAAACACTCTTTTGCCATGCGCCTTGCTCACCGTCGGTGTCGGCTGCCGGCCGCCAGGTGACAGCAACAGAGCACCCGCGTAGTCATCCGGATGTTGCGCCAGCAAGGCGCCCGCGTGTTGTGAACCTTGAGAGAAGCCCATCAGGTAGACGTGCTTGCGATCGATGCATTGCTGCGCCGCCAATTGCTTCAAGCCGTTCTGCACCGCTTGATGGGTGCCTTCGAAGCCTGGGCCGATCCAGCGGAAGCTGTCGACCGCATTGATCATCTCTGTACCGTTGATGCCAAGAATAATGGCCCCGGTATCAGCGAGTGGTTGGTAGCTTTCGTCGAGCTCACCATTGATGCCGTAGCCGTGCAGCCAGACCACCACCGGACGGCACGCCTTGGGCGCGGGAATATCCGCCGACGGATTGAGCACTGAAATGGCGCCAACCTTGCCGGGAGCGATGGTCTTGTAGCGCTGCTGCGCGTTGGCCAATACGGTTTTGTAGGTGGCTGTCTCGCGCAGATCGGAAAAATCTTCGTCGCCGGCCAGCAATGGGCCGAACCACATACCACGATCATCAGCCTCTTGCAGGAAGCGCAGGGCCAGTTTGTCGTCGCCACGGCGGGCAAACAGCGCAGCGACCTGATAAGGCGCGAGCATCTGTTCGGGATCTTCACGAGTGGCCGCCAGATAAACCGCAATGGCCTGCAAGGTGTCGGTGTCTTCGAGCTTCTCGGCTCGCGCCATCAACTCCGGAACATCGTCGGCATTGATCAATGCGGTGACCACCGGGCTCAGCGCCTGGAACGCGATGTCTTCGGCGTCCAGCGGTTCGGCGGCGTGCAGAATGGGAGTGATGAGGGTCATGGCCGTGGCCAGAGAAAAGCCAAGTAGCGTCTTCACGCTGATCTTCCTTGATACAAAAACGGGGCGGCAGTCTATCGACGCCACCCCGATTCGTCATCACCCCAAACCCAACCGGGGTGATTCAGTTCCCGTCAGGCCGCCCCCCCCGCATCCGCCCGCAGGTCCAAAGCCTCCACAGCCTTGATCGCCACTTGCTCATCGACATCCGACAGATCGCCGCTGATGCCGATCGCTCCCAGCACGTTGCCCGCCTGATCGCGAATCAACACGCCGCCCGGTGCCGGCACGACGCTGCCCTGCCCCATGCTGTTGAGCGCGGCGATGAACGCCGGGCGTTGTTGTGCGTCCAGCGCCAGCAGGCGTGAGCCCTTGCCCAGGGCGATGGCGCCCCAGGCTTTGCCGATGGCGATGTTCGGGCGCAGCAGGCTGGCGCCGTCTTCGCGTTGCAAGGTGACCAGGTGGCCGCCGGTATCCAGTACTGCAATGGTCAGCGGCGCAGCGGAGATGGCGCGCCCTGCGCTGATGGCTTCGTTGACCAGGTTGACTGCGACTTTCAAGGTTAAAGCGCTCATGGTGCCGTCCTCATTTTGTTATTGGGAAAGCCGTTGGACTGCGCGTTTGTGCCGCAGCCCGATGCAACAAATAGAACACAATGAATTATTTTTTTGTATACAATAATTCTCGAAAAGCGCCCCATGCGACGAAAAGCCACAGTAGAAACGGCTTCCGACGAATGAAACAGACGCTTGAGAAAATGGATTGACCTGCGCCGTCCGCCGTGAATACACTCTGCGCAAAGCCACTTGTATACAATTACAAAACGTAAAGAGGCACAAAACCATGAGCAAAATGAGAGCAATCGAAGCCGCCGTTCTGGTGATGCGCCGTGAAGGGGTTGATACCGCTTTTGGCATTCCGGGTGCTGCGATCAACCCGCTGTATTCCGCCCTGAAGAAAGTCGGTGGCATCGATCACGTCCTTGCTCGCCACGTTGAAGGCGCCTCGCACATGGCCGAGGGCTACACCCGCACCAAGGCCGGCAACATCGGCGTGTGCATCGGTACTTCCGGCCCTGCCGGTACCGACATGGTCACCGGTCTGTACAGCGCCTCCGCAGACTCGATCCCGATCCTCTGCATCACCGGCCAGGCGCCACGTGCCCGTATGCACAAGGAAGACTTCCAGGCCGTCGACATCACCAGCATCGTCAAGCCAGTGACCAAGTGGGCAACTACCGTTCTGGAGCCGGGCCAGGTGCCTTACGCGTTCCAGAAAGCCTTCTATGAAATGCGCTCCGGCCGTCCGGGCCCGGTGCTGATCGACCTGCCGTTCGACGTGCAGATGGCCGAAATCGAATTCGACATCGACGCCTACCAGCCACTGCCGCTGGCCAAGCCGAGCGCAACTCGCGTGCAGGTTGAAAAGGCTCTGGCGCTGCTCGATCAGGCTGAACGTCCATTGCTGGTGGCCGGTGGCGGCATCATCAACGCCGACGCCAGCGATCTGCTGGTGGAATTCGCCGAGCTGACCGGCATCCCGGTCATCCCGACCCTGATGGGCTGGGGCACCATTCCGGACGATCACCCGCTGATGGTCGGCATGGTCGGTCTGCAGACTTCGCACCGTTATGGCAACGCCACGATGCTGAAATCCGACGTGGTACTGGGTATCGGTAACCGCTGGGCCAACCGTCACACCGGTTCGGTCGACGTGTACACCGAAGGTCGCAAGTTCATTCACGTCGACATCGAAGGCACCCAGATCGGTCGCGTGTTCACCCCGGACCTGGGCATCGTGTCCGACGCCGCCGCCGCGCTGACCGTGTTCATCGAAGTCGCCCGTGAATGGCAAGCCGTCGGCAAACTGAAAAACCGCAGTGCATGGCTGCAGGACTGCCAGCAGCGCAAGTCCAGCCTGCAACGCAAGACCCACTTCGACAACGTGCCGGTCAAGCCGCAGCGCGTTTACGAAGAAATGAACCAGGTGTTCGGCAAGGACACGTGCTACGTCAGCACCATCGGTCTGTCGCAGATTGCCGGCGCGCAGTTCCTGCACGTCTACAAGCCGCGTCACTGGATCAACTGCGGCCAGGCAGGCCCGTTGGGCTGGACCATTCCGGCAGCGCTGGGCGTGGTGAAGGCCGATCCGAATCGGAAAGTCGTGGCCCTGTCGGGGGACTATGACTTCCAGTTCATGATCGAGGAACTGGCGGTCGGCGCCCAGTTCAATCTGCCGTACATCCACGTCGTGGTGAACAACTCGTACCTGGGTCTGATCCGTCAGGCACAGCGCGGGTTCGAAATGGACTACTGCGTGCAGCTGTCCTTCGATAACCTGAACGCGCCGGAACTCAACGGTTACGGTGTCGACCACGTCGCAGTCGCCGAAGGCCTGGGCTGCAAGGCGCTGCGTGTGTTCGAACCGGCTGACATCGCCCCTGCCCTGCGCAAGGCCGAAGAGCTGATCGAAGAGTTCAAGGTGCCGGTGATCGTCGAGATCATTCTGGAGCGTGTGACCAACATCTCCATGGGTACCGAGATCAACGCCGTCAACGAATTCGAAGACCTGGCGCTGGTCGGCAACGATGCGCCTACCGCGATTTCGCTGCTCGATTAAAACTGCTTGCCGTTCGTTCCCGCGCCGGGCGCGGGAACGATCACTCTAACGGGAGACCACCATGCCGCGTTTCGCAGCCAACCTGTCCATGCTGTTCACCGAACAGGATTTCCTTGCCCGTTTCGACGCCGCCGCCGAGGCGGGCTTCAGCGGTGTCGAGTACCTGTTCCCGTACGATTTCAGCTCCGCCGAAATCAAGGCCAAACTCGACGCCAACGGTCTGACCCAAGTGCTGTTCAACCTGCCGGCCGGTGACTGGGCCAAGGGCGAACGCGGTATCGCGTGCCTGCCGGACCGGGTCGAAGAGTTCCGCGCCGGTGTCGATCTGGCCATCGCCTACGCACAGGTGCTGGGCAACACCCAGGTCAACTGCCTGGCCGGTATCCGTCCGCAAGGCGTGGACGATGCCACCGTTGAAAAGACCTTCGTCGCCAACCTCAAGTACGCCGCCGACAAGCTGCAAGCCGTCGGCATCAAACTGGTGATGGAAGCGATCAACACCCGCGACATCCCGGGCTTCTACTTGAACAACACGGCGCAGGCCCTGTCGATTCGCGAGCAGGTCGGCAGCGCCAACCTGTTCCTGCAATACGACATCTATCACATGCAAATCATGGAAGGCGATCTGGCCCGCACCCTGCAATCGCACCTGGCCGAGATCAACCATGTGCAGCTGGCCGACAACCCGGGCCGCAACGAGCCGGGTACTGGCGAGATCAACTACCGCTTCCTGTTCGAACACCTGGATCGCATCGGTTATCAGGGCTGGGTCGGCTGCGAGTACAAACCGCTGACCACCACTGAAGCGGGCCTCGGCTGGCTGAAGACCCATAACGCAATTTAAGAACAATGCAAAAAACCTGTGGGAGCGAGCCTGCTCGCGATGAGATCACCTCGGTACATCTGATGTACCGCAGCGCCTGAATCGCGAGCAGGCTCGCTCCCACAACAGCCCCTATTTGCTTGAGCAAGACAAAAACAAGAGGAATTTCTCATGGCTAAAATCGGATTTATCGGCACCGGCATCATGGGCCACCCAATGGCTTCGAACCTGCAGAAAGCCGGTCACAGCCTGTTCCTGTCGGCACACCACGACGCCGCCCCTGCCGACCTGGTCGCCGCTGGCGCCGTGGCCCTGGCCAACCCGAAAGAAGTGGCCCAGGAAGCTGAATTCATCATCGTCATGGTGCCGGATACCCCGCAGGTCGATGACGTGCTGTTCCGCGCCGACGGCGTTGCTGCCGGCATCGGCAAAGGCAAAGTCGTGATCGACATGAGCTCGATCTCGCCGACCGCCACCAAGGCTTTCGCGGCGAAGATCAACGAAAAAGGCGCGCAGTACCTCGACGCTCCGGTGTCCGGTGGTGAAGTCGGTGCCAAGGCTGCCACCCTGAGCATCATGGTCGGTGGCGATGCCGATGCCTTCGAACGCGCACTGCCGCTGTTCCAGGCCATGGGCAAGAACATCACCCTGGTCGGCGGCAATGGCGACGGTCAGACCGCCAAGGTGGCGAACCAGATCATCGTTGCCCTGAACATTCAGGCCGTCGCCGAAGCCCTGCTGTTCGCTTCGAAAAACGGTGCCGATCCGGCCAAGGTGCGTGAAGCGCTGATGGGTGGTTTCGCTTCCTCAAAGATCCTCGAAGTACACGGCGAGCGCATGATCAAGGGCACCTTCGATCCGGGCTTCCGCATCAGCCTGCACCAGAAGGACCTGAACCTGGCCCTGCAAGGCGCCAAGGAGCTGAACATCAATCTGCCGAACACCGCCAACGCCCAGCAAGTGTTCAGCACCTGCGCGGCCATCGGTGGCAGCAACTGGGACCACTCGGCGCTGATCAAGGGCCTGGAACACATGGCCAACTTCTCGATTCGCGACAAGAAGTAAGCCCTGCCCCGCCCCCAGTGTGGAAGCAGCCCTGCTTCCACACTGGACCGAGTTGCCCTTCCAATAACAAGAATTCCGGGAGCCCGCCATGTCGGTCGATCCGCAACAACTGCTGCGCGAGCTGTTTGCCACAGCCATCGACGCGGCCCATCCGAACCAGGTCCTCGAAGCCCATTTGCCGGCCGATCGCACAGGTCGCGTGATCGTCATCGGCGCCGGCAAGGCTGCCGCTGCCATGGCGCAAGTGGTCGAGCGCTGCTGGGAAGGTGAAGTCTCGGGCCTTGTGGTGACCCGCTACGGTCACGGCGCCCCGTGCGAAAAAATCGAAGTGGTCGAAGCCGCGCACCCGGTGCCGGACGCTGCCGGTCTGGCCGTGGCCAAACGCGTGCTGGAACTGGTCAGCAATCTGACCGAAGACGACCGCGTGATCTTCCTGCTGTCCGGCGGCGGTTCTGCCCTGCTGGCGCTGCCGGCCGAAGGCATAACCCTGGCCGACAAACAGTCGATCAACAAAGCCCTGCTCAAATCCGGCGCGACCATCGGCGAGATGAACTGCGTGCGCAAGCACCTCTCGGCGATCAAGGGCGGACGCCTGGGCAAGGCCTGCTGGCCGGCAACTGTTTATACCTACGCGATTTCCGATGTACCGGGCGACCTCGCCACGGTCATCGCCTCCGGCCCGACCGTGGCCGACCCGAGCACCAGCGCCGAAGCACTGGCGATCATCAAGCGCTACGGCATCGAGATCCCGGCCTCCGTGCGCACCTGGCTGCAAAGCCCGGAATCGGAAACCGTCAAACCCGGCGATCCGAGCCTGGCCCGCAGTCACTTCCAGTTGATCGCCCGTCCTCAGCAATCGCTGGATGCGGCAGCAGTGAAATGCCGTCAGGCCGGTTTCAGCACGCTGATCCTCGGTGACCTGGAAGGCGAATCCCGCGAAGTGGCGAAAGTCCACGCCGGCATTGCGCGCCAGATCATTCATCACGGCCAGCCACTGGCGGCACCGTGCGTGATTCTCTCCGGCGGCGAAACCACCGTGACCGTGCGCGGCAATGGTCGTGGCGGACGCAACGCCGAATTCCTCCTCAGCCTCACCGACAGCCTCAAGGGCCAGCCCGGCGTGTATGCGCTGGCCGGTGACACCGACGGTATCGACGGCTCGGAAGACAATGCCGGCGCGATCATGACCCCGGACAGCTACGCCCGCGCCGCCGCCCTCGGCCTGAGCGCCAGCGACGAGCTGGATAACAACAACGGTTACGGCTACTTCGCGGCGCTCGATGCGCTGATAGTCACCGAGCCGACCCGCACCAACGTCAACGACTTCCGCGCCATCCTGATCCTCGAGAGCTCTAAATCATGACGCCTGATAAAAAGGTCAAAATCCTCGCCACCCTCGGGCCTGCCGTCGACGGCATCGAAGACATCCGCGAGCTGGTCGAGGCCGGGGTCAATATCTTCCGCCTCAACTTCAGCCACGGCGATCACGCCGACCACGCCAAGCGCTATCAGTGGATCCGCGAAGTCGAGCGCCAGCTCAACTACCCGCTCGGGATCCTGATGGACCTGCAAGGGCCGAAACTGCGGGTCGGCAAGTTCGCTGACGGCAAGGTTCAGTTGCATCGCGGTCAGGCCTTCCGCCTTGATCTGGACGCGACGCCGGGCGACGAACGCCGGGTGAACCTGCCGCATCCGGAGATCATCGCCGCGCTGGAAGCCGGGATGGATCTGCTGCTCGACGACGGCAAACTGCGTGTGCGGGTCGTCACCAAATACTCCGACGCCATCGACACTACCGTGCTCAACGGTGGCGAACTGTCGGATCGCAAAGGCGTGAACGTTCCGCAAGCGGTGCTCGATCTGAGCCCGCTGACCACCAAGGATCGCCGCGACCTGAGCTTCGGTCTCGAACTGGGTGTGGACTGGGTCGCGCTGTCGTTCGTACAGCGTCCGCAAGACATCATCGAAGCCCGCGAGCTGATCGGCGACAAGGCGTTCCTGATGGCGAAAATCGAGAAGCCGTCGGCCGTCGAGCAACTGCGCGAAATCGCCGAGCTGAGCGACGCGATCATGGTGGCTCGTGGTGATCTGGGCGTGGAAGTGCCGGCCGAAAGCGTGCCGCAGATCCAGAAAAACATCATCACCACCTGCCGCCAGCTCGGCAAACCGGTGGTGGTGGCGACACAGATGCTCGAGTCGATGCGCTTCTCGCCGGCGCCGACCCGCGCCGAAGTCACTGACGTGGCCAACGCCGTGGCCGAAGGCGCCGATGCGGTGATGCTGTCGGCGGAAACCGCGTCCGGCGAATACCCGCTGGAAGCCGTGCAGATGATGAGCAAGATCATCCGCCAGGTGGAGAACGGTCCGGACTACCAGACCCAACTCGACGTCAGCCGGCCGAAAGCCGAAGCGACCGTGTCCGATGCCATCAGCTGTGCGATCCGTCGCATCAGCAACGTGCTGCCAGTGGCGGTGCTGGTCAACTACAGCGAGTCCGGCGCATCGAGTCTGCGTGCGGCGCGGGAGCGGCCGAAAGCGCCGATCCTCAACCTGACGCCGAACCTGCAGACCGCCCGCCGCTTGAGTGTGGCGTGGGGCATTCACTCGGTGGTCAATGATCGGCTGCGTCAGGTGGATGAAGTGTGCTCGACCGCGCTGGAAATCGCTCAGGCTCAAGGAATGGCCGAGCGTGGCGATACGTTGCTGATCACCGCGGGTGTGCCGTTTGGCCAGCCGGGATCGACTAATTCGCTGCGGATCGAAACATTGATTTAAGCAACACCTGTGTGGCGAGGGAGCGTGCTCCCGTCGCTCGGCATGACGGTTTCCACAAGAGACACCGCATTCACCGGGCATGAGCTCCCTCGCCACAGTTTCAAGCAAGACCTTTTGATTGTCCTACTGCCCAGATTGTCCAGACATGCCTGCCAACCATTTCAACACCCACTGCCCCGACTGGGCCGAAGCCTTGCTCAACGGTTTCAGTCAGATCTTCCTCCAGCGCCACCCGTTGTGTGGCCTGCTGTGCCTTTTGGCCATTTTATTTACCGCGCCGGTGCTGTTTGCCGGGGCGCTGCTCGGCGCGGTCGCCGGGTTGCTCACCGCGCAACGACGCAACTACGCCAAGGCTGATCGCCAGGCCGGACTGTTCAGCTACAACGGCGTGCTGGTCGGCCTGTTGCTGAGCCTGTATTTCCCCTGGTCGCCGATGCTGCCACCGCTGATTCTGGCGGCCGGCGGCCTGAGCGCGATGATCACGCAGCAGTGGCTCAAACGCGCACGTCTCACCGAGTACCTGCCCGCCTACACCGCGCCGTTCGTGCTGCTGAGCTGGGTGTTCCTGTGTTTCGCCGAGCCTGCGACGCCGGCTCCGGCGCTTGAGCTGAACACCCTGAATCTGCTTGGTGCCGCCCTGAAAGGGCTGGGCCAGGTGATGTTCCTCGACCATCCGCTGGCCGGTGCATTGATCGCTGCCGGTCTGCTGATCGCCGATCGCCGGGCATTTGCCTGGGCAATGGCGGCCTCGGCGATTGGTCTGGGCTCCAGCCTGTTACATCACGACAGTCAGGTCGCGCTGCTCGGTCTGGGTGGCTACAACGCAGTGCTCGCCGCCCTCGCCTTCAGCGCCCAACGCCAGCAACCGTGGCTGCCGCTGTTCGGCATCGGCCTGGCGCTGCTGGTGACGCCGCTGTTCAGTGCCCTGGGTCTTGCGACGCTCACCGCACCGTTCATTCTTGCCTGCTGGCTGCTGCGCACCGGCATTCGCCTGATGCGCCAACCCGAGTTGAACGCGGCGCCTTGCGCTGACGGGGAGAATCAACCTAGGCTGCGCTGATTTATGGCCAGGGCGATTCGCATGAACGGCAACAACACGTGGCGTGATCGCCTGTACGTGATCATCTTTCAGACCGATACGGTGGCCGGCCGCCGTTTCGACAAGACCCTGCTGCTGATCATCCTGGCCAGTCTGGTGACGGTGATCCTCGACAGCATCGATGACGTCCACCAGAACTACGCCGATGTGCTGGCGTACATCGAGTGGGGCTTCACCGTCATCTTTCTCGGCGAGTACCTGCTGCGCCTGTATTGCTCGCCCAAACCGTTGCGCTACGCCTTCAGTTTCTACGGGCTGGTGGATTTGCTGGCGATCGTGCCCGGCATCCTCGCGTTGTATTACAGCGATGCCCAGTACCTGCTGATCATCCGGGTGATCCGGATGCTGCGGATCTTCCGTGTGCTCAAGCTCGGCCCGTACCTGAAGCAGGCGCATTACCTGCTCGACGCCCTGCGCGGCAGCAAGCAGAAGATCCTCGTGTTCCTGCTCAGCGTCTGCACCCTGGTCACGGTGTTCGGCACCCTGATGTACGTGGTCGAAGGCCCGGAACATGGCTTCACCAGCATTCCAAAAGGCATCTATTGGGCTATCGTGACCCTGACCACCGTGGGTTACGGCGACATCGTGCCGAGGACCATTCTGGGCCAGGTGATTTCGTCGCTGGTGATGATCACCGGTTATTCGATCATCGCCGTGCCCACCGGGATTTTCACCGCCGAACTGGCCACCGCCATGCGCGGCGGTCAGCTGCAGCACGATTGCCCGGTGTGCAAGAAAAACAGCCATGAACACGAAGCCTCGTTCTGCTCCCGTTGTGGCAACGCGTTGTTCAAGAAAATGGAATAAGCAAAGTTCTTTTTAATCTTTAAGCGACTATGCGCGCCCCGCTATAGTCGCTGGCAAATGGCCTCACCTTTGTAAAAACACCCCCACAGAACAAGGAATGCGCAGTGAAAAAACTCTTTGGCGCCTCACTTCTCGCCGTTGGTCTTGCCTTCGGCAGCGTGGCTCAGGCCGCACCGACCCTGCTTAACGTTTCCTACGACGTGATGCGCGATTTCTACAAGGACTACAACACTGCGTTCCAGAAACACTGGCAGGCCGAACACAACGAAAACATCACGGTGCAGATGTCTTTCGGCGGTTCGAGCAAGCAAGCCCGCTCGGTGATCGACGGTTTGCCGGCCGATGTCATCACCATGAACATGGCCACCGACATCAACGCCCTGGCCGACAACGGCAAACTGGTCCCGGAGAACTGGGTCACCCGCCTGCCGAACAACAGCGCGCCATTCACCTCGGCCACCGTGTTCATCGTGCGCAAGGGCAACCCGAAAGCCCTGAAAGACTGGCCAGACCTGCTCAAGGACGGCGTGCAAGTGATCGTGCCGAACCCGAAAACCTCGGGTAACGGCCGCTACACCTACCTGTCGGCCTGGGGCTACGTGCTGAAAAACGGTGGTGACGAGAACAAGGCGAAAGACTTCGTCGGCAAGCTGTTCAAGCAGGCGCCAGTGCTGGATACCGGTGGCCGCGCCGCCACCACCACGTTCATGACCAACCAGATCGGTGACGTGCTGGTGACCTTCGAGAACGAAGCTGAAATGATCGCCCGCGAGTTCGGCCGCGACCAGTTCGAAGTCATCTACCCAAGCGTCTCCGCCGAAGCCGAGCCGCCTGTATCGGTGGTCGATAAAGTCGTCGAGAAGAAAGGCTCCCGCGCCGCCGCCGAGGAATACCTGAAGTACCTGTGGTCGCCGGAAGGCCAGGAAATTGCGGCCGCCAACTACCTGCGTCCACGTGACCCGGCGGTACTGGCCAAATACACCGACCGTTTCCCGAAAGTTGACTTCCTGTCGGTCGAGAAAACCTTCGGTGACTGGCGCACCGTGCAGAAGACCCACTTCAACGACGGCGGGATCTTCGACCAGATCTACAACGGCCAGTAAGGCGTGAGCTGACATGAAAAAGGCGACCTGAAGAGGTCGCCTTTTTTGTGGGCAAAATCCCCTCTCCCTTTGGGAGAGGGTGAGGACTATTACATCGGTGGTTTCACACCATCCTTACCCGCCGAAATCGATTGCGCGGTCAATGTGCCGTCCGCGCTCTGGGTCACGAAGGTCACAATCTTCACGCCAACCTTGAGCAAGCTGCGATCCCCCGGCGTCAGGTTGACGATCGGCACGTCCTCCGGCACCAGGATCTTCTGCTGGCCGCCCTTGTAGTTGACGGTCAGCACCCGGCCGTTGCTCACCACCAGATCGCCGACGCTGCCATTGGTCATGCTGCTGCCCTTGGCCAGGTCGAACGGCCGGTGGCCATCGCCGCTGCCGGCCAGCTCCGGCGGGAAGACGTGAACCTCCAGCGCCTTGAGCGTGCCATCCTCCTGGGGAATGGCTGCCGAACCGATGTAACTGCCGGGCTTGATGTCTTCGATGTTGGCCAGGGTGACGGCGCGGACCTTGGTGTCCGGGGTCAACTGGACCATCACATTTTCGCCCGTGTTGACGTGCACCTTGAGGGAGTCGGAGCCGACTCCGGTGATTTCGCCGCGTATGCCCATGCGCATGCCCGGGGCTTCGCCGGCGTAGACGCTACCGGCACTCAGTACGCCGACCATCAAAAGAGTCGTGGTGTGGCGAAGCAGCTGACGAAACATCGCATTCCTCCCGTTGAGTGCACATGGAAATCCAGACGCAACATAAGCACGCTATCGAACAAGATGTAAGTGAATGTATCATCGCCCCTCTTCGGTCGGACGCAAGGTTCGCCGATGGACGACGGATTGTTCGACGCGATCTATTCCGCAACGGAATAACTGATATCGATCCAGGGCTTCTACCGCCCGCCCGTTTCGTCCCTTAGCCTCACCGCATTCCTTTTCGCTGGATCGAGAAACCCTATGACCGCCACAACTCACGCAATGACCCGAGGCATGGTGCTGCTGTTCGCTTTCTGCTGCGGCGCCATCGTTGCCAACATCTACTACGCCCAGCCGATCATCGGCCTGATCGCGCCGGACATCGGCCTGACCGACACCATGGCCAGCTTCATCGTGTCGCTGACCCAGATCGGTTATGCGCTGGGCCTGTTCTTCCTGGTGCCGCTGGCGGATCTGCTGGAAAACCGCCGTCTGATGATCATCACCACCGTGGTGGCGATTGCCAGTCTGCTGGGGGCGGCGTTTACCGATCAGCCCAATGTGTTCCTGTTGATTTCGCTGCTGGTGGGTTTCAGTTCGGTGTCGGTGCAGATCCTGATTCCGCTGGCGGCACATCTGGCGCCGGAGGAATCCCGTGGCCGGGTGGTCGGCGGGATCATGGGTGGTCTGCTGCTGGGCATTCTGCTGGCACGGCCGGTGTCGAGCGTCGTTGCCGACCATTTCGGCTGGCGGGCCATGTTCATGATCGCGGCGGCGTTGATGGCGGCGATCAGCATCGTGCTGGCCCTGACCGTGCCCAAGCGCCAACCGGATCACAGCGCTTCCTACGGTCAGTTGATCGGCTCGCTGTGGACGCTGCTGCGCCAGCAACCGGTGCTGCGTCAGCGGGCGTTCTACCAGGCCTGCATGTTCGCCACCTTCAGCCTGTTCTGGACCGCCGTGCCGCTGGAACTGGCTCGCAACCATGGCCTGTCACAGAGTGAAATCGCGATCTTCGCCCTGGTCGGCGCCATCGGTGCCATCGCCGCCCCGATCAGCGGACGCCTGGCCGACGCCGGCCACACCCGCGTCGCCTCGCTGTTGGCCATGCTGTTCGCCAGCCTGAGCTTCCTGCCCGCCTTCATCCACCCGGCCTACAGCGTGATCGGCCTGGCCGTTACCGGCGTGGTACTCGACTTCTGCGTGCAGATGAACATGGTGCTCGGCCAGCGTGCGGTCTACTCCCTCGACGCCAAAAGCCGTGGCCGCCTCAACGCGCTGTACATGACCAGCATCTTCATCGGCGGCGCCTTCGGCTCGTCGGTGGCCAGTGCGGTGTACGAGCATGGGGGCTGGTTGTGGATCGTGATTGTTGGCAGTGCGTTCCCGCTGCTGGCGCTGGTGCGGTTTTTGAGTGCTTCCCAGAAAGCAGTGATGGCGACTGCTTGAAAGGTGTGAGGCGCTGCCAACCGGCAGCGCCCGACGCTCAATGCCGGACCAGTTTTTCCATGGCAGCATCCGCCAGAAAGGATGAACGGCTTTTGACGTTGTGCTCGCGCACATAACGGTCGATCCGCTGGATGACATAACCGGGCAAGGTCACGTTGACCTTCTCGGTCTTGCCCATGTACGGCGAAATGTCCAGCTCCAGCATGCCCCAGCCCATGTCGGCAAATTCCGGGTTGTTGCGGTGGGTGGCCGCCGAGGTCGGCATCGGAATCGGATCACCATCCGCCGCGATCTCCTGCAGCATGATGTGGGCAATCTCGACGGCTGCGTTGTAGGCATCCTCAAACGTATCACCGGCCGTTACCGCGCCGGGAATATCGGGGATCTGAATACCGATGGCGGTGTTCTCGTCGCCCCACTCGATGCAGATTGGGTATTGCATTACGAATCTCCTGTGTCACTGGCTGGCGGGTTGTATAACCCGGCGCGCCTCCTGATGCTCTTGACCGTCCCGACCGGCAAATCCTTCTTCGGATGAGGAACGGGAATCGTGTAAGGGTTGTAACGGTGCGTGAAGATGTGATGACTGCCGGTAATCCGATCCAGCGTCCAGCCTGCTTCCTCCAGCTCCTTGATCAATAACCTGCTCTGCACCAACCGCCTCCTTGCTTCGGCCCAATAAAAGTAACTCTAGAGTTATCTTTACTCAAGCACAGAAATCCGCAGGACGACGTTCGGTTGTTTTGCAGCATGTGATTGATGCACTGTCCTCGGACCCGATTAAACTCGGCTGTCATGCTTGCTCCTCTCTATTCTCAAGGACCACCGATGGACCGCCTCGCCGCCATGGAAACCTTCGTTTACGTCGTGGAAACCGGCTCGTTTTCCGCCGCAGCCCGGCGACTGGATATCGGCCAGCCCGCCGTGTCGAAAACCATCGCCCAACTCGAAACCCGCCTCGGCGTGCGCCTGCTGTTGCGCTCGACCCGAGGCCTGACGCCGACCGAGGCCGGGCTGGCATTTTTCGAACGAGCCAGGCGTGCGCTCGAAGAAGCCGACGAGGCCGACAACGCTGCCCGTGGCGTAGCGGGCGGCCTGAGCGGAAATCTGCGGGTCAGCACTGCCGTGACCTTCGGTCGGATGCATGTGGTGCCTCATCTCGGGCCGTTCCTTGATCAGCACCCGCAACTCAATGTCGATCTGTTGCTCGATGACCAGAACATCAACCTCGTGGAGGAAGGCATCGACGTCGCCCTGCGCCTGGGCCCGCTCAGCGACTCAGGCCTGACCGTGCGCAAGATCGCCGAATGCCGGCGTGTCATCGTTGGCACCCCGGCCTACTTCGCCAGTCACGGTGAACCTGCCTGCCCTGCCGATCTGAGCCAACACCGCGCCGTCATCTACCACCGTGGCGGTGGTGCGACCTGGCACTTCAACAGGGATGGCGAAGAGCAGTCCGTGACCGTCAATGGCCGCCTGCGTGTCAGCGCCGCCGAAGGATTGCGTGAAGCGGTCCTCACTCATCAGGGTCTGGGACTCGGCTCGGAGTGGATGTTTGCACCGGAACTGGCCAGTGGCGCAGTGAAGGCTGTCATGGGCGACTGGGTGTTGCCGAAGCAGGAGCTGTGGGCGGTGTTTCCCACGGGCAGGATGGCCAGCGCCAAGGCGCGGGTGTTTGTTGAATATGTGCAGGGGTTGTTGGCGCGAGCGTTGTAAAAACCCACACAGCAAAACGGCGATCCAAAGATCGCCGTTTTTCATTACTCCCCGAACTGCTTGCCCAACCCCGCCGGTACGCCGTGGATATTGGTGTCTTCCCACGGTCCGTTCGGGCTGATCGAGCGGCTCCAGCCGTTGTTCCAGCGGTAGTAGGTGCGCTGGCGGTAGAAGGTGTTGGGCTGGTCATCCAGCACGTACACGCCCAGTTTCTGATCCCAGTGGCTGTTGCCGCCCGGTGGCGGGGCGAAGCTTGCCGAGGTGCGCGGGGCGGGTTTCGAGGGTTTGGCCGGGATGCCCGGTTTGCCCGGCGTCGGAGTGGTCGACGGGGTCGGGCTCGGCTGTGACGGCGGGATTGGCGGCAGCCGTGTCGTCGGCTCCGGCCGTTGCACCGCACATGCGCTCAAACCCAGGGCCAGTGTGAGGACTGTGATTCGGGCGATGGCGTTCATGGCGGTGCGTTCCTGATGGTTCCGGCTATTTGTCCGGGCTGTCGATGGTCAGTTTTTGTGGCGCGGTGGTGCTGCTGGCCAGAGGCCCGCTGCGGCCTACCCACTCACCGGCGGTCGGCTGACCGGCACGGGAGACGCGCGCAACCAGTTGGACTTCAGGAAAGTTCGACAGTTTCAACTGCGGCATCATCGCGTCGGCATCGCCCAGCTCGACGGTTACCGGCAGGTCAGCGACGGTCAGACGCTTGGCGGCCAACGGCGCTGGAGGACCGGAAACGGCGCGGGCGAAGATGAACACACTGTCACCCGGTTGCACCTTGCCCTTGAGTTCGCTGGCCAGATCGACGCTGACCTTCAGCAATGCAGTTTTCGCCACTGGCGCCTGAGCCACCTTGCCGCCGCTGGCTTCAAGTTTCTCGGTCGCTCGCGCGATACCGCCCTGCAGGGCTTCGCGGGATTTGTCATTCGCCGGCAGTTGCTCCAGCAAGCGGTTCCAGTAGTCGATAGCTTGCTGATAGCGCTCGCCTTCGAACGCGGCGATACCGAGCAGGCCGAGGCTGGTGACTTCTTTCGGATCAGCCTTCAGCGCTTCGTCGGTCAAGGCCTGGATCTTGTCCGACCACTTCTTGCCATCGGCGAAGTACTGCGCCTGCGCCCACTGGCCGAGCAGTTCTGGCTGACGACCGGCCAGGTTGGCGGCGCGCTCGAACATCTTCGCCGCGTCCGCCGGACGATCCTGAGCCATGTAGGTACGACCGAGGAAATACAGGCCTTCGGCGGAATCCGGTTGCGCGGCCACGGCGCGCTCCAGCCGCCGGGTCATCTCTTCCATCGACTGCGGTGCCTGAGCGAACTCGCGGGTCAGCTCGACTTTGTCGGCAGCACCGAAATGCAGGTACAGACCGAGGCCCAATACCGGCACCAGCAACGCTGCCAGCAACGGCAACGGCTTGCCCAGCTTCGAAACCCGGGTCGGCGCCACGCCTTCGGTATCGGCCAGCAGTTCGCGCGCGGCTTCGGCGCGGCCGCTGTCCATTTGCGCGGCATCAAGAACTCCTTCAGCCTGCTGCGATTGCAGTTCGGCGACGCGCTCCTGATACAGCGCAACGTTCAGGGCAGTCCGATCTTCTTCACGCTGGGCGCGACGCTCACGCAGAACGGGGATCAGCAGAAAACTCAGGGCGACCAGAAGCAACAGCCCTGCGGCAAGCCAGAAATCAATCATTCTTGGTTTTTATCCAACAGTTGGTCGAGGCGCTGACGCTCTTCGGGGGACAGCGATTGCGGAGTCTCGGCGCGTTGCCCGCGACGGCGACGGACGATTACGGCGATGACGGCAAAACCGCCGAGCAACAATCCCGCCGGGCCGAACCACAGCAGCGCGGTCTTGGCATTCAGCGCCGGTTTGTAGCGGACGAAATCACCGTAGCGGTCGACCATGAAGTCGATGATCTGCTGATTGTCCTTGCCCTCGCCGAGCATGCGGAAAATCTCTTTGCGCAGGTCGGCGGCAATCGGCGCGTTGGAGTCGGCAATGTCCTGGTTCTGGCACTTGGGGCAGCGCAGTTCCTTGGTCAGCTCGCGGAAACGCTCGCGATCGCCCTCTTTGGCGAACTCATAGGTATCGATGGCGGCATGGGCCACACCGGCCAGACTCAGCCCCAGTACCACGGCAGCAATAAAACGCTTCATGGCTTGGCCTCGTCGACCAGTGCCTGATACTTGGCCGCCAGTTTTTCGCGCCAGACCTGCTCGTCGATCACGCCGACGTACTTGTCGCGGATGATGCCCTTGGCGTCGATGAAGAAGGTTTCCGGCGCGCCGTAGACACCGAGGTTCAGGCCCAGGGAGCCTTCGTCATCGCGGATGTCCAGTTGATACGGGTTGTGGAATTCGGCCAGCCACTTCAACGCATCGGCGTTGGTGTCCTTGTAGTTGATGCCGTAGATCACCACGCCGCGCTCGGCGAGTTTGTTCAGCACCGGATGCTCGACCCGGCAGGAAATGCACCAGGTGCCCCAGACGTTGACCAGCGCCGGTTTGCCGAGGATGTCAGCCTTGGTCAGGGTCTTATCGCCCTGCACCGCCGGCAGTGAAAACTCCGGGAACGGTTTGCCGATCATCGCCGACGGCAGCTCCGCCGGATCCAGGTACAGACCGCGATAAAGAAATACTGCCACCAGCAGGAAAATCGCCAGCGGCACCAGCATCAACCAACGTCTCATGCAGCGGCTCCTTCCATGCCCAGCGCTTCACGCACCTTGGCTTTGACCTTGACCCGGTAACGCCGGTCCAGCGCTGCCAGCATCCCGCCCAGACCGGTCAGCAGACCGCCGAACCAGATCCAGCGCACAAACGGTTTCACATGCACCCGCACCGCCCAGGCGCCGTCGCCCAGTGGTTCACCCAGAGCAACGTAGAGGTCGCGAGTGAAACCGGCGTCGATGCCGGCTTCGGTCATCATCGAACTCTGCACGGTGTACAGGCGTTTTTCCGGGTGCAGCACGCTGACTTCGCGGCCATCACGGATCACCCGGATGGTGCCTTTGTCAGAGGTGAAATTCGGGCCTTCGAAGTGTTTGGCACCTTCGAACACGAACTGATAACCGGCCAGTTCCATCGACTCGCCCGGCGCCAGACGCAGGTCGCGCTCGGCACTGTTCTGACTCGACAACACCACGCCCAGCGCACACACGGCGATACCGATGTGGGCCAGTTGCATGCCCCAGTAGCTGCGGGTCAGGGTCGGCAGGCCTTTGATCAGGCCTTTGTGGCGGGTCTTGTCGAAGATGTCGCGCACACCGGCCAGCAACACCCATGCCGCCAGCAGGAAGGTCGCGATCACCGCCCAGTTGAAATCGCCGTAGGCGACACCGGCAACGACTGCCAGGGCGACGCTGCCCAGCAGCACCGGGGTCAGCATGTTGGCCAGCCATTTCACCGGCGTATCTTTCCAACGCACGATCACACCGACCGCCATCACCACCATCAGCAAGGCCATCAACGGAATGAACAACGCGTTGAAATACGGTGGACCGACCGACAGCTTGGCGCCGCTGATCGCATCGAGAATCAGCGGGTACAGCGTGCCGAGCAGGATCATCGACGCGGCCACCACCAGCACCAGGTTGTTGCCCAGCAGCAGGGTTTCCCGCGACCACAGGTTGAAACCGACCTGGCTCTTGACCACCGGGGCGCGCAAGGCAAACAGCGTCAGCGAACCGCCGACCACGAACAGCAGGAAGATCAGGATGAATACGCCGCGCTCAGGATCCGAGGCAAACGCGTGCACCGAGGTCAGCACACCGGAACGTACGAGGAAGGTGCCGAGCAGGCTCAGAGAGAACGCCGCAATCGCCAGCAACACCGTCCAGCTCTTGAACACGCCACGTTTTTCCGTGACCGCCAGCGAGTGGATTAGCGCCGTGCCCACCAGCCAAGGCATGAACGAGGCGTTTTCCACCGGGTCCCAGAACCACCAGCCGCCCCAGCCGAGTTCGTAGTAAGCCCACCACGAACCCAGGGTGATGCCGATGCCGAGGAAAGCCCAGGCAACGATGGTCCACGGACGCGACCAGCGCGCCCACGCGGCATCGAGTCGACCACCGAGCAGTGCGGCGATGGCAAACGCGAAGGCCACCGAGAAACCGACGTAGCCCATGTACAGCATCGGCGGATGCACGATCAGACCGATGTCCTGCAGCAACGGATTGAGGTCACGACCGTCGGCCGGGATCTGCGGCAGGATCCGCGAAAACGGGTTTGAAGTCAGGATCAGGAACAACAGGAAACCGGTGCTGATCATGCCCATCACCGCCAGCACGCGGGCGAGCATGACTTGCGGCAACTGCCGGGAGAACACCGACACCGCGAAAGTCCAGCCGCCGAGGATCAAAGCCCAAAGCAGCAGAGAACCTTCGTGGGCGCCCCACACGGCGCTGAACTTGTAGTACCACGGCAGCGCGCTGTTGGAGTTCATCGCGACGTAGGCCACGGAGAAATCGTCGGTCATGAACGCGTAGGTCAGGACGCCGAAGGCGAACAGCAGGAACGCGAACTGCCCCCACGCTGCCGGCTGGGCGAGGCCCATCCACAGACGGTCGCCGCGCCAGGCACCGAGCAACGGCACCACGGCCTGCACCAGCGCGAAACACAGCGCCAGAATCATCGCCAGATGGCCAAGCTCGGGAATGAAAATGGTGGACGTCATCGATCAACCCTCCTTCGCTTGGGTTGGCGCGGATTGACCGCTGTCCTTCAGGGCCTTGGTCACTTCCGGCGGCATGTATTTCTCGTCGTGCTTGGCCAGCACTTCATCGGCCACTACGACGCCGTCGGCGTTGAGCTTGCCCAGTGCGACGATGCCCTGCCCTTCGCGGAACAGGTCCGGCAGGATTCCACGATAGGTGATGGTCACGGATTTGTTGAAGTCAGTGACCACGAATTTCACGTCCAGGGAATCCGGGGAACGTTGCAGCGAACCTTTCTCGACCATGCCGCCCGCACGGATGCGGGTGTCCTGCGGCGCTTCGCCGTTGGCGATCTGGGTCGGGGTGTAAAACAGGTTGATGTTCTGCTGCAGGGCGCTCAGGGCCAGGCCGACGGCAGCGCCGACCCCGACCAGAATCGCCAGAATGATGATAAGACGCTTTTTGCGCAGCGGATTCACTTGCCGTTCTCCCGGCGCAGACGACGCGCCTCTTGTTGCAGATAACGCTTGCGGGCCGCAATCGGCGCCGCCACGTTGAGGATCAGTACCGCCAGACAGATGCCGTAGGCCGACCAGACGTACAGGCCGTGATGGCCCATGGCGAGGAAGTCGCCGAATGACGCGAAACTCATCGAGCGGCCTCCAGGCTGTTCTGCACTTCTTCTTTCACCCAACTGGCGCGGGCTTCGCGCTTGAGCACTTCAAGGCGCATGCGCAGCAACAGCACGGCGCCGAAGAAACAGTAGAAACCCAGCACGGTCAGCAGCAGCGGTAGCCACATTTCGGCGGGCATCGCCGGTTTTTCGGTGAGGGTGAAGGTCGCGCCCTGGTGCAGGGTGTTCCACCACTCCACCGAGTATTTGATGATCGGGATGTTGATCACGCCGACGATGGCCAGCACCGCGCAGGCCTTGGCGGCGCTGTCGCGGTTGCTGATGGCGTTGCCCAGGGCGATCACGCCGAAGTACAGGAACAGCAGAATCAGCATCGAGGTCAGCCGCGCGTCCCAGACCCACCACGAACCCCAGGTCGGCTTGCCCCAGATCGCCCCGGTGACCAGCGCCACGGCGGTCATCCACGCGCCGATCGGTGCGGCACATTGCAGGGCGACGTCGGCCAGTTTCATCTTCCACACCAGCCCGACCACACCGCACACCGCCAGCATCACGTAGATCGACTGGGCGAGCATCGCGGCGGGAACGTGGATGTAGATGATGCGAAAGCTGTTGCCTTGCTGATAGTCCGGCGGCGCGAAGGCCAGGCCCCAAACGACGCCGACAGCGATCAGCAGCAACGCTGCAATGCTCAGCCACGGCAGGAATTTGCTGCTGATGCCGTAGAACCACTTGGGCGAGCCGAGCTTGTGAAACCAGGTCCAGTTCATACTGTTTCCATCACGGGTGCCGCTCATCGGTGTGAGCAGTCTCAGGGTCTTTGCTGGTTAAATTTTAACCAGACCTCATTATTCGCCGACGCTGATCTTCAGGCCAGCAGCTATTGCAAAAGGTGTCAGGGTTATCGCCAGGGCGGTCAGGCTGCCAAGCCACAACAGATAACCCGTCGCCGGCATGCCCTGCAGCGCCGCCTGCAAGGCGCCACTGCCGAGGATCAACACCGGGATGTACAACGGCAGAATCAGCAGCGCCAGCAACAGGCCACCGCGTTTCAGACCGACCGTCAGCGCCGCGCCCACCGCGCC
The DNA here is from genome assembly GCF_059418105.1 of Pseudomonas sp. GW821-FHT09C09. Lineage (NCBI taxonomy): Bacteria > Pseudomonadati > Pseudomonadota > Gammaproteobacteria > Pseudomonadales > Pseudomonadaceae > Pseudomonas > Pseudomonas sp. GW821-FHT09C09. The sequence continues at coordinate 107,626 of NZ_JBWKPF010000001.1, forward strand.
GAGCAAGCTCAGCACCGGTGTACCCAGCAACAACGAAAGCAGCAATACCGGCAGACACGCAGCCGGCAACCCGAGCATCAACGCCAGTAACGGCGAGAGCAAAACCAGTGCCAGCCCGGAAAAAAGCCAGTGTGCCAGCACCTTGGCCAACACCAGAAGTGGCAGGGGGTGCGGCGAAAGGACCCACTGTTCAAGGGACCCGTCTTCGAAATCACTGCGGAAAAGCCCGTCCAGCGAGAGCAGGACCGACAAAAGCGCCGCCACCCAGACTAACCCCGGGGACAAGTTTTGCAATACTTGAGTTTCCGGTCCGACGGCCAGCGGGAACAATGCGATGACGATGGCGAAGAAAATCAGCGGATTGGCCAGCTCCGCCGGGCGGCGGAACAGCAGTCGGGACTCACGGGCAACCAGCAGGCCGAACACACTCATACTGCCCAGTTCCCCAGATCGATGTCGCGATAACCGGCCGGCATCCGGCTCAGCGTGTGGTGAGTGGTCAACACCACCAGACCGCCCTGCTCGCAGTGTTTGGCCAGGTGTTCTTCGAGCTGCGCCACGCCTTGTTTGTCCAGCGCAGTGAAGGGTTCATCGAGAATCCACAGCGGCGGACTGTCCAGATACAACCGCGCCAGTGCCACGCGACGCTGCTGACCGGCGGACAGGCTATGACAGGGAACATCTTCAAAACCGCGCAATCCAACCGCCGCCAGTGCCTGCCAGATCGCCTCGCGTCCGGCGGGTTGATGCAGGGCGCAGAGCCAGGCGAGGTTTTCTTCCGGGGTGAGCAAGTCCTTGATCCCGGCAGCATGGCCGATCCACAGCAGGTTGCGCGCCAGCTCGCTGCGTTGCTCGGCCAGGGGTTGACCGTTGAGCAGCACCTGACCGTCGGTCGGTTGCATCAGGCCGGCCAGCAGGCGCAAGAGACTGGTCTTGCCGCTGCCGTTGGGACCGCTGATCTGCACCATATCGCCACTGGCCAGTCTCAATTCGAGATTCTCGAAGAGCAGTCTGAGATCGCGCTCACAGGCGAGGCCGACGGTTTGCAGGACAGGGCTGGTCAAGGGTTCACGGGCCTTATACGGTTCAAGTCGGCTCTGGGGCGGCCGTTAAAGAGTTGCAGCATAAATGCAATGACGGCTCAATCCAGAGAGCTGGGTCAAACAATTGCTATGTTTTTTTGAACGAACGGAAGGACGGGCGGCATTATACATGGCGTCCCCTGCTCTCCCGAGTGCATTTTCCTCAGGTTGTGTCCGCGTATGACAGGCGAAATGAACATCCTCCCGCTCCCGCCCACCACCCCGGCGACCGCTCGTCCGCAGGTGGGTGAGCTGCTCAAGTTGCTGACGCCGATGGACGGGCTGATTGCCGCCGGTCAGAGCGCCAAGGCCGAGGTGTTGTCGCTGAAACCGGCGGACCAGGCCTTTCAGGTACTGCTCAAGGTCACCCTCGACGGCGGCCGTCAGACCACCGTACAGGCGACCAGTCCCCTGCCGCTGCCGCAAGGCACCAACCTGGCGGTCACCCAGCCGTCGGCGGGCAATCTGGCGGTTACCGTGCAACAGGCCATCGCCACGGCTGTCGCCACCCTCACCCGCATCGATACCGCGCAATTGCCAGTCGGTACGCTGCTGCAAGGCAAGGTGCTGACCAATCAGGCGTTGCCGCAGGTGCCGGGGCAGCCGACGGTGTTCCGCTCGACGGTCAGCCTGCTCAACACGGTATTGAGCGGAAGTACCCTGAGCCTCGACAGCCCGCAGCCGTTGCGCATCGGCACCCTGCTGTCGGCGCTGGTGCAGGATTCCCAGACCCTGAAATTCCTGCCGCTGAGCAATCGCCAGGAACAACTGGCGGTCAGTCAGCAACTGGTCAGCCAGCAAAGCCGCCAGGGTTCGCTGGATGGCTTGCTGAAAATGCTCCAGAGCCTGCCGCCCGCCGACGATCAGACCTCCAGTGATCTGCGCGCGGCCGTGGACCGGCTGCTGGCGAACCTGCCGGACGTCGAGCAACTGAGTACACCCAAAGGCCTGGCCCAGGCCCTGCTCAACAGCGGCGCGTTTCTTGAAGCCAAATTGCTCGCCGGGCAAAACCCGACGCTGACCCCGGACATGAAAGGCGACCTGCTCAAGCTGATCGCGCAACTCACCCCCGGTCTGCCCGGCAATACCAATCTCAATGCGATCATCGCCGCCAACACCCTGGCCCAGGCGATGCCAAGCTTCGTGCGCAATGCCCTCGGCATGCTCGGCCAGGTCAGCGCCAAACCGGTGCCGAGCAGCTTCCCGCTGCCGGACCGGCTGCTGCAAAGCCTGGAAGGTGAAGGCGATCTGGAACACCTGCTGCGCCTGGCCGCCGCCGCTGTCTCGCGCCTGCAAAGCCATCAACTGTCGAGCCTGGAACAGACCGGCGTGACCGACGACGGGCGTCTGCTCAGCACCTGGCAACTGGAAATCCCGATGCGCAACCTGCAGGACATCGTGCCGTTGCAGGTCAAGTTCCAGCGCGAAGAAGCGCCGCAAGAAGAAAAACAGAACGACCGCCGTGACAGCGAGCGCGAAACCAAACAGCAACTGTGGCGCGTCGATCTGGCCTTCGACATGGAACCGCTGGGGCCGATGCAGGTTCAGGCGCAACTGATCAACGGCAGCCTGTCGAGCCAGCTATGGGCCGAACGGCCGTACACTGCCGACCTGATCGAAACCAATCTGGCCGCACTGCGCCAACGCCTGCTGGATCGCGGACTCAACGTCGGCGATCTCGACTGCCACCTCGGCACCCCGCCGCAAGGCATCCAAACCCGTCTCGAACACCGCTGGGTCGACGAAACCGCATGAACGATTCCACTGCACCACGCCAGGCCATCGCCCTCAAGTACGACGGCAGCCACGCCCCGACCCTCACCGCCAAGGGCGACGACGAACTGGCCGAGGAAATCCTGCGCATCGCCCGCGACTGTGAAGTGCCGATCTACGAGAACGCCGAACTGGTCAAGTTGCTGGCACGCATGGAGCTGGGCGACAGCATCCCGCAGGAGCTGTACCTGACGATTGCCGAGATCATCGCGTTTGCCTGGAACCTCAAGGGCAAGTTCCCGCAAGGACATGATCCGGATGCACCGATGGTCGAGAAGGACATCACCGAGCGCGGCGACGATTACTGAAGGCAAAAAAAATCGCAGTCATCGACTGCGATTTTTTTGTTCCGCTCGAAACTCTCAGCTGCTTCTGTGCAACTTGCGCATCAACTCCGCCTCAGCCTGGGTCAACCCGCAGGACTGAGTCAGCTCATCGACACTCGCGCCCATCCCCACCAGTTTCGCCGCCTGAGCGAATGACAAGCTGGAAGGATCGCGCTGTTCGAGCTGGGTGATCTTGTCCGGGATCGGACTGACGACCGCGCGCAGCTCGTGCAGGGCTTCGCCCATGCGCACGTTGCCGTTCTGGTAATCGTCGACACGCTTGGCCAGGTCCTTGATGCGCTGGTCACGCAGCGCATCGCCCTGGGCCTGTTGCGCAGCGATCACGCGCTGCGCCTTGATGTACGCCAGGAACATCGCCAGCGTGCCTGCCCAGAACAGGAACAGGACAATGACCGCTACCTCGAGAATCAATCAGATATTCTCCAGTTCCGACCATTCTTCTTCGCTCATCATCTTGTCCAGCTCGACCAGGATGAGCAACTCGTTGTTCTTGTTGCACACGCCCTGGATGAACTTGGCCGACTCTTCGTTACCGACGTTCGGTGCGGTCTCGATTTCCGACTGACGCAGGTAAACCACTTCAGCCACGCTGTCGACCATGATGCCGACCACTTGCTTGTCGGCTTCGATGATGACGATACGGGTGTTGTCGCTGATCTCGCCGCTCATCAGGCCGAAGCGCTGACGGGTGTCGATCACGGTCACCACGTTGCCGCGCAGGTTGATGATGCCCAGCACGTAGCTTGGTGCACCCGGAACCGGAGCGATCTCGGTGTAGCGCAGGACTTCCTGAACGCGCATCACGTTGATGCCGTAGGTTTCGTTGTCCAGCTTGAAGGTCACCCATTGCAGGATCGGATCTTCGGAACCCTTTGCCGCAGTAGCCTTGTCGTTCATACCCTAGCCCCTCGAAAAACCGCGCCTGGCGGTGTGTGTTCTGTGCGCCGCCATGCGTATGCCGGTGCTGTCTGTTATGTAAGTGTTATGTCGGTTTGTGGTTCGGCTTACTGCCGGACATGTGCTTTGCCCCACCGCTGGCGATCAGCTCGGCCAGTGCGGAAACATCGAGCAAGGCGCACATGTGTTCAATCACCGTGCCCGCGAGCCATGGCCGCTGACCCCGGTGACTTCTCCATTTGATTTCATTCGGGTCCAGGCGCAACGAGCGGCTGACCTGATGCACCGCCAGCCCCCACTCGTAACCTTGTACCGAAATCACGTATTGCAGGCCCTGACGGAAGTCATCGCGATAGCGATCCGGCATGACCCAGCGTGCGGTGTCCAGCACCTTCAGGTTGCCGGCCTGGCTTGGCAGGATGCCGAGGAACCATTCCGGCTGACCGAACAGCGGCGTCAGCTCATGGCCGGCCAGCGAATAGATCGAGCCGAGGCACACCAGCGGCACGGCCAGGGTCAACCCGGCCACGTCGAACAGCAGGCATTCGAAGGCTTCCGACGCCCAGGCCGGGCGACCGTCGGTTTCCACCGGTGGCGGCGTATTGCTCGGCGGCAGATGCACTTCGACCAGCGGCGCAACCAGAGTCGGCTCGACCGGGGCTGGAGCAGGCGCTTCAGGCTCGGGCGCTGGCGCCGCCGGAACCGGAGGCGTTTGCAGAAGTTGGGTTTGCAGCAGCGGTGCCAGCGTCGAGACCACGCGCACCGGCTCAGGCTCTTTGATCAAAGTTGCAGGTGCCTTTGCTACCACAGCGGCAGGCGCTGCAACCGGGGCGACCGGCCGGGCGGCTTGCTGCGCATCCCGGGCCTGCTCTTCAAGCACGGCGGCCTGGAATTCATCGAGTACGGCGGCGTTCTCGACCACCTCGACCGGCGCTGCGATTTCCTGCTCGACCTCGTCCGTCACTTCCTGCAGCAAGCCGTCCAGATAGGACTGCAGCGCCAGTTGCGGCTTCGATGTCAGCTTGATCGGCCGATTCATGCTCAGGCCACCTGCGGAACGAGTTGCTGCGCCAGCAGATGCTTGAGCAGCGCGCGGTAAGCCAGCACGCCACGGCTCTTGCCGTCGAATTGCGAAGGCGTGACACCGGCACGGCTGGCATCGCGCAGACGAGTATCGACCGGGATGTAACCCTGCCAGATCTCCTCGGGGAATTTGTCACGCAGCACGCGCAAGGTGCCCATCGACGCCTGGGTGCGGCGGTCGAACAGGGTCGGCACGATGCTGAACGGCAGCGCCTGTTTGCGCGAGCGGTTGATCATCGCCAGCGTATTGACCATGCGCTCCAGGCCTTTGACGGCCAGGTGTTCGGTCTGCACCGGGATCACCAGTTGCTGGCTCGCGGCCAGGGCGTTGACCATCAGCACGCCGAGCAACGGCGGGCTGTCGATGATCGCGTAATCGAAGTCCTGCCACAGCTGCGCCAGACTCTTGGCGATCACCAGGCCCAGGCCACTCTGCCCCGGCGACTGACGCTCAAGGGTGGCCAGCGCGGTGCTGGACGGCAACAGGGAAATGCGTTCATCGCTGGTGGACAGCAGCAACTGGCCCGGCAAGCCTTGCGGCACACTGCCCTTGTGCAGAAACAGGTCGTAGTTGCTGTGTTCCAGGCTGTCGGGGTCGTAGCCGAAATAGCTGGTCATCGAGCCGTGCGGGTCGAGATCGACCACGACCACGCGTTTGCCCGCCTCTGCCAGCAAACCGGCTAAAGCGATGGAAGAAGTGGTTTTACCAACACCACCCTTTTGATTGGCGACTGCCCAGACTCTCATTCGGATTGTTCCTCCCGACCGAGATGCTCGGCCGAGACATGGCTCAGCGTATTAATGCGGGCGACGGAGAATTGACGGCACTCTCGCGTCCCGGCGTCTTGACCGGGGTCGGTGCAGTTTGTGTGCCAGCACGCTTCAACGCGGCGTCCGGTGTTGCATTGGCGGTTCCGGTGCCGGTCAGGCTGCGGCGCACATCAAGATTGCGCGACACCACCAGCACCACGCGACGGTTCTTCGCCCGGCCTTCGGCGGTGGCGTTGTTGGCCACCGGCTGGAATTCGCCGTAACCCACCGAGGCCATGCGGCCAGGGTTGACGCCCTGCATCGCCAGCATGCGCACGATGCTCGCCGAACGCGCCGAGGACAGCTCCCAGTTGGTCGGGTACTGCGCGGTGCGGATCGGCTGGTCGTCGGTGAAGCCTTCGACGTGGATCGGGTTGTCGAACGGTTTGAGGATCGCCGCGACCTTGTCGATGATGTTGAATGCGATATCGCTCGGCATCGCATCACCGCTGCCGAACAACAGGCTGGAGTTGAGTTCGATCTCGACCCACAGCTCGTTGCCGCGCACGGTCATCTGGTTGCTTGCGATCAGGTCGCCGAACGCGGCGCTGATATCGTCGGCGATGCTTTTCAGCGGATCGCTGGCCCCGGCAATGCCGGCATCGACCTGCTCGCTGTCCTTGACCAGCGGCTTGGCCGGGGTCACGGTTTTCGGGCGTTCTTCACCGATCGGGATCGGCTTGAGCGAGCGGTCGGAGTCGGTGAAGACCCCGATCAGCGCTTCGGAGATGACCTTGTACTTGCCTTCGTTGATCGACGAGATGGAGTACATCACCACGAAAAAGGCAAAGAGCAAGGTGATGAAGTCGGCGTAGGAAACCAGCCAACGTTCATGGTTTACGTGCTCTTCATGCTGGCGACGACGTGCCATGAGGTTAGTCCCTTAATCCATGAAGCCCTGAAGCTTCAACTCGATGGAGCGTGGGTTTTCACCTTCAGCGATCGACAAAATACCTTCCAACAACATTTCGCGATAACGCGACTGCCGCAACGCAATTGACTTGAGCTTGGCTGCAACCGGCAGCAACACCAGGTTGGCACTGGCCACACCGTAGATGGTGGCGACGAATGCCACGGCGATGCCGTTGCCCAGTTGCGACGGATCGGCCAGGTTGCCCATCACGTGGATCAGGCCCATCACCGCACCGATGATACCGATGGTCGGCGCGTAGCCGCCCATGCTTTCAAAGACCTTGGCGGCTTCGATGTCGCGGGCTTCCTGGGTGTAGAAATCCACTTCGAGAATGCTGCGGATCGCTTCCGGCTCGGCGCCGTCGACCAGCAGTTGCAGGCCCTTGCGCGAGTAGGCGTCAGGTTCGGCATCCGCCACGCCTTCCAGGCCCAGCAGACCTTCCTTGCGCGCGGTGAGGCTCCAGTTGACGACACGGTCGATGCCGCCGGCCAGATCCACACGGGGCGGAAAAAAGATCCAGGCCAGAATCTGCATGGCACGCTTGAACGCGCTCATCGGCGATTGCAGCAAGGCGGCACCGATGGTCCCGCCAAGCACGATCAGCGCCGCCGGGCCGTTGGCCAGTGCGCCGAGGTGACCGCCTTCAAGGAAGTTGCCGCCGATGATGGCGACAAACGCCATGATGATCCCGATAAGGCTTAGAACATCCATCAGATACACGCCTCGACGATGTGCTTGCCGATATCGTCCAGACCGTACACCGCATCCGCGAGGTCAGCTTTGACGATCGCCATCGGCATGCCGTAGATCACGCAGCTGGCTTCGTCCTGGGCCCAGACGGTGCTGCCGCCCTGCTTGAGCAGACGCGCGCCTTCGCGACCATCGGCGCCCATGCCGGTCAGTACGACCGCCAGAACTTTGTCGCTGTAGGATTTCGCGGCGGAACCGAAGGTGATGTCCACGCAAGGCTTGTAGTTCAGACGCTCGTCGCCCGGCAGGATTTTCACCGCGCCACGGCCGTCGATCATCATCTGCTTGCCACCCGGCGCCAGCAGCGCCAGGCCCGGACGCAGGATGTCGCCATCCTCGGCTTCCTTGACGCTGATGCGGCACAGCTTGTCCAGACGCTCGGCGAAGGCCTTGGTGAAGGCGGCCGGCATGTGCTGGATCAGCACGATTGGTGCCGGGAAGTTGGCCGGCAACTGAGTCAGAACCCGCTGCAGCGCAACCGGGCCACCGGTCGAGGTGCCGATCGCCACCAGCTTGTAGGCCTTGCGTTTCGGCGCCGGCGACGAAGCGCTGGCTGCCGGAGCGCGAGCCGGTGCAGGCGCGGGTGCCGGACGAGCCGGTGCACTGTGGCTGCCAAAGCTTGATGTTGGCGCCGGAGCCGGTGCAGGCGTTGGTGCAGCGGCTGGCGCCGGCGCACTGTAGGCACTGAAACGACGGTTGCTGCGCGAGATGCTGTGCACCTTCTCGCACAGCAGTTGCTTGACCTTCTCCGGATTGCGGGAAATGTCTTCGAAATTCTTCGGCAGGAAATCCACCGCGCCGGCATCCAGCGCATCCAGGGTCACCCGGGCGCCTTCATGGGTCAGCGAGGAGAACATCAACACCGGGGTCGGGCAGCGCTGCATGATGTGCCGCACCGCCGTGATGCCATCCATCATCGGCATCTCGTAGTCCATGGTGATCACGTCCGGCTTGAGGGCCAGGGCCTGATCGATCGCCTCTTTACCGTTGGTTGCCGTACCGACAACCTGGATGCTCGGATCCGCTGAAAGAATTTCCGAGACGCGGCGGCGGAAAAAACCCGAATCGTCCACCACCAGGACTTTGACTGCCATAAACACTCCATTAGGTGCAGCGGGACGTTGTCGCCCCGCCGCCCCGGATTCAAATACGCCGTGCGGCGTAACGCTTGAGCATGCTTGGAACATCGAGAATCAGCGCAATGCGGCCGTCACCGGTAATGGTGGCGCCGGACATGCCCGGGGTTCCCTGCAGCATTTTGCCCAATGGCTTGATGACCACTTCTTCCTGGCCGACCAGTTGATCGACGACGAAGCCGATCCGCTGGGTGCCCACCGAAAGGATCACCACATGGCCTTCGCGCTGCTCTTCGTGAGCGGCGGAGCTGACCAGCCAGCGCTTGAGGTAGAACAATGGCAGCGCCTTGTCCCGCACGATCACCACTTCCTGGCCGTCCACCACGTTGGTGGTCGACAGGTCGAGGTGGAAGATTTCGTTGACGTTCACCAGCGGGAACGCGAACGCCTGGTTGCCGAGCATCACCATCAGGGTCGGCATGATCGCCAGCGTCAGCGGTACCTTGATGACGATCTTCGAGCCGGCGCCCTTGGTCGAGTAGATGTTGATCGAACCGTTGAGCTGGGAAATCTTGGTCTTCACCACGTCCATGCCGACACCACGGCCGGACACGTCGGAGATCTCGGTCTTGGTCGAGAAACCCGGGGCGAAAATCAGGTTGTAGCACTCGGTGTCGCTCAGACGGTCGGCGGCATCCTTGTCCATCACGCCGCGTTTCACGGCGATGGCGCGCAGGACGTTCGGGTCCATGCCTTTGCCGTCGTCGGAGATCGACAGCAGGATGTGGTCGCCTTCCTGCTCGGCGGCCAGGATCACTTTGCCGCCACGGGCCTTGCCCGAGGCTTCGCGTTCTTCCGGCGACTCGATGCCGTGGTCGACCGCATTGCGCACCAAGTGGACCAGCGGGTCGGCCAGCGCCTCGACGAGGTTCTTGTCGAGGTCGGTCTCTTCGCCCACCAGTTCCAGGTTGATCTCTTTCTTGAGCTGACGCGCGAGGTCGCGAACCAGACGCGGGAAGCGGCCGAAGACTTTCTTGATCGGCTGCATCCGGGTCTTCATGACAGCGGTCTGCAGGTCGGCGGTAACCACGTCGAGGTTCGACACGGCCTTCTGCATCGACTCGTCGCCGCTGTTCAGGCCCAGACGCACCAGACGGTTACGCACCAGTACCAGCTCGCCGACCATGTTCATGATTTCGTCGAGACGCGCGGTGTCCACACGCACGGTGGTCTCGGCTTCGCTCGCCGGTTTTTCCGGTGGCGGAGTCGCCGGAGCACGGGCCGGAGCCGGTGCAGCAGCGGCAGCCGGTTTGGCCGGTTCGGCTTTAGGCTCAGGCGCTTTTGCAGCAGGTTTCGCCGCAGCGGCCGGGGCCTTGGCAGCAGGCGCTGCAACAGCAGAAGCATTGCCGGCCGTCACGACGGCACCGGTGGCAACGTCAGTGAACTTGCCTTTGCCATGCAGATCGTCGAGCAGCGATTCGAACTCGTGGTCGGTGATCAGATCGCTACCGGCTGCAGCCGCTGCCGGAGCAGCATTTGCATTCGAAGGGACGGACGCAATCGCCGACTCCAGCGCATCGACAGCAAAGTTACCCTTGCCGTGCAACTGATCGAGCAAGGCTTCGAATTCGTCGTCGGTGATGTCCGAGCTGTCGCCCGCCGCCGGAGCCGCAGGCGCAGCGGCAGCCGGTGCCACGGCGTCCGCCGCGAACTGGCCCTTGCCGTGCAACTGGTCGAGCAGCGACTCGAACTCGGCGTCGGTGATTTCATCGCTGGCCGCTTCGTCGGAAGCCGGCGCAGCGGCAGCCGCCGGGGCTTCGGCTTCGGCCTTGACGGCGTTCAGCGAGTCCAGCAACTGTTCAAATTCGTTATCGGTGATGTCGCCGGAGTCGCCGGTTTCGTTTTCAACGACCAGCTCTTCGATCATCTCGGCCACAGGCGAAGCCGGAGCCTCATCCGCCGATTGCGGTTCGGCCAGGCGCGCCAGGGCGGCCAGCAGTTCCGGAGTTGCAGCGGTAATCGGGCTGCGGTCGCGGACTTCGCTGAACATGCTGTTCACCGCGTCCAGCGCTTCGAGCACCACGTCCATCAGTTCTGCATCTACGCGACGTTCACCCTTGCGCAGGATGTCGAACACGTTTTCGGCGATGTGACAGCACTCCACCAGCTCATTGAGCTGAAGGAAGCCGGCGCCCCCTTTTACAGTGTGGAAACCGCGAAAAATTGCGTTGAGCAGATCTGCGTCATCCGGGCGGCTTTCCAGCTCGACCAGTTGTTCGGACAGTTGCTCAAGAATCTCGCCGGCCTCAACCAGGAAATCCTGAAGGATCTCTTCATCGGCGCCGAAGCTCATTAATGGGGTGCTCCTACAGGTCTAAAAACCCAAAAAAACTCAAAATCCAAGGCTGGATAGCAAATCGTCCACATCGTCCTGACCGGACACAACGTCTTCTCGTTTATCGGCATGAATCTGCGGACCTTCACCCTGCGAGAGATGTTTTTGTGGATCTTTTTCAGCGAGCATCGCCGCACGGTCATGTTCGATGCCCGCAAAGCGGTCAACCTGACTGGCCATAAGGACGAGTTTGAGCAAATTGCTTTCGACTTCGGTGACCAGTTGGGTCACGCGCTTGATCACCTGACCGGTGAGGTCCTGGTAATCCTGGGCCAGCAGGATGTCGTTGAGGTTGCTCGACACCGCGCGGTTGTCCGCGCTGCTGCGTGACAGAAAACCGTCGACCCGACGCGCCAGTTCGCGGAACTCTTCAGCCCCGACTTCGCGGCGCATGAAACGTCCCCAGTCGGCACTCAACGCCTGGGCTTCATCAGCCAGACCATTGACCACCGGCGTGGCGCTTTCCACCAGATCCATGGTGCGGTTGGCCGCAGCTTCGGTCAGCTTGACCACATAGCCCAGGCGCTCGGTCGCATCAGTGATCTGCGACACTTCCTCGGCCTGCGGCATGTGCGGGTCGATCTGGAAGTTGACGATTGCACTGTGCAGTTCGCGCGTGAGCTTGCCGACTTCCTGGTACAGGCCACGGTCACGGGTCTGATTGAGCTCATGGATCAGTTGCACAGCGTCGCCGAACCTGCCTTTTTCAAGGCTTTCGACCAGTTCGACCGCGTGTTTTTTCAGCGTCGACTCGAAGTCGCCCTGTGAAGATTCTTTATGCTCCATAGCTCCCCCGCGCGTCATCAGCCGATGCGTTCGAAAATCTTCTCGATTTTTTCTTTCAGCGCCTGAGCCGTGAAAGGTTTGACCACGTAGCCGTTAACGCCGGCCTGGGCCGCTTCGATGATCTGCTCGCGCTTGGCTTCAGCGGTCACCATCAGCACCGGCAGGTGCTTGAGCTTTTCATCGGCGCGCACGTGACGCAGCAGGTCGATACCGGTCATGCCGGGCATGTTCCAGTCGGTCACCAGAAAGTCGATGCTGCCGCTGTTGAGCACCGGAATGGCGGTGGTGCCATCGTCGGCTTCAACGGTGTTGGTGAACCCGAGGTCACGCAACAGGTTCTTGATGATCCGCCGCATCGTTGAGAAGTCATCAACGATGAGGATTTTCATGTCTTTGTTCAATTCGACCTCCAAGCAGTCTTAAACGCGTCCAGCACCTGGACGCGCCATTTCAATCAATCCGGCAAAGCACTCGATGACTGTCTGGAGCACAACAGAGCAAGACCGGTGCCGTTCACCACCGCACCAGCCTCGTTCGCAGTGTCCCCACACTGCCTTCAGCGCGCTCGCCACTCCCCCAAACGCCCCCGCAAGCGGGCCGCGCACTGGCTGTGTAACTGGCTGACCCGCGATTCACTGACGCCAAGGACTTCACCGATTTCCTTGAGGTTCAGCTCTTCGTCGTAGTACAGCGCCAACACCAGTCGCTCACGCTCCGGCAAATTGGCAATCGCGTCCGCCAGCGCCGCCTGGAAGCGTTCATCTTCCAGATCGCGTGACGGCTCAAGATGAGCACTGGCGCCATCCTCGTGCAGCCCTTCGTGTTCGCCGTCCTGCAACAGGTCGTCGAAACTGAACAGTCGGCTGCCCAGGGTGTCGTTCAAAATCCCGTAGTAATCGTCGAGACTCAACTGGAGTTCGGCCGCAACCTCGTGATCTTTAGCGTCACGGCCGGTTTTAGCTTCAATCGAGCGAATCGCGTCGCTGACCATACGGGTATTGCGGTGAACCGAGCGCGGTGCCCAGTCCCCCTTGCGTACTTCATCGAGCATCGCGCCGCGGATCCGGATGCCCGCGTACGTTTCGAAACTGGCGCCCTTGCTGGCGTCGTATTTGGTCGAGACTTCGAGCAGGCCGATCATCCCGGCCTGAATCAGGTCTTCGACCTGCACACTGGCCGGCAACCGCGCCAGCAAGTGGTAGGCGATGCGTTTGACCAGTGGCGCGTAACGCTCGATCAGCTCGTACTGCGCGTCACGCGCCGACTTTTTGTAAAGGTTCATACCGCTGGCGGTCATAGCACAGGTCCTGCCGTTTGCTGCACGAGGCGCTCGACGAAAAATTCGAGATGGCCGCGCGGGTTGGCGGGCAGCGGCCAGGTGTCGACCTTTTGCGCGATCGCCTTGAATGCCAGTGCGCACTTGGAACGCGGGAAGGCTTCATAGACCGCACGCTGCTTCTGCACCGCCTTGCGCACGCTTTCGTCGTAAGGCACCGCACCGACGTATTGTAAGGCGACGTCAAGGAAGCGATCCGTGACCTTGGTCAACTTCGCGAACAGGTTGCGACCTTCCTGCGGGCTCTGGGCCATGTTGGCCAGGACGCGGAAGCGGTTCATGCCGTAATCGCGGTTGAGCAGCTTGATCAGCGCGTAGGCGTCGGTGATCGAGGTCGGCTCGTCGCAGACCACCAGCAACACTTCTTGCGCCGCGCGAACGAAACTGACTACCGAGTCACCAATACCCGCAGCGGTGTCGATCACGAGTACGTCGAGATTGTCGCCGATGTCACTGAATGCCTGAATCAGACCGGCATGCTGGGCCGGGCTCAGGTGAACCATGCTTTGCGTGCCGGAAGCGGCCGGCACGATGCGGATCCCGCCGGGACCTTGCAACAGCACGTCGCGCAGCTCGCAGCGGCCCTCGATCACATCGGCCAAAGTACGTTTGGGCGTCAGGCCCAGCAGAACGTCGACGTTCGCCAGACCCAGGTCGGCATCCAGCAGCATGACCCGACGGCCAAGCTCTGCCAGCGCCAGGGACAAGTTCACTGACACGTTAGTCTTGCCGACGCCACCTTTGCCGCCGGTCACCGCGATCACCTGTACGGGATGCATGCTGCCCATGTTATTTCTTTACCTTGTCTTGCATAGACGGAGGCCACATTACTGGCTGCGCGTTCACAACCGGAACAATGCGTGGCAGACCATCGATGTAGGTACAAAAACTGTTCATTACCTCAGCCAACCTGCTTGGTCGGGCTGTGGTAGATATCAGCGAACATGTCAGCCATGGCTTCTTCGCTGGGTTCTTCCTGCATTTGCACGCTGACGGCGCGGCTGACCAATTGATGACGGCGCGGCAGATGCAGATCATCCGGAATCCGTGGGCCATCGGTCAGGTAGGCGACCGGCAGTTCATGACTGATCGCCAGGCTCAGCACTTCGCCAAGGCTGGCCGTCTCATCCAGTTTAGTCAGGATGCACCCGGCGAGCCCGCAACGCTTGTAACTGTGATAAGCGGCGGTTAGAACCTGTTTCTGGCTGGTGGTTGCCAGCACCAGATAATTTTTCGACCGAATGCCACGACCGGCCAGGCTTTCCAGCTGCATGCGCAGTGCCGGATCGCTGGCCTGGAGGCCGGCGGTATCGATCAGCACCACGCGTTTGCGCAGCAGTGGATCCAGCGCCTGCACCAGGGACTGGCCCGGGTCGACGTGGGTCACCGACACATTGAGGATCCGGCCCAGGGTTTTCAACTGTTCCTGAGCGCCGATGCGGAAACTGTCCATGCTCACCAGCGCAATGTTCTGCGCGCCGTACTTGAGCACGTAACGGGCGGCCAGTTTGGCCAGGGTGGTGGTCTTGCCCATACCGGCCGGGCCGACCATGGCAATCACACCGCCCTCTTCCAGCGGCTCGACTTCCGGCGTGGCGATCATCCGCGCCAGATGCGCGAGCAGCATGCGCCAGGCCTGACGAGGTTCTTCGATATCGCTGGTCAGCGCCAGCAAATCGCGGGACAACGGGCCGGACAGGCCGATGCGCTGCAGACGACGATACAGATTCGCCTGAGCCGGACGGCTGCCTTGCAGCTGATTCCAGGCCAGGGTGCCGAGCTGCACTTCCATCAGCTCGCGCAGGCTGTTGAGTTCGAAACGCATCGAATCCAGCGCACGCGGATCGACTCCAGCGGCAGCCGGCGCAGGTGCCGGGGCTGGACGGGCCGGTGCGGCGTACGTCGGCTCTGTCAGAGGCTCGGCAGCCGTCAACGGCAGGCCGGCGGTCAATGGCAGACCGGAGAACAACTGGCGATTGGTGTTGCCGTCGGCCTCACCACGCATGCTCAGTTCGGCCTGGGCAGTGACGATGCGCGACTGGGTCTTGCGCAGCTCGTCTTCGAGTTCCATGTTCGGAACCCGTGGCGCCAGCGCCGAGAGTTTGTAATCCAGCGCCGCCGTCAGCTCGACGCCGCCGGCAATGCGGCGGTTGCCAATGATGGCGGCATCAGCGCCCAGCTCATCACGAACCAGCTTCATGGCCTGACGCATATCGGCGGCGAAAAAACGCTTAACTTGCATAAACCACTACCTCAGCCGTTGGGCCCTACTGTCGCAACGATGGTCACTTGCTTGTTGTCCGGAATTTCCTGGTAGGCCAGCACATGCAGTCCGGGAACTGCCAGGCGACCAAAGCGCGAGAGCATCGCGCGAACCGGGCCTGCTACCAACAGGATCACCGGCTGACCTTGCATTTCCTGACGCTGCGCCGCTTCGATGAGCGAACGTTGCAGCTTCTCGGCCATGCTTGGCTCCAGCAGAACGCCCTCTTCCGAGCCTTGTCCTGCCTTCTGCAGACTATTGAGCAATATTTGTTCCAACCTTGGCTCCAGCGTGATGACTGGCAGCTCGGACTCAGTCCCTACAATGCTTTGGACGATTGCACGGGATACGCCAACCCGCACAGCGGCCACCAAAGCGGCGGTATCTTGACTCTTGGCGGCATTGTTGGCGATGGCTTCGGCAATGCTGCGGATGTCGCGCACCGGCACGTGTTCGGCCAGCAGCGCCTGCAACACTTTCAGCAGCTGCGACAACGTGACCACACCCGGCACCAGCTCTTCCGCCAGTTTCGGCGAGCTCTTGGCCAGCAATTGCATGAGTTGCTGCACTTCTTCGTGACCAATCAGCTCGCTGGAGTGCTTGTACAGAATCTGGTTCAAGTGGGTGGCGACCACGGTACTGGCGTCCACCACGGTGTAACCGAGCGATTGCGCCTGGGCGCGCTGGCTGACTTCGATCCACACCGCCTCCAGGCCGAAAGCCGGATCTTTGGCGGTGATGCCGTTGAGCGTGCCGTAGACCTGCCCCGGGTTGATCGCCAGTTCGCGATCCGGGTAGATCTCGGCTTCGGCCAGAATCACGCCCATCAGGGTCAGGCGGTAGGCGCTCGGCGCCAGGTCGAGGTTGTCGCGGATGTGCACGGTCGGCATCAGGAAGCCCAGATCCTGCGAGAGCTTCTTTCGCACGCCCTTGATCCGCGCCAGCAACTGGCCGCCCTGGTTGCGGTCCACCAGCGGAATCAGGCGATAGCCGACTTCCAGGCCGATCATGTCGATGGGCGTCACGTCGTCCCAGCCCAGCTCCTTGGTTTCCATGGCGCGGGCCGGCGACGGCAGCAGTTCCTGCTGACGCTTGACCTCTTCCAGCGCCTGCACCTTGGCCACGTTCTGTTTCTTCCAGAACAGGTAAGCACCACCGGCGGCCAGAGCGGCCATGGTCAGGAACGAGAAGTGCGGCATGCCCGGTACCAGGCCCATGACCGCCATCAGACCGGCCGCCACCGCCAGCGCTTTCGGCGAGGCGAACATCTGGCGATTGATCTGCTTGCCCATGTCTTCCGAACCGGAAGCACGGGTCACCATGATCGCCGCAGCTGTAGATAACAACAGTGATGGCAATTGCGCCACTAAACCGTCACCGATGGTCAGCAAGGCGTAAACCTTGCCGGCGTCAGCGAAGGACATGTTGTGCTGGAAGATACCGACCGCCATGCCGCCGATGAGGTTGATGAACAGAATCAGCAGACCGGCGATGGCGTCACCGCGCACGAACTTGCTGGCACCGTCCATCGAACCGTAGAACTCTGCTTCCTGGGCCACTTCCTGACGGCGGGCCTTGGCCTGGGTCTGGTCGATCAAACCGGCGTTGAGGTCGGCGTCGATGGCCATTTGTTTGCCGGGCATCGCGTCGAGGGTGAAGCGCGCGCTCACCTCGGAAATCCGCCCCGCACCCTTGGTCACCACGACGAAGTTGATGATCATCAAGATCGCGAAGACCACGATACCGACCACGTAGTTACCGCCGATCACTACCTCACCGAAGGCCTGGATCACCTTACCGGCAGCGGCGTGGCCGTCCTGACCGTGGAGCATCACCACCCGCGTCGACGCCACGTTCAGCGCCAGTCGCAACAGCGTCGCCACCAGCAGGATCGTCGGGAACACCGCGAAATCCAGCGGCCGCAAGGCGTACACGCAGACCAGCAGCACGACGATGGACAGGGCAATGTTGAAGGTGAAGAACACGTCGAGCAGGAACGGCGGCACTGGCAACATCATCATCGCCAGCATGACCAGCAGCAACAGCGGCACACCCAGATTGCCCCGACTGAGGTCGGCAATGTTCGAGCGAGCACTGTTGATTAACTGAGAGCGATCCACCGGTTTTCCCCGTTCCTTTAAAGCAAACTTTTGACGCCCAGAGCGGACGCACGGCGGCTACTGCAAGAAGCCTTCCAACTTTTGCCGATGATTGAAACAGAGGGGTTTGAGTGTGTTTTTTCTGCTGGGCGGGATGTCGCTTTCGCAGGAAGTCAGCAAAAAGTGCCTTCTAAACTCGGGTGTTTAAAAGACACCTTCAGACACGCCTTGGAGGCTACGAATTCTTGCGCCGTTGCCTACAGCTACGCCAGAATCCGCCGGCTTGTGCGCCTTGGGGTCGGGTTCTATTGTGGGTCGGTCGCTGACGAATCAGCGATCGGGTTTAGCGACTCGCTCAGATTAAAGGTGCACCAGCGTTCCAGGCTTCGTTGCGGATCTGTATGTCTGCAATTTCGTTATGGTGGCTGTATGCGGGAGACCCTTGCGGTCTGCCGGGTGCCTTTGACCGGTTCGCTAACCTGCGTACAGCCGCCACCTTCCTGTTTAGCGACTGGATCTGGCGGCTCCACCCCAAAGGAGCTTCACCATGATCAAACCAACACCCAACCCACCTGAAACCGACCCCGCCTCGCCCTACGAATCGCTCGACTCCAGAAAGCTTCACGAAGCCGCCGACCGCGCCCTCGATCACTACCTCTGCCCGCCCGGCTCCACACCACCACCGCGCAGAACCCGCCGAATGTTTGCCGTCACCGCAGACTTCAAAAACGAAGAGCTGCTGGTCGAGCTTTGCGAAACCCTCGCTTCCGCCAGAACCATCGCCAATGACTTCGCCCATCTCATGCCCGCCTCGCAACGCAGGACGCTGACGGGTATCGGGCAACTGATCATGCTCGGGGAACTGGCTGCGAATCGGGTGTTGAATAATCTGGAACTAACGCCGTCGCAGACCTCCGTGTAAAGGCTTGAGAAATGCGTCGTGGCGGCCTCAATGCCAACGCATGTCATCGGGCATAAAAAAACCGCCACCGGGTTCAACCGGAAGGCGGTTTTTTTTCATCACCACAAAGTCAGGAATCGCGCCGCAGATCCGGCGGAATCGGCAAGTCATCCTTGAGCGGCTCGGGGAACTTGCCCTTGCCCGCGCGGTGCTGGCGGATCTGGTAGACGTAGGCCAGTACCTGAGCGACCGCCAGATACAGGCCGCCGGGAATCTCTTCTTCCAGCTCGGTGGAGTAGTAGATCGAACGCGCCAGGGCCGGCGATTCGAGCAGCATGACTTCGTTGGCCACGGCGATTTCGCGGATCTTCAGCGCCAGGAAGTCGCTGCCCTTGGCCAGCAGCACCGGCGCCCCGCCCTTCTCCGAGTCGTACTTGAGCGCCACGGCGTAGTGGGTCGGGTTGGTGATGACCACGTCGGCATCCGGGATCGCCGCCATCATCCGCCGCTGCGACATCTCGCGCTGCACCTGACGGATCCGCTGCTTGACCTCCGGCCGGCCTTCCTGGTCCTTGTGCTCGTCGCGCACTTCCTGCTTGGTCATCTTGAGTTTCTTGATGCTCTCCCAGAGCTGCACCGGGACGTCGACGGCCGCGATGATGATCAAACCGCACGCCATCCACAGCGTGCTCCAGCCCACCACTTGCAGGCTGTGAATGATGGCCCGGTCGATGGGCTCATGGGCGATGCGCAGCAAGTCGTCGACATCCCCGGACAGCACCACCAGCGCCACGGCCAGAATGATCAGGAATTTGGCCAGCGCCTTGAGCAGCTCGATCACCGACTTCGCGGAGAACATGCGCTTGAGGCCGGAGGCGGGATTCATCCGGCTGAACTTGGGCGCCAGGGAGCCGGCGGCGAACAGCCAGCCACCGAGGGCGATCGGCCCGAGAAACGCAGCCAGCAGCAAGGTGATCATGATCGGCTGGATCGCCACCAGTGCAATCAGCCCGGAGTTCATCAGGAACTTGCCCATGGCCCCCTGATCCATGATCACTTCCCGCGACAGCGTGAAGTTCATGCGCATCAGCTCCATCAGGTCCTGCGCGAGCATGCCGCCGAACACCAGCAGCGCGCCGGAACCGGCAAGCATGATCGCCAGGGTGTTGAGCTCCTTGGAGCGCGCAATCTCGCCCTTTTCCCGGGAGTCCTTTTTGCGCTTCTCCGTGGGGTCTTCTGTCTTGTCCTGACCGCTCTCGCTCTCTGCCATGACTTCAGCGCGCCTGTGCCAGTTCGCGTAGCAGCTGCAAGGCTTCGACGGCCAGCGGCTGATACTGGTTGAGAATGTCCGCCAGCCCGACCCAGACAATGAACAGGCCGAGCACGAGAGTCAGCGGGAAACCGATGGAGAAGATGTTCAGTTGCGGCGCCGCCCGGGTCATCACGCCGAACGCAATGTTGACCACCAGCAGCGCAGTGACCGCCGGCAACACCAGCATCAATGCCGCGCCCAGTACCCAACCGAGCTTGCCGGCCAGCTCCCAGTAATGCGCGGTCATCAGGCCCGCGCCAACCGGCAACGTGGTGAAACTTTCCGTCAGCACCTCGAAGACGACGAGGTGACCGTTCATGCCGAGGAACAGCAACGTCACCAGCATGGTGAAGAACTGCCCGATCACCGCCACCGACACGCCGTTGGTGGGGTCGATCATCGAGGCGAAGCCCATGCCCATCTGAATCGCAACGATCTGCCCCGCGATCACGAACGCCTGGAAGAACAGCTGCAAGGAGAACCCGAGCACGGCACCGACCAGGATCTGCTCGGCGATCAACAACAAGCCGCTGAGATCGAGAGGACTGACCGCCGGCATGGGCGGCAGGTTGGGCGAGATCACCACAGTGATCGCCAGTGCGAGGTACAGGCGGATGCGCTTGGGAACCAGCGTGGTGCCGAAGACCGGCATCACCATCAGCATCGAGCCGATGCGAAACAGCGGCAGCATGAACGTCGCCACCCAGGTACTGATCTGGGTGTCGGTCAACTGAAGCAGCGACTGCATGGCCTAGCCGATGACCAGCGGAATGTTTTTGTACAGCTGGATGATGTATTCCATGAAGGTCTGGATGATCCACGGACCGCCGACGATCAGGGTCACCAGCATCACCAGCAGACGCGGCAGAAAGCTCAGGGTCTGTTCGTTGATCTGCGTCGCCGCCTGGAACATCGACACCAGCAGGCCCACCAGCAGGCTCGGGACCACCAGGATCGCGACCATCATCGTGGTCAGCCACAAGGCCTCGCGAAAGATGTCGACCGCTACTTCTGGGGTCATGGCGAAACACCTCCGAAACTGCTGGCCAGGGTGCCGATGATCAGCGCCCATCCGTCAACCAGCACGAACAGCATGATCTTGAACGGCAAGGAAATGATCAGCGGCGACAGCATCATCATACCCATCGCCATCAGCACACTGGCCACGACCAGGTCGATGATCAGGAACGGGATGAAGATCATGAAGCCGATCTGGAACGCGGTTTTCAGCTCGGACGTGACGAAGGCCGGCACCAGAATGGTCAGCGGCGCCTGATCCGGCGTCGCGATATCGGTGCGCTTGGACAGACGCATGAACAGCTCGAGATCGCTGGAGCGGGTCTGCGCGAGCATGAAGTCCTTGATCGGCACCTGAGCCTTTTCCACCGCTTGCTGGGCGGTGAGTTTCTCCGCCAGATACGGTTGAAGGGCATCGTTGTTCACCCGGTCGAACACCGGCGCCATGATGAACAGGGTCAGGAACAGCGCCATGCCGGTGAGGATCTGGTTCGACGGCGTCTGCTGCAGGCCGAGGGCCTGACGCAGGATCGAGAAGACGATGATGATCCGGGTGAAGCTGGTCATCAGGATGACGGCGGCCGGGATGAAGCTCAGCGCCGTCATGATCAGCAGGATCTGCAGGCTGACCGAATACTCCTGCGCCCCGTTGGCGTTGGTGCCCAGAGTGACCGCCGGGATCGACAACGGATCGGCGGCGAACGCCAGTGGCGCGGCCAACATCAAGGCCAGGGTCAAGACGATGCGCAACGCACCCATTACTTCTTATCCTTCTGATCCTTGCCGAGGATCTTCAACAGATGCTGGGCAAATTCCGGAGTCGCTTTTTCGGAGGTGGCCGGGACGTCCACCGGTTCCTTGAGTACGTGCAGCGCGGTGATCGTGCCGGGACTCAGGCCAAGCAGGATCTGCTCGTTGCCGACCTGAACCAGCATCAAGCGGTCACGCGGCCCGAGCGCCCGGGAACCGATCAGCTCGATCACCTGGCCCTTGCCCGCCGGCCCTGCGTTCTGCACCCGGCGCAGCAGCCAGGCGAGGAAGAAGATCAACCCCAGCACCAGCAGCAGGCCGAACACCAGTTGCGTCAATTGCCCGGCGACGCCACTGCTGACCGCCGGAGCAATCGCGGGCGCCGCAGGGGCCGCCGCAGCAGCAGTCGCGGCCGCAGGCTCGGCGGCCATGACCGTCAATGGCAGCGCCAGCACCGCGGCCAGCAAGGAACCCAGAACCTTTTTCACTCAGCGCAGCTTCTTGATGCGTTCGCTTGGGCTGATCACGTCGGTCAGGCGGATGCCGAACTTTTCGTTGACCACGACCACTTCGCCGTGAGCGATGAGGGTGCCGTTGACCAGCACGTCCAGCGGCTCACCGGCCAGACGATCGAGCTCGATCACCGAACCCTGGTTGAGTTGCAGCAGGTTGCGGATGTTGATGTCGGTGCTGCCGACTTCCATCGAGATCGACACCGGGATGTCGAGAATCACGTCCAGGTTCGGACCGTCCAGGCTGACCGGCTCGTTGCTCTTCGGCACGCTGCCGAACTCTTCCATCGGCAGACGGTTGGAGCTCGAAACGCCAGCGTCGGCGGCCAGCAGCGCGTCGATGTCGGCCTGCCCGGCTTCACCGGTTTCTTCCAGGGCGGCAGCCCACTCGTCGGCCAGTGCCTGATCGTCCTGGGCGTTCATTTCGTCGTTCATCATTTGTCCTCGGCGGGCAACAATTCAGTTAAAGGCGTAAGGGGTGTTGCGCCGCTTCAGCGGCGCTCGATCGGCTCGATCACCTGCAACGCGAGGTTGCCTTTGTGCGAGCCCATCTTGACCTTGAAGGCCGGCACGCCGTTGGCGCGCATGATCATGTCTTCCGGCATCTCGACCGGGATCACATCACCCGGCTGCATGTGCAGGATGTCGCGCAGTTTCAACTGGCGGCGAGCCACGGTGGCACCGATCGGCACGTCGACATCGAGCACGTCCTGGCGCAGGGCGTTGACCCAGCGCTCGTCCTGGTCGTCGAGGTCCGACTGGAAACCGGCGTCGAGCATTTCGCGCACCGGCTCGATCATCGAGTACGGCATGGTCACGTGCAGGTCGCCGCCACCGCCGTCGAGTTCGATGTGGAACGTGGAAACCACGATCGCTTCGCTCGGGCCGACGATGTTGGCCATGGCCGGGTTAACTTCCGAGTTGATGTACTCGAAGTTGACTTCCATGATCGCCTGCCAGGCTTCTTTCAGGTCGACGAACGCCTGCTCCAGCACCATGCGCACTACGCGCAGTTCGGTCGGGGTGAATTCACGCCCTTCGATCTTGGCGTGACGGCCGTCGCCGCCGAAGAAGTTGTCCACCAGCTTGAACACCAGTTTGGCGTCGAGGATGAACAGCGCGGTGCCGCGCAGGGGTTTGATCTTGACCAGGTTGAGACTGGTCGGTACGTACAGCGAGTGCACGTATTCGCCGAACTTCATCACCTGCACGCCACCGACGGCAACGTCCGCCGAGCGGCGCAGCATGTTGAACATGCTGATGCGGGTGTAGCGGGCAAAACGCTCGTTGATCATTTCCAGAGTCGGCATGCGTCCACGGACGATGCGATCCTGGCTGGTCAGGTCGTAGCTTTTGACACTGCCGGGTTCGGCAGCGTTATCGGTCTGTACCAGACCATCGTCGACGCCATGCAACAGCGCGTCGATTTCATCCTGGGACAGCAGATCCTGCACGGCCATGTCGTGTTCCTACTGCAGTACGAAATTAGTGAAAAGCAACTGTTCGATCACCACTTTGCCCAGCTCTTTCTGCGCCACTTCCTGGACGCTGGCCGTGGCCTTCTGGCGCAACATCTCCTGGCCGACCGGCGTCGCCAAAGTGGCGAAATCCTGACCGGAGAAGAGCATCACCAGGTTGTTGCGGATCACCGGCATGTGCACTTTGAGCGCTTCCAGATCAGCCTGGTTGCGCGCCAGCATGGTGATGCTCACCTGCATGTAGCGCTGACGGCCGTTCTGGTTGTAGTTGGCCACGAAGGCCGGCGCCATCGGCTCGAAAATCGCCGGCTGCTTGCCGACCGGAGCGGTTTCCACGGCAGCCGCAGGTTTGCTCTGGGCGCTGTGCATGAAGAACCACGTCGCCCCCACAGACGCGCCGATGGCCAGCAGCAACCCGAGCACGATCGCGATGATCATCTTGAGTTTGCCTTTGGTTGCGGGGTCTTTTACTGCTGCTGCTTCGCTCTTCGCCATGCCAATAATCCGTCACTAATCGGGTTTTCACAGTCGCACGGCAAGGCAAGAGCAAGTGTTATGCCAGAAGTGTCGGAGGGGAATGGAGAGCGGTGGCAAAACAGACGAGGGAGCGGACAGGGCCGCTCCCTCGGGGGAGGATGAATCAGGCGTAATAGTCGACGGCGCTGGAGCCGATCACGTGAGTAGTCGCAGCAGCCGCTTCAGCCACGGCCGCAGACGTCAGCTCTTCTTCCGAAGAGTCCAGGCGACCACCGGCGGCGCTGGTGCGTCCCGTCTGGCCCTGTTGCGCCTGCTCCTGACCCTGCCCTTGCCAGCCACGGTTCTGGTCGGAAACATTGACATCGACCTGCCCCATGCCCTGCTGGGTGAACATGTCACGCAGGCGATGCATCTGGCCGTCGAGGGCTTCGCGAACGCTCGGGTGAGCACTCATGAAGGTCACCTGGGTTTGCTGGTCCGGCACCATGTTCACCCGGATATCCAGGCGACCCAGCTCAGCCGGCTGCAACTGGATATCGGCAGACTTCAGGTTGTTGCTCGACAGGTACATGACGCGGTTGACCACTTCTTCGGTCCAGCCGTTCTGATGCATGGCGATCGGCTGGTTCACCGGCACCGCGTTGGCGGTTTTCGGTGTGGCCGCCTGGGTCAGTGCCGCCAGACGGTTGGCGAAATCATCGACGCGGGTATCGCTGGTGGCGGATTTCAGGTCTTTCAGACCATCGTCGATCAGACCACTGAAGGCCTTTTCGCCGCCCTGACTGGTGCTGTCCTTGTCGGCCTGCACATCCAGCATGCTGGCCATGCCGGCGGCGAAGGTCTGGGCCGAGGTCAGTTCGCCGTCAGCCTGGGTCTGGGCCGGCGTCGCCTTGGGCTGCGACTGGCTGGAAGCGGAAATGTGACCGCTCTGCTCCATCGCCATGCGCAAGGCCGGCATCGAATCGAGTGGATCGGCCTCGGGATCGAAATCACTGTCAACGGCAGGCGTCGTCGCAGTGGCGGCAGCCGGCAATGCCGCCACCGCCGGCGCCTGGGCCTCTAGCTTCACCGGGGGCGTTTCAACGACCGGCGCAGCGACAACCGGCGGCGTGACGACAGGCTGCACGACCTGCATCAGCGCCGGGTCCAGCGTCGGATCCACAACCGGGGTGGTGTCGGCGACCGGCGTGGTCGGCGTATCGGACGTATCGTCACTGGCTACCGGGTCATCCGTTGCAGCCGACGAGGTTTTGTCGGCGGGCAAGGCTTTGCCGCTATCGGCAACCGTCGCGTCCGGAGCGGCAGACTGATCCTTGCCGGCGTCTTTCTTGCCGCTGTTGTCGGCGACCTTGTCGCGTGCGGGTTTTACCGAGTTGTCGACCGTGACGGCAGGCTTGTTCTGCCCCTGATCGGCAAACACCTGAGCGAAGCTCGAAGCCTTGTCCCCGGGGCCTGCGGCCACCACTGACGGTTTGGCAGAGGCGGCTTGCGCCTTGGCCTGGGCGGCAGTCTGAATAAGAATGTTAGGGGTTGCAGGCATGGCACGGTCTCCGCTGCACTGGGATCGTAGGTACAGTTGAACGAGATGACTGCAAGTGCCGGGCCAGTTTCGTCCGACGCCGGATAAAAACGCCGGACGGTTGACTCAATGAGCGGGAGAGCGCTGTCGCTCGGCCTCATAGACGGGACGCACATCCGCAAACTCGTCATGGATGTCGGCCACCAGCTTGATGATTTCGGACGGGCTCTTGTCCCTGGCGTGCTGTTCCAGCTCCTGACAAAGTTCAGCAAGACGGGTCGCCCCCATATTGCTGCTACTGCCTTTGAAGCTATGAGCCACCGACGACAAGGCGTCGGCATCGGCGGTTTTTTGCAGTTCACGCAGGCGCGCTTCGGAATCTGCCAGGAACGTATCCAGCAATTCCGGATAGCCATCCTCCATGACTTCTTGCAACGCACTCAGTACGTCGCGATCTACACAGGCATCAGTCACTTGTTCACTCCTTGATCAAGAATGCGCGGATTATGCCAGAGCCTCCCAGAAAAACTCCACGCGAGCACTACGACCATCGTCCGACCAGCTTGGATTCCTGCTCAATTGCCGGATCAGACTGACGCCACGCCCCGACAGGCGGACACCGTCGAGCGGCCGCTCCATCACCCGAGCCACGTCAAAGCCTTTGCCACTGTCTTCGACACGCACGATCAGACAACCGCCCTCGCCCTCTGGACGAACCTCCAGATGCACGCGCACATAACCCTCCTGCAGGGCATCGAGGCGCGCATTGCGTTGCTCATAGTAACGGGCGAAACCCGAAGCGTCGCGTTTGAGGCTGGAGTCCAGCCCCAGCACCCCATGCTCCAGCGCATTGGAATAAAGCTCGGCGAGCACGCTGTACAGTGCGCCACTCTGCGTGCGCAAGCCATGCACTTCGAGCAGCAATTGCAGCAGGTAGGGTAGCGGATTGAAGCGTTTGAGCGTGGCGCCGCGAAATTCGAAACTCACCGACCAGTCCAGCGGGCACGACTGGCCGCTGTCGGAGTACACCGGTGCCGACGGATTGACCTGCGCCATTTCCAGCAGGCTGACCTCGACCATGCTCACATCGTCCCGGGCTTCGCCGCGAAAATCCTGCAACGCCTGCTCGATCTCGGCGAACAACCGATCCGGCTGGCGATTGCCGGCAAACACCCGCTGCAGGCGTTCGACACCGAACAGCTGATCATTGGCGTCGCAGGTGTCGATCACCCCGTCGGACAACAGGAACACCCGATCGCCCACCGCCATCGACAGCACTTCGGTTTGATCGTCAAAGGCTTGCGGGCTGAGCACACCCAGCGGCAGATGCCGCGCCGCCAGCGGTACCCGCTCGCCCGTGGCGATGCGATGCAGATAACCGTCGGGCATGCCGCCGTTCCAGATCTCCACGCTGCGGCGCTGAAAACTCAGGCAGAGCAGCGTGGCGCAACAGAACATGTCCACCGGCAGGATGCGCTTGAGCTTGGCGTTCATTTCCCGCAGGGTTTCGGCCAGCCCGTAACCCTTGGCAGTCATGCCGTAGAACACTTCCGCCAGCGGCATGGCACCGACCGCCGCCGGCAGACCATGGCCGGTGAAGTCTCCAAGCAATACATGCATGTCGCCGGCCGGGGTGTAGGCCGCCAGCAGCAGATCGCCGTTGAACAGCGCATAGGGTGATTGCAGGTAACGAATGTTCGGCGCACTCAGGCAACCGGAATGCGCGACCTTGTCGAAAACCGCCTTGGCGACCCGCTGCTCGTTGAGCAGGTAGTCGTGGTGCCGGGCAATCAGGTCTCGCTGTTCAAGCACCGTGGCTTGCAGGCGACGCAAGCGATCCATCGCCTTGATTTTGGCGGACAGGATCACCTGGTTGTACGGCTTCGCCAGAAAATCGTCACCCCCAGCCTCCAGGCATCGCACCAGCGCTTCGCTCTCGGTCAGCGACGTGAGGAATATGATCGGCACCAGGTTTTCACCCGCCAGCACCTTGATCTGCCGAGCGGCCTCGAAACCATCCATGACCGGCATCATGGCATCCATCAGCACCAGATGCGGCTGCTGACTGGCAAACACCTCAACCGCTTCGGCACCGTTGGCGGCCGTCAGTACCGCATGCCCCTGGCGTCGCACGATGGTCGACAACAGCAGCCGGTCAGCGGCGCTGTCCTCGGCGATCAGGATCGTCAGGGGTTCTTGCGGCTGCATGGCCGTCAACTGATGTCGAACAGTTTGTCGAAGTTGGAGATGGCGAGGATCTTGCGCACATCCGAATTGCTGTTGACCACCCGCACGTCCGAGTCGTCGCCGCCGGCATGGTCGCGCAGCAGAAGCAGCATGCCCAGGGCCGAGCTGTCGAGATAGGTGGCATCCTTGAGATCCACCACGATGGAATCGGGCTTTTTATTGAGTCGCTCGTAGGACTCGCGAAATTCCTGATGGCGACCGAAATCGAACCGGCCCTTGATCGAGATCGTCAGCTTTTGGCCATCCGGAGAAACTTCTGTAACGACTGACATGTACTGGCTTCCTTGTCATTGACGAACCTGTACAAGGTTTAGCACTTGCAAGGGTAAGGGGCAAGGCAGGAAGTCGCTGCAAACTGTCAGAGATCAACCCGTCAGTAGGCGTCACGGCGCGGCAAGCGCTGGGACAGTTCGTCCAGCAGCTTCTGCTCACGCTTGTCTTCGACTCGCTGGGCTTCATCGCGATAGCGTTGTACAAGTTTTCGCAAGCCTTCGACCCGGGCAAACGCCTGTTGCCAGGCCTCGCGAGCCTTGTCCAGATTGTTCTGGTGCCACTGCAGGCTTTGCCGTTGCTGGTCGACCGCCGTATCGAGCTGGGTCAGAAACCCCTGGAACCCGAGCAACCACTGCCCGGACACGCCCGTGCTGCCGCGCACGATCCATTGCTCGGAGTAATCCAGACGAAAGGCATGCAGGTCGGCGAGTTTGCTTTCGGCCACTTTCACCTGCCCCTGGAAATACCCAAGACGCTGCACGGCGGTTTTTTCGGCCTTTTCGGCCATTTCCACCACCGGTGCCAGACGAGCGGCGCGGCTCAGGGCCATGGCCGGTTACCCGCCGGTCGCAGGGGCGAGAATTGTTTCGAGGTAGGCCTCGCTTTCGCCCAGGCTGATGCTGTCGTTCAGACCCTGGCGCAGGTATCTGACCAGTTGTGGCTGCAGATTGATGGCAAGGTCAGTCTCGCGATCACCGCCGGCGACGTAGGCACCGACACTGATCAGGTCGCGACTCTGCTGATAGCGTGACCACAGCTGCTTGAAGTATTGCGCCCGGACCATGTGATCAGGCGGCACCACGGCCGGCATGACCCGGCTGATCGACGCTTCGATATCGATGGCCGGGTAATGCCCTTCTTCGGCCAGACGCCGCGACAATACGATGTGACCGTCGAGCACGCCTCGCGCCGAGTCGGCAATCGGGTCCTGCTGGTCATCGCCCTCGGACAGCACGGTATAGAACGCGGTGATCGAACCCCCGCCCTTCTCCGCGTTACCGGCGCGCTCCACCAGTTTCGGCAGTTTGGCAAAAACAGAAGGCGGATAACCCTTGGTCGCCGGCGGCTCGCCGATGGCCAAGGCGATTTCCCGCTGGGCCTGGGCGAAACGGGTCAGGGAATCCATCAGCAACAGGACATTCTTGCCCTTGTCGCGGAAATATTCGGCGATACGCGTGCAGTACATCGCCGCGCGCAGCCGCATCAGTGGCGCATCGTCCGCAGGGGACGCAACCACCACGGAACGCTTGAGGCCTTCTTCACCGAGAATGTGCTCGATGAATTCCTTAACTTCTCGACCCCGCTCACCGATCAGTCCGACGACGATGATGTCGGCCTCGGTGAAGCGGGTCATCATGCCCAGCAGCACCGACTTACCGACACCGGTACCGGCAAACAGGCCCAGACGCTGACCGCGACCGACCGTCAACAAACCGTTGATGCAACGGATGCCGACGTCCAGCGGTACGCTGATCGGGTCACGGTTGAGCGGGTTGATGGTCGGGCCATCCATCGGCACCCAGTCTTCGGCCTTCATGCCGCCCTTGCCGTCCAGCGCACGTCCGGCGCCGTCCAGCACACGACCAAGCATGCTCATGCCCATCGGCAAGCGACCGGTATCGGCCAGCGGCACCACACGGGCGCCCGGCGCAATACCGGCAACACTGCCGACCGGCATCAGGAACACCTTGCTGCCGGAGAAACCCATCACTTCGGCTTCAACCTGCGACGGGTGATAGCTGTCGTCGTTGATCACCATGCAGCGCGTGCCCATGGCGGCGCGCAGGCCTTCGGCTTCGAGGGTCAGGCCGACCATGCGCAGCAGGCGTCCTTCGAGGATCGGCGCACCGGGGATTTCGGTGGCCTCCGCATAGGTGCTCAGGCGCTTGGCGAAACTGGTGCGTTCAAGGCGCATCGGGGGCGTCCGCGAGCGGCTCGTCGGTGACAGGGGCCGGTTTCGGCGCTTCCGGCAAGTCGAGGCTCAGATCCGGTTCGGCCGGGTGCAAGGCTTGTTCGTGCAGTTGATCGAACAGCTTGGCCATGACCTGGCCGACACGGGTTTCGATGCTCGCATCGATCCGGCTGTGTTCGGTTTCAACCCGGCAACCGCCCGGCAGCAGCGACTCGTCCTCGACGATGCGCCAGGATTCCTCATGGCGTTCGCGCAGGGCTTTGACCTGCTCGAAATCCTGCGGATTGACGTACAGCCGCACATTGCCCACGCCCAGCGGCAACAGCTTGAGGGCGTCGCGCATGACGTGTTCGATCTGCGTCGAGTCGATGGCCAGTTCGCGCTGGATCACCTGACGGGCAATATGCTGCACGAGGTCGACCAGCGACTTTTCAATCTGCGTGTCTTGCTCGGCGATTGGCTCGAACAGGTTTGCCATCAACTGCTCAAGGCTGTTGACCTTGGCGGTGAGAACCACTTCGGCTTCCTGGCGCACCTTGAGGGTGGCGCTATGAAAACCTTCTTTTTCGCCGATGGCGAAGCCCTCGTTGTAAGCCTCCTGACGGATGCTTTCGAGCTCTTCCAGGGTCAGTGGCTGGACTTCCTCCAGCGGCACTTCTTCCATTTCCGGCGGCTCGGGCTCCGGTTCCGGCTCGGGTTCCGGTGGTGGCGGATCGAAACTGGGGATGGCCCAGGTTTCGAAGCCGCGGACGTCCCGGGCACGGATCAGGTCCGTCACATCGTCGTCGTTCTTGCCCATGGTGTTAGATCATTTCCTCGCCGCCCTTGCCACCGAGCACGATTTCTCCGGCTTCGGCCATACGGCGGGCGATGGTGAGGATTTCCTTCTGCGCGGTCTCCACGTCGCTGACGCGCACCGGGCCTTTGGCCTCGAGGTCGTCGCGCAGCAGTTCGGCAGCACGTTTGGACATATTCTTGAAGATCTTTTCCTTGACGCCTTCGTCCGAACCCTTGAGGGCCAGCACCAGCACATCGGAGGACACTTCGCGCAACAGTGCCTGGATACCGCGGTCGTCGACATCGGCCAGGTTGTTGAACACGAACATGAGGTCTTCGATCTGACCGGACAGGTCTTCGTCGACTTCGCGGATCGAGTCCATGAGCTGGCCTTCGATCGAGCTGTCGAGGAAGTTCATGATGTCCGCCGCCCGCTTGATGCCACCCAGGGTGGTACGCGAGGCGTTCGAGTTGCCCGAGAATTGCTTCTCGAGGATCTGGTTCAATTCTTTCAGCGCGGCCGGCTGCACGGTGTTCAACGACGAGACGCGCAGGATGATGTCCAGACGCACCTTGTGGTCGAAGTTGCCCAGCACTTCACCGGCCTGGTCCGGATCGAGGTACGCGACCACGATCGCCTGGATCTGCGGGTGTTCGTAGCGGATCACGTCGGCAACGGCGCGCGGCTCCATCCATTTCAGGCTGTCGAGGCCGCTGGTGTTGCCACCCAACAGGATGCGGTCGATCAGGCCGTTGGCCTTGTCTTCACCCAGGGCCTGGGTGAGCATTTTGCGCACGTAGTCGTCGGAGCCGACGCCCAGGCTGGTCTGGTCGCCGACGATGTCGACGAACTCGCTCATGACCTGCTCGACCTGCTCACGGTGGACGTTGCCCATCTGGGCCATGGCCACGCCGACTCGCTGAACCTCTTTCGGGCCCATGTGGCGCAGCACTTGTGCAGCATCGGTCGAACCCAGGGACAGCAGCAGAATCGCGGCTTTATCGACCCGGGACAGTTTGGCGACGGCGGCTCGGTTATCACTCATCTGCGTTAATCCACTCTTTCACGACCTGGGCCACACGACCCGGGTCTTCTGCCACCAGACTCTTGATTGCGTTCAACTGAGCGTCATAGCCTTCGCTCGGGCTCGGCAGCAGGATGCTGGTCGGGCCGCCGAGGCTGACGCGATCGTTGGACAGTTCACCGTCCAGACCGCCCATGCCACCCAGCTCCACGTCACCGCCCAGACCGGCCAGTTCCTTGCCTTTGCCGCCACCGGTGATGTTGTTGAGCACCGGACGCAGCACGCCGAACACCAGCACCAGGATGAACAACACACCCAGCACTTGTTTGACGATGTCCCAGAACCATGGCTGGGAGTAGAACGGAATGTCGGCAATCACTTCGCCGCGCTCGGCAGAGAACGGCATGTTGATCACGCTGACGCTGTCGCCACGGCTGGCGTCGAAACCGACGGCGTCCTGCACCAGGCGAGTGAAGCGCGCCAATTCGTCGGCGCTCCACGGCGCACGGGTGGTTTCGCCGTTGGCCGGGTTGATCTTGACCTGATCGTCCACCACCACCGACACCGACAGGCGATTCAGGCGACCCTGCTGCTGTTTGGTGTGGCTGATGGAGCGGTCGAGTTCAAAGTTCTTGGTGGATTGTTGACGCTTGTCCGCCGGGTACGGCGCGAGCATCGGCTGGCCGGTGGCCGGGTCCATGATCTGCTGACCGTTGGCATCAACCAGTGGCTGGCCAGGTTGCACCATGCTCGTCGAAGTTGCTGCGCCGCCGGTGGTTTGTGGCGCCGAGGCTGGCGATGGCGGCTGGTTGCTCAGGGCACCCGGTACACCTTGCGGGCCGTTGCTGGCGGTGCGCTGTTCGTTGACCGACTGTTCGCTGCGCAACGCCGGCTGATCCGGGTTGAACTGCTCGGCGGTGGATTCGACGGCACTGAAATCGATGTCGGCCGACACTTCAGCCTTGTAGCGATCATTGCCCAGTACCGGTTGCAGAATATTGTGTACACGCTGGGTCAGCATGCTTTCCATGCGGCGGCTGTAATCGAACTGCTTGCCGGCCATGGTCATTTCGGCGTTTTCAGCCTGATCCGACAGCAGGTTACCCTTTTGGTCGACGACGGTGATCTGCGACTTGCTCAGCTCAGGAACGGAAGTGGCCACCAGGTTGATGATCGCGACAACCTGACCCGGCTCCAGCGAACGGCCGGAGTACAACTCGACCAGTACCGAAGCGCTTGGCTTGCGTTCGTCACGCACGAACACCGAGCTTTTCGGGATCGCCAGGTGAACGCGTGCGCCCTTGACGTTGTTCAGGGCGGAGATGGTGCGGGCCAGTTCGCCTTCGAGGCCGCGACGGTAACGGGTCGCTTCCATGAACTGGCTGGTGCCCAGACCCTGTTCCTTGTCGAGAATCTCGAAACCGATATTGCCGTCGCTGGGAGTGACACCAGCAGCGGCGAGTTTCAGTCGCGCACGGGACAGGTCATCGGCCTTGACCAGCAAGGCACCGGAGTTCGGCTCGACGGTGTAGGGAATGTCGGCGGAGGCCAGGGTATCCATGACCTGCTTGGCGTCCATACCGGCAAGGCTGCCGTACAGAGGCCGGTAGTCCGGCTGCTGCGACCACAGCACCACGGCAAAGCCAATCGCCACGCTCGCAGCCAGGCCGACCAACAGGCCCACCTGACGCAGCATGGTCATCTCGGAGAGGTTTTCCAGGAAGGACAGGCCGAACAGCGGCGGTTTGCCGTCTATCGGGGTGGCCTTGGCCGGAACGTTATCGGCGACTGCTTCTGCCATGACTCAATCTCGTCCTTAAACCGGCATCTGCATGATGTCTTGATAAGCCTGAACCAGTTTGTTGCGCACCTGGGTCAGAGCCTGGAACGACACGCTGGCCTTCTGCGAGGAAATCATCACGTCCGTCAAATCGACGCCGCTCTTGCCGATTTCGAACGCGTTGGCCAATTGGCTCGAGGCCTGTTGGGTATCGTTCACTTTGTTGATGGCCTGACCGAGCATGTCGGAAAAGCTGCTGCCCGCCACTTCAGGGACGGCTGCAGTCGATTTCGGCTTCGACATGGCGTCCATTTGCATGGCCTTCATGTCCATCATCAACCGATTAAATTCAATACCTTGGCTCATGGTCTACTCTCTTGGGCGGCCCGCAATTTTTTGACACTCACTCGGCGGGTACTCAGGTGTTAGCAACAACGGTGCCAGCTCACGGGCACCGCTTCGAGAAATGCGTTTTCAAACGTTTGCGCCACCGCTTACGTGGCGAACAGATACCCTTCGACGTCCATCCCCGCATCGCGCATCTGCGCCAGTTTGTAGCGCAATGTACGGGGGCTGATACCGAGTTTTTCGGCAGCTTCCTTGCGTCGGCCGCGTTCAGTGCGCAGGGTGTCGATGATCATCTGGAACTCGCGACGACGCAGGTCATCGCCCAGCGCGCCGGCCGAATCCGCTTCGATCTCGACCTCACGAATGACCGGCGCGACTGGCATCGTCACCGGCAACGGCGCGAACAACGCAGGCCCGGAGAGACAGAAATCCTGCGGCTGGATCAGCCCGCCCTGCTGCAGAATCAACGCCCGTTGCACCGCGTTGTCGAGCTCGCGCACGTTGCCCGGCCATGGATAACCGATCAGACACGCCTGCGCCTCGGGCGAGAACTTCGCCATCGCATGCTTCATTTTATTGACGTGTTTGGCCAGCAGGCGCTCGGCCAGCGGCAGGATATCGGCGGTGCGCTCACGCAGCGGACGCCAGGCCAGCGGAAACACCGACAGGCGATAGTAGAGGTCTTCACGGAACCGCCCCGCCGCCACTTCGCCCGCCAGATCACGGTTGGTGGTCGCGACTACACGAATGTCGAGGGTGATCGGCTTGCGTGCGCCGACCCGCTCGACTTCGCGCTCCTGCAGCACGCGCAGCAACTTGGCCTGCAGGCCCAGCGGCATTTCGGAAATCTCGTCGAGCAGAATGGTGCCACCGTCGGCCTGCTCGAACTTGCCGGCCTGCGCCGCGATGGCACCGGTGAACGAACCTTTCTCGTGACCGAACAATGTCGCTTCAAGCATGTTGTCCGGGATCGCCGCGCAGTTGATCGCAATGAACGGCTGACTGGCGCGATGGGATTGCTGGTGGATGTAGCGCGCCAGCACTTCCTTGCCGGTGCCGGACTCGCCGGAAATCAGTACAGTGGAATCGCTGCGGGCGACCCGCGCCGCCAGATCCAGCAGCTGCGCACTGGCCGGCTCGACCGCAACCGGTCCTTCTGCGTCAGCTGTACCGAGATTGCCCAGAGCATGGCGCGCAACCAGGTCCAGCAGCGCCTTGGGCTCGAATGGCTTGACCAGATAATCCGCCGCGCCCTGACGCATGGCATCGACCGCACGCTCGACTGCGCCGTGAGCCGTCATCAGCAGTACCGGCAATTGCGGCTGACGTGTGCGCAGCAAGCCGAGCAACTGGTGACCGTCCATACCCGGCATGTTGACGTCGCTGACCACCAGGCTGAACGCCTCGCACTCCACGGCTTTCAGCGCCTCCTCGGCAGAACCCACCGCGTGATAGTCGTGACCGGCCAGCAGCAGCGTATCGGCCAGCGCCTCGCGCAATGAACGGTCATCCTCGACCAGTAGAACCTTGATGCCCATGACCTTCACTCAGCTCCCTGTACAGCGGAAAACATCGGCAGGACGACCTGCGCGCACGTGCCGCGCCCGACCCGCGAGCGCAGCTGCAATTCTCCCTGATGCGCACGGGCCACGGCCTTGACCACGGTCAGGCCCAGGCCGGTGCCGGTGACCTTGGTGGTGAAAAACGGCTCGCCCAGCCGCGCCAGCACCACCGGCTCGATACCGCCGCCATTGTCACTGACGCACAGGCGCAGGGTGTTGTCGCGGGTGTAGCAATGCACTTTCAGACGCACATCACCGCCACCGGCCTGAATCGCGTTTTCAATCAGATTGAGGATTGCCCCGACCAGCGTGTCGCGATTGCACAGCAACTCGCCCGCATGGCTGTCGCACTGCCAGCGAATTGGCAGATCCTGCACATGGGTCAACGCCGCCGCCTGCAAGGACTGCATCAGGGCGTTGGGCGTGATGCGGTCGGTCAGCGGCAATTCACCACGAGCGAATACCAGCATGTCGCGCACCTGATGCTCCAGCTCATGCAGACGCTCCTTGAGGCGCCCGGCAAACCGCTGCTGGGTGGCGACCGGCAGCGCCTGCTCGGTCAAATGGCTGGCATAGAGCAACGCGGCGGACAGCGGCGTACGAATCTGATGAGCCAGCGAGGCGACCATGCGCCCCAACGATGACAGGCGTTCGTGGCGTGCCAGTTGATCCTGCAAGTGACGGGTTTCAGTCAGGTCGTTGAGCAGCACCAATTGCCCCGGCTCGGCATCCAGCGAGCGGGTGGCAATCGACAGGCGTCGACCGTTTCTCAGGGAGATTTCATGACCGTCGTCTTCACGGGGCGCGAAGCAACGGGCAATGACATGGCGCCACAGCTCGCCTTCCAGCGGCAGACCCAGCAGATCGATGGCGGCCGGGTTGGCCTCGCACACGATGCCGTGACCGTCGATGACGATGACGCCACCGGGCAACAGATCAAGGAGATTTTGCAGACGGTTGGCCAGACGTTCTTTTTCCGCCAGTTCCTGCATACGCTGGGCGCTGACCACGGCCAGTTCGCCCTTGAGCTCGGTGACCCGCGCTTCGAGCATGCTGTAGGAGTCGGTCAATTGACTCGACATCTGGTTGAACAGCGCGAACGCCTGCTCAAGCCCCTGCCGACTGGCCTGCTCTACGGACGGCAGTTGTCCCGAGGACTCGGGAACAGAAGACATCTGGGAGGCTTGGGGCATTGTGCTCTCTCGCTTGGCTGACCGTCAGTTAAACGGAACGTTGCGAGGGATGTAGCAATACCCGTGCCTAAAAAAAACCGCTTATAAATGAAGACGTTGAAAAACAGGCGTCAATCATCCGCCTGTTCATCACCTTCACGCCGGCTCATGCCGTACTTGCGCATCTTCTCCACCAGCGTGGTACGACGAATGCGCAGGCGCTCGGCGGCACGGGCCACTATGCCGTTGGCATCATCCAGTGCCTGCTGAATCAGGCCCTGCTCCAGACCACCGAGGTAGTCCTTCAGATCCAGGCCTTCCGGGGGCAGCATCGCGTTGGCGGTGAAGTCCGGCGTGTGGCCGTTGATTGCCACGCGCTCTTCCAGATCGCTGCGCAGGCTGTCGACCATTTGCTCGTCTTCGTCGTCGACGTAGCGGAATTTCTTCGGCAGTTCGACCACGCCGATCACCCCGTACGGGTGCATGATCGCCATGCGCTCCACCAGGTTGGCCAGTTCGCGGACGTTGCCCGGCCAGCCGTGACGGCACAGGGACATGATGGCGGCGGAGTTGAAACGGATCGAGCCGCGCTTCTCGTGCTCCATCCGCGAAATCAGTTCGTTCATCAGCAGCGGAATATCTTCGACGCGCTCACGCAGCGGCGCCATCTCGATCGGGAACACATTCAGGCGATAGTAGAGGTCTTCGCGGAAGGTGCCGATCTCGATCATGCTTTCGAGATTCTTGTGGGTCGCGGCGATGATCCGCACGTCGACGCTCTGGGTCTTGTTGCTGCCCACGCGTTCGAAGGTGCGCTCCTGCAGCACGCGCAGCAGCTTGACCTGCATCGGCAGCGGCATGTCGCCGATTTCGTCGAGGAACAGCGTACCGCCGTTGGCCAGCTCGAAGCGGCCGGCACGGCTGGTGATCGCGCCGGTGAAGGCGCCCTTCTCGTGGCCGAACAGTTCGCTTTCCAACAGCTCTGCCGGGATCGCACCGCAGTTGACCGGCACGAACGGCGCATCACGACGCTTGGAATGGTAATGCAGGTTACGCGCAACCACTTCCTTGCCGGTGCCGGACTCGCCGAGGATCAGCACGCTGGCGTCGGTGTCGGCCACCTGCTGCATCATCTGGCGCACATGCTGGATCGCCCGGCTGGTGCCGACGAGGCTGCGGAACAGGTTGGGTTCGCGATGACGACCGCGCTCGCGGGCCTGGTCATACATTTCGCGATAGACCTGGGCACGATGCAGGGAGTCCAGCAATTTGCTGTAGCTCGGCGGCATTTCGAGAGTCGAAAGTACCCGGCGGCGTTGGTCTTCGGGCAAGTCCACCGAAGAATTATCGCCCATCAGCAAAACCGGAAGGAACTCATCCCAGGTCGAGAGTGTCTTTAACAGGCCCAAAAGCGCACCAGGAGCATTGACCGTCCCGATCAGTACGCAAATGACCTCACGACTAGACGACAAAGAGCCGACTGCCTGCTGCCAGTCATGGCTTCCGCAGGGTAAATTTTCTTCGCCAAGAAAATTTAAAATCACCGCCAGGTCGCGGCGGCGGACGCTATCGTCATCGATCAGCAGAATTTTGGTTTCACGCCACATGCAATAGCAACTTCCCTAGTCAACTCAATGCCCGAAACGAGGGGCAAGCGAGACGCTTGCAGGACACTTCGTGCCTGTAGACGCCTGAAATCTGAAAACAGCCACTAGTTAAGTCAAAAAACCGTGCACAGTCAAATTTATGGCGCACATGTCTGGATTAACTGAGGGTTAATTAACCAAACAGATGGTAAACCTTTGCCGCGTTCTGCGCTTGGGTGATCTGCGACATCTCGTCGACTATCGCCTGACGCTCACCCATGGCGACTTCAAGAAGCTCTTTGTAGACATGCAGCAGCTCCTCGAGATTGTCACGCAGCGCGACCTCGTCCAGCGAAGCCTCACTCAAGACATCTTCCATGCAGGAACGGCAATCGAGGTCCAGTTGACCGATCGCCTCCCAGTTGCGCTCGGCCAGGGCACCGACCAACGCCACGCGGGTTTCTTCGATTCGCTGCAATACAAGACTCATGGTGATCTCCTTAAAACTGAGGAGCAGGCGTAGGAGCAATGGCATCCCAGCCTTCTTTTACCGTGCTCAGCAAGCCGGCGACTTCATCCAGAATGCGCGGATCGCTGTTGATGTTGGCCTCGGCAAGACGCTTCATCATGTAGATATACAGCCCGTCCAGATCAGCCAGCGTATCGGCGGAATTCTCCAGATCCAGGCCTTCACGCAAGCCGCTGACGATGCCAATGGCCTTGCTGATCGCCGTGCACTTGGCAGGAATGTCCTTGCGTTCGATCGCACCTTTGGCCTGGGCAATACGTGCCAGGCCACCTTCCATCAGCATTTGCACCAGACGGTGAGGGCTCGCTTCGGACGTCTGAGCGTGGGCACCCACTTTCTGGTATTGCCGAAGGGCTAACATCGGATTCATGTTCTACCTCATTTGCCACAATGACTCGTATGACCAGTGTATCGCCAGCGAGCCGAAAAACTTTAGACCACAAGACAAAAACCCGGCACACGCTCGAAAGCGTAGCCGGGTTTTTGTCGCTCTTACATGTTACTTCGCGGATTGCTGAGCGTTCAGCGAGCTGAAGAACGACGTGATGTTGCTGGCCGTTGCCTTCATCTGCCCTACCAGCAAGTCCATGGCGTTGTATTTTGCAGTCAACGTCTTGGTCATGCCGGCAACGCGTATATCCAGTGCCGTTTGCTGGGCGGTAAGGCTGCGCGCGTTACCGTTCAGGATGGTCATGCGCTGATCGAGCAAACCGGGAGATACACCATCCGCCCCTTTGAGGTACGGATCCACCGCCTTGCTCATGCGCGCCAACAAACCGTTTTTATCGGTGGTGCCAGAGAACATCTGCTGGACCTGGCCGGTCATGCCTGGCGTGCTCATCGTTTTGTTGAACGCGACCGTGTCGAAAGTCAGGTTACCGGTGAGCTTGTCAGTCATGACGCCCAGCTGCGACAGGTAGGCCATCGGACCACCGGTGGTGCCGCTTGGCATGGTCAACTGGCTACGAATATCGGCAATCAGCGAACGAGGCAGAGAGTCACCGGTGAAAGCCGCCTGAACGGTCAGCTTGCCATCTTCGTCCGGCGTTGCCTTGGACAAAGTATCGACAGTGCTCTTCAAGGTGTTGTAGGCATCTACGAACGCCTGAACCGACGTCTGCAAACCCTTGGTGTTGGCATCGACACTTACCACAACTGGCGTGCCAAGCGGATTAGGCACACTCAGCAGGTTCATCGACAAACCACTGATGGCACCGGTGACCGTGTTGCTCTTGCTGGTCACTGTCAAGCCATCGATGCTCAACGACGCGTCCTGGGCGAGCCCATTGACCGCTCCGGAATCACCCGCCGCCGGGGTGGCACTCATCCGTTTGGTGCCATCGATTTCCAGACCGGCAATACCGCTGACCGTCATGTCCGAGCCCGCGCCTGTCTTGCTCGAGCTGATGACCAGACGCGACGAACCGGTGCTATCCGTCACGATGTTGGCAGAAATACCATTGATACCCTGAGCCGTGTTGATCGCGTCACGAGTCGTCTGCAAGGTCGCATTGGCTGGAATCGTGACGTTGTAATCAGTGCCATTCTGACTGATTTTCAGAGTACCACTCGGAATGGCACTGGCAGCACCGCCGGCAAAGGATGCGCTGGCTATTTTCGAGCCGGTAGCCAGATTGTTCACAACAACACTGTAAGTGCCCGAGACCGCAGTGTTATCCGAAGTCACGCCCAGAACAGTCGGAGTACCCGAAGTGGCCGTGTAACCGGAAAACGCCGGATTGGTCTTGCTGCCCAGGTTGGTCATCGCCGTCTGGAATGCAGTCAGCGCACTCTTCAGCGTACCGACACCGGAAATCTTCAGCGTGTTGGTCTTGGTACTGGCATCGATCTGCGTCTGCTTCGCCGACT
Organism: Pseudomonas sp. GW821-FHT09C09; assembly: GCF_059418105.1. Classification (NCBI taxonomy): domain Bacteria; kingdom Pseudomonadati; phylum Pseudomonadota; class Gammaproteobacteria; order Pseudomonadales; family Pseudomonadaceae; genus Pseudomonas; species Pseudomonas sp. GW821-FHT09C09. The sequence continues at coordinate 148,282 of NZ_JBWKPF010000001.1, forward strand.
TGTCAGCGTTGACCAGCGCAGTAACGATCGCACCGATGTCCAGGCCGGAACCCAGGCCCGAACCCGGTAAAATTGGACTTGCCATGTGCATCTCCCTTGGGGTTGTTGCCAGTCTTTTGACCCTTGTCGGCGCCTAAAGAACTTCAAACACTATTCATGCCAGCTATCAGACTTTGGCGTCGAACAGCACGTGGCTCGCATTGGCGAGACTGTCTGCCAGCTTGAGAGCTTCTGCGGAGGGGATCTGTCGTACGACCTCGCCCGTCTCGCTTGCGATCACCTTGACGATGACCTTTCCGGAATGCTCATCGATCGAGAACTCCAGGTTACGCTTGATCGACTGAACAAACTTCTCGATCTCCTGCACCGCCAGCTTCAATTTGGTTTCATCCGTTTCCTGGCTCTTTTTCGAATCAGTAACAGCATCAACCACGTGAGGCTTGGTCTCCGACGGCTTGTCGGTGACGGTACTGGCTGGCTTGGGAGCCGGATAAGTCACGTTAAGCTTTACGCTCATGTCCATGCTCATCACCTCTTAACGTGAAAAAGCGAGAGAGCACGCAAGCGCACTCCCCCGCCAAAACTCATTCCGAAATTACTGAAGCAGCTTCAGTACAGCGGAAGGCAGTTGGTTGGCTTGAGCCAGAACAGAGGTCGAAGCCTGTTGCAGGGTTTGCTGCTTGGTCAGGTTAGCAGTCTCTGCGGCGAAGTCGGTATCTTGTACGCGACCTTGTGCAGCAGTGGTGTTTTCGTTGATGTTCTGCAAGTTCTGGATGGTGCTGTTCAGACGGTTTTGCGAAGCACCCAGGCTGGCACGAGTTGCACCGATTGCAGCGATAGCGGCGTCGATTGCAGTGATCGCGTTGTCGATGTTCGAAGCGGCGGCAGCCGAAGTAGCACCGGTCAGAACAACAGTACCGCTACCTACCGACAGGCTGGCGGCGTCGAACTTGGAGCTCAGTACCAGGTCGATGTGGTTAGCCGAACCGGTGTTTGCGCCAACTTGCAGAGTCACAGTACCAGCCGAACCGTCCAGCAGGTTTTTGCCGTTCAGGTTGGTCGAAGCCGAGATACGGGTGATCTCGTCGGACATTTGTGCGAATTCAGCGTTGGTAGCGGTCTGGTCAGCAGTACCGTTGGTACCGTTACGTGCTTTAACAGCCAGTTCACGCATACGCTGCAGAATGTCGGTAGTAGCTTGCAGAGCGCCTTCAGCGGTCTGAGCAACGGAGATACCGTCGTTGGCGTTCTGGATAGCCTGGGTGTTACCGCGGATCTGGGAAGACATACGGTTGGAGATCTGCAGGCCAGCGGCGTCGTCTTTAGCGCTGTTGATTTTCAGGCCGGAAGACAGGCGCTGCATCGAAGTCGACAGAGCGTCGGAGGCGCGGTTCAGGTTTTTCTGAACGTTCAACGACGTGGTGTTGGTGTTTACTGTTAAAGCCATGACGAATTCCTCGTTGGTTGGGTACTGCGGCTTCCGGCCCTGGCAACCGCCGGGTATGGCCTAGAGAACCTTCGTAATAGTTATCGTCGGGTTTGCAGGTTGCTTGAGGGCTTTTTTGAAAATTTTTGCCATCACCCTGCCACCCCCGAGAAAACAAAGACTTAGCAGCACTTCACCCTCGAAAAAATGACGCCATAAAACCGTCCGCCGCGCAAAGCTGCGGGCCAGTGCTGTCGGTGCTCTTTTATGCCGAAGAACTTTCCAGCAGCCGGATCAATTCGTACTCCATGAAATCGGCGAGACCGAGCCAGTCCTGACGTTCCTGGCAATCGAGCATCTGCGAGAGCACTTGCGCCCACGACTGCTGGATATCCGGCGAAGCGGACACCAGCAAATGCTGCGCACCCTCGAATACATCCACCATCTCCAGCGCCGCTTCGACATCCCGCCCCAGGCGAAACAGCCCGGCACAGCGCCGGCACTCGTCGACACAACCCTGCACCGCACTCATTGCACGAACTCCTGATTGAAACGCGTCCCGGCAATCAATGCGCCTGAGCGGCTGCTGTTGAAAAACTCCACCTGCGGCTGACTGGCGATGTAACGCTCCAGCACACACAGATAACCGCGAAAATTGAGCTGCGTACTGACACGCTCACCGAAGCCGTCACGCACCCAGTGCCGCGCCTGATTCACCGACGGCCCCAGATCACCGTCATCCCAGCCGGCATGGGTCTTGTTCATCGGAAACGCGAAATCGGCGCCAAACAACGTGATCCGCGCCGCGCCCATCTTCACCGCCAGATCCACCGCCGGGTGAATCACACTGCCGCCCACATGCAGCAGCCCCCGTGAATGTTGCTCTCGCAACGCCGCATAGACAGGGCTCAGCGAATAGCCGCCATAGCGTTTGCCCTTCCAGGCCTTCAATACTTCAGGGTCGCTCATGGGCAGATACACCAGCGGGATGCCGTCGGACTCTTCAAAGGGCAAATGCCGGAAGCTGATGCGCTGGTCGATGCTCACCACCAAATCGGGCACGATCCCGTGTTCACGCAGCGGCCGGTAAGCGGTATCGACGCAAATGAACAGTGGGCGCTCGTCTCGCTGGCGAATGGCGGCCAGTCGCTCGAAATGCTGCTCAAGGGTCGGCCCGGTGCCGATCACATAGATCTCCCGACCAGCGCAAGTGCCGAACAATTGCGCCACGTCATCGTCAGCGAGCAACACCGGCAGGCAGTCCCGCAGACGCTGCTGGATGAAGGGCGACTGCGGATCGAACTCACGATTGTTGAAGCTCAGGTGCACTTCACTGACCAGACGATCACGGATCTTCGCGCTGAAGTCGTCGGCCAGCAGCATCTCCGCCGGCAAGGCAAAGAACGGCGTGCAGATGTCGGGCATGTCCCCGGCGTACAGAAGCTCTACCCGCGGATCTTCCAGCCATTGCTGCTGATCGATCAGTTGCAACACCAGGGCGAACAGCGCGCCATTGAGAATGTGCACGTACAGGCGCTCTAGCCCGGCACGCTCCAGCAGCACGGTCGGCAAATCCCCGAGGCCGGTGCCATAGACGTGCAATTGCGGTTTGTCCTTTGACAGGTTCTCGGCCTGGATCCGGGCTTCATGGATGCGGTCATGGCGACTGGTGAGCTGAATGCCACCGATGCTCAGTGTCGAACCCAGCCCTTGCGTGAGCTCGGCCTGGATCGTCGAACTGTCTTCGCTCATCAACCGTGCGAACAGCGCAGGCCAGCGTCGCTCGATGACTTCAGCGTTGGCGTGGAAAAACTCGCTCATGATGCCTCGCGCTCCCTTCAGGCAAAAAAATAGCGTTCAAGGTTACCCCTTGAACGCTATTTTTGTATCCGTCGTTTTTGGCGGGTTCAAGGACGATAGATAATCGCCGAACCCCACGAAAGACCGACGCCGAAACCGCTGAGCGCCACCCGGTTCCAGCTGGAATCCAGCGCGTGCTTCTCCAGCAGCAACGGAATGCTCGATGACACGGTGTTGCCGGTCTCGACCATGTCCTTGATGAACTTCTCCGGCTCGCCTTCGAAGCGCCGCGCCACCGCATCGACAATCGCCGCGCTGCCTTGGTGAATGCAGAACGCATCGATGTCATCGGCGTTGAGGCCCGAATCGTCGAGCAACTCATGCAAGTGTGCCGGGACTTTCAACAATGCAAAGTTGAACACCTGGCGACCGTTCATGAAGAACACACCATCGGTGACTTTCAGGTGCGGCGCACCGGAACCGTCGGTGCCGAACTTGGCCTTGCCCAGTGCCCAGACCGGGTCTTCACCCATCCAGGTCGCGGTGGCGGCGTCGCCGAACAGCATCGTGGTGTTGCGGTCTTCCGGATCGACGATCTTCGAATACGGGTCGGCAGTGATCAGCAGGCCGTTCTTCAGACCGGCGGCTTCCATGAAGCCCTTGATCGCGTAGATGCCGTAGACGTAACCGGAGCAACCCAGGGAAATGTCGAACGCGGCGACATTGGTTGGCAGACCGAGCTTGTCCTGGACGATTGCAGCGGTGTGCGGCAAGCCTTCTTCGTCACCGTTCTGGGTGACGACGATCAGCGCATCGATGGATTCACGTTTCAGTTCAGGGTTGCTGGCAAACAGCGCATTGGCCGCTTCAACGCACAGATCGGAAGTTTCCTGATCTGCGTCTTTACGTGGCAGGAAGGCCGAACCGATCTTGCCGAGGATGAATTCCTCATCCTTCTCGAATTTTGCACCTTGTGCGTAATTGTCCACGCCGGCTACAGGAACGTAGCTCGCAATGCTTTTTATGCCAATCATTACGGCTTCCCAATAATAAACAGCCCAATACCACCGCTCGCAAGGATTTCGAGGGGCGCCGACAAACAGAAAACGGCCGCCACAACGGGCAGCCACGGGGAGCGCAAAGGGCTATCACTGGAGCCGCTAACGGGCCAGGCGCCATCTCCCCGGTCAATACAATACAGTGAAGATGCGCGTTATGACTCGCAGGTCACGCTATTTTGCCGAATCGGTGCAGATCGGGTTATTCGACCAGCGACCAGTCCAGCGGCGTGCCGCGTTTGATCGGCGCGCGCGCGCGGCGGCCGAGGACGGTATCGGTGTGCTTGGGCGGCAGACCGAGACCGGGACGAATGGCGCGCAGATTGGCCGCCGTGAAGGGCTCACCGGCCGCCATATCGGCCGTGACGTACAGCGACCGGCGGTAGACCAAGGACTTTTTCTCAGCCTCCGTTACGCCGTAATGCACCTGACCCATGGCCTGCCAGGCGCGCTCGGTTTCGACCACCAGGCTGGCCAGTTCCGCCGGCTCCAGCGAGAAACTGGCGTCCACCCCGCCCGCCGCGCGGTCGAGGGTGAAGTGCTTTTCAACCACCGTAGCCCCGAGCGCCACAGCGGCCACCGACACACCAACACCCATCGAATGATCGGACAGCCCCACCTGACAACCGAACAACTCACGCAAATGCGGGATGGTGCGCACATTGCTGTTGAGCGGTGTCGCCGGGTAGGTACTGGTGCATTTGAGCAGCACCAGATCCTTGCACCCGGCTTCACGGGCAGCACGCACGGTTTCGTCGAGCTCGGCGATGCTGGCCATACCGGTGGAAATGATCATTGGCTTGCCAGTCGCCGCGACGCGACGAATCAGCGGCAGATCCGTGTTTTCGAAGCTGGCGATCTTGTGGGCCGGCACGTCGAGGCTCTCGAGAAAGTCCACGGCGCTGTCATCGAACGGCGTCGAAAACGCGAGCATGCCCAGCTCCTTGGCCCGGGCGAAGATCGGCGCGTGCCATTCCCACGGCGTGTGGGCCTTTTCGTAAAGATCGTAAAGCGAGGTGCCGGCCCACAGGCTGTTCGGATCCTTGATGAAGAATTCACCTTCCGCCAGATCCAGGGTCATGGTTTCAGCGGTGTAGGTTTGCAGCTTCAAGGCATGGGCACCGGCCTTGGCCGCTGCCTCGACAATCTGCAGGGCGACGTCCAGCGACTGGTTATGGTTGCCGCTCATTTCAGCAATGATGAACGGCGGTGCGTCGGCACCGATCAGGCGATCGCCAATCTTGAAACTGTTCATGAACGGTGTTCCTTCAAATCCTTGGTGAACGCGCAGGCACTTTGGGTGAACCCGGCGTCACGAAATACATTCAATGAGGCCTGATTGGCCGGCAAGACTTGTGCGCTGATCGCGGTCAATTGCGGCCAGTGCGTCGTGACGAACGCCTCGCCCCGCGTCAGCAGCGCCCTGCCCCAGCCGAGGCCGAAACGCCCCTCCAGCAGATACAGCGAAACCTCGGCTTCAAAGCCGCGCAGATCGTAGCGCAACACACCGACCGGGCCGTCATCGGCTTCGGCGATCAACAACAGTCGTTGCGGATTGCGCAGACTGGCGGTCAACCAGTCCAGATGCTGCGACCATTCGATCACGCCGCTCTTCACCGACCAGCGCTGCACGGCGTCGGCATTGCGCCCGTCGAACAACACCTGCGCATCGTCCAGCGTCACTGCGCGCAATTTGAGCACCGCACCGGCCAGTGCCGCCGCGACCCGCAGCGCGCCGCGCCCGTCGACCAGTTGCCGTGAACGCTCGGCCAGGCTCTGCCGCAAATAAAAATTGTCGACGACAAAACCGATGGCATCGCGCAGTTGTTCGACGCTGACCTGCTCCCGCGCGCCCATGAACACATGGACCCCGGCCGCCGCCATCACCTCGCCGTTGTTCTGCTGGTTGTTCGACACGGCAATGCAGATCGTCGGCAGCCCCAGCGCCGCGCGCTCCCAACTGGTACCACCACCGGCGCCGATGAACAGATCGGCTTCAGTCATGCGCCGATGAAAATCGCTGACGAAACTGTGCAGGTGCCAGTTCGGCCGACTTTCGGCCAGTGCCTGCATTTCTGCCCATGCCGGGTTGTCTGCACCGGCGACAAAGTCCACTTCAAGCCCGGAAAAATCCGCCAGCGCCCGCATCGCGTGATGGGTCTGGCGGGCAGCGTCGAAGCCGCCGAAATTCACCAGCACCCGTCGCGCCACGGGTTTGATCTCGATGGCCGGGCCGCTGAACTCTTCGCGCAGCATGGCAAAGCGCGGGCCGAGCAACGTTCGGCAGCCTGCCGGCAGCAGCGGCTGATAGTTTTCACTGAGGCCGGAGAGATTCTGATTGAGCAGCAGATCCACGCTGTAGCGACGGGTCGCCAGATCGTCCACGGCGGCGATCCGTGGCGCGAAGCGCCGGGCAGCGGTCTGCCAGTGATGGTCAAGGCCGTAATGGTCAGCGATGACCCAGTCGAATTCGGCCTGCCCTTCCAGCTGCGTCGCCAATGCATCGATATCCGCCTGCCACGGCAGCATCGACTCGATGGCCTGCTCCGGGTCTTCACCGGCGTAGCGATCCGGCAACGCAAAAGTCTCGAAACCTTCAGCCTGCAACGCATGGAGCCGATGCCCCGGCAAGCGCCGACAGGCAAACGCCACATGACTGCCCTGGGCGCGCATCACTCGCGCCAGCGTCAGGCATCGGGCGATGTGGCCACTGCCGATGGTCGGCGAGGCGTCGGCGCGGATCAGCACTCTCATTGCAGCTCTCCGCCGGCCTTGAGTGCGGCATAGAGGTATTCGGCGCGTTTCCAGTCTTCAGCGGTGTCGATGTCCTGCACCAGATGCCGGGGCAGAATCACTGGCAGGCTGGCCGGCGAATACAGAATCTCGCCACGCAACCAGGCCTCGCTGCGCCCCCAATAGAACTGGCCGGCATCCTGAAAGGCCGCCGGCAGATCCTGCGAACGGGTATTGCGAAACTCGGGGTACAACGCCATCAGCGCGCCCTGCCCGTCCAGGGTCAAGGCGCGCTGCACCGGAAAGCCGAAATCGGTGACCGAAAAAGCAAAGGACTTGTCGGGATGCTGCTCCAGCAACTCGAGCCCCTGACGCAGGAACCGCGGCTGCAACAACGGCGCCGTGGCGTACACGCAACAGGCGAAATCAAAGTGCGGCAATTGCTGCAAGGCATGCACGATCACCGCTGCGGTACCGGTGAAGTCATCGGCCAGATCCGCCGGGCGCAAGAACGGCACTTGCGCACCATGAGCCTGCGCCAGCTCGGCGATCTCCTCATCATCGGTGCTGACCACCACCTGGTCGAACAACCCCGAATCCAGTGCCGTGCGAATCGAACGGGCAATCATCGGCACACCGTCGAACGGTTTGAGATTCTTGCGCGGAATGCGTTTGCTTCCGCCGCGGGCCGGGATGATTGCGACGTTGCTCAAGGGCGTTTTTCCAGCAGGAACCAGGTGACGTCATCCAGCGGGAATTGTGGATCACGATGATAAACGAAGCCGTAATCCAGCAGTTGCAGATCCGGATAGCGATCGAGCATTTCCCCGGCGAAATCACGCTTGAACAGCTTGCCGCTGTTGCCGCGGTAGGACACTTCCACCGGCGAGGGATTGTAGTATTCGGCGATCAGGATGTAGCGCTGGCTCAGTTCGTACAACTGCGCATAAGCGGTCGGCAACAGCTCCGGGGCCAGATGAATCAGCACGCCTTTGCTGAGCGTCAGGTCGTATTGGCGTTCACGGGGAAAGTCGAACAGCGAGCCATGCCAGATCTGCGCAATGTCCAGCGCCCGGGCCTGGGCACAGGCGCTGGCGTTGATTTCGACACCGGACAGTTCGCAGCGCGGCAATAACTGACGCAACGCCTGCAAGTTGTTGCCGGCGTTGGTGCCCAGTTCCAGCAGGCTGTCGATCCGCCCGGCCCGGGTCAGTGCCTTGGCGAACAACGCCAGATTGGCGGCCACCAGCGGTTGCCCGACGTTGCGGTCGACGTACTGGTTACCGAATTCGCCCTGCCAGAATTGTTCCTGTTCGCTCAGATCACGCATTGCCGTTTTCCATCCACCGCCGCAGCGGCACTCATTCAGTCAACCGACGCAATTGCTCGACCACGTAATCCTGTTGCTGATCGCTCAGCAACGGAAACAGCGGCAGGCTGATCGCTTCGGCGTAATAACGCTCGGCTTCGGGAAAGTCTCCCTCGGCGAAACCCAGTTCACGATAGTACGGCTGCAGATGCACCGGAATGTAGTGCAGATTCACGCCGATGCCAGCGGCGCGCAAGCCTTCGAACACCTGACGGTGGCTGAGGTTGATGCGATCGGTCTGCAAGCGCACCACGTAAAGGTGCCAGGCCGATGCGGCGTCCGGCTGGATGCCCGGCACGGTAACCGGCAAGTACGCCAGCAATCGATCGTAACGTGCGGCCAGCTCCCGGCGACGGGCGATGAAGTCGTCCAGTTTGCTCAACTGTGACAGGCCCAGCGCCGCTTGCAGGTCGGTGATCCGGTAGTTGAAACCCAACTCGACCTGCTGGTAGTACCACGGCCCGTGGCTGGGTTCGGTCATCTGTTGCGGATCGCGGGTCATGCCGTGGCTGCGCAGGCGTTGCAGGCGCTCGGCCAGCTCCGGGCGATTGGTCAGCACCATGCCGCCTTCGCCGCTGGTGATGATCTTCACCGGGTGGAAGCTGAACACCGTCATCGCCGCAAATTCGCCACAACCCACCGGACGCCCGGCGTAGCTCGCACCGACCGCGTGGGAGGCGTCTTCGATCACGGTGAAGTTGTAGCGCTCGGCCAGTTCGGCAATGCGCCGCATGTCGCAGCTCTGCCCGGAGAACGCCACTGCCACCAGCACTTTGGGCAAGGTGCCGTCGCGCTCGGCGGCGTCGAGTTTGCTGGCCAGAACTTCGGCATCAAGGTTCCAGGTCAGCGGATCGATGTCCACGAAATCAACGTCGGCGCCACAGTAACGGCCGCAGTTGGCCGACGCGAGAAAGGTGTTCGGCGTGGTCCACAAGCGGTCGCCCGCTCCCAGTCCTGCGGCCAGGCAGGCAATGTGCAGCGCCGCCGTGGCGTTGCACACCGCGACCGCGAAATCCGCCTGGCAACGCTCGGCCATCGCCTGCTCGAAGCGCTCGATGGTCGGCCCCTGAGTCAGCCAGTCCGACTGCAACACCTCGACCACCGCGTCGATGTCCGCCTGGTCGAGGCTTTGCCGACCGTAGGGAATCATACCGACAGCTTCGCGTGCAGGTCGGCGATCTGCCCCACCGAGAGGAAGTGCGGGTTGGTGTCGGAGCGGTACTCAAAGTCCTCGCCCACCGGCCGCCCGTGCTCGCCGAGTTTATCGACAGCAAAATCGACATCGACGCTGGTGAAGCGGATCGACGGCTGTATCGTATAGTGATCTTCGAACTCCAGGGTCATCCGCGCATCGTCCAGCGGCACCATCAGTTCGTGCAGCTTCTCGCCCGGACGGATACCGACGTTCTTGTGCGGCAGATGTTCGGCCATGCCACGCGCCAGATCGACAATGCGGATCGACGGGATCTTCGGCACGAACACTTCACCGCCGTGCATCCGCGCAAAACTGTCGAGGACGAACTGCACACCGTGATCGAGAGTGATCCAGAAACGCGTCATGCGCTCGTCGGTGATCGGCAGTTCGGTCGCGCCATCGGCGATCAGCTTGCTGAAGAACGGCACCACTGACCCGCGCGAACCCGCCACGTTGCCGTAGCGAACCACGGCAAAACGCGTCTGTTGCTCACCGGCAATGTTGTTGGCGGCGACGAACAATTTGTCCGACAGCAACTTGGTGGCACCGTACAGGTTGATCGGGCTCGCTGCCTTGTCGGTGGACAGCGCGACGACTTTCTTCACACCGTTATCGATGGCCGCGGCGATGATGTTCTCCGCGCCATTGACGTTGGTACGGATGCACTCGGTCGGGTTGTACTCCGCCGCCGGCACCTGCTTCAACGCCGCGGCATGCACCACGTAATCGATGCCGCGCATGGCCTGGCGCAGACGCTCGGCGTCGCGCACATCACCGAGAAAGTAACGCATGCACGGCGCGTTGAACGTCTGCTGCATCTCGTATTGCTTGAGCTCATCCCGGGAGAACACCACCACGCGCTTGGGCTGGTATTGCTCGAGCAGGCGCGCAATGAATTTGCGCCCGAACGAGCCGGTGCCTCCGGAGATGAAAATCGATTTACCGTTGAACATGTCTTGAGTCCTGTTCCCTGTGCGCCAGACTTAGGCGATCAACTGCGCCCAATTCAGCGAAGCGCTGTCGTTCAGCACAAAGCCTTTGCCACTCAGGCTCAGGTTCGCGTTGTAAGCCTGATCCTGGACGAAAGCCGCGGCCCATTTTTCCTGCAGGGCAGCCAGTGCCTGGGTTGCCGGGGCCGTTTCGGCCTGATGAATGACCTGCACCGATGGCGTCCAGACGGTGAGGAAACCCGCCTGAGCGGCTTTCAGACACAGATCGACATCGCTGAAACCCTGGGAGAACGTGCCGGTGTCCAGACCGTCCAGCCCCTCGAACAGTTCTTTGCGCACCATCAGGCACACGCTCGAAACCGCCGAGTAGTTCTGATCCACGGACAACCGGTACAGATAACCCTCAGCGTCGTGTTTCTCGCCGATGAATGCCGAGCCAACACCACCGTTCATGCCGAGAATCAACCCGGCCTGGCTGATCTTGCCGTCACGATCCACCAGTTTCGGACCGACCACGCCGACTTCCGGACGCAGGGCGTGGTTGAGCAACGAGTCGAGCCAGTTCGGGTTGACCACTTCCGCGTCGGCAGCCAGCAATACCAGATACTCGCCCTGCGCCTGCTGGCAGGCGGCGTTGTACAACGCCGGTACGCTCAGCGACTGATCGACGCGCAGCACCCGGACTTTCGGGTGCTGATAGGTGCCGAGCCAGTCATTGACTTGTGACGACTGCGCGCCCGTGGTGGCGACCAGAATTTCGTACTTTTGATAACGGGTGCGCAGTTGCACCCCCTCCAGACAGCGTTGCAGGGCCGGCAGATCGTCGCCGGCCGGCACAATGACCGACACCAGAGGACGATCGCTGTGGTGGTAGTCGATCTGGTAAATGCCCGGCACGGACGACGTGACCTTGGCCTTGTAGCCACGGTTGCCCAGATGACGCAGCAGGGCCAGACGCTCGTGAGCGTTTTCCTCCAGCACTGGCGCCTCGGTGATCAGCAGCGGCTCATCGAGGTGGGCCAGACTGTTGAGACCATCCTGCTCGATGATGCGCAGCAGCAGGTCGAATTCCAGTGCCTTGCTGAAGTCCGCCGAATAACCGCCCGCCTCGACCAGCGCATCACGACGAATCAACCAGTGACGCGCCATCATGGCCGGCAGGCTCAGCAGCAGATCCAGATTGAAGCCTGGACGGAACACGTCCACCAGCGCACCGTTTTCCGCGCGCTGGATTTCGTCGGTGGACACCGCACGGCAATCCCCGGCGTTCATCAGTTCCAGGCTGGCGCGCAACAGGCCGCTGGCCGTGAATTCATCCCCGGCCTGCGCCAGAAGCACCCAGTCGGATGGCGACTGACGGGCACTCTGGTTGAGTTTGTCGATCAGGTTGCCCGGCGTCACGCGGACAAAATGCAGGGTGTTCTGTGCGGTGGTGGCCGCCGGTGCTTCACCGGTGGTGAACACGACGATCCTGAACGTCTTGCACTGGCCTTCGAGCAAGCTATCGAGGCTGACTTGCAGCTTGTCGATATCGTTGTCCAGATCCAGCAGGAAAATGCCGAACTGCTGACCGCCACCGTTGACGGCCAGATGCTCGGTAATCGCCTCGACCTGTCCGGCTTGCGGTAGACGCGAATCCAGCCACTTGAGCAGCCGACCGGACTGCATGGCGTCGAACGTGCGATGGTGATCTTCCACCGTCAGCGCATCGAGGCGTGCAATCCAGTCACGCATTTTTTGCGCTTCTTCGTCTTCGCCCGCCAGATCCAGTTGCGCCACCAGACGCTTGTTCACGGTACGGTTGAAGGCATTGAGGTCGTGGGCCTGCCACAGACGCTCAAGCACACTGTCCTGCGTGTCGTTATTGCGTGCCTGGAGCAAATGCGCCTGGCGCGTCCACACCCCTTCGAGCCCTTGCAGTTGAACGCGGCCGGCCGGCATCGCGTGCAGCATGAATTCGAACTGCTCGAGGCGATCGAAGAATGCCTGGTTGTAGAACGGCATTTCGACGTACTGCAACGGCCCGAAACGGCGGTCCGGCACCTTGAGTACCTGGTTCCAGGTGGACTGGATAATCAGTTCCGCCGTCAGCGCCCGGCCACTTTGCAGGCTGTCGACCATGGCTTCGAAACTTTGCAGGGCAAACGCTTTACTCTGTGCTGCATCCAGGCCCTGGATCGCAGTAGGCAACCCGGCGAGGAACTCGGCAAAGGCTTCACGCTCGGCCACCGACTTGGCGTCGGCGTACGTCAGCGAGTGGTAAACCTCGGTGCTGTGCTCGGAGTTGCCGTAGTTGATCTCGCGTACCACGTAAGGAATCGGCAGGATCCGCGCCTTGGCGCTGGCCAGCAAGAAATACACATGGCCGATTTCCTGCCATTGGAAACTGGTGCCTGGCGGCAATGCCGAATGCCAGGTCTTCATCAGGTCAGTACGGGTCACCGCGTAGAACGGCGGGATGTACTGACTCATGTAATCAATGACCCGATCCTGGGCCTTCTCGGACGAGTAATCTTCCATGACTTTCTTGTCACGGCGGTAGTAGCTCACGTCACCGGCCAGCGACAGGTACATCAGGCAATAGCCGTGGCACATGCCGTAATCCTGGTTCGCTTGCAGGAAGCTCACCGACTCGGCCAGCGAGTCATGCAGGATGAAGTCGTCGTCGGCCGCCAGCACCATGTACGGCGTGGTCAGTTGCTCGACGCCGTAAGCCAGTTTGGCCTGCATGCCCCAATAGGCGAACTGCGGCACGTGATGGTAATCGACCGCAGAAAAGTCGCCTTCCGGGCGCTCGGCCGTGGAGTCCAACACCATGATCTTGCAGGGCAAGCTGCTGTAATACTTCACCGCCCGGCGCAGGAACGCCGGACGATTGTGAGTAATCAGAACCACGGTCAACAGCTCATTGAGCGGCAGCGCTTGTTCAGAACTGTACTTGCCTTGCATAACCTCTCCCCACAACCGGCAATTTGCCAAAATGACGCTTCGATGATGTTGCGAATTAACGAACGCGACGCAGATAGCCGTCCGGCGCCACGGTGATCAGCAGCTTGTTCTGCAACTGAACGTCGATTTCGAAATCCTTGTTCTCTTCCAGGTATTTCCATACGGCGGTCTTCGGGTTGTCGCCCGGGCCCCATGGACGATCCGGGAAGAAGTCGGCCGGCATGTCTTCAACCACGGTGTCCATCACCACGCAGTAGCTGTCCACCGAAACCAGTGGTGCGTAGAGGCGCAGCTCTTCGAGCACGTGGTCGTGGGTGTGGTTGGAGTCGAGCACCAGAATGACCTTCTTGCCTTCGGCAGCGGCGCGAACCTGAGCGGCGATGGCCGGGTCGATGCTCGAACCTTCGATCATCTTGATGCGCTTGCTCATCGGGTGGCTTTCGATGGCTTCACGGTTGTGGGCGCGGATGTCGAGGTCGATGCCCAGCACTTCGCCGTGACCTTGCAGTTCCAGCAACGAGGCGTAGTAGATGATCGAACCGCCGTGGGCGATACCGCACTCGATGACCAGATCCGGCTTCACCTGCCAGATGATTTCCTGCATCGCCATCATGTCTTGCGGCAACTGGATGATCGGACGGCCCATCCACGAGAAGTGGTAGCTGTACTTGTGCTTGGCCGATTCGTTGAAGAAGTCACGGGCCAGGCCGGTGAGCTTCTGGTCGTCACCCTGTTGGGCGATCTGCTCGCGGCATTCGGCTTCGAAAGCTTTGTTGATGCTGTTGTCGGTCATTTTCAAAATCTCAAGGGTCACTGGAACGAAGCGCTGTCGACGGCGTGATAGACGTAACGTCCACCGGTCATCCGCTTGATCTCTTCGAGGTAATTGGAATTCATCACAAACAGGTTGGCGCCTTCGGGCAGGGCGTCCATCGCCTCTTGCGGCGAGGACACCCGGGCGCCGCTCAGGGGCAGGTAACGCCCCTGCTTGGCCGGATTGATATCGACCACCCGATCCACCGCCACACCGGCCCGTTGCAGGAACAGCGAATAGATCACGCCTTTGGACGACGCACCCCAGATCGCCGAACCCTGCTCGGGTGCGCTCTGGATGATCTGTACCGCGCGTTCAAGGCTGGCGGTGAAGTCGTCCGGCAACACCAGGCGCGGCACCGGCTGTTCCGGGGTCAGGCGCAACGTCGCAAGGTCGGCGACGATGTACAGGTATTGGCCACCGAACAGGTGGCCGGCCTCGTGCACGGTGCCGAACATCCGGCGCAGGTCATCGAGGCGGAAGTAATTGACGTGCTCGTAGAACAAGTCGAACCAGGCGCGGTGTTCGAGAATCCAGTCGAAGCACGGCACCTCGATGTAGATCTGTCCGCCGCCCTGATTGGCCTCGGCAATCACCGCCAGAAAACCCAGCGGATCCTGGATGTGCTCCAGCACATGCCGCAGCACGATGGCGTCCGCTTCCAGGCCCAGACCACGGGTGAACGGCGCCTTGATCACGTCGGCATTCTCGCCTTCGTAGGCCGGATCGATGCCGGTGATGCGGTAGCCCAGACCTTTGAGCAGCTCGAGGAAATAGCCTTTTCCGCAGCCGACCTCGATCAGTTCCTGACCCTTGAAGTGTCGGGCAATGATGCCTTCGACATCGCTCAGGTGCTTCTGGAACTGGCCGGAATGCGCCTGTTCGTTCTGGTAGTCGGCGTCGTAGCTGAGTTTGTCGGCGTCGAACGCCGCGTTGAAGATCAGACCGCTGCGCTCATCCTGCACCAGCAGCATGTCGGCGCTGGCCGATGACCTCGCCGATTCGGGATCGGCAAAGGTGCGGTTCTGCAGCACCGGCAGGTCGGTTACCCGATACAACTCGTGCCTCATTGCAGCTCTCCCAATAACTGTTGCAAGCGCTCGGTCACCGCCCAGAACGCCAGGGGTTCGTGGGTCGGATACGGGTAGTGGCCGAGGTTCAGGCCGATAGTTGCACTGCGTTCACGCACGCGCTGTTCGACCAGCGCCCGCACCGAAACCGGTTGGCCGCTGGCGCAATTGATCGTGCCGTCGAAATCACGTTTGTGCAGGATCGCGGCGAGATGACTGGTAGCAGTTTCAATCGCCATAAAATCGCGCAACTGCTCACCGGCCGACATGTTGAACGTCGCATCGCCGGCATCAATTGCCCGGTCCAGCGCCGCCAGCAGACTGTTGGGGTTCTGCCCGGCGCCGTGCAGATAGAACAGACGCGCCCATTGCAGAGTGAACGGATGTTCCTGCTGCAGATTTTGCAAAAACAGGTGCAGCGTGTGCTTGGCCAGACCGTAGGGGTTGGCCGGCTGCGCATCGTTATGCTCGCTCAGCGGACCACTCTGCATGCCATATTCGAAGCAGGTACCGGTCACCAGCACCTGCTTCACGCCGGCTTCTACCGCACCCTTGATGAAACGGTAATCGGCCATCAGGTTGTGCTCGAAATGGAACAGCGCCCGATAGTTCGGCAACCCCGGCCAGGCCAGGTGTGCGAGTGCATCGACGCCTTCGGTCAGCGCGCCGATGTTCAGGTCCGCTGCGTGAATATCCGCGCTGACGAACTCGACGTCATTGATCCACGGCATGCCCGCCGCTTTCTGTGCATCACGCGCAACCGCCCGCACCGTGCAGCCACGGTTCAGCAATGCCGCGACCAGATGACGACCGACGAAGCCCGTGGCCCCGGTGACCAGCACCTTCACAGCACGCTCAACTCGGGCACGGCGATCACAAAGCGGCCGTCCCACTGACGCACCTGAGCCAGTTGCTGACTGACTTCGTGCAGCAGGTTCCATGGCAGCACCAGCACGTAGTCCGGCTTCTCGATATCGATCTGCGCCGGCGCGACAATCGGGATGCGGCTGCCCGGCAAAAACTTGCCCTGCTTGTGCGGGTTGGCGTCGGCGACCCAGGCCAGCAGATCCGGTTTGACCCCGGCGTAGTTGAGCAAGGTGTTGCCCTTGGCCGCAGCGCCGTAGCCGACCACACGCTTGCCATCGGCCCTGGCCTGCAACAGGAAGCGCAGCAGGTCATGCTTGATGCGTTCGGCGGCTGGCGCCAGCGTGGCGTAGTACTCGGTGGTTTTCACCCCGGCGTCGAGCTCGGCCTGCAACTGTTGTTGCACGGCCGGCTGCACGGCGCGGCGTTGGCCATCCTTGCGCTGGACGAACACCCGCAGCGATCCGCCATGGGTGGTCAACTGACTGACGTCAAACACTTCCAGACCGTTACGCTCGCACAACGTCTGTACGGCGGTCAGGGACAGGTAGGAATAGTGTTCGTGATACAGCGTGTCGAACTGCGCGCCGGCCATCAGCGTCAGCAATTGCGGGAATTCGAACGTAGCCACGCCGGTCGGTTTGAGCAGCGCGGCGAAACCGCCGAGGAAATCATTGATGTCCGGTACGTGGGCCAGCACGTTGTTGGCGGCCATCAGATCGGCAGCCCAGCCTTCGCTTTTCAGCTGCGCGGCGGTGTCACGACCGAAGAACAGCTCTCGAATCTCCAGGCCTTTTTCCCGTGCTGCCTGCGCGGTGCTGCGGGTCGGCTCGACGCCCAGGCACGGGATGCCGCGACCGGCGACGTACTGCAGCAAATAACCGTCGTTGGCGGCGATTTCCACCACCCGGCTGTCGGCGGTCAGGCCGAAGCGTTCAACCATCTCCGCCACATAACGCTCGGCATGGGCCAGCCAGGTGCTGGAGAACGAACTGAAATAGGCGTACTCGGCGTCGAACAGGCTGTCGGCGCTGGTGTAATCCTCGGTCTGTACCAGCCAGCATTGCTGGCACACGGCGACCTTCAGCGGCACCCATTGCTCGGCCTGTTCCAGCCGATCGGCATGCACGTAGGCGTTGGACGGTGGCGAGGTGCCGAGGTCGATCAGCGGCAGGCTCAGCGGTGCGGCGCACCCACGGCAATTCATAGACGCACTCCAGCAAAGTGTTGATCGAGCGCGGGATGGCTGGAATCGCGCGCTGACAAATTATTGACAGGCAACGGCCAGGCAATCGCCAGCCGTGGATCGTTCACCGACAGCCCGCCCTCGTGCTCCGGCGTGTAATCGGCGCTGTGCAGGTAAAGCAGCTCGGCATCATCGGTGAGGGTCTGGAAACCGTGGGCGAAGCCGGCCGGAATCAACAAGCTGCGACCATCGCCAGCCTTCAGGTGCTCCGCGTGCCAGTGCAGGAAAGTCTCGGAGTCCGGGCGCAGGTCCACCGCCACGTCCCACACTTCACCGCGCAGGCAGGTGATCAGCTTGGCTTCCGGCGCGTTGGCATTCTGATAATGCAGACCGCGCACGCTGCCCTTCTCGCGGGTGCAGGAATGGTTGATCTGGCGGATGTGAAATTCACTGCCGAACGCTTTCAGGCTGCCCTCGCAGAACAGCCGTGCGAAGTGCCCGCGCTGATCTTCGAAGCGTTTGTGCTGGACGCTGAACAACCCGGCCAGCGGTAACTGTTTCAAGGAAAACTCGCTCACAGCGCGCCCCGGTAAAGGTTCAGTTGGCCGAGGGTCACGGTGCGCATGTCGTCACCGTTCTGCCACGCCAGATGCCAGTCGAGGGTCTGGGTCAGGCATTGCTGCAACGACCAGCGCGGTTGCCAGCCCAGCACCTGACGGGCGCGGCTGCTGTCCAGGCGCAGCAGACCGGCTTCGTGCAGTTCGCTCGGTTCGATGCGCAGACCACGGGCCTGAGGCCAGCGGTTGGCGAGCAGTTCGACCACTTCGCCGACGCTGCACATGTCCGCTTCGCCCGGGCCGAAGTTCCACGCCCCGGCGTATTCCGGGCCTTCTTCGTAAAGCCCGGCGGCCAGTTGCAGGTAGCCGGCCAGCGGCTCCAGCGCGTGTTGCCATGGGCGCACGGCTTGCGGGTAGCGCAGGGTCACAGGTTCGTCTGCGGACCAGGCTTTCAGTACATCGGGAATCAGCCGTTCAGGGGCGAAATCACCGCCGCCCAACACGTTGCCGGCGCGCGCGGTGGCCAGAGCCAGACCGTGTTCGGCGTACTTGTCGGCCGGGAAGAACGATGCCGCGTAAGACTGCGCCAGCAACTCGCAGCAGGCCTTGCTGCTGCTGTAGGGGTCGTGGCCACCGAGGGCTTCCTCTTCGCGGTACGGCCACAGCCATTCCTTGTTGGCGTAAACCTTGTCGGTGGTCACCAGCACACAGGCCCGCACGCAACCAACCTGACGAATCGCTTCGAGCAGGTTCAGGGTGCCCATGACGTTGCTGGAATATGTACCGAGCGGATCGCGATAGCCTTCACGCACCAGTGGCTGGGCCGCAAGGTGCAGGACGATTTCAGGCTCGGTGTCGGCGATGATCTCGAGCAAGGCCCCGAGGTCACGCAGGTCGCCGCGCTGGTCGTCGATGCCTTCGTGCACCCGCGCCAGTTCGAACAGGCTCGGCTCGGTCGAAGGATCCAGGGAGAAACCGCTGACTTGCGCGCCGAGGCTTTGCAGCCACAGGGTCAGCCAGCTGCCCTTGAAACCGGTGTGTCCGGTGACCAGAACCCGCTTGCCGCGCCAGAATTCAGGACTCAGGCCCATTGCTTCCATGGGGCCTCCCCGCTCTGCCACAGCGCTTCGAGATGGTTCTTGTCACGCAGGGTGTCCATCGGATGCCAGAAGCCTTCATGCTCGAAGGCTTTCAGTTGTTCGTCCTGAGCCAGTCGAGCCAAAGGCTCCGCTTCCCAGGTGGTTTCGTCGCCAGCAATGTAGGACAGCACTTTCGGCGACAAAACGAAGAAACCGCCATTGATCCAGCCGCCGTCGCCGCGCGGTTTTTCGGTGAAACCGAGCACCTGATCGCCATGCCGCTCGAGGGCGCCGTAACGGCCCGGTGGCTGTACGGCAGTGACGGTCGCCAGACGGCCGTGACCTTTGTGGTAGTCCACCAGTTGCGCAATGTTGATGTCGGAGACGCCGTCGCCGTAGGTGAAGCAGAACGCCTCTTCATCCTTGAGGTAACGGCCGGCACGCAGCAGACGGCCACCGGTCATGGTTTCCTCGCCGGTGTCGATCAGGGTGACGCTCCACGGCTCGCTGTAGTTCTGGTGCACGTCCATGCGGTTGTTGCGCATGTCGAAAGTGACGTCGGAGGTGTGCAGGAAGTAGTTGGCGAAGAAATCCTTGATCGCGTAGCCCTTGTAGCCGAGGCAGATCACGAAGTCGTGAATTCCGTGGGCGGAATACTGCTTCATGATGTGCCAGAGAATTGGCTTGCCGCCGATCTCGATCATCGGCTTGGGCTTGAGGTGCGACTCTTCACTGATGCGCGTGCCGAGGCCACCCGCCAAAATAACTGCCTTCATCGTCTCCCCTCTTCTACGTCACAGGGCTCGGCCTCGCTATTGCAGGCCTTTGCGGCTGAACCTTTGCCAGTCCGGGCGCAGGTGAATGACCGCGAGCGCTCGTTTTATGGCGATTTGAGGGGGACTTGCAGGAAACGCGCCAGCTCCGCCAGCCCTGTGTCGGCGGCGGCATCCGGGCGCAAAAAAGGGATGAGTCCGTTACCGGACTCATCCCTCCATGTGGCTCACGTCAGCGGATCGAAGTGATCAGCCGAACATGGCAAACCCGTCGACAGTCGCCGGCAGGTCGTAGACTTGACCGTCGGCCGTCTGCAGGTGCTCGACAGTGTTGTAGCCGGCGTACCAGCCCTGGAGTTTTACGCCATTGGCCGGAACGCCGATGCTGCCGTCATTGGCGCCATGCAGGTAGGCGTCATCACCGATGCGAGTGACGTTCAACTGACCGAGATTGGCGACGGTGTTCAGGATCAAGGTGTCGTTGTAGCTGCTGCCCACATCCTGAATCGTTACCAGGCCGGCGGTATTCACCACATAGGTGTCATCACCCTCGCCACCAAACAACGAATCGTTCTGTGGCCCCTCGCCATCCAGACCGGAAGCCAGCCCGCCATAAAGAATGTCCGCACCGGCACCGCCGTGAATGACATCGTCGCCGGCACCGCCTTCCAGAATGTTGTCGCCCCAGTCACCCTCCAGCACATCATTGAAATGACTGCCACGCAGGCCTTCGATGTCGATGAAGGTGTCGTAAAGCGCAATACCGCTCTGCGCGCCCCAGTTGAGGGAAGCGCTCAAACCTTCGGTGCTGTCCTCGTAGCTGACGGTATCGATACCGGCCCCGCCTTCAAAGCGATCACCGCCCGCGCCACCCAACAGGACGTCATTGCCGGCGCCCGAAACGATGACGTTGTTCCCGTCATTGCCGTAGCCGGTGAAGTCCGCCGTGCCGGTGTAGGTCATGTTTTCAATGAACGGATCCATGTGCATCGACGACAGGCTGGTGTACACGTGGTCGGTACCACCAAAGAGGTCCGTCTCGACGATGCTCACACCGGCGCTGTTGATGATGTACACATCGTCGCCTCTTCCGCCTTCCAGCGTCACGCCCGCGGCGTTGGCGGTGAATCGGTCATCGAACGAAGTACCGATGACTTTCTCGACGTTCAGCAACGTGACATCCGGACCTGCCTGCTGACCAATGCCGATACTGACGCCATCAAAGGAGTGACGGTAGCTCACGGTGTCGTAGCCATCGGCGCCATCCACGATCATGGCGTTATCGAGCAGATACACCACGTCGTCGAAATTCGATCCCTGAATCGCCTCGATGCCGGTGAAGGTGTCGCCAGCGGCGATGGTCAATGCGTCGTAGTTCTCGAAGTCCTGGACTCTCACACCCTCGAGGCTGTCGGAATAGCTGACGGTATCGAAGCCTTCACCACCCACGAAGTGATCGGCGCCGGCGCCACCCCACAGCCAGTCGTTGCCGGCGCCACCGATGATCTCGTTGTCGCTGGCATTGCCGTAACCCTTGAAGTCGCCCGTGCCGGTAAAGGTCAGCTTCTCGATGAACGGGTCCATCTTGATGGTGTTGAGACTAGTGCGCAGCTCGTCGTAGCCGAGATGGTTTTCCTCGATGATCGTCACGCCCTCGCTGCCGACGATATACACGTCGTCACCGGCACTGCCTTCCAGCGTCACGCCGGCCACATTGCTGGTGAAGGTGTCATTTTGAAAAGTGCCGAAGACTTTTTCCACGCCGACCAGCGTATCGACCTTGCCATCAGCGGCAGTGACAGTCGTCGAAGCACTGTTGAACTCGACGTTCACGCCCGAGGACAAGGCGTAATAATTCGCCGTATCAAACCCTTCCCCGCCATCCAGCAGATCATTGCCGGCGCTTGCCAGCAACACATCATCCGACTCCAGTCCATAGAGTTGGTCATCACCGTCGGTGCCCGACAGGACATCCGCATCACTCGTTCCATTCACTACTGCCATTTGCTTCTTCCTTGCGTGGTTGAAAACAGCGTTCACCTTTCAGGCTTCAGACACACCTGCAATCGCGCTGCGCGATTGCAGGTGTGTGATTCAGATGTCAGCCGAACATCGCAAATGCATCGCTGTTGGCCGGCAGATTGATGATCTGATTATCGGCAGTCTGAATCTGCTCGATGGTGTCGGAACCGGCAAACCAACCCTTCAGGCGCACACCGTCCTGCGGCGTCTGTCCGGTTGAAAAACTGTAACGGTGCAGGTAAAGGTCATCACCGACACGATCAAGCAGCAGCTCGGAACCGCGAATGTTCGACAGCACGACTTTGTCACCACGACTGGCGCCATCGTCCTGGATTGTCACCAGTCCCGGAGCAGTGACGAAGTAGGTATCGTCCCCCTCTCCTCCGAAGGCCGATCCACTGGACTGCAGCACCAGTTTGTCATTGCCCGCGCCGCCAAACAGCGAGAAGCCAAGCCCCGTTCCGGTCAGAGTGTCCATACCCTCACCACCGTCGGCCATGCCATGAGCTACGGTGATGGTGTCATCGCCCGCTTCGCCATATGCACGGCTGCCGGTGTCGTCGGCTGCGGTGAGAATCGTGTCGTTGCCATTGCCACCGTAGAGCGTGTCGGCCTGGGGCCCTGCATTGGGTGCTGAACTGGCCAACGGTCCGGCCAGGGAAACCAGGCCTCCATAAATGAAGTCGGCACCGTCGCCGCCATAGATCACGTCATCCCCCGTGTTGCCCTCAAGAAAATCGACGGCCGAACTTCCGGTCAACGTATCGTTGAATTGACTGCCGATCACTCGCTCGATATTGAGCAGCACATCACCTTGAGCATCTCCGCCTTCATTGACGTTGGTCTGCAGGTTGATGTTCACGGCAGCCATGCTGTTGATGTACCAGGCAGTGTCATGCCCTTCACGCCCATCAATGCTGTCCGCACCGGCGCCACCGATGAAGTTGTCACCGAATGCCGTTCCGGACAGGGTGTCGTTGAAGCGGCTGCCCTGGAAGAACTCGATTGCGGTGTAGGTATCGCTGGCTGCATCACCCGCATTGACTTTGGTTTTCAAATCAATGGTCACGGCGCTATCGGATTGCTCGTAGCTGACCATGTCCATGCCGTTCAATCCATCAAAGGCCATGGCCGCGCTGTCAGCGATAAAAATGTCGTTGGACAGTGTGCCGCTCAACCCCTCGATACTGACGTAGGTATCCCCGGCTGCAATCCCGGAATGAACGCCGGTTTTAAGGTTGATGGTCACGCCGACAGTGGAGTCGGCGTAGCCCACCGTGTCGAACCCGGCCCCGCCGATGAACCGGTCGGCACCTGCACCGCCATAGAAAGTGTCGTTGCCGACACCGCCGGTGATGATGTTGTCGAGCGCATTGCCGTAACCCGTGAAGGCGCCAGTACCGATATACGTCAGAATTTCGACGTTATCCCGCAGACTTTGCTGCCCGAACCCCGTGCGCACCTCGTCAATGCCACCGTCGACCTTCTCGATCACATCGCTGACATTGGTGCCATTGATGTAGTAAACATCGTCACCCGCACCGCCCTCGAGTGTCACGGCCCCGCCCGCCACATAGAATGTGTCGTTGAACGCTGTGCCGATCACCTTCTCGATGCCGGTCAAGGTGTCGCCCTGTGCGTCGCCACCGATGCCGGCGCGACCTGTGCCATTGGCGACGAGATCAACATTGATCGCCTCGGCGGACGTCGAGTAATCCACCACGTCAGCTGTTCCGGCACCGCCGTCAAAGGCGAACACCCGGCTATCGGCAATGAAGATGTCGTTGAAGCCAGAGCCCTTGATCACCTCGATGTCGGTGTAGGTATCCCCCGCCGCAATCCCGGAATTGACCCCGGTCTTGAAGTTGAGCGTGACCCCTACGGTGCTGTCGGAGTAATCCACGGTGTCCCGGCCCGCACCACCAATGAATTGGTCCGCGCCGCCGCCACCCTGAAAAATATCGTTGCCGATGCCACCCGTGAGGATGTTGTCGCTGGCGTTGCCATATCCGGAGAAATTGCCGGTTCCGGTATAGGTCAATCGTTCGACGTTGGCCGACAGGTATTGAACTGCATAATTGGTACGGACCTCGTCATTTCCGCCACCGGCCTGCTCGATCACTGTGGTGACCCGCGTATCGTTGATGATGTAAACATCATCACCCGCACCGCCTTCCAGGATCATGGTCCCGCCCGCCACATTGAACGTGTCGTTGAACGCTGTGCCGATCACCTTTTCGATGTTGGTCAAGGTGTCGCCCTGTGCGTCGCCACCGATGCCGGCGCGACCTGTGCCACCGGCGACGAGATCGACATTGATCGCCTCGGCGGACGTCGAGTAATCCACCACATCCGCCGTTCCGCCACCGCCATCAAAGGCAAACACCCGGCTATCGGCAATAAAGGTGTCATTGGCGCCCGACCCCTTGATCACCTCGATGTCGGTGTAGGTATCCCCCGCTGCAATCCCGGAATTGACCCCGGTCTTGAAGTTGAGCGTGACCCCTACGGTGCTGTCGGAGTAATCCACGGTGTCCCGGCCCGCACCACCAATGAATTGGTCCGCGCCGCCACCGCCCTGAAAAATATCGTTGCCGATGCCACCCGTGAGGATGTTGTCGCTGGCGTTGCCATACCCGGAGAAATTGCCGGTTCCGGTATAGGTCAATCGTTCGACGTTGGCCGACAGGTATTGAATTTCGTAATTGGTACGGACCTCGTCATTTCCGCCGCCGGCCTGCTCGATCACTGTGCTGGTTCGCGTACCGTTGATGATGTAAACATCATCACCCGCGCCGCCTTCCAGGGTCACGGTTCCGCCCGCCACATTGAACGTGTCGTTGAACGCTGTGCCGATCACCTTTTCGATGCCGGTCAAGGTGTCGCCCTGTGCGTCGCCACCGATACCGGCACGGCCCGTGCCATTGACGACGAGATCGACATCGATCGCCTCGGCGGACGTCGAATAATCCACCACGTCAGCCGTTCCGGCACCGCCGTCAAAGGCGAACACCCGGCTATCGGCAATGAAGGTGTCATTGCCATTCGAGCCGAGGATCCTTTCGATACCGGTATAGGTATCCCCCGCCGCAATCCCGGAATTGACACCGGTTTTCAGGTTGATGCTGACGCCGACCGTACTGTCGCCGTAGCTGACGGTATCGATGCCGGCGCCACCGATGAACTGATCGGCACCCGCGCCGCCATACAGCAGGTCATTACCGGCACCGCCGGTAATAATGTTGTCGCTGGCATTGCCCCAGCCGATGAATGCTCCGGTACCCGTATACGTCAGGCGCTCGACGTTCGCACTCAGGTAGATCTGGCCGAAGCTGGAGCGCACCTCGTCGTCACCGCCGCCTGCCTGCTCAATCACCGTTCCGCCATTGTCGAGAATGTAGACATCATTGCCGGCACCGCCTTCGAAGGTGAGACCGCCCTTCGGTGCCGTGAACGTGTCGTTGAATGCGCTACCGATAACCTTCTCGATATTGGTCAGGATGTCGCCCTGGGCATCGCCTCCCGTACTGGCAAGACCCGCAAGGTTTACGTTGACCGCCTCCGAGGACGCTGAGTAATCGACGGTATCGGTTCCATCCCCGCCATCTATCTTGTCCGCCCCTGCACTGCCCCTGATGAGATCATTACCCGCCAGCCCGTTGATCTCATCGTCACCCGAAGTACCGCTCAGCGTATCCGCGCCGTTTGTTCCGTTTATGACTGCCATTGTTTCTTCCTTGCCCTTGTATGAACCGGTACTGGTCAGCGTGGCGAACACATTTCATCGCGGTGCACTGATCATTCAGCGAATCTGTTGATATCGACAGGAAAATCCCACTGCTTGAGGCCGTCGAGCAAAAAAAGTATCGGGATTGATACAAAGACGATTTTCGCAACGCAAAAAAAAACAGGCGACTCGAAAGTCGCCTGTTTTCCAGAGGGGGCTGCACGAACCGGTCAGTCCGCCAGCCAGCCTGCTTCCCAGTAGCGCAGGTTATCGCCGCGCAGTACGTAATCGCGCAGTACGACTTCACGCAACTCATCGCCCATGCGGTAGCTGGCGTCCGGGTCGGCCAGGTGCATGCGGATCGCTTGCAGCCACTCATCCGTGGTGTTGGTCTTGATCCGCGTGCAAGGCAGGTAGCCGCGATAGGCCTCGGTGTCGGTGCAGATGACCGGATAACCGCAAGCGCCATACTCCAGCAGGCGCAGGTTGCTCTTGCAGTCGTTGAAGATGTGGAACTCCAGCGGTGCCAGGGCCAGGTCGAGGTTGAGGCTGGCCAGTTTCGCCGGGTACACGTCCAGTCCGATCACACCATGGAACTCATGCATATACGGACGCAGGTCGTCCGGGCACATGCCGAAGAACACCCAGTCGACTTCGTTGGCCAGTTCGCGAACCACATCGGCGATCACCGCCAGGTCACCGTGGTGACTGGTGCCGCCGCCCCAGCCGACCCGCGGCTTTTTCGAAGTGCGGCGCTGGCTGCGCAGGTCTGCCCACAAGTGCTTGGCCAACATGTTCGGAACAACGCGAATATCGTTGTGCATGCTCGACAGTGCATTACCCAGCGGCGCGGTGGAAACCACAACCCGATCGCACATCCCGATTGCACGACGCACCAGCGCCTCCATTTCGTCCTTGCCCGGCATGTTGCGAATGTGGGCATTGCGATGAGGAACATGGATCACGTAGTCGTCGAGTTCGTAGATCCTGCGGGCGTTGGAATACTTTTGCAGGCTCGGAATTTCGTTGATCGGGCCTTCGGAATAACGACCCTGCAAAATGATCACATCCGGGGACTGACGCTCGACCTCGATGATGCTCGGCAGGTTGTAATGAATGCGTCCCAACGCCCGACCTGCCGCTTCCAGCTCGATCAGCGGTTGCGTCACGCGGTAGTGACCGATGGCTGATGCGTTGACTGGCAGCGCGAGAATTTTCGGCAATTGCGGCTGCGAAAACGGACTCCAGCCAGTACGCAGTCCCGGATCGAGACGAAAGCTCGACCCGACAATCCCGTTCAACGACAGGTTGGCGTTATACGCCGGATCGCGCGCCACAATCGGCAGCCAGCGTTTGTAGAAGACTTCCTGCTCCTGGCTGTGCAACGCCACTTCAGCGTCGTTCGCCGCTACGACCGGCTGTGCGCCGAGCGCCAGCTGGGCAAATGGCGTCCAGACCACCAGATAGCCTTCCTGACCAACGCGCAAGCACAGGTCGACCTCGTGCAGCGACTGCGCCAGATGCTCCTCATCCAGCCCGCCGACCGCATCGAAAACCGACTTGCGCACCATCAGGCAATCGCTGCCGACAGCACTCAGATCCTGTGTGACCAGCAGTCGGTACATGTAACCCGTCGCATACATCGACTCGCCGTAGAACGGTACGCCCGCCGGTCCCTGCAGGCCGAGAATCAGACCGGCATGCAATACCCGACCATCCGGGTTGAAGATCTTGGCGCCCACCACGCCGACTTCCGGGCGTTGAGCGTGATTGAGCATTTCCGTCAGCCAGTCACCGTGTGTGATCACGCTGTACGGGTTGAGCAGCAGCACATACTCGCCACGAGCCTGGCTGACCGTAACATTGCGCACTGCCGCCACATTGTCCTGCAGCGGGCAGTCGAGCACGCGAATCCGCTCGCTGCCCAATTGCGACATGCCGTCAAACCAGGCTTTCGCCTCAGCGGTCTCGCTGCCATTGTCGACCAGCAGCAACTCATATTCGCCGTAGGTGGTTTTCTCCAGCAGGCTCTCGACGCAACGCTGTACGGCAGCCGTCTGATCCCTGCTGACGATGACGATCGACACCAGTGGCTGGCTCGCGTGGCGATAGTCCACACGGTTGAGCAACGCCGAACTGCCCCGGCGAATGTCATGCGAGATGCCCAGACGGTGCAGATGCGCCTCAAGCAATTGCGCGTTGTTGTCTGCCAGTTGCGGCTCCGACAACCACTTGGCCAGATCGAATGCCGACTCCAGCAGAATCTCGGAGATGTGACCGACCGCCTGCAAGCCGTCGTTCTCGACCATACGCAGCAAGACGTCGTGCGGGGCCAGCTCACCGAACACAGAGTCAAAACCACCCAGTGCCAGGAAGCGTTCACGCTCGAACGCCAGCGCCCTGCCCACATACGGATAGCTGCGCATCAGGTCCAGGTTGAAATCCGGTTTGAACACCGGCTCTGTGGATTCACCCTGGCTCAACCCGCCTTCATCGCTGTACAGGCACATCAGCGTACGCGAAAGCGCAATACGCTCAGCCATCACCAACAACGCCGGCACGACCAGTCGATCACCGGCACGCAGCAGATAGAACCAGTCAGCGCCGTCCAGTTGCGGCAGCAGTTCATTGAGCTGCTGGCGCCAGTCATCCTGCAGCGGCATGCGCACGACCCGCTCATCCAGCCGCGCTTCGGTGCAGGATGCCGACAATACGAGTGTCAGCTCAGGCACGTATTCCTGGGCGGCGAGCGATTGCAGGGTCAGTTCCAGGGCGGAAACGCTGCCCTGTTCGTCGATGATGACCGGCACGATCTTCGGAATGCGCGGCCAGTTGGCCATGGTCTCCGGGAGCAATTCACGCTGACCCTCGGTCAGGCTGCGGCACGCCAGCCATTGCGCGTACAGCTGGGCAAAGCTGACGCTGGCAATACCGACATGCCAATCCTGAGTGGTCTGTTTGGTGCCCAGCGTCCGGCTCAGCGGCAACTCTTCCCAGACCCGAGGCGATTCACCCGCCTTGGTGACCGGCAGATAGCGCACCCAACCCGGCGCAGGCGCCGACTCGCCACTGCGAGCCTTGAGCATCTGCGTCAACCATTGCCGCTCGACCATGGTCGCATCGCGCATCGCTTGCTGAGCGCTCAAACGCTCGGGGTACAGGCGCTCGACACTCAGAATGTGATTGGACACCACAAGGTTTGCGCGGCGCAGCAGGCACACATACAACGCAAAATCCAGGGAAGCGACAAAACAATGGCCCGGTTGTGTCAGGGCCGGAAGCAGTTCCAGCACATCGGCCCGGCGGAACAGGGCATTACTGAAGCCGCCAAGTATATTGACCGGGAAGTTTTCGAAAATCGCCAGCAGGTCTTCGCCCTTGAACAGACCGGACACCGGAGACAGCGGCGTATTTTCCAATCGCGACGGCAACGGCAGGTCGTCAGCGTCCCAAAACAGGCGCTGAGCCAATACCAGATTGACATCTGTCTGATCGATGAGCGTTTGTGCCTGACTTTCGATGCAGGTGATAAACAACTGATCGTCGTCGCACAGGAACTTGATGAACACACCCTGCGCCTGTTCCAGACACGCATGGAAGTTGCCGACCATCCCCAGCGTTTGGACATTGCGTACGTAGCGCACCGCAACCCCGGTACGCTCGGTGATCGACGCAACAGTTTGCTCGATCTCGTCGCCACGACTGTCGTCACAGACAATGATCTCAAGATTGCCGTAAGTCTGACTCACGGCACTGTTCAAGGCCCGTTCGAAAAAACGTGGATTGAAAGCAGGGATAACGAGACTGACAAGGGGGAGTGAATTCACGGCGGACTCGCAAGCGGCGGGAACCCGCCCGGAACAGCGAGCCCTTTGAAACCGCAAAAGAAGAACAATAAGTACAGAGCAGTCAGAGCAACCGGGCGCTCGCGCGCCCGGCCAGTATCAGATCTTGTTGAACAGGCCCAACTGGCTGATTTTGCTGAACGCCAGTTGCGAGGCCTGCAGCATGGTCTGCTGCAGGGTCAGGCGCGTCATCACGTCGGCAGGATCCGAATCACGGATCGAACCCTGAGTCGTGGTGTTGGCCTGGATCAGACTCTGGTTGGTGGTGTTCTGGTCGTCGAGCGACTGCCCGCGCGCACCGATCGACGTCACCGCCGTACCAATCTGATTGGACGCGCTGTCGATGTTGCCCAGCGCAGACTCCATTTGGCCCTGGAATTTCTGTTTGGCTACCGGATCGCCATCGATCGGCGCTTTCAGTGCAGTGACCATCTGGCCCAGGGTATCGAGCACGTTCTGGGTCTGGTGGTTGTTGGACTGGATCGAGAACTGATCACCTGCGCCCGGCGTACCGCCGATGGTGAAGGTCACGCCCGCCGCCGTGGCGTTTGCGCCAACCATGGTGCCCGACGAAATCGGCTTGCTGTCAGCGGTGACCGGCGCCGCGTACAGATCGAAGTCGGTGGCGCTGGTGAACTTCAGGATCGCACCGCCGCCCGACGGGAACGTGGCGTCGTAGGCGCCCTGGTTGGTCACGCCGGAGCCGGTGATGACCGCGGTGGACGGGTTGCCCGGGCTGCGCGCGGTGGTGAACGAGTCAGGCGTGGCCGACAGCTGGAAGCTGTGACCGGCGATGACGGCATCCGGGTTGGTGTCGCCGGCCTTGAGGTTGATGTTCAACTTCAGATCGACGCCGCGGAAGCTGACGGTCTGGTTCGCACCGTTGCTGTTGCTGATCAGACCGTTCTGGCTGGCTTCAGTCGTCACGTCGTTGCCCAGGGCATCGGTGATTTTCAACTGGGTGCTGCTGACGAAACTGACGGTGTACGGCTGGCCACCGGCAAACTTGGCGTTATAGGTAGCGCTGGAGCCGACGATACCGTTGGTCAATACCACGCGACCGTCATCGACAGCCGGGGCGGTCATGGTGGTCTGAGTGCGGTTGGTATTGATGGTCTGCTGGAAAGCATCCCAACCGGTGGTGTTGGTGCCGACCGACATGCCATCGCCGATGTTCAGGTTGATCTGGGTCTGGTCACCGTTATAGGTGTAGGTGCCATCGGCATTCTGCGAGTACGGCGCAGTATCGGTCTTGGAACCGGAAAACAGATAGTTGCCGTTGGCGTCCTTGGAGTTCATCAGGCCCAGCACCTGCTGCTGGATCTGGCTCAACTCGTCGGCGTAGGCCTTGCGGTCAGCGTCGGTGGCAATGCCGTTGTTGGCGGCCAGGCCGATTTCCTTGGCGCGCTGCAAGGCCGTGGTGATGGAGCCCAGCGTGGACTCCTGCACGGTCAGCGCACTCTTGGTGGTATCGATGTTGCCCTGGTATTGCTCGAGCATAGAAGCTTGCTGGCCAAGCTTGAGCAGGCGCCCGGCGCCGATCGGATCGTCGGCGGCGGTGTTGATGCGCTGCAGGCTGCTCGCCTCGTTCGCAGTGGCGACGGCCTTGCTGTAGTTGCGCTGATATTGAGCAGCTTGTGTCGCGTAATACTGAGCGGTGGAAATGCGCATGAATTACGACTCCTTAAAGACTGTTGATCAGCGTTGCGAAGGTTTCCTGCGCAGCCTTGATGATTTGCGAAGAGGCGGTGTAGTACTGCTGATACTTGACCAGGTTGCCGGTTTCTTCGTCCAGGTTGACCTGGGACAGCGAATCGCGCGCGCCTTGTGCCTGATCCAGAATCACCGTGGTGGCTGCGCTGTCGGACTTGCTCTGAGCCGCCTTGGTACCAACGTTGGTCACCAGTTTGTTGTAGGCGTCGGTCAGGCTGATGCCCTTGCTCGCCGTGCCGGTATCCACGGTCTGTTTGGTCTGCAGACCGACCAGCGCCTGCGCGTTGCGGTTGTCCGAAGAGGCCGCGCCGGTCAGGTTGATCGTGAAGGTTTCGCCTGGCTTCGGCGTCGCGCCCACGGTGGTCTGCACGGTGAAAGTTTTCTGCACGTTCGGCGTGACCGAGGTATCCATCACCGGAGCGCCGGTGGAATCGACCATGCCGATTTTCAGGTTCAGGGTGTTGGCCTGGCCCGGCACGATGGTGCCGGTACCGATGGTGAAACCCTTGGCATCGACCATGTTGTACGACTGGCTGCCGCTGGTGACCGCCCCCATGACCAGTTTGACCGGCGTCGAATACTTGAGCGCATTCTGCAGCTCGGTCTGGGAGGCCGGGTTGGTGATGTCGAGGGTGTCGACCAGCGTCGGCTGGGTGTAAGTGCCGGAGTTGTTGGCACTGGCCACGCCAGTCAATGGTGCCGCCGCCGCGATTTTCTTCGGATCGGTGAGCACGGTCTGAATCGTGGATCCTGCGTTGCGGGTCGGCGTCACCTTGAAAGTGTCACCAGCGCTCAGCGCGCCGCCATTGAGGGCCAGAGTGAAACCGTCGATCACTGGCGGTGGCGTGGTGGTGGTGCTGAACGAGCCCATGTCGGTGCCGTCCGAGCGCTTTACCGAATAGTTGGTGGCGCTGGTGAAGGTGACCTGGTAATCGCTGGTGGTCAGCTTGCCGGTGTCCTTGATGGTGACATTCAGGTTGCCCGAACCCGCGCTGTTGCCTGGCGAAGCAATGCTGCGCTGGCTGACGAGTGCGGCACTGTTGATGTCATTGAAGATCGGCGCGCCGAATTCACCGTTCTTGTCGATGCCCTGGGCTTGCTGGCGATTCATCTGGTCGGCAATGACCAGTGCTACACGGCCCAGCTCGTTGAGCGAAGGGTTCAGCACTTCATTGCGATAGGTCAGCAGACCGCCGATTTCGCCGCCGCTCATCGCCGAGGTGATGTCGATGGTGCTTGAACCACGGTCCATCTGGATACCCATGCGCGTCGGGTCATCCTTGCCCGGAACGGTGCTCAGGGTGTTGGTGGTGTTACCGACGACCAGTGGCTGGCCGGTGCCGATATACACGTCGAAACTGGTGCCACGCTCGACGACTTGTGCACCGGTCAACTCGGAGAGCTGGCGCACGGCTTCGTTACGGGTGTCGAGCAGATCGTTCGGCTGGCCGCCGCTGGTGGAAATCTCGCCGATCTTCTGGTTCAGGTTGGCAATCGAAGTGGCCAGCTTGTTCACCTGGGAAGCCATGTCCGTCAGGTTGCCGTTGATCGTGGTGTTCTGATCGTTCAGCTGTTTGGCCAGGGCGTTGAAGCGACTGGTCAGCGCCTGCGCACCGGTCAGCACCGACTGACGGGAAGTGTCGTCGGTCGCCGAGGTCGCTACACCTTGCATCGAGGTGAAGAACTTCTGCAGTACACCGGTCAGGCCAGTGTTGGTATCGGACAGCGAGGCGTCCAGCGCGGTCGCCTGGGCACCGTAGGCTGCCGCTTCGCTGTTGAGCGAGGTGGCGGTGTGCAGTTGAGTTTCGAGGTAAGAGTTGTACACCCGGCGCACGTCGGCCAGGGTCGTGCCCGTGCCGATGAAAACGTTGCCGACCTGCTGCGAGGCCTTGGTGCCCTGCACGGTTTGCTGGCGTGAATAACCGGCGGTGTCGACGTTGGCAATGTTGTTACCTGTCACAGCCAGAGAGGACGAACTCGCGGCCAACCCCGACATCCCGATATTGAGCAAACTCATGATTCAAACCTTACCTTGTGTTTATAAAGGCGTTGTTGAAACGCCGGCCGCAGCGTAGTTCTGATTTACCGTCATCTGCCTGGCAATCTGCGAAATCTTGCTTGCGTAGTTCGGGTCGGTTGCGTAACCGGCCTTTTGCAACTCGCGTACAAACTGTTCTGGGTTATCGGCCGACTTCAGCACATCTTGATAGCGATTATTGCTCTGCAGCAAAGTCACCAGATCGTGGAAGCTGTCCTTGTACGAGGCGTAGGAACGGAACTCGGCCGTCTCCTTGACCATCTGCCCGTTGCGGAACTCGCTGGTGATCGCCCGGGCCGAATCGCCCTTCCAGTTGCTGCTGGCCTTGATGCCGAACAGGTTGTGGCTGCTGGTGCCGTCCTGGGCGCGCATGACCGATTTGCCATAACCGGTTTCCAGTGCGGCCTGAGCCACCAGATAACGCGGATCGACGCCAATGCGCGCCGCCGCCTCTTTGGCCATCGGCAGCATGGTGTTGACGAATTCGTCGGCGTTGCTGAACGCCTTCTTCGCCGGCGCCAGCGGAATCTGCGCCATGGCCCGACCGTAAATCTGCATCTGTCCGCCGGAGGCCTTTTCCGCCTCGGCGCGGGCCAGCCAGTCGCCGTTGTACAGCGGACCGGAACCGGTGGCGGCAGCCATCGTGTCGCGCTGCGGCAATTGAGTGGCTGTGGTGTTCGTAGCCGAAGGCACCAGACCGGCGAGCAGGCGATCAGCCAGTTTCGGCGGCAGCGCCAGGCGACGCTGGTTGATCATTTCCATGTCATTGCGATGGGCCAGCTGGGTGTTCGGCGCATGCACCGAACGCGAAGCCCACAACGGACGCTCGCCATTGAGGCGCGACAGCGGACCATTGGTGGCCACGGTGCCGGCGGCAATCGGCGTTTCCACCGCAGCGGCCTTGGCCAGCGCTTCCTGCTGCTTGGCAGCGGACGCGGCGGCGGCCTCGCCCGGCGCCATCGGTTTGTTCTTCGACATCTGCTTCATCAGCACGTCGGCCAGACCGATACCACCACCCTCGCGGGACAGGGAAACGGCCAGTTGCTGGTCGTACATTTCCTGATATTGCTTGGCTGCCGGGGTGTTGAGCGGGTTGTCCTGGCCCAGTGCTTCAGTGGCCGAGCGCATCGACTTGAGCATCTCGCCCAGGAACAGCGATTCGAATTCCTGCGCCACCTTGCGCATGTTGCCGTCGCTGTTCTTGTCGCCGACCTTGAGCTGGTTCAGGCGATTGAGGTCGGAGTACGAACCCGAATCGCTGCTGCTGACCAGACCGCTTTTGCGCATATCCATGGGCGGCGTCCTCAGATCACGATCAGGTCGGCTTGCAACGCGCCGGCCTGCTTCAGTGCTTCGAGAATGGCCATCAGGTCACCCGGTGCCGCGCCGACCTGGTTCACCGCACGGACGATTTCGTCGAGGGTGGTGCCCGGGCCGAACTTGAACATCGGCTTGGCTTCCTGCTGGGCGTTCACGCGCGAGCGCGGCACCACGGCGGTCTGACCGTTGGACAACGGGCCAGGCTGGCTGACGATCGGGTCTTCGGTGATGGTCACGGTCAGGCTGCCGTGGGTCACGGCGGCCGGCGACACCTTCACGTTCTGGCCGATGACGATAGTGCCGGTACGGGAGTTGATGATGACTTTCGCCACCGCCTGACCCGGGTCGACTTCGAGGTTTTCCAGGATCGACAGATAGTCGACGCGCTGGCTCGGATCGAGTGGCGCGGTGACGCGGATCGAGCCGCCGTCGATGGCCTGGGCGACGCCAGGGCCGAGCATGTCGTTGATCTTGTCGACGATGCGCTTGGCGGTGGTGAAGTCGGAACGGTTGAGGTTCAGCGTCAGGCTGTTGCCCTGGTTGAAACCGCTCGGCACCGAACGCTCGACCGAGGCACCGCCGGGGATGCGACCGGCCGACGGAACGTTGACGGTGATCTTCGAACCGTCACGACCTTCGGCGTCGAAACCACCCACCACCAGGTTGCCCTGGGCGATGGCGTAGACGTTGCCGTCGATACCCTTGAGCGGGGTCAGCAACAGGGTGCCGCCGCGCAGGCTCTTGGAGTTACCGATGGACGAAACGGTGATGTCGACCTGCTGACCCGGCTTGGCGAACGCCGGCAGATCGGCACTCACCGACACCGCCGCGACGTTTTTCAACTGCACGTTGCCCGATCCCGGCGGCACCTTGATGCCGAACTGCGAGAGCATGTTGTTGAAGGTCTGCAGGGTGAACGGGGTTTGCGTCGTCTGGTCGCCGGTGCCATTAAGCCCGACCACCAGGCCGTAGCCGATCAACTGGTTGGAACGCACGCCGGAAATGCTGGCGATATCTTTCAGCCGCTCGGCTTGTGCGTTGAAGGCCGCCGACAACAAAACGGCAGCCACCATGAGGCTCTTGAAATTCAACTTGGCCACCTAGAAAGGGAACAGCGGGCTGAGGAAGAAACGGTCGAACCAGCCTGGCTGACTCGCATCGGCAAACGAACCGGTGCCCGAGTAGGTGATGCGCGCATCGGCGACCCGAGTCGACGACACGGTGTTGTCAGTGGCGATGTCATCGGCACGTACGAGGCCGGCGATCCGCACCAGTTCATCACCAGTGTTGAGGGTCATCCACTTCTCGCCGCGCACGGCGATGATGCCGTTGGGCAACACGTCGGCGACGGTCACGGTGATCGAGCCGGTCAGAGTGTTGCCCTGGGCCGCCTTGCTGTCGCCCTTGGTCGCGCGGTCGCCGCTGTAGCCGACGTCCAGGCTCAGATCGTTACCGCCCAACGGATTGTTGGTGGTGCCGCTGCCGCCGAACAGCGAAGTCAGGCCGATGCCGGTCTTGCTGTTCTTAGCCACTTGCGAGTTGGCGTTCTTGCTGGCCTGAGTCTTCTCATTCAGGGTGATGGTGATGATGTCACCGACCCGGAACGCCTTGCGGTCGCTGTACAGGTTCTGTTCGAAACCGGCCTGATAGATCGAGCCGTTGTTGGCGGCCGCCGGCAACGGCGTACGCGGCAACACCGGGGCGTAGTAAGGGTCATTGGGCTTGGGCGTCGGAGCGACGCAGCCCGCGAGCGAGACGACCCCACCCAATGCCAGAACAGATACGAAGCGTTTCATGACCCTTACCTCACGGTGTTGCAGGCGGCCTCATGGCCGCCTCATAGACTTGATTACAGATTCTGCGTTACGAACGAGAGCATCTGGTCGGCGGTGGAGATCACCTTGGAGTTCATCTCGTAGGCGCGCTGGGTGGTGATCATGTTGACCATCTCTTCCACGGTGCTCACGTTGGAGGTTTCCAGGGTGTTCTGCAGGGTGGTGCCGAAACCGTTCAGGCCCGGAGTACCGACTTGCGGCGCGCCGGAAGCGGCGGTTTCCAGGAACAGGTTGTTGCCCACGGCTTGCAGGCCGGCCGGGTTGATGAAGTCGGCGGTCTGCAGGTTGCCGATCACTTGGGACGCGGCGTTGCCGGCAACGGTGATCGACACGGTGCCGTCACGGCCGACGGTGAAGGTCTGGGCGTTGTTCGGGATGACAATCGCCGGCTCCAGAGCAAAACCGCTGGCGTTGACGATCTGGCCGTTGGAGTCGAGGTGGAAAGTACCGTCACGGGTGTAGGACGTGGTGCCGTCCGGCTGCAGGATCTGGAAGAAACCACGGCCGTCGATGGCCATGTCCAGCGGCTGCTCGGTGGTTTGCAGGCTGCCGGCGGTGAAGTTTTTCTGGGTGCCGACGATGCGCACACCGGTACCCACTTGCAGACCCGACGGCAGTTCGCTGTCCTGGGTCGACTGGGCGCCTGGCTGACGTTTGATCTGATACAGCAGGTCCTGGAACTCGGCGCGGTCACGTTTGAAACCCGTGGTCGACACGTTGGCCAGGTTGTTGGAAATGGTGGTCAGGTTGGTGTCCTGGGCGGACAGACCGGTTTTGGCAACCCATAGAGCCGGAAGCATTCGATTCTCCTCGTGCGCCTGTTTTACGGCGCGACGTTCTGATAATTAGCTGATCTGCAAGACCCGAGCCATGGCCTGGTCGTCGTCTTTGGCGGTGTTCATCATCTTGACGTGCAACTCGAACTGCTTGGCCAGGGCCAGCACCGAGGTCATCTCTTCCACGGCATTGACGTTGCTCGACTCCAGGAAACCCGACACCAGTTTGACGTTGGCATCGGCCGGCGCAGGCTGGCCGTCCTTGGTGTAGATCGAACCGTCCAGGCCCTTGTTCATGTTCTTGATGTCCGGGTTGACCAGCTTGATCCGGTCGACTTCGGCCATGACGCGCGGGCCCTCGCCCATCGCACGGATACTGATGGTGCCGTCTTCACCGACTTCCACCTGCTGCTCCGGCGGAATGGCAATCGGACCACCATTGCCCATGACCGGCATGCCGTTGCCGGCACGCAGCACGCCAAGGGCGTCGATATTCAGGCTACCGGTGCGCACGTAGCTTTCGCCGCCATTGGGATTCTGCACGGCAATGAAACCGTTGCCGCTGACGGCCACGTCGAGGTCACGCCCGGTCTGCACAAGGGAGCCCGGAGTGAAGTCGGTGGCAGGCCGTTCGCTCATGGCAAACGCACGCGCCGGAAAGCTGTCACCGAACACCGGCATCGAACGCGCCTGCTCCAGGTCGCGCTGAAAACCGTTGGTGGAGATGTTCGCCAGGTTGTTGGCATGAGCCTTTTGCGCCAGCGCGTTCTGGCTGGCGCCGGTCATTGCCACATAAAGGTACTTGTCCACACTCTTTCCTCTGCATGCCGGACGTTTGCCGCCCACCGCTGTACTGCTGAGCCACAAGCAATTTGCAGACCAACTTTTTTCTGGCGGCCAGGGACCCGATAAACAAAGGACTTGAGGGATTTTGCGGGAAAGAAGGAAATGTATCGAAGACGAAAAACCGGCGGTGTCATGCCGCTTCGCGGCAATCAACCGGGCCGGTCTAAATCACTCGGACGCGTCTTTGCCGACTTCGTATTCACGCAACTTGTTGGCAATGGTCGTATGGGAAACCCCAAGCCGCTTGCCCAGTTGCCGACTGCTCGGGTGCTCCGAATACAGTCGCTCCAGCACCGCTTTCTCGAAGCGACCGACGATCTCGTCCAGTCCGCCTTCGAGGGAGAAATCGCCAAGCGGCTGACGCACGCCATAGTCCGGCAGCCGAATATGCTCGGCCTTGACCGTCCCGCCATCGCACAGCGAAACCGCCTGGAACAGCACGTTCTCCAGCTGCCGTACGTTGCCCGGCCAGTGGTAATGACTGAGCCGGTCCATCGCCGCCGGTGCCAGTTTCGGCAGCGGGCAACCGATCTGCCGACTGGCCTGATCGAGGAAGTGCTCCACCAGCGGCGTCAAACCGTCGAGGCATTCACGCAGTGGCGGGATGTGCAGGGAAAGCACGTTGAGACGGTGATACAAATCCTGGCGGAACTCGCCACGGGCGCACAACTCGGACAAATCGACCTGGGTGGCGCAGATCACCCGCACATCCAGATAAACCTCTTCATCACTGCCTACACGCCGGAAGCAACCGTCCTGCAGGAAGCGCAGCAATTTCACCTGCAGGCGCGGGCTCATTTCGCCGACGCCATCGAGGAACAGCGTGCCGCCCGCCGTCAGCTCCAGCAGCCCGAGCTTGCCTTCCGCCCGCGCGCCCTCAAAGGCACCGGGGCCATAGCCGAACAGTTCGGTCTCGGCCATCGATTCCGGCAACCCCGCGCAGTTGAGCGCCATCAAAGGCGACTGGCCGCGCGGGCTCGCCAGGTGACAGGCCCGCGCCAGCAACTCCTTGCCGGTTCCGGTTTCGCCTTCTATCAATAGCGGCGCATCCAGTGGCGCCATGCGCCGGGCTTCGCGCACCACCGCCGCCATCACTTTCGAGCTCTGGAAGATGCTGTCGAAGCCACGCAGCTCCTGCTTGCGCACGTTATAGATGCGCTCACCGACCCGATCCGCCCGGTGCAAGGTCAATACCGCACCGGCCATGGCCTCGCTGTCATCGTGCTCCGATTGGAGGGGAGCGATGTCGGCCAGAAAGATGTCGCCCTTGACCTTGACCCGCATGCCGTTGATTCGCGACTTGTTGGCGCGCACCAGTTCCGGCAGGTCGAAGTCTTCGGCGTAACGCGACAGCGGAATCCCCGGCACCTCATCCACCCGCACGCCAAGCAACTGCGCCGCCGCACGGTTGGCGGCAACGATCGAGCCGCCCATGTCGATCGACAGCACCGGAAACTCCAGCGCACCGAGTAATGCATTCAGCTCCATGTGCCGACGCTCGCTGGGCATCAGCCCTACCCGCTTCACACCGAAAACCCCGGCGATGGCTTCGAATTTGGG
Organism: Pseudomonas sp. GW821-FHT09C09; assembly: GCF_059418105.1. Taxonomy (NCBI): domain Bacteria; kingdom Pseudomonadati; phylum Pseudomonadota; class Gammaproteobacteria; order Pseudomonadales; family Pseudomonadaceae; genus Pseudomonas; species Pseudomonas sp. GW821-FHT09C09. Next base: position 187,787 of record NZ_JBWKPF010000001.1, read on the forward strand.
CCGCAACGCCTGGAACTGCAGGTTGATCAGGTTCGGGCAATGCAGATAGATGGCGTTGCCGTGCTCACCGCCGACCTCGCCGCGGGCGACGTTGATCCCGTACTCCACCAGCAGATTGAGAATGTCGCGCAGGATGCCGATGCGGTTCTGGCAGTGGACTTTGATACGCATATAAAGGCCCGAAACAGGTAAAGGGGCGGATTTTTCTCTGCCGCCCGCAAGATAGTCGTCAAGATTATGTGACAGACACAGGTCGTTTCAAACCCGCGAATCACCGTAATCACGACTTATCGCACAAAGCGTAACGATAATTTTACGATTTAAAGAGATTTTTCCTACTCGAGCGATCTTCAACCTGCTGCAACACGGCACGCTCTGGGTTATTTCTCAGTCCATAGCAGGACATAACAAGAACGAATTCCCCTCGCAGGAGAGCAGTATGAAGCAGACGCAATACGTGGCCCGCGAGCCCGATGCGCAAGGTTTTATCGACTACCCCGCCGAAGAACACGCGGTGTGGAACACGCTGATCACCCGCCAGTTGAAAGTGATCGAGGGTCGGGCGTGCCAGGAATACCTGGACGGTATCGAAAAACTCGGCCTGCCCCACGACCGCATCCCGCAACTGGGCGAGATCAACAAGGTGCTCGGCGAGACCACCGGTTGGCAGGTCGCCCGCGTCCCCGCGCTGATCCCCTTCCAGACCTTTTTCGAATTGCTCGCCAGCAAGCAGTTTCCGGTGGCCACCTTCATTCGCACCCGTGAAGAACTGGACTACCTGCAAGAGCCGGACATTTTCCACGAGATCTTTGGTCACTGCCCGCTGCTGACCAACCCGTGGTTCGCCGAATTCACCCACACCTACGGCAAGCTCGGCCTGCAAGCGACCAAGGAAGAACGCGTTTATCTGGCGCGCCTGTACTGGATGACCATCGAGTTCGGCCTGGTCGACACCCCGCAAGGCAAACGCATCTACGGCGGCGGCATCCTGTCTTCGCCAAAAGAAACCGTTTATTCGCTGTCGGACGAACCTGAACATCAGGCCTTCGATCCGCTGGAAGCGATGCGCACGCCGTATCGCATCGACATCCTGCAACCGCTGTACTTTGTCCTGCCGAACCTCAAGCGCCTGTTCGACCTCGCCCACGAGGACATCATGGGCATGGTCAAGCAAGGCATGCAGCTGGGTCTGCACGCACCGAAATTTCCGCCGAAACCAAAAGCTGCGTGAACCGTGGCTTTTACTTACAAGTGAGTCTGTCAGTCGTCGCGGCTTTGGTTTAGCGTGACGACATTGTCAGCCAATATAAAAAAACACCTCTAGATTTCAGGAAGTACACCATGTCCACCTTGAACCAAGCCCATTGCGAAGCGTGCCGTGCCGATGCTCCACAGGTCAGCGATGAAGAATTGCCGATCCTGATCAAGCAGATCCCTGACTGGAACATCGAAGTACGTGACAGCATCATGCAGCTGGAAAAAGTCTTCCTGTTCAAGAATTTCAAGCATGCCCTGGCCTTCACCAACGCCGTCGGCGAGATCTCCGAGGCCGAAGGTCACCACCCGGGCCTGCTGACCGAGTGGGGCAAAGTCACCGTGACCTGGTGGAGCCACTCGATCAAGGGCCTGCACCGCAACGACTTCATCATGGCCGCGCGCACCGACGAAGTGGCCAAGACTGCAGAAGGACGCAAGTAATGCACTTCGACGCCATCGGCCGGGTGCCCGGCGACCCGATCCTCGGCCTGATGGAGGCCTACGCGCAGGATTCCAACCCGCGCAAGTTCGACCTCGGCGTGGGCGTCTACAAGGATGCCCAGGGCCTGACGCCGATCCCCGAGGCGGTGAAAATCGCCGAGGCGCGACTGGTCGAGACCCAGGACACCAAGACCTACATCGGTGGCCATGGCAATCCGCTGTTCGGCAAGGTCATCAATGAGCTGGTGCTCGGTGCCGATTCGGCACTGATCGCCCAGCAGCGCGCCGGTGCCACCCAGACCCCGGGCGGCACTGGCGCCCTGCGTCTGGCAGCGGACTTCATCGCGCAATGCCTGCCGGGCAAAGGCGTATGGCTGAGCAACCCGACCTGGCCGATCCACGAAACGATTTTCGCGGCCGCCGGGGTCAAGATCAGCCATTACCCTTACGTCGGCAGCGACAACCGCCTCGACGTCGATGCGATGCTCGCCGTGCTCAATGAAGTGCCGAAAGGCGATGTGGTGCTGCTGCACGCGTGCTGCCACAACCCGACCGGTTTCGACCTGAGTCACGACGACTGGCACCGGGTGCTGGACGTGGTGCGCAGCCGCAATCTGCTGCCGCTGATCGACTTTGCCTATCAGGGCTTTGGTGACGGTCTTGAGCAGGATGCCTGGTCAACCCGGCTGTTCGCCGCCGAGTTGCCCGAGCTGCTGATCACCAGCTCCTGCTCGAAGAACTTCGGCCTGTACCGGGACCGCACCGGTGCGCTGATCGTCTGCGCGAAAACCGCCGACAAGCTCATCGACATCCGCAGCCAACTGGCCCACATCGCCCGCAACCTGTGGTCGACGCCGCCGGATCACGGCGCGGCTGTGGTCGCCACGATCCTCGCCGACCCGGAGCTGAAACGCCGCTGGGCTGACGAAGTGGAAGCCATGCGTCTGCGCATCGCCCAGTTGCGCAGTGGTCTGGTGGAAGCGCTGGAGCCCCACGGCCTGCGCGAGCGTTTTGCGCACATTGGCGTGCAACGCGGGATGTTCTCCTACACCGGCTTGTCGCCGGAACAGGTGAAAAACCTGCGCGAGCATCACAGCGTGTACATGGTCAGCTCGGGCCGGGCCAACGTCGCCGGGATCGATGCGACGCGTCTCGACCTGCTGGCCGAAGCGATCGCCAACGTCTGCAAATAAACACAATTGTGGGAGCGAGCCTGCTCGCGATAGCGGTGTATCAGTCAGCACAAATGTAGACTGACACGCACTCATCGCGAGCAGGCTCGCTCCCACACTTGCCCTGCGTCACCCTGTCGCACTTGTCTAGACAATCCCGCCCGTCGCAACAAGCGGAATTAAAAATCTGTTTGTCATTTTTACTGCTGTATCCTTCGCAGGCTTTCTGAAAGCGCGGATCTACCAGATCTATCAACAGACTTAGCGAGGAGCGCAACCATGCACGAGATTCCCAATCTCCCCTTCCCAAGCCTGCACGTACCTGAGCAGACGACCACGCAACAAGCCGGTGCCCAACAGCCCGAGCCGAAAGAAGCCGCCGAAAGCCGTCCGGCCGACAGCAAAGAGTAAGTAACACCCGCCGTACAGACCGTGTGGAAAGCGCTAACATGCGCTTTCCACACTGCCTGAAACCGAGCCCGCCATGACCGACGAATCCTTCAACGAACACCAGGCTGAAATCCTCATCGGCGCCACCGAGAAGATGATCGAGATCTGGAGCCGCCTCTCGCCCGAGAAACAGGCCGCCCTGCTCGCCCGCTTCGGCAGCGAAGAAAACGCACTCGCGGCGCTGGTCACCACGCAACTGGTCGCCCCGGCCAAATAGTTTTACTTTTCCCCGCCGCAGCATCGTCCACGCCGGTATCATGAGCAGCCTATCTATTCTGCTCTCCCCGTGGATCGTTACCCATGTCGCCCTCTATGCCAGAACCCCAGCGCCCCCTGGCGGTCACGCTGCAAGTCGTTTCCATCGTCCTGTTCACCTTCATCGGCTATTTGAACATCGGCATTCCGCTGGCGGTGCTGCCCGGCTATGTGCATAGCGACCTGGGCTTCGGCGCGGTCATCGCCGGGCTGGTGATCAGCGTGCAATACCTCGCCACCCTGCTCAGCCGTCCGTATGCCGGCAAGATCATCGACAACCAGGGCAGCAAACGTGCGGTGATGATTGGTCTGGCCGGGTGCGGCTTGAGCGGTGTGTTCATGCTGATTTCGGCTTGGACACCGAACCTGCCGATGCTCAGCCTGATCAGCCTGTTCGTCGGGCGACTGGTGCTGGGCAGCGCGGAAAGTCTTGTCGGCTCCGGATCGATCGGCTGGGGCATCGGCCGCGTCGGCGCGGCCAACACGGCCAAAGTCATCTCGTGGAACGGCATCGCCAGTTATGGCGCGTTGGCCATCGGGGCGCCGCTGGGGGTGTGGTTGGTCAGTCATTTCGGTCTGTGGAGCATGGGCGTGAGCATTCTGTTGCTCGCATCGCTGGGCCTGCTGTTGGCCTGGCCGAAGACTGCTGCGCCGATTGTCGCCGGCGAGCGCTTGCCTTTCATGCACGTGCTGGGTCGCGTTTTCCCGCACGGCTGCGGACTGGCGCTGGGCTCGATCGGTTTCGGCACCATCGCCACTTTCATCACCCTGTATTACGCCACCCAGCATTGGGATAACGCCGTGCTGTGCCTGAGCCTGTTCGGCGCCAGCTTCATCGGTGCGCGACTGCTGTTCGGCAACCTGATCAACCGCCTCGGCGGCTTTCGCGTGGCGATTGCCTGCCTGTCGGTGGAAACACTGGGCCTGTTGCTGCTATGGCTGGCGCCGGACGCACACTGGGCACTGGCGGGCGCGGCATTGAGCGGTTTCGGCTTCTCACTGGTGTTCCCGGCACTGGGCGTGGAAGCGGTGAACCTGGTGCCGGCCTCCAGCCGTGGCGCGGCGGTCGGGGCCTATTCGCTGTTCATCGACTTGTCTTTGGGGATCACCGGGCCGCTGGCCGGGGCGATCGCGGCGGGCTTCGGTTTTGCTTCGATCTTCCTGTTTGCCGCGATCGCCGCGTTGAGCGGCCTGGCGTTGAGCGTGTACCTGTACAGACACACGGCAAAGTACCGCGAAGACTAGAAATCCACCTTGCCGCGCCCGGCCTTGATGCTGCCGCGCTTGGTTTTCGACTCGAGCCGACGCTTCTTTGAACCCAGCGTCGGCTTGGTCGGGCGGCGTTTCTTCTCGACCTTGGTGGCGCTGAGGATCAGCTCGGTCAGACGCTCCAGCGCATCGGCACGATTCTGTTCCTGCGTGCGGTATTGCTGGGCCTTGATGATCAGCACGCCGTCGCCGGTGATGCGACTGTCGCGCAGCGCCAGCAGCCGTTCCTTGTAAAACTCGGGCAAGGACGAGGCCGGAATATCGAAGCGCAGGTGTACGGCACTGGAGACCTTGTTGACGTTCTGCCCACCGGCGCCCTGGGCGCGGATGTACGTCAGTTCGATCTCGGCATCCGGCAGATGCACGTTGTTGGAAATCACCAGCATGGAAAAGCGTCCGTATTCAGAACCCGCAGGATACCGCGAAAGCACAAAAAACCCGGCACTTGGCCGGGTTTGTTGTTTTTTGCAACGACGCTTACTTGGCAGCGTTCGCCGCGTGCAGCGCCTGCTGTGCGCCGCGCTTGTTCTTGATCACGTAGCAGACCCACATGAACACGACCCACACCGGAATCGCATACACCGAGATCTGGATACCCGGGATCAGCAGCATCACGCCGAGGATGAACACCACGAACGCCAGGCAGATGTAGTTGCCGTACGGGTACCACAGCGCCTTGAACAGCGGCGTCTGGCTGGTCTTGTTCATGTGCTGGCGGAACTTGAAGTGCGAGAAGCTGATCATCGCCCAGTTGATCACCAGCGTTGCAACCACCAGCGACATCAGCAATTCCAGCGCGTGCTGCGGCATCAGGTAGTTGAGCAGCACAGCCACCAGCGTTACCGCTGCCGAAGCCAGGATCGAACGCACCGGTACACCGCGCTTGTCGATCTTCGCCAGACCTTTCGGTGCATCGCCCTGCTCGGCCATGCCCAGCAGCATGCGGCTGTTGCAGTAGGTGCCGCTGTTGTACACCGACAACGCTGCGGTCAGGACCACGAAGTTCAGGATGTGCGCCGCGGTGTTGCTGCCGAGCATCGAGAACACCTGCACGAACGGGCTGCCGCTGTAGGAGTCGCCCGACGCGTTGAGGGTTTCCAGCAGGCTGTCCCACGGGGTCAACGACAGCAGGATCACCAGTGCGCCGATGTAGAAAATCAGGATCCGGTAGATCACCTGGTTGATCGCTTTCGGGATCACGGTTTTCGGCTTGTCGGCTTCGGCTGCGGTGAAACCGAGCATTTCCAGACCGCCGAAGGAGAACATGATGATCGCCATGGCCATCACCAGACCGCTGACGCCGTTCGGGAAGAAGCCGCCGTGAGACCACAGGTTGCTCACCGACGCCTGCGGGCCGCCATGGCCGCTGACCAACAGGTAGCTGCCCAGGGCAATCATGCCGACGATCGCCACGACCTTGATGATCGCGAACCAGAATTCGGCCTCACCGAAGACTTTGACGTTGGCCAGGTTGATCGCGTTGATCAGCAGGAAGAACGCGGCTGCGGTGACCCAGCTCGGGATATCCGGGGCCCAGTAGTGGATGTACTTGCCGACTGCCGTCAGCTCCGACATGCCCACCAGGATGTACAGGATCCAGCAGTTCCAGCCCGACAGGAAACCGGCGAAGCCGCCCCAGTATTTGTGCGCAAAGTGGCTGAAGGAACCGGCCACCGGCTCTTCGACGATCATCTCGCCGAGCTGGCGCATGATCATGAAAGCGATGAAGCCGCAGATGGCATAGCCGAGGATCATCGACGGGCCGGCGGATTTCAGCACCCCGGCCGAGCCGAGGAACAATCCGGTACCGATCGCGCCACCGAGGGCGATCAGTTGAATATGGCGATTTTTCAGGCCGCGTTTCAGCTCGCCTGATTGCGAGTTTTGTCCACTCATGAAAAAGGTCTCACGCAAGGTTTGATGATGTTCAGTAGACGTTGCTGCAAGGTTGCGATTTCAACCAACCTTGATCAAACCCCAGCGCAGGCACCAGGAATTCAGCTTTCTTACAACGGTCATGCGTCACCTGTTTGTTTTTATCTGTGACGAAATCGAACCCGACACGCTTGTGACGCGGCGGAGTGAACAAGGCGGATAATCCTTGAGGTTTGCGCGATTACGCAGAGGGTCACAGTTAAAACGCGGCGTATTGTACACCGCTAACCCCCTGCTGCCAGACCCCGCTGGATCAGCGTGTCGGTTGCCGGGATTGCGTGTGTCCGCCCCGAGAGGCCCGGGCGGATGCAAAAATTGAGTCAGGCCTTTGCAGGCCATCGGCGTGGACGATGGAAAATCCGCCCCACGTGGAGAAGTGAAATTGGATATCGGCGTTCATTGCGCCTCCTTCTTGTTATGCACCTGCACGACAGGCATGGGGCGCATCTCACCTCTCAAACGAACCTGAAACAAGCACGCCAGAGCGCTGCGTCAGGCCCGGCGGACGGGGCTTCGGCAGATTTTCCTTACAGCCTGGCAGAGGCGCACGATTCACGGGACTTCGCGGGCTTTTCCGTAAATATTCACTGACAGCGCGTAACGTAAAGTTTCCACTCCAGACCCGTTGAAGCCGAGAGCGATGTTTGACGTTAGCTGGCTAACTATTTGAAAGACGTCAATTTTTTTGTTTTAAAACAAGAAAAAAACACCCAAAAAAAAGAAATAAAAAGTCCAAAAAAAAACGCCAACCCTGAGGTTGGCGTTTCTGTTTTCCGCTTCAAGCTTACCGCTCGAAGCTTACAACTGCCTTATTCCGGCTTCTTGCGACCGAAACCCGGACGCTGACCGGAACCGGCCGGCGCGCCACGACGCTTGCCCGACGGCTTGTCATCGTCAGCCAGTTTGATGCCTGGACGCTTCGGTGCCGGCTTGGCCGGACGCTTGGTCTCGGCAGGACGATCCGCCACCGGTGTACCGCGACCGGACGGTGCACGACCTTCACCGCGCTCGGTGCGGCCGCGTGGAGCGCGCTCGCCATCCGGACGCGCTGCCGGCTTGCGACCCGGACGCTCGCCTTCGATCTGCGGCTCACGCACGGTACGCGGGCCGGCAGCCGCCGGTGCGCCGTTGGCCGGACGCAAGGTACGCACGCGCTCGGTACGAGGCATCGGGCGCGACGACTTGCGCTGCATGCGGTCGAGCTTGTCTTTGCTCTTGGCGTTCAGTTGCGGCATGGCTACCGGGGTCAGGCCGACTTCGGCGCTCAGCACGTCGACTTCGTACTGGCTCATTTCGCGCCAGCGGCCCATCGGCAGGTCGGAGTTGAGGAACACCGGACCGAAACGCACGCGCTTCAGGCGGCTGACCACCAGACCCTGGGATTCCCACAGACGACGCACTTCACGGTTACGACCTTCCATCACCACGCAGTGATACCAGTGGTTGAAGCCTTCGCCGCCCGGTGCCTGTTGAATGTCGGTGAAACGCGCCGGGCCGTCTTCCAGCACGACGCCGGCCTTCAGGCGCTCGATCATCTCGTCATCGACTTCGCCGCGAACACGGACTGCGTACTCACGGTCCATCTCGTAGGACGGGTGCATCAGGCGGTTGGCCAGCTCACCGTCGGTGGTGAACATCAGCAGGCCGGTGGTGTTGATGTCGAGACGGCCGATGTTGATCCAGCGACCTTCTTTCGGACGCGGCAGCTTGTCGAACACGGTCGGACGGCCTTCCGGGTCGTCACGGGTGCAGATCTCGCCATCGGGCTTGTTGTACATGATCACGCGACGGACCGACTCGGCGGCCTCTTCGCGCTTGATGACCTTGCCATCGATAGTGATTGCATCGTGCATGTCGACGCGCAGGCCGAGGGTCGCCTCTGTGCCATTGACCTTGATCCGGCCCTGGCTGATCCACGCTTCCACGTCACGGCGCGAGCCGACGCCGATACGGGCGAGGACTTTCTGCAGTTTTTCGCCTGCTGGGCCGATTTCCTGGTCGTCTTTCTGGTTGTCACTCATCTGTGCACCTCCCGGTGTGATCTGTTCGGCGGCTCTGGATCGGGCCTGCCGAAGCATTGAAATCTGGGTTTTCAGGCGAAGGGATCGCCGAAGGGTCGAGAATCATACGCGGATGTGTTCGTTCGCGCATCAGAGACTAGTCGATCGAGGCCAGGTTATTTCTTTTTCCGCCGACCGGTGGCGCCGAGCTTGATCAGGCGCAACGCGGCTTCGGCCAGCACCGTGCGCTTGTCGTCCTTGTCGAGTTTCTTCCAGGCCCGGATCTCGCGTTTACTGCGGCCGCAGCCGAGGCAGATGTCATCGCTGAACTTGCAGACGCTGATGCACGGGTCCTTGGTCGAACTCATGCTCAATCTTCGAACTCGCGGCGTTCGGCTTCGATGGCCTCGGCCAGGGCGCGGGCTTCGGCTTCTTCTTCGCTCAGTTCTTCCTCAGGTTCTGGTGCGGGTTGTTCGAGACGGGCAACGGCGGCCAGCAGCTTTTCCCGGGCTTCGGCCACGCCGAGGACATCGTCTTCCTGCTCAGGCTCAGGCTCGCGCTCAAACTCCGGCTCAAATTCCGATTCAGGCTCGAAATCGACCTCCGGGTCCGGTTCGACATCGACCGGTGATTCAGTCGGATCGGATTCAAACCCGGACGGCATCGGCTCGCCATCCGCAACATCACGCAGCAAATCGTCGAAGTCGGTCTTGATCCCCTCCTCCATGCTGTCCAGCTCCAGCAGCAGCGAGTGGAAACTGGTTTCCTCCTTCGGCTCTTCCGGCTCGGCGCTGGCATCGGCCAGTTCCTGCAAGCCCGCAGGCACGGGGGCGTCGTCGAAGTCGAGTACCGGGTCCGGCTCGATCTCGCGCAGCTCCGCCAGCGGCGGCAATTCGTCGAGGCTCTTGAGGTTGAAATGATCGAGGAACAACTTGGTGGTGGCGAACATCGCCGGCTTGCCCGGCACGTCGCGGTAGCCGACGACGCGGATCCACTCACGCTCCATCAACGTCTTGACGATGTTGGTGTTGACCGCCACGCCCCGCACGTCTTCGATCTCACCGCGGGTGATCGGCTGGCGATAGGCGATCAGCGCCATGGTTTCCAGCAGGGCCCGGGAATAACGCTGTGGACGCTCTTCCCAAAGGCGACCGACCCACGGCGCGAACTTCTCGCGAATCTGCAGGCGATAGCCGGAGGCGACCTCCACGAGCTCGAACGCCCGCCCCTCGCAGGATTTGCCGAGCAGGGTCAGGGCTTTCTTGAAGACCGGCGGCTCCGGCCGTTCGCCTTCCTCGAACAACTCGTACAGGCGTTCAAGGGTTTGCGGCTTTCCCGAGGCCAACAGAAAGGCTTCAAGCAGGGGCGCCAGCTCGCGGGGTTCACTCAGGTTCATGTTCGGACTCGTTATTCGACTCGGGCTCGCACGTGGATCGCGGCGAACGGCTCATTCTGCACCAGCTCGACCAAGGATTCCTTGACCAGTTCAAGGATCGCCATGAAGGTCACCACCACACCGAGCCGGCCTTCCTCGGCGGTGAACAGCTCGACGAACGGCACAAAGCCGCCGCCCTTGAGCCGCTCCAGCACATCGCTCATGCGTTCGCGGGTGGACAGTGCCTCGCGGCTGACCTGATGGCTTTCGAACATGTCGCCACGGCGCAGCACTTCGGCCATGGACATCAGGATTTCTTCCAGTGCCACATCCGGCAGCAACTTGCGCACCGTGACCTGAGGGGCGTCGAGCTTGGGCACGATCACGTCGCGACCGACCCGGCTCAGGCCGTCGATGCCTTCCGCCGCGGCCTTGAAACGCTCGTATTCCTGCAGGCGGCGGATCAGTTCGGCGCGCGGGTCTTCCTCTTCCTCTTCGACGGTTTCGGCCCGGGGCAGCAACATCCGCGACTTGATCTCGGCCAGCATCGCGGCCATCACCAGGTATTCGGCGGCCAGCTCCAGGCGCACCGACTGCATCAGCTCGACATAGCCCATGTACTGGCGGGTGATTTCCGCCACCGGGATGTCGAGGATATTGATGTTCTGTTTGCGGATCAGGTACAGCAGCAGGTCGAGGGGGCCTTCGAAGGCTTCGAGGAAGACTTCCAGGGCGTCCGGAGGAATGTACAGGTCCAGCGGCATTTCCGTGACGGCCTGGCCATAGACCATGGCAAACGGCAGTTCCTGCTGGGCACCGGCCTGGGGATCAACGGTTTCTACTGCGGACATTCAGGCCTCGACCATGAACGGCGCAGGATCGCCGCAACCGACGCGGACCACTTCCGGATCGTCGCCGGTCAGGTCGATCACGGTCGACGCTTTGATACCGCCGAAACCGCCGTCGATGATCAAGTCCACCTGATGCTCCAGCAACTGGCGCATTTCGTACGGATCGCTCAACGGGTCTTCATCACCGGGCATGATCAGGGTCACGCTCATCAGCGGTTCGCCCAGTTCGGCGAGCAGCGCCAGGGCGATCGGGTGGCTAGGCACGCGCAGGCCGATGGTGCGTTTCTTTGGATGCAGCAACAGCCGGGGCACTTCGCGGGTGGCGTTGAGAATGAAGGTGTAAGGCCCCGGCAGATGGGCTTTCAGAATACGGAAGGTACCGGTGTCGATCTTGGCGTAATTGCCCAGTTGCGACAGGTCGCTGCAGATCAGCGCGAAGTTGTGCTTTTCGTCGAGCTGACGCAGGCGTCGAACGCGCTCGATGCCGTTCTTGTCACCGATCTGGCAGCCGATTGCGTAGGAAGAGTCCGTTGGATAGACCACCACCCCGCCCTTGCGGATGATCTCGACCGCCTGTTTGATCAGGCGCGCTTGCGGGTTTTCCGGATGGATCTGGAAAAATTGACTCACATTCTCTACCTGTTCAGACGGCGGCAATAACTGTGTCATGTTTGAACCGACACCACAGGGGTGGAAGGTCCTCAGGGAGCGGCCGGTACTGGCCGATCTCCGACCAGCCTCCAGGGCCATGAAAATCACTGCCGGCGCTGACCAGCAGACCGAACTCACGGGCAAGGATCGCCAGGCTGCCCACCTGTTCCGCAGGCTGATGGCCGTTGACCACCTCGAGCGCCTGCCCGCCCGCTTGAATATAGTCGGCAATCAGCTTTCGGCGCTTGCTGCGCGTGAAATCGTAGTGCCAGGGATGCGCCAGGCTGACCCAGGCCCCGGCGGCGCGCAGCGTGCCGACGGTGTCTTCGAGGGTCGGCCAGTGCTGCTTGACGTCCCCCAGCTTGCCGGCGCCGAGCCATTTGCGGAATGCTTCGGCGCGATCCTTTACAAAACCTTCACGCACCATCCAGTCGGCGAAATGCGGACGGGCCGGGGCGTTGCCGCTGTCGCCCAGTTCCTGCTGGATCTGCCGCGCGCCGTCGAGGGCGCCGGGCATGCCCTTGAGGGCGAGCTTGCGGCTTATTTCTTCAGACCGCAGCCAGCGGCCATCGTGCAGACTGGCGATCGCCTCGACCAACGGCGCGGCGTTGACGTCGAAACCGTAGCCCAGCACATGAATGGTCGCGCCGCCCCAGGTGCAGGACAGTTCGACGCCGTTGACCAGTTGCATGCCCAGCGCTTCGGCGGCCGTGCGCGCTTCGGCGAGGCCTTCGAGGGTGTCATGATCGGTCAGGGCCAGGACTCGCACGCCGTTTTCGAACGCACGCGCAACCAGTGCCGCAGGCGCCAGGGCGCCATCGGAGGCCGTGCTGTGGCAGTGCAAATCAACATTCACGGGGATGTGTAACCTCAAATCAGCTGGCGCTATCGCGCGCCCATATGTTTGTTATTATGCCGCCACATCCAGCTTCTGGCTCTCACTGTGAAACAATTCATCGATTTCATCCCGCTTCTGCTGTTTTTCATCGTCTACAAACTCGATCCCCGCACCGTCGACGTTGCCGGCCATGAGTTGACCGTAGGCGGCATCTACAGCGCCACCGCCGTGCTGATCATCAGCTCCCTGGTGGTCTACGGCGCGCTCTTCATCAAGCAGCGCAAGTTGGAAAAGAGCCAGTGGCTGACCCTGATCGCCTGCCTCGTGTTCGGCAGCCTGACCCTGGCCTTCCACAGCGAAACCTTCCTGAAATGGAAAGCCCCGGTGGTCAACTGGCTGTTCGCCCTGGCCTTCATCGGCAGTCATTTCATCGGTGACCGCCTGCTGATCAAGCGCATCATGGGCCACGCGCTGACCCTGCCGGATGCGGTCTGGACGCGTTTGAACATCGCCTGGATCGGCTTCTTCCTGTTCTGCGGCGCCGCCAACCTGTTCGTCGCGTTCACCTTCCAGGACTACTGGGTGGACTTCAAGGTGTTCGGCAGCCTGGGCCTGACCGTGCTGTTCCTGGTCGCTCAGGGCATCTACCTGTCCCGTCACCTGCACGACGCCGATACCACAACACCAAAAACCGAGGACTGACATGCTCTACGCAATCATTGCCACCGACGTCGCCAACTCCCTGGACGCGCGCCTCGCCGCCCGCCCGGCGCACCTTGAACGCCTGCAAGTGCTCAAGGGCGAAGGCCGTATCGTCCTGGCCGGCCCGCACCCGGCGGTCGACAGCAATGATCCGGGCGCAGCGGGTTTCACCGGCAGCCTGATCGTTGCCGAATTCGAATCCCTGAGCGCGGCACAGGCCTGGGCCGACGCCGATCCGTACATCGCCGCCGGCGTCTACGCCAACGTTGTCGTGAAGCCGTTCAAGCAAGTCCTGCCGTAATCCTTCCCCACGCGATGAACCTTGTCGGTTCATCGCGTTCTCAATCGCTCATTATTCTCGTTTGCCGGCCGACAACCTGCCCAATATCCATTTGGTAACAGGAGTCGCGATGCGCAAGGGTCCGTTGTGTCTGATGCTGGTCACGTTGTCGATCATGGCGCCCGCCCATGGTGAAGAAAGCACCGAAAGCGGCAATTCCACGCCGCTGTCGTTGAGCGCCGGCAGCCAGATCACCGAGTTGCAGCAGCGCCTGAAGGCCAGCGAGCAACAGCGGGAAGAACTGAGCAAACAACTGCAGAATGCCGATAACACCCGCGAAAGCGCCCAGCTTGCCCGGTTGCGCCAGGAGAACCAGCGCTTGAAGCTGCAACTCAAGGAAGCCCAGGCCAGCCCGCTGCCGCGCCTGCTGACCGAACAGCAGCAATGGTTCGTCACCGGCGCCGGGGTAGCGCTATTGGCCCTGCTCTGCGGTATCTTTGCCAGTGGTGCAAGTCGAAAACGTCGACAATGGCTAAATTGAGTGAGTCATGAGCGAGCTGTTACTGATTGATGATGACCAGGAGCTGTGTGAGCTTCTGAGCAGTTGGCTGAGCCAGGAAGGCTTTCAGGTCCGTGCGTGCCACGACGGCCAGAGCGCCCGCAAGGCTTTGGCAGAATCCGCCCCCGCCGCCGTGGTGCTGGACGTAATGTTGCCCGATGGCAGCGGTCTGGAGCTGCTCAAGCAATTGCGCAGCGAGCACGCCGATCTGCCGGTGGTGATGCTTTCGGCCCGTGGCGAACCGCTGGACCGGATCCTCGGCCTGGAACTGGGGGCCGACGATTACCTGGCCAAACCCTGCGATCCGCGAGAGCTCACCGCCCGCCTGCGCGCCGTGCTGCGCCGCAGTCATCCGGCCGCCGTGTCGACCCAGCTCGAGCTGGGCGATCTGAGCTTCAGCCCGGTACGTGGCGTGGTCAGCATCGACGAAAAGGAATTCACCCTCACCGTTTCCGAAAGTCGTCTGCTCGAAGCTTTACTCAAGCAGCCGGGCGAGCCGCTGGACAAACAGGAACTGGCGCAGATCGCCCTCGGCCGCAAGCTGACCCTCTACGACCGCAGCCTGGACATGCACGTCAGCAACCTGCGCAAGAAGATCGGCCCCCATGCCGACGGCCGCCCGCGCATCGTGGCCCTGCGCAGCCGTGGCTACTATTACAGCCTCTGAAGCCCCGCACGCGGACGCTTTGTCAGTTCGATGACAAAGCGTCTTTACCCAAGCTTTACCCAGCGCTGACCGCCGCTGACCTTGATCTCCGTAATCTGTACTCATCCGGAACGTACCGGGAACGAGACAAGGAGATACACCATGCGCAAGACTCTTATCGCTCTGATGTTCGCTGCCGCTCTGCCAACCGTCGCCATGGCCGTGCCGCAAGATGGTGGCCCGATGGGTGGGCCGGACGGCGGCTGGAGCCACGGCGGTCAGATGCACCGCATGCACGGCAAAGGCCCGTACAGCCAGCTGGACCTCTCCCGTGAACAGCGCGAGCAGATCCGCAAGATCATGGGCGAGCAGATGCACGAACGTAAGCAGACGGTCGAGAAGTACCTGGAGAAACTCTCGCCAGCCGACCAGAAAGCCATGAAGGACGAGATGGCGGCCAACCACAAGAAAGCCGAATCCGATGTCCGCGCCGTGCTGAAACCGGATCAACAGAAGAAATTCGACGAGATCCAGAAGAAACAGGCCGAGCGTCGTGCTGAATGGGCCGAGTTCAAGGCCTGGAAAGCGCAACAGCCGCAAAAGGCGCAATAATGTTCTAGCGTCACGCCCCGACCCAACGGCTAACTGCCGTTGGGTTTTCTTTGTTTGAGGATTTTCTGTGCGTTCATTGTTCTGGCGTATTCTCGCGAGCTTCTGGCTGGCCATCGCTCTGGTTGCGGGGCTTTCCATTCTGCTGGGGCACATGCTCAATCAGGACGCATGGATCCTCAGCCGCCATCCGGGCCTGAATACGCTGGCCGCAGACTGGACGCAGACCTACGAATCCCAGGGCGAGGACGCCGCTCAAGACATCCTCCAGCAGCGCAAACGCCAGTATCACATCGACGTCCAGGTGCTGAACGAAAGCGGCGACCCGGTGGTGCGCGGCACCTTCCCCCGTCGCGCGGCGGCGTTCGAGGCCCGGCAGAACAACGACGACCGACGCCTGCCCTGGCGGCGCCTGACCGATGAGTTCACCAGCGAAAAGACCGGTGACACCTACCTGTTCATCTATCGCATCCCGCACCCGGAACTCGACGCCTGGCACCGCGAAAGTCTGCTCTGGCCATTGAGTGCGCTGGGGATCGCGCTGGTGGTGCTGACCCTGTTCAGCCTGCTGGTGACACTCTCCATCACCCGCCCGCTCAACCGCTTGCGCGGCGCAGTGCATGATCTGGGACAGACCACCTATCAGCAGAACAGCCTGGCGAAACTGGCCAACCGCCGTGATGAATTCGGCGTACTGGCCAACGATTTCAACCGCATGGGCGCACGCCTGCAAAGCCTGATCGGCAGCCAGCGCCAGTTGCTGCGCGACGTGTCCCACGAATTGCGCTCCCCGCTGGCACGGCTGCGCATCGCCCTGGCACTGGCCGAACGGGCAAGCCCGGAAGAACGGGAAAAACTCTGGCCACGCCTGACCCGCGAATGCGACCGGCTGGAAGCGTTGATCAGTGAAATCCTGGTGCTGGCGCGGGTCGATGCCGACAATGCCAGCGCCGAAGCCGTGGATCTGAATGCCCTGCTGGGCACTCTGCAAAAAGACGCGCAACTCGGCTCCCCGGAGCAGACCGTACGCCTGGAAGCCGAACCGCAGCTCAATCTGACCGGCTGGCCGACCATGATCGAACGCGCCGTGGACAACCTGCTGCGCAACGCCCAGCGCTTCAACCCGGTGGGGCAGTCGATCGAAATGCAGGCTTCACGTCAGGGCGAGCGAATCGTGGTCAGTGTGCGCGACCATGGCCCTGGGGTGCAGGCCGAGCATTTGAGCCAGTTGGGTGAACCGTTTTATCGGGCACCGGGGCAGACCGCTGCCGGCCATGGACTGGGCCTGGCGATTGCCCGGCGGGCGGCGGAGCGCCATGGCGGGACGCTGGTACTGGCCAATCACCCGCAGGGCGGGTTTGTGGCCAGTCTTGAGTTGCCGTTGGAGCCGGGGGCGATTGTCCAGCCCTGATGGGGTTTTCAGTGTCAGGCTTTACCCGGCCAGGCACTGACAAACTCAGCCAGATCAACCTTCTCCGCCACCCGCGGTTCTTTCTGCGGCGTGCCGAGGTAAAGGAACGCAATCACCTCTTCGTCATCCGTCAGGCCCAGGCCCTTGGCGACGTGTTTCGAATAAGCCAGATCACCGGTGCGCCACACCGCGCCAATCCCCTGCGCGTAAGCCGCCAGCAGAATGCCGTGGGCGGCACAGCCTGCGGCCAGCAACTGCTCGGCCTTCGGGTATTTGACGTGATCCTGCAACTTGGCGATGACCACGACCACCAGCGGCGCCCGCAGCGGGCCGTTACGCGCCTTGTCGATCATCGCTTCGGTCACTTCGCCTTCCTGCATCTGCGCCGCTTCGGCCAGCAACTCGCCCATCTGCTCACGCGCCGCGCCTTCGACGGTCAGGAAACGATACGGCTGCAAATGGCCGTGATCCGGTGCACGGGTCGCGGCGGCAAACAGCACTTCGCGCTGTTCGGCGGTGGGGGCCGGGTCGATCAGTCGTGGAACGGAAACACGGTTGAGCAAAGCGTCGAGAGCCTGCATCGGCCACCTCCTGAAAAAAATGTCCGGCTATTCTAGCTGCAAGTGATCCGGCCGCGTCGGTTTACATGCCTTGCCCCGCAGGTAGAATGGCGCCTTTCCCACATCAGCCCGAGCGGACTTCATGGCGTTGCCGACCTTACGGATCATTGGTTTCATCATCGGCATCTTCCTGATCACCCTGGCCATCGCCATGGTCGTGCCCATGGCCACCCTGGTGATTTTCGACCGCACCGGCGACCTGCCGTCGTTCCTCTGGGCGAGCATGATCACCTTCGTCGCCGGCCTGGCACTGGTGATTCCGGGGCGCCCGGAACACATTCACCTGCGCCCCCGCGACATGTACCTGCTGACCGTCACCAGCTGGCTGGTGGTGTGCATTTTCGCCGCGCTGCCGTTTCTGCTGACCCAGCACATCAGCTACACCGATTCATTCTTCGAAAGCATGTCCGGCATCACCGCTACCGGTTCGACCGTTCTCAGCGGCCTGGACACCATGTCCCCGGGCATCCTGATGTGGCGCTCGCTGCTGCACTGGCTCGGCGGCATCGGCTTCATCGGTATGGCGGTGGCGATTCTGCCGCTGCTGCGCATCGGCGGCATGCGCCTGTTCCAGACCGAATCCTCGGACCGCTCGGAAAAGGTCATGCCCCGTTCGCACATGGTGGCGCGACTGATCGTGGTGACCTACATCGGCATCACCATTCTCGGCAGCCTGGCGTTCTGGTGGGCCGGGATGAGCCCGTTCGATGCGATCAACCACGCGATGTCGGCGATTTCCACCGGCGGGTTCTCGACCTCCGACCAGTCCCTGGCCAAGTGGACGCAACCGGCAGTGCACTGGGTGGCGGTGGTGGTGATGATCCTCGGCAGCCTGCCGTTCACCCTGTACGTGGCAACGCTGCGCGGCAATCGCCGAGCGTTGATCAAGGATCAGCAGGTGCAGGGCTTGCTCGGCATGCTGCTGGTGACCTGGCTGGTGCTCGGCACCTGGTACTGGTGGACCACCGACCTTCACTGGCTGGACGCGCTGCGCCATGTTGCGCTGAATGTGACATCGGTGGTCACCACCACCGGTTTTGCCCTGGGTGACTACAGCATGTGGGGTAACTTCTCGCTGATGCTGTTCTTCTATCTGGGTTTTGTCGGTGGTTGTTCCGGCTCGACGGCGGGCGGGATCAAGATCTTCCGTTTCCAGGTCGCCTACATCCTGCTCAAGGCCAACCTCAATCAGCTGATTCACCCGCGCGCGGTGATCAAGCAGAAGTACAACGGTCATCGCCTCGACGAAGAAATCGTCCGGTCGATCCTGACGTTTTCGTTCTTCTTCGCCATCACCATCTGCGTGATCGCCCTGCTGCTGTCGCTGATCGGTGTTGACTGGATGACGGCGCTGACCGGCGCGGCCAGTACCGTGTCCGGCGTCGGCCCGGGACTGGGTGAAACCATCGGGCCGGCGGGCAACTTCTCGACCTTGCCGGATGCGGCCAAGTGGATTCTGTCGTTCGGCATGCTGCTCGGCCGACTGGAGATCATTACGGTGTTTGTGCTGTGTATTCCGGCGTTCTGGCGTCACTGATCGCGTTCGGCGCCTCCAGCAAACGCGCCCGGTAATCGCCGGGCGTGGTGTCGAACCAGCGACGGAAGGCGCGGAAGAAATTGCTCGGGTCGGCAAATCCCAACAGGTAGGCAATCTCCAGCAGAGTCATGCTTGGCTGCGCCAGGTATTGTTCGGCGAGTTCGCGACGGGTGTCATCGAGCAACTGCTGAAAACTGGTGCCCTCCTCCTGCAGACGCCGTTGCAGGGTGCGTTGCGACAGGTGCAGGGTCTGCGCCACCGTATCGCGTTTGGGCTCGCCCTGGGGCAGTAAACGGCACAGCACTTGACGCGCCTTGTGGGTCACGCGGCTTTCGGAAAACCTTGCCAGATATTCCCCGGCAAACCGGTCATGCAGCAGCGCCATCGCCTCGTTGGCCGTGGGCAGCGGCGCTTCCATGTCGGCGCGTTCGAAGATCAGCGCGTCATACGGCGCGTTGAACACCAGCGGTGCATGGAAGGCTTGTTTATAAGGTTCAAGATCATCCGGCTCGTCGCCCTGCACCAGCACTTTGCGCGGATGTAACGTGCGTCCAGTCAGCCAGCCGCACAGCGCCAGCGCGCAGGCCAGCGAGGCTTCGGCACTTTGCCGGGTCGGCGGCAGATGATCGCCGTGCACCGTCAGGATCAGCGCATAACCTTCGTCGAGCAGGCGAAAACTCAAGTCGGCACTTTCGGCAATGATCCGCTGATACCGCACCAGTCGCTGAAAACCTTCGGCCAGGGTGTTGCTGGACATCAGCGCATAGCCCGCGACATGGAACGAGGCCGGTCGCACCACCTTGCCCATGTTCAGGCCGATCGCGGGATTACCGGACAGCTCGACCGCCCGCTGCCAGAGTCGAGTCATGGAATCCTGCGGGAAGCGTGCGTCCGGATCCTCCAGCGCCGCGTAGTCGAGCCCCAGCTGTTTGAACAGAACCCGGCAATCCAGGCCGTCCATTTCCAGTGCTTTGACAATCCCCATCGCCCAGCTTGCAGATGTCGTTCGTTCGCTCATGGCGTTTTTTCTTGGATGACATGGTGAGCCGCATACTACGGCCAATTTCCCAAGGATAGTAAAGTGGCGCCGATTGTCACTGGCCGACGCCAATGATCACTCTAGACTCAAATAAGCTACCCGCCGAACAACTTGCAATCAGAACAATAACCACAGAGATCGCGGTCGTGGAAACTATCAAGCCTTTCAACAGCTTCGCCGAGTTCTATCCGTATTACCTCAGCGAACACAGCAACAGCACCTGCCGTCGCCTGCATTTCATCGGCACGACACTGGTGATCTTCATTCTCGCCATGACCATCGCCAAGGGCGCCTGGCTGCTGTTGCTGGCCCTGCCGCTGGCCGGTTACAGCTTCGCCTGGGTCGGCCATTTTTTCTTCGAGAAAAACCGTCCGGCGACTTTCCAGCATCCGTTCTACAGCCTGCTGGGCGACTTCGTCATGTACCGCGACATGATCCTGGGCCGCGTGGCGTTCTAGAAACCTGACCAAGAGAATTGCCGATGAATGTCACTGCCCGTTTCACCCACATGAAGGATGGCACGCAGGAAGACTGGGCGATCATCGCGGCGGATTTCAGCGCCTACGCCCGTCAGTTGCCGGGCCGGATCATGGCGCACCTGAAACTGCTCGAGGGTGATTTCGGCGGGTTCCCGGTGGATCGTCTGACCCACTCGCTGCAGACCGCGACCCGTGCCCATCGCGACGGGCGCGACGAGGAATACGTGGTCTGCGCCCTGCTCCACGACATTGGCGACACCCTCGGCTCATACAATCACCCGGACATCGCCGCCGCGATTCTCAAGCCGTTTGTCAGCGCCGAGAACCTGTGGATGGTGGAAAAGCACGGGATCTTCCAGGGCTATTATTTCTTCCATCACCTGGGCATGGATCGGCACCTGCGCGAGCAGTTCAGCGGTCATCCGCAGTATCAGGCGACCGCGGAGTTCTGCGCGAAATATGACGCAGCGGCATTCGACCCCGACTACGACACCCTGCCGCTGAGCTTCTTCGAACCGATGATGGATCGGCTTTTCGCCCAGCCGAGGAACTCCATCTACAAAGCCGCGATGGAGGAACACTCCCCGGCTTGAGTTGATTTGAAAAACTCAGGCCAGCTCGGCAACCTTGGCCGCTTTCAGTTCGGCCTCCCGCGCCTGCGCATCCGCCAGGCGATACAGCTCGATCGTGCCGTCCCAGTGCTCGATCAGCGCCGTGCACGACTCCACCCAGTCACCGCAATTGAGGTAATCCACCTCGCCGACCTTGCGGATCTCGGCGTGGTGAATGTGCCCGCAGACCACACCGTGCAACTCACGTTTCACGCACTCGTGGGCGATGGCTTCTTCAAAGTCGCTGATGAAGCTCACTGCGGTCTTCACCTTGTGCTTGAGATAGGCCGACAGCGACCAGTAGCCGTAACCGTATTTCGCCCGCCAGTGATTGAGCCAGCGGTTGAGGGTCAGGGTGAATTCGTAGGCCGAGTCGCCGAGAAAGGCCAGCCAACGGTGATAACGGGTGATCACGTCGAACTGGTCACCGTGGATCACCAGCAGATGCCGGCCATCGGCGGTGACGTGCACGGCTTCGTCGACCAGCTGGATGTTGCCCAGGATAAGCTTCGAATAGCGCCGCAGGAATTCATCATGGTTGCCGGTGACGTAGATCACCTCGGTGCCGCGCTTGCTCATGGTCAGCAGTCGGCGAATGACGTTGGTATGCGCCTGGGGCCAGTACATGCCGCCGCGCAGTTTCCAGCCGTCGATAATGTCGCCGACCAGGTAGATCTTGTCGGCGTGATAGCCCTTGAGAAATTGCGACAGATGCTCGGCCTGGCAATCCCGCGTGCCCAGGTGCACGTCGGAGATCCACAAGGTGCGAACCCTTTGTTTACGGCTGGGTCTGGCGAGCTCGGCGCTGGTCATGGGCAACCCTCTGCGATGTTTTCGCCACTGTGCGCGAGCCCGGTTAATCGACCATGACAGGTGTGCGTCAGTCTTGTGACAAACGCGGCGCTCTCGCGCCGGTGTAGACTGGCAGCTCGCCCGGAGACCGCCATGCAACCGATCCTGACCCTGCGCCATTACACCCACGACCTGATCGTTCACAGTCACGACCACGCGCAACTGGTATTCGGCTTGTCCGGTGCGCTGGATTTCGAGGTCGAAGGACATGGCAGTCAGGTCTTGCAGCAGAGCTTCGTGGTGATTCCCTCCGGTGCGCATCACGCGTGCGGCAGCCCCAAGGGCAGCCGTTGTCTGGTGCTGGACGTGCCGGACGAGCAATGGCTGAACCGTTCGCTGGGCGATCACGCCGAGGCCAGCCGCCGTCTGCTGGATAACACCGCACGCCTGTCGCTGGATGCCGGCCAAGGCCAACTGGTCAACTGGCTGGCGAACAGTCCGGTGGACGATCCGCTAATCGCACAACAGGGCGCGGTTTTGTTGCTGGCGAGTCTGAACCACGCCCGGCCTGCCGAAGTCTGCGCCCGTCGCCTGCCCTACGCGGCACTCGATGCGCACATCGAGCAGTACGCGGCCTATCCGCTGCAAGTCGCGGATCTGGCGCGTGTCGCCGGACTGTCCAGCGCCCGATTGCATGCGCGATTCGTCGCCGAATGCGGGCAAACGCCCATGGACTACATTCGCAGTCGACGACTGCACAAGGCCGTCGCGCTGTTGCGGGAAACCACGCTGCCCATCGGCGAAGTGGCCAGCCGCGTCGGTTATGGATCGCAAAGTGCGTTCTCGGCCGCCGTCCTGCGCGAGTTCGGGACCTCTCCTACACAATTGCGACGCGAGGCTGACGACAAAAGTCGATAGTCTGCCGACAGACTTTTCGACGGGTACAGGCTTCAATGTGTGCCTGAAATGGTGTTTGGAAAAAGGACCGCAATGACTCCCCGTACCGCCCTTGGCGCCCTGCATATCGGCGCACTGATGTTCGGCCTCACCGGCGTCTTCGGCAAACTCGCCGCCGCAACCCCGGCGGTCATCGTCTTTGGACGGGCCGCGTTTGCCGTTGTCGCGCTGGCGTTTTTCGCCCGTTTCGCCCAACAGGGCGGCTGGCAGAAACTGCAAGCCGTGGACTGGCGACGCCTGGCCCTGAGCGGTGTTTTGCTGGCCGGGCACTGGGTGAGTTTCTTCATTGCGGTGAAGGTAGCCGGTGTTGCGGTGGCCACCCTGGGTTTCGCCAGTTTCCCGGCCTTCACGGTGATTCTCGAAGGGCTGATTTTCCGCGAACGTATCCGCGCCAACGAAATCATTCTGGTGGCACTGGTCAGTGTCGGTCTGGTGCTGGTGACCCCGGCGTTCGACCTGGCCAGCGGCGCTACCACCGGGTTGCTCTGGGCGATCCTGTCCGGCCTGCTGTTTTCCCTGCTGTCGCTGACCAACCGTGCCAGTTCCGGACGCATTCCGGCGGTGCAGGCAGCACTGTGTCAGAACGTGGTGGTGGCGTTGTGTCTGCTGCCGGTGGCGGCGCCGCAACTGAGCGACGTGCGCGCCATCGACTGGTTGTGGATCGCCCTGCTCGGGGTGTTCTGCACCGGCGTCGCCCACAGCCTGTTCGTTGCCAGCCTTGCGGTGATCAAGGCGCGCACCGCGGCAGTGGTGTTCGCCATGGAGCCGGTGTACGGCATCACCGTCGCGTGGCTGCTGTTCGATGAAAACCCGACCCTGCGCATGCTGGTCGGTGGCGCGCTGATCATCGTCGCCATCGTGGTGTCGAGCCAGATGTCAGGCAGCGCCAGCAAAAAAACGGTGGAGGCCGAGGCCGCGTCTCATTGAGTGCGATCGTTGTGTCCGAGGTCACGCTCAGGGTCGATCTGATCGCGGACTCGCTGCTTGAGCACCTTGGCTTCGGGGAAGCCACCGTCGGCCTTGCGCTCCCAGATCTGCACACCGTCGCAACTGATGTGAAAGATCCCGCCGGTGCCCGGCACCAGTGACACCTTGCCAAGATCGTCGCCAAAGGTGCTGAGCAGCTCCTGCGCCAGCCATGCGGCGCGCAACAGCCACTGGCATTGCGTGCAGTAGGTGATGACGATTTCCGGTTTTGTCGCGGTCATGATCGCTGAAACTCCTGAGCCAGAGGGCGCCGCTATAATAGCCGGCTTTAACGCTCGCCCCGAGACTCACAATGCGTCGTCTGCTGATCTGCCTTTTGCTTGGTTTCCTTCCGCTGTTCGTTCATGCCACTGAAGCGCCGCGACCGAAAGTCGGCCTCGTGCTGTCCGGTGGCGCGGCCCGTGGGCTGGCACACATCGGCGTGCTCAAGGCGCTGGAAGAGCAAGGCATCAAGATCGATGCAATTGCCGGTACCAGCATGGGCGCGGTGGTCGGTGGGCTGTATGCCTCGGGTTACAAGATCGACGAACTGGAAAAACTCGCCCTCAACATCGACTGGCAGCAAGCCCTGTCCGATGCGCCGCCCCGGGAAGACGTACCGTTTCGGCGCAAACAGGATGACCGCGACTTTCTGGTGAAGCAGAAACTGAGCTTTCGCGACGACGGCAGCCTCGGCCTGCCGCTCGGAGTAATTCAAGGGCAGAACCTGGCGCTACTGCTGGAAAGCCTGCTGGCGCACACCAGCGACACCCGTGATTTCGACAAGCTGCCGATCCCGTTCCGCGCCGTGGCCACCGACATCGCCAACGGCGAAAAAGTGGTGTTTCGCAAAGGCCATCTGCCCCAGGTGATCCGTGCCAGCATGTCGATCCCGGCGGTGTTCGCCCCGGTCGAACTGGATGGCCGGCTGCTGGTGGACGGTGGCATGACCGACAACATTCCTCTGGATGTGGCCCGGGAAATGGGTGTCGATGTGGCCATCGTGGTCGACATCGGCACCCCGCTGCGCAACCGCAAGCAACTGACCACCGTGGTCGATGTGCTGAACCAGTCGATCACCCTGATGACCCGGCGCAACTCCGAAGAGCAACTGGCGGCGCTGCATCCGGACGACGTGCTGATCCAGCCGCCGCTGGCCAGTTTCGGCGCCACCGATTTCGGTCGCGCCGAGGAAATGATCGATGCCGGTTATCGTGCAGCCAAGGCCCTCGACGCCCGCCTCGCCCGTTTGAAACCCGCAGAATCTCAGGACGCCGAGCTCAACGCTGCCCGCGCACCGGGCCAGCGCACGCCGATCATCACCGCGATCAAGGTCGAGAACGACTCGAAAGTCGGCGACGACGTGATCCGCTACTACATCCGCCAGCCCATCGGAGAGCCGCTGGACCTTGGGCGCCTGCACTCGGACATGGGCACCCTGTACGGCCTGGACTACTTCGAACAGGTGCAATACCGCGTGGTGCACAAGGGCCATGAACACACACTGGTGATCAGTGCCCGGGGCAAGCGCAGCGGCACCGACTACTTGCGGGTCGGCTTGAACCTGTCGGACGACATGCGCGGCGACAGCGCCTTCAACCTCGGCGCCAGCTACCGAATGAACGGTATCAACCGCCTCGGCGCCGAATGGCTGACCCGGGCGCAGATCGGTGACAAACAGGAACTCTACACCGAGTTCTACCAGCCGCTGGATGTTGGCTCACGCTACTTCGTCGCGCCCTATGCAGCCTTCGAAGCGCAGAACGTCGATTCGGTGCTCGACAACGATCCGATCGCCCAATATCGCGTCGAGCGCTACGGCTTCGGCCTCAATGTCGGCCGCCAGATCGGCAACAACGGTGAAATCCGCTTCGGTGTCGGTGAAGCCTGGGGCAAGGCTGATGTACGGATCGGCGATCAGAATCTGCCGAGCGAACACTTCAACGAAGGTTTCTATGCGCTGAAATATTCGTTCGACTCACTGGATAACGTGTACTTCCCCCACGACGGCAAGGACGTCAGCCTGACCCTGATGCAATTCGAACCGAGCCTGGGCTCCGACACGCGCTACCGGCAGTGGGAATTCAAACTGGACAAGGCCATGAGCAGCGGCCCGAACACACTGATTCTGGGCGGGCGTTACGGCCGCACGCTGGACGATGCGAATGTGGTGACGTCGAGCTTCCTGCTCGGCGGCGCCCGACAGCTGTCCGGCTTCCGCGAAGATGCCATCTCCGGGCAGAACGTCAGCCTGATGCGGGCCGTGTACTACCGCCGCCTGACGCCACGCGCCTACCTGCCGCTGGACTTCCCGTTGTATGCCGGCGGCTCGCTGGAGCGTGGCCGGGCCTGGAACAACGACAACGAGTTCGACAGCGGCTACATCAACGCGGCCAGCGTGTTCATCGGCTTTGACACACCGCTGGGCCCGCTGAATTTCAGCTATGGTCTCAACGACGCCAATGAACAGGCGGTTTATCTGAATCTGGGGCAGACCTTCTGACCCGGATCAGCGAATCCCCGCCAACAGGGTGCGGGCGGTCTGCCTGAGCGGCTCATCGCCCTCTTTCAGCAACTCATTGAGCAAGGCGATCGCACTGTCGAGGTCGCCATCGTCGATGCAGGTCTGGGCCTGTTCGAGCTTGCCGGCGTTGGCGGCTTCTGTCGGATCCAGCTCGGGCTCCGGCGCCTGCAGGTCCAGCGGTTCCAGGGCCAGTGACTGACCGGGATCGCCAAACTCGTTGAGAAAGTCTTCATCGATAGCCTGGACTTCAGGCTCGGCGATCCACTCCAGCTCTGTCGTTTCAACGTCATCGCCGGTGGTTTGCGGCAATTCGAAATCCTGCGGCAGGACTTGCAGGCTCGAGCCAAGTGCCGATGGCGCCAAGGACTGTGGGTTCGTTGCCGGGCGACTGTCTTCCAGATCCCAGCTGGAATCCATCGACAGTTGCTCCAGATTCAGCTCGAAATCATCCTCGGCCAGCGGTGTTGTGGGTGCAGGTTGCTCAACGGGTAACGCGGCAATGACCGGAGCCGCTGCAACCAAAGGTTCAGTCCTGGCCAGTTTCGGATATCGGGCGCGAATCTCCTGCAACCGTTGCTCCTCGACACCGAGCTGGCGCAAGTGGTTTTCCTGATCGTCATAGGCCACCTGATCGCCCTGGCGCCCCAGCACCTCGAGCAACTGCACGCCGAGATCAATGCGCTCCGGTTCTTTTTGCAAGGCGTCGCGCAGCAATCCGAGCGCTTCGCCCAGTCGTCCGTAAGCCAGATAAATGCCCACGGCTTCCAGCACATCGCCGTTTGTCTGCTCGTCTCGATGCTCGACGGCGCCATGGGCAGCATTCGGACGAACATGTTCGCTGTCATTGAGCTCCGGTTCGCTTCGCTGCGGCAGCACGCGTGCCGGCACGTCCGGGATCACTGCCGGCTGACGTCGGCGGCGAACGATCAGCCCCGCCACCAACCCTCCCAGTAGCACCAGCAAGCCACCGAGCAATGGCCAACTGACGGAGTCGTCTTGATTCTCCGCCGGCGCAATGACCGGCGCCGGGATCGAGGCAGGCGCCGCCGGGGTTGCGGGTGCCGGAGGTGCTTGCTGAACCTGTGCGAGATGCGCCTGCAGATCGGCAAGCTGTTTTTTGCCGTCGGCGATTTGCACGTCCTGAGCCTGAAGCTTCAGGTTCAGCTCATCGATGGTTTTCTGCAGTTGCTGGTTCAGCAACACGCTGGCCGCCAGCTGTTCCGCTTGGGCGTCGTTGGTTGCGGACGTTTGAGGCGTCGGCGCGGCCGGTGCTGCAGCAGGTTTGTTCTGGGGGGTGGCGGCAGGCGCCTCGGGCGTTGGAAACTCCGAAGACTGCGCATGGACATCAGGTTCGTCGGTGGCCGGCACGATGCCCGGCGAACCCGGCGGATCGATCAGCACTGTGTATTCGCGCAGCACATGGCCGTTGGGCTGATTGAGCTGCACCAGGAAGTTCAGGAAAGGTTCGTTGACCGGTTTGGTCGAGGTCACCCGGATCAGATTACGATTGCCATGCAGGATCGGGGTGAACTTGAGGTCGTTGAGGAAGAACACCCGCTCGACCCCGGCACGGCCGAATTCGTCCGCCGAGGCCAGGCTGGCCGACAGCTCGCCGGCACTGAGCCCTGCGGCGTCCACCAGGGCGATGTCGGCCTTGAGCGGTTGATTGAGCGCTGAATGCACGGTGATGTCACCGAGACCCAGCGCCAGTGATGCCGTGGACCAGGTGAGTACACCGGCCACCAGCAGCGAATTGGCGCAACGCAGTACTACGTGCCGACTGTCGAGCATGAGCATCCCTTAAATAAGCAAAACCGACTTCTATGGGTTCGCACATCCGGTACGAACACGATATTGCCCAGTAGTTCTTATAGTCTGCCCAGCGCGATCCCTCAAAAAAACGGCACGTCGTTGTGCCTCAAGATTTTTCCAGGTTGGCCAGAATGTGCCCGTGAACCCGCATGCACACCTTCATGTCAGCCTCATCGATGCCCTCGAACAACTCCGTGCGCAGTTGCGTGGCGATGGTTTCGATCTGTTCGATCAACGGGCGGGCCGGGGCACACAGTACGATCTTTTTCGCCCGACGGTCTTCCATCACGGACTGGCGTTGCACCAGCCCCTGGCTTTCCAGGCTGTCGAGCAATCGTGCGAGGGTCGGTCCTTCGACGCCGACGCTTTGCGCCAGCTCCCGTTGGGTCGGCGCCTCTTCGAAACGAGCCAGATGCAGCAGCACCAGCCAGCGCGCCTGGGACAGACCCAGACCGGCCAGCCGGCGATCCAGTTCGGCACGCCAGCCACGGGACATCTGGGCCAGTTGCATGCCAAAGCGGTGTTGATCGGTTAACGGCATAAAACACTCATGGTTAGACTGAAGAAATAGAGAAAAACTAATTATTAGTCAGCTAAGCATGACATTTGGCTATAGGCAAGAGCCGCCCTGTACTGAATCGTTACATCCGTATAACGGTTTGTGTAAGCAAATGCTCACATCTCGAATTCAGATTGCAGCGCAGCCCTTACGCAATACAGCACACCTTCCGGTACACGACCGGCGAACAGCTGCGCCACTTCGGCGACCGACGGCAACTCGCCCTCGCCGTCGAGGAACGCGTCCTGAACTTCGCCCATCAAGTCTTCCGGCAAATCCAGCGCCTGCTCCAGCGACAATTGCTGCTTGCCGATGGCTTCGGCGAGCATGGTGTAGACGTTCTTTTCCGAGCACTGCAACTGACCGGCAATCTGCAGCGGCGTCATGCCGGCGCGGGCCAGGGTGATCAGTTCGTGGCGCACGTCGGCCACCACTTTCGGCGCCTCGGCCTCGCCGCCCAGCACCTCGAGGAAGGCCTCGCCGTAGCGCTCCAGCTTGCGCGCGCCGACGCCGCTGACCCGGGCCATGTCCGCCAGCGAAGTCGGCTGGCTGCGGAGCATTTCCAGCAGGGTCGAGTCGGGGAAGATGACGTACGGCGGCACACCATGTTCTTCCGCCAGTTTGCGTCGCAAGGCACGCAAGGCTTCCCACTGTTCGCGTTCTTCGCCACGCACCAGCTGGCTGGCCTGGCTCTTGCTGCCGCTCTTGGCGGTGATTTGTGGCTTGAGGTCGCGGCGCAGCTCCAGGCTCACCTCGCCCTTGAGCAGCGGCCGGCACGTGTCGCTCAGACGCAGCCCGCCATAGCCTTCATGATCGACGTCCGCCAGACCACGGGCCACCAACTGGCGGAACAGCGAACGCCATTCGCTCTCCCCCAGCGCCTTGCCCACGCCGAACACCGACAGGTGCTGATGGCCGAAGCTGCGAACCTTTTCGTTGTCCTTGCCCAGCAGCACGTCCACCAGATGGCCGACGCCGTAACGCTGGCCGGTGCGATAGATCGCCGACAGCGCCTGACGCGCTGGCTCGGTGGCGTCCCAAGTCTGCACGCCGTCGATGCAGTTGTCGCAGTGGCCGCAAGGCTCCGGCATGTCTTCGTCGAAATACGCCAGCAGCGCCTGACGGCGGCAGCGGGTTTCTTCGCAAAGCGAGAGCATGGCATCGAGCTTGTGCTGCTCCAGACGCTTGTGGCGCTCGTCGCCCTCGGAGTTCTGCAGCATCTGCTTGAGCATCACCACGTCCTGCAGACCGTAG
The DNA here is from genome assembly GCF_059418105.1 of Pseudomonas sp. GW821-FHT09C09. Classification (NCBI taxonomy): domain Bacteria; kingdom Pseudomonadati; phylum Pseudomonadota; class Gammaproteobacteria; order Pseudomonadales; family Pseudomonadaceae; genus Pseudomonas; species Pseudomonas sp. GW821-FHT09C09. Next base: position 217,638 of record NZ_JBWKPF010000001.1, read on the forward strand.
GCCATCCACGCATCCGCCGGCAGACCATCACGGCCGCCGCGTCCGGTTTCCTGGTAATACGCCTCAAGGGATTTCGGCAGGTCGAGGTGAGCAACAAAGCGCACGTTGGGTTTATCGATACCCATGCCGAACGCCACGGTGGCGACCATGATCAGGCCTTCCTCGTTGAGGAAGCGCTTCTGGTGATAGGCGCGCAGATCGTTGGGCAGACCGGCGTGATACGGCAGCGCCGGGAAGCCCTGTTCGGTGAGGAACGCGGCCACCTCCTCCACCTTCTTGCGCGACAGGCAGTAGACGATGCCGGCGTCGCTGCGTCGCTCGGCGAGGAACGCCAGCAACTGCTTGCGCGGCTGCTCCTTGGGCACGATACGGTAGAAGATGTTCGGACGGTCGAAGCTCGACAGGAAACGCTCGGCGTTCTGCAGGTGCAGACGGGTGACGATTTCTTCGCGGGTACGCTTGTCGGCAGTGGCGGTCAGGGCGATGCGTGGCACGTCGGGGAACATTTCCGCCAACTGGCCCAGTTGCAGGTATTCCGGGCGGAAATCGTGGCCCCATTGCGATACGCAGTGCGCTTCGTCGATGGCGAACAGGGCAATGTTCAAGCCTTGCAGAAATGACAGCATGCGCGGCTGCACCAGACGCTCCGGCGCCAGATACAGCATCTTCACTTCGCCGCGCTTGATCCGGTTGGCGAGGTCGCGCTGTTGTTCGGCGCTCAGGGTGGAGTTCAACGCAGCGGCTGCCACGCCCAGCTCTTCGAGGGTGGCGACCTGATCGTCCATCAGCGCTATCAGCGGCGACACCACCACCGCCAGGCCGTCGCGCAGCAGCGCCGGCACCTGGAAGCACAGGGACTTGCCGCCGCCGGTCGGCATCAGGACAAGGGCATCACCGCCACTGGCCACGCGCTCAATGATTGCACCCTGACGGCCACGGAAACTGTCGTAGCCGAAGATGTCCTTGAGGACGCGTTGAGCCTGTTCGAGCATAAAAACTCCAAAAATCCACCGAAACATCCCTGCACAGGCTGGTTCAAGACAGCCGAGGCTGCTTTAAACAAAACGTAAGGGCGCATTGCATGACGCCGTACGGATTCAGCCGCGACACCGGCAGGGATCGCAAAGCGCGGCAGTATACCCGAGCCCTCCCCGGCAAAGGGCACCGCCGATAAGAAGCTTGTGCGGGCAAATCTGCCGTGCGGCTGGCTTGAGGGCTCAAGAAGGCCTAGAATTCCCGCATTGTTTATTCCCCCAAGGTAGCCCTTTAATGTCCTTCGCCGAGCAACTAACCCGCCTGCAAGTCTTCCTCGACGCCGACGAGCTGCATGAAGAGGCGCTGGACTACGTGGCCGCTCACGGTTACCTGACCGCGCTGTCGATCTGCGCCGACGTGGTGCCGGACCGTGAGTGGATCGACGCCCTGTTCGCCGAAGAGCCGCATTACAGCAGCGAAGCCCAGCGCGAAGAGATCGAAGCCACGCTGATCGGCCTCAAGGCCCACATCGCCCGCCAACTGGCGTCCGATGAAGAGTTCGAGCTGCCATGCGAACTGGACCTGGGCGACGAGCCGGACGATTCGGAACTGCGCGGCTGGTGCATCGGCTTCATGGAAGGCGTGTTCCTGCGCGAAGCGGCCTGGTTCGAAACCGCCGAAGAAGAAGTCAGCGAAATGCTCCTGCCGATCATGGTCGGTTCGGGCCTGTTCGACGAACAGCCTGAATTCGAAGACATCGCCAAGGACGCCAACCTGATGGACGACATGATCGTGCAGATTCCGGAAGCCCTGACCGCGCTGTACCTGCTGTGCCAGGCACCCGACGAAAAACCGGCGATCCTCAAGCCACGTCACCACTAAGATCCAGCCTATGGACAGCCCCATAGGCAACCGCCCCCTGATGTTGCGCTACATCCTGCTGGCCATCGGCTGGCTCAGCGTGGCATTGGGGGTGATCGGGATTTTCCTGCCTGTTCTCCCCACTACCCCTTTCCTCCTGCTGGCAGCCGCCTGCTTCGCCCGCAGCTCTCCGCGTTTCTACCAATGGCTGGTCGAGCATCCCCGGCTCGGGCCATGGATCCGCGATTACCTCGATGGCAACGGCATACCGCTCAAGGGCAAGGTCTACGCGATCGGGCTGATGTGGACGAGCATTCTGTTCTCGTGCTACCTGGTGCCACTGGTGTGGGCGCGGGGTTTCATGCTGACCAGTGCGGTGCTGGTGACGGTTTATATCTTGCGGCAGAAGACGTTGCACAAACCCTGAATCACAGCGACATCAGCTCGCAGGTATTCACCTGTTTTCATTCACAGTAGAATTTGCGCCACATTGGTTCCCGCAAATACAGCGACTGCCGTAGCCTGACATCGGTCTACATGGAGGAAAGTCTTTGAAACTGATCAGGCTCGAGCTGGAAAACTACCGCTGTTTTCCTGCACTCACTCTTGAAATCGACCCGCAATTAACCTTATTGGTTGCCAAGAACGGGAAGGGAAAGACCAGTCTGCTCGATGCAGTAAAGGTTGCCTTATGGCCTTACGTTCGCGGATTCGACCTTGGCAGTATTACAAACGACTACACGGGTATACATCCTGACGATGTTTTCTTGCGCCCGCTCAAAGCACATCAGATGGAGCCTTCACTTCCCACTCGACTGACCGCTCACGCACTTATTCAGGAGAACCAGTATCAATGGTCGCGCCGCAGAGAAAGTATCCGAAAAGGCACGCAAACGCGTGAAGACTCTGCAGCTCTGGAATTAGTAGCTACAGCCCAGGCATTGGAAACCATAATATTTGACGGAACTTCAGATAAGCACCGTCAACCCTCATTATCCGTGCTCGCTTACTACGGCACCGGGCGACTCTGGCGCCAGAGGTGGAACACGCCTTCTGAGAAGACCGAGAATGCTGAACTATCCCGAACCTATGGATACAGAGATTGTCTGGACTCATCTTCAAGCTATAAACACTTCGCCAAATGGTACACGCGAATATTTCGCAGCTATCGCGAAGAGCAGATACGTAATATTGAACGCGGAAAGCTCAGCGTTGATGTGAAAGACGAATTCGCACATCCTGTTCTGGCTGTCCAGAACGCAGTGAATGCCGTTCTCGCGACGCAAACTGGCTGGCGAGATCTGGCCTATAGCAGCGAATTCTCCGATCTTGTACTGGAACATCCACTTCACGGCACGTTGAAGGTCAGCCAACTCAGTGACGGGATTCGCAGCATCGTCGCGCTTGCTGCCGATATCGCCTACCGCTGCGTCAAGCTCAATCCTCATATGGGTATTCACGCGCCAATTAAAAGCCGTGGTGTTGTATTGATCGATGAAGTCGATATGCATCTTCATCCTGCCTGGCAACAAACCGTGATACCTGATTTGCTGGGAGCGTTTCCTCTCCTCCAGTTCATAATGACATCGCACAGTCCGCAGACAATAACTTCCATCCCAGCTCACTGTATTCGTGTACTTCAAACCATCAAGGATGAAAACGGTCAGCACGTTTCGATAAGCAATGTCGATCAACAAACTCAGGGCGTTGCCAGCTCTCAAGTGCTGGCGCATGTAATGGGCATCGACCCGACACCCGATAATGAGCCTGCACGAAAACTGAGTTTGTACATGGGATTGATTCAGCAAAATCTACATGAGGGTGCGGAAGGACTGGAACTGCGAACCTATCTGGACAAGCACTTCACTCCCCAGCACCCAAGCATGCTGGACTGCGATCGGCTGATCCGACTCGAAGCCTTCAAGCGCAAGCAACTGACGAAACAGTAAGGACAAAGGAATCGGCAAATGCGAAAGCTTGTCCGGGGTGAAGGCCCACACTGTCTGACCCGCTATAGGCATGGAGTGCATAGATGGTCCCTCGAATCTCCGACACCACCCGAGCGCGAACAGGTATGGGAGCATCTTCGAACCATGCAGGGTACCCGTTGTGCCTACTGTGAAGCAGATATTGGTCGACCCGGTCGTTCTCATATTGAGCACTTTCGACAGAGAGACCGGCACCCACAAGGTACTTTTGACTGGTCGAATCTGTTTGGCTCATGCAACCGCGAAGATACCTGCGGTAAATTCAAGGACGCCTGCGGTCCCTATGAACACAGTGACTTGCTCAAACCTGACGTAGATGAACCTGATGATTTCTTCATCTACGTCAACGACGGCACTATCGCACCGCGCGACAACCTGGATGAACCAGCACGTAAAAGAGCTATCGAGACTCTGCGCATTTTCAATCTGGATGCTCAAAACGGAGCACTGCGTGAAATGAGGCGGGAGGCAATTCGCCCGTACCTGGATACGGCACAGACAATCATGGAGATGCTTGAAGAGTTCTCGCCGAGCGATATTCAAGCGTTCATAGATGGAGAGATTCAGAATATCGCGCACCTCCCTTTCGCAACTTCGATCCGGCACACGCTCTCCGTGATGGCCTGATCAAACCAATTAAATTGCTCAAAAAAGCCCATCCTCCAATTCAATAGAGAGTTTGGGCTTTTTCGTTTTTGCACAAACCCAAGCTGTTGTTGAAGAGTGTTGAATGTTATGTCCGCAAAGCCACGCCACCTTGCGCCTTTGCCTACGCATCCGCCAGAATCCGCCGGCTTGTGCGCCTTGGGGGCGGGTTCTATTGTTTGGCGGTCGCTGAAAAACAGCGATCGGGTTTAGCAGCCCGGATTCACTCTAGACGCACAATGCCGTTCGCTCGTGATCAGGCTGACGCCTGTCCGTTCACGTTATGGCGGCTTTGCGTGGGGCACTTCGGTGCGCCGGGTTCTAGAGTCCTGGTCTGCTAACCCGCGTACGGCCGCCACCTCTTTCGTTTAGCAGCGAAGCGTGGCGCCTCCACTACTCTAGAGGCTTTACCCATGATCAAACCAACGCCAAACCCGCCGGAAGTCGATTCGACTTCCCCCTACGAAACCCTCGATTCCAAGAAATTCCACGAAGCCGCCGAACGCGCCCTCGATCACTACCTCAACCCCTTCCACCCCAGAAAGCCGCTGCTCAAACCCAACACCTGCTACCTCATCGCCCCCGGTATGCCGAGCGAAGAACTGTTGGCCGACGCCTGCGAAACCCTGACCTCGGCCAAAACCATGGCCAGCGATTTCGCCGGGATGATCGATGCACCGCAGCGGCATGTGCTGCTGGGTATCGGGCAACTGATCATGCTGGCGGAACTGGCGGTGAACCGGGTGCTGGATAATCTGGAACTGAAGGCAGAGGCGCCGCTGTAGCCTTAGCAAAGAAAAAACCCGCCGCCCCGTTAGATCGGGACGGCGGGTTTTGTCGTTTCAGCCCCGGCTCACACCGTGTCCACCTTCAACGAATGATCATTCAACATCCCGTTGATGATGGTCGCCGTGTCATGGCCGCCGGCAATCACCCCGCCCGCCCCCGGTGTCACGCCGTAGTGGCTGGCGAGGTTGACGCCGGCCAGGTCGATGGTCTGGTTCGGCGTGGCGCCGGCCATGGCGCTGACGTCGATGGTGGTGACCACCGAAGCGCCGCTGCCGGTGACGGTGAAGTGCAGGTAGTCATCCAGTGACGCCGCGGTGCCGTTTTCACCTTGCAGCAGTTGCGACAGGTCGAGCTTGTCGGTGCCGGGGGTGAAGTCGGTGACCGTATCGTGGCCGCTGTTGCCCTTGAGCCACTGGAAGGTGTCGGCCCCCGGCCCGCCGGTCAGGGTGTTGTTGCCCATCCCGCCGATCAGCAGGTCATCACCGCCACCGCCATTGAGGATGTCGTTGCCCAGGCCTCCATTGATCACGTTGTTATTGTTGTCGCCGGTCAGGGTGTCGTTGAAGTTGGAGCCGACGAGGTTTTCGACGTTGCTGATGGTGTCGATGCCGGCGCCGATGGTGTTCTGCGCACCAAGCAGGCTCAGGTTGACCGTGACCCCGGCCGTCGCGTGGGCATAGCTGACCGTGTCGATACCGGTGCCGCCATCGAGGATGTCATTGCCCGGGCCGCTGTAGAGCAAGTCATTGCCGGCGCCGCCGTGCAGTTCGTTGTTGCCGGAGCCGGCGGTGAGCACGTCGTTGCCGTCGCCACCATTGAGGATGTTGTCGCCGCTGCCCGCCACCAGCACGTCATCGCCGGACGTACCGGTGAGGGTGTGGCCGTCCTGATAGCTGATGGTCACGTTGGCGGAGTCGCTGCCGCCGTGGTTGTCGTTGGCGGTGTAGGTGCCATGGAAGTCCGGGGTGACGTCGTGGGCCCCGGCGTAGTTGACCGTCATGGTCAGTTGGTAGTTTTCCGCAGCGTTGGTGTTACTGCCACTGGTGTTGGTGATGTTGGTGATGTTGGTGATGTGGATCTGATACGTGCCATCGGCGCTGGCGGTGATGGTGCCGCCATCGGCGATGCTGACGAACGCCCCACCGTTCACCGAATACTCCATGGTGATGTGCCCGGCCGCCAGGTTGTGATCGAGGTTGAGGGTCTCGCCCTGTTTCAGTTTGACGGTGATCAGGTCTTCATCGTTGGCATTGGCGTTGGTCACCGCGCCGAGGTAGCCACTGACCACCAGCACCGCCGTCATGGCCGCCGTGTTGGCCGCAAAGGAGCTGCGCACATCGGCCAGGTTCTGGTTGGCGCTGGTGTTGGTGGTGCCGGTGAAGCTGATCGCGCCGCTGCCGGTGAAGTCCGCACCCTTGGCGGCCCAACCGGTGTTGAAGGTGGTGGGCGAAGCACTGAGGGTATCGTTGTCCGGATCGGTGTCGTTGGCCAGCAGCAGCTCGCCCGGCACAGTCACATTGCTCGACAGCACGTTGGTGATGATGTGGTCATCCACCGCCACCGGTGGCGAGTTGGGGATCACTTTCACCGTCAGCGTGGAGCTGGCGAGGTCGCCGTCGTTGTCGCTGAGGGTGAAGCCAATGTTCTCGGTGATCACCGTCGTGGTGGTTTTCTGAGAGGTGTAGCTGTAGTCGCCGGTATCGAGGTTGACCACCAGCGTGCCGCTGTTGTTGGTGGCGATGCTCAGGGTGTTGTTCACCGTGTTGAAGGTGCCGTGGTTGGTGCCGCCGCTGGCGGTCAGCGAACCCTGGCCGCTGTTGGCTTTCGGATCGTAGGTGTAGGTCGTGCCGTCGACCACGATGGACTTGATGAAACCGCCATCGGCGCCGAACGAACCACTGTCACCCAACAGCGAACCGGTGACTGGTGCGCCTTCCACGGTTCCGGACAGCACCGAGTTCAGTTGATTGAGATCGGTGACCACCACCGCATTGGTGTTGGTGTGGCTGATGCCGTCGTAGGCCAGTGGATCGAGGTTGGCGTTGCTGACGCCGTTGCCCAGGCCGATCGCATAGTTCTTGATGTTGTTGGCATCGAGGAAGTTTTTCAGCGCGGTCTCGTCGGCGGTGCCGATTTCCTGGCCGGTGGTGGGTTTGCCGTCGGAGAAGAAGTACCCGACATTCTGCGCCCCGGTGAGTTTGCCCGAGGTGTTGAACGCGGTCTGCATGGTCGCCACGGCCGCATCGTAGTTGGTGCCGCCACCGGCGCTGAGGCCGGCGAGCAGGGTCTTGGCCGTCGCCACATCGACCCACACCGAAGTGCGATCGGTGGCGTTGCTGCTGAAGGTGACGAGTTGCACTTTCACATCGCCGAGATCGTCGTACTTGTCGAGCAAGGCACTGATCGCCTGCTTGGCCAGGTCCAGGCGCGACAGGCCCGGCACGCCGGAGGCGTCGGCCATGCTGCCGGAGATGTCGAGCACGATGAGGATGTTGGAGTCGATCTCCACCGCCGCCACCGAACGATCCGACGCCACAGCCTTGGGCACGTCGTCGACGATGTTGACCACGATGGTGCTGGTGGTGCTGTTGCCCAGCGCATCGGTGGCTTTGTAGGTGAAGCTTTCGCTTAGCGTGTTCGCACCGTCATTGGCGTTTGGCGTGGTTTTCGGTGCCGACGTCAGGGTGTAGGTGTAGGTGCCGTCGGCGTTGAGCTGGATCTGCCCGTACGTGCCGGTGCTGCTGCCGACCAGGGTGTAGGTGATCGCGCCGCTGCCGCCGGTGACCGCGCCGACCAGGGTGCCGCTGGCGGTTTCGCCGGTGTTGGTCGGGTCGCTGCCGATGACCGTGCCGGGGGCCAGGTCTTGCCCGTCCTTGGTCAGGTCGAGGGCTTTTTCGTAGACGGTCACGTCCTGATCCACCGAGGCCACGAGTTTGCTGTCAGCCACGTTGACGGTGATGGTGGTGGTGCTTTCGTCGCCGTCACTGTCGCGGATGGTGTAGGTGAACGTGTCGGTGGCGCCCGGCGGGCTCACTGAGTTCGGGTTGCTGTGATAGACCGCGTTGCCCGCCGCATCCAGGGTCAGGTAACCGTAGGTGCCGTTGATGTTGCTGTTGAGGCCGCCGATGGCCGAGGTCGAGGTGTCGCCGCCGGCCCTTACGCCCACCACCGCACCGCCCGCTGCCGGGCCGTCGGCACCGGTGACGTCGTTGCCCAGCACACTGATATTGACGGTGCCGCCCTCCACCACCGAGCCGGTGTCGGCCTTGGCGGTCGGCAGGTCATCGACGATGTTGACGTTGATCTGCCCCGACGCGGTGCTGCCATCGCCATCGGTAGCCACCACGTTGAAGTTTTCGGTGATGCTGTTGGCACCGTTGCCGGTCGGGTGCGCGTCGTTGTGCACCAGGGTGTAGCTGTAACTCACGACACCGGTTGCGGCGTTGAAGCCGGTGACCGTCAGCGTGCTGCCCAGCGGCGTGGTGACCGATTGCGGGAAGCCGGCGGCCACGCCGTTGGTGACCACCGCGATGCCGCCGACAGTGAGGGTTTGCAGACCGTCGAGTGCGGTGACGGTGAAGGTGCCGCTCTGGGTCAGGGCCGTGGCGTCCGGCGCAGTGCCGTTGCCGAGGTTTTTCTCGTAGACGGTGAGTTCGCCGCCGTTGACGTCGAGGCCGCTGAGAATCACCGGATCGTCGTTGTTGTGGATCTGCAGCACGAGGTTCGCAGTGCTGGTATCGCCGTCCGAGTCGGTGATGGTGTAGGTGAAGGTTTCGGTGCCGTTGCCACCGCCGTGCAGGTTTTTGAAGTCGGCGTCATTGGTGTTGAGGGTGTAGGTGTAAGTGCCGTTGGCGTTGAGCACCAGCGTGCCGTAAGTCCCGGTGAAGGTGCCGGCGGTGATCGGGCCGGCGTTGGGGCCGGTCGGAACGCGGTCGGCGCCTTGTACGTCGTTGGTCAGGACGTTGCCGGTCAGCGTGAGGTTGGTTTCCGAGGCGGTGCCGGTGTTGGTGTCGTTTACGGCTTTTGGAAGGTCGTCGACGATGTTTACATCCAACGAAGCATTCGCAGTAGTGCCGTTATCGTCCACCACCGTCACAGCGAATTGCTCACTCAGTGTGTTCGCGCCATTGGCGGTTGGGTGTGCATCGTTGTGGTCGAGGGTGTAGCTGTAGCTGACGACGCCGGTCGTGGCGTTGAAACCGGTGATGGTCAGCGTGCTGCCCAGCGGTGTGGTGACGGATTGCGGAAAACCTGCTGCTACACCGTTGGTGACGACGGCAATGCCGCCGACAGTCAGCGTGGTCACACCGTCCAGCGCGGTGATGGTGAACGTGCCACTTTGAGTCAGGGCGGTGGCATCCGGCGCACTGCCGGTGCTCAGGTTTTTCTCGAAAACCGTCAGCTCGCCACCGTTGACGTCGAGACCGTTGATGATCACCGGATCGTCGTTGTTGTGAATCTGCAGCACGAGGTTCGCGGTGCTGGTGTCGCCGTCCGAATCGGTGATGGTGTAGGTGAAAGTTTCCGTGCCGTTGCCGCCACCGTGCAGGGCTTTGAAGTCGGCATCATTCGGATTGACTGTGTAGGTGTAAGTGCCGTTGGCGTTCAACACCAGAGTGCCGTAAGTACCCGTAAAAGTACCGGCAGTAATCGGGCCAGCGTTCGGCCCTGTTGGCACGCGGTCAGCGCCTTGTACGTCGTTGGTCAATACGTTGCCAGTCAGCGTCAGGTTGGTCTCAGAAGCGGTGCCGGTATTGCTGTCGTCCACACCTTTTGGCAGGTCATCGACAATGTTCACATCCAGCGATGCATTGGCTGTGGTTCCATTGTCATCAACCACCGTCACAGCAAATTGTTCACTCAGGGTGTTAGCGCCGTTGGCAGTCGGATGCGCATCGTTGTGATCGAGGGTGTAGCTGTAGCTGACGACACCGGTCGTTGCGTTGAACCCGGTGATGGTCAGTGTGCTGCCCAACGGCGTGGTCACCGATTGCGGGAACCCGGCTGCCACGCCGTTGGTGACGACGGCGATTCCGCCGACAGTCAGCGTGGTCACACCGTCCAAAGCAGTGATGGTGAAGGTGCCGCTTTGAGTCAGCGCGGTAGCATCCGGCGCACTGCCGGTGCTGAGGTTTTTCTCGAAAACGGTGAGTTCACCACCGTTCACATCCAGGCCGCTGATGGTTACCGGATCGTCATTGTTGTGGATCTGCAAAACCAGACTCGCAGTACTGGTGTCACCGTCCGAATCGGTGATGGTGTAGGTGAAAGTTTCGGTGCCGTTGCCGCCGCCGTGCAGGTTTTTGAAGTCGGCATCATTGGTGTTCAGTGTGTAGGTGTAAGTGCCGTTGGCATTGAGCACCAGCGTGCCGTAAGTCCCGGCGAAGGTACCGGCAGTGATCGGCCCGGCGTTGGGGCCGGTCGGCACGCGGTCGGCGCCTTGCACGTCGTTGGTCAGGACATTGCCGATCAGGGTCAGGTTGGTTTCCGAAGCGGTACCGGTGTTGCTGTCGTCCACGGCTTTGGGCAAGTCATCGACGATGTTGACGTCGAGGCTGGCATTGGCGGTCGTGCCGTTGTCATCAACCACGGTGACAGCGAACTGCTCGCTCAACGTATTGGCGCCGTTGGCGGTTGGGTGCGCATCGTTGTGATCGAGGGTGTAGCTATAGCTGACGACACCCGTCGTGGCGTTGAAGCCGGTGATGGTCAGCGTACTGCCCAGCGGCGTAGTGACCGATTGCGGGAAACCGGCGGCCACACCGTTGGTGACGACGGCAATGCCGCCCACGGTCAGTGTGGTTACGCCGTCCAAAGCAGTGATCGTGAAAGTACCGCTCTGAGTCAAAGCCGCAGTATCCGGCGCACTGCCGGTGCCGAGATTTTTCTCGAAAACAGTGAGTTCACCGCCGTTAACGTCGAGGCCGCTGATAACCACCGGATCGTCGTTGTTGTGGATCTGCAGCACGAGGTTCGCGGTGCTGGTATCGCCATCGGAATCGGTGATGGTGTAGGTGAAGGTTTCAGTGCCGTTGCCACCGCCATGCAGATTCTTGAAGTCGGCGTCGTTAGGGTTGACGGTGTAGGTGTAGGAACCATCGGCATTCAGCACCAGGGTGCCGTAAGTTCCGGTGAAGGTTCCGGCGGTGACCGGGCCGGTCGGCACACGGTCGGCGCCCTGCACGTCGTTGGTCAGGACGTTGCCGGTCAGCGTGAGATTGGTTTCCGAAGCCGTACCGGTGTTGCTGTCGTCCACGGCTTTTGGCACGTCGTCGATGATGTTCACATCCAGCGAAGCATTGGCCGTGGTGCCGTTGTCATCGACGACGGTGACCGCGAACTGTTCGCTCAAGGTGTTGGCGCCATTGGCGGTTGGGTGTGCATCGTTGTGGTCGAGGGTGTAGCTGTAACTCACTACACCAGTCGTGGCGTTGAAACCGGTGATGGTCAGTGTGCTGCCCAAAGGAGTTGTGACCGACTGCGGGAAGCCTGCGGCCACACCGTTGGTAACGACCGCTATACCGCCCACGGTCAGCGTCGTTACGCCATCCAAAGCAGTGATGGTGAAGGTGCCGCTCTGAGTCAGCGCGGTAGCATCCGGCGCGCTGCCGCTGCTGAGGTTTTTCTCGAAAACAGTGAGTTCACCGCCGTTAACGTCGAGGCCGTTGATGATTACCGGATCGTCGTTGTTATGAATTTGCAGCACCAGATTCGCGGTACTGGTGTCGCCGTCAGAATCGGTGATCGTGTAGGTGAAGGTTTCAGTGCCGTTACCACCGCCATGCAGATTCTTGAAGTCGGCGTCGTTAGGGTTGACGGTGTAGGTGTAGGAACCGTCGGCATTCAGTACCAGCGTACCGTAGGTTCCGGTGAAGGTTCCGGCGGTGACCGGGCCAGTCGGCACACGGTCGGCACCTTGCACGTCATTGGTCAGCACGTTCCCGGTCAACGTGAGATTGGTTTCCGAAGCCGTGCCGGCATTGCTGTCGTCCACGGCTTTTGGCACGTCGTCGACGATGTTCACGTCCAGAGAAGCGTTAGCGGTGGTGCCGTTGTCATCCACCACAGTGACCGCGAACTGCTCACTCAAGGTGTTGGCGCCGTTGGCGGTCGGGTGCGCGTCGTTGTGGTCGAGGGTGTAGCTGTAGCTGACGACACCCGTGGTGGCATTGAACCCGGTGATGGTCAGCGTGCTGCCCAGCGGCGTCGTGACCGATTGCGGGAAACCGGCGGATACACCATTGGTGACGACGGCAATGCCGCCGACAGTCAGCGTGGTCACGCCGTCCAGCGCGGTGATGGTGAAAGTGCCGCTCTGAGTCAGCGCGGTAGCATCCGGCGCACTACCGGTGCTCAGGTCTTTCTCGAAAACCGTCAGCTCGCCGCCCTCGACGTTCAACCCGTTGATGAGCACCGGATCGTCGTTGTTGTGGATCTGCAGAACGAGGTTTGCAGTGCTGGTGTCACCATCGGAATCGCGCAGGGTGTAGGTGAAGGTTTCTGTCCCGTTGCCGCCGCCATGCAACGCCTTGAAATCCGCGTCGCTGGTATTGAGCGTGTAGGTGTAAGTGCCGTTGGCGTTCAGCACCAGCGTGCCGTAAGTCCCGGTGAACGTACCGGCAACTACCGGGCCGCTGTTGGGGCCGACAGGAATGCGGTCGGCGCCCTGCACGTCGTTGGTCAGCACGTTGCCGGTCAGGCTCAGGTTGGTTTCCGAAGCGGTGCTGGCGTTGCTGTCATCCACCGCTTTGGGCACATCATCGGTGATGTTCACATCCAGCGAGCCGGTCGCGGTATCGCCATTGATGTCACCGGCAACCACGGTGAAATGTTCGCTGAGGCTGTTGGCACCGTCGCCCGCAGGATGGGCATCGTTGCCGTTGAGGGTGTAGCTGTAAGTGACCGTGCCGTTCGCCGGGTTGTAACCGGTGATGGTCAAGGTGTTGCCCAGTTGCGTGGTGATCGATTGCGGGAAACCGACCGGCACGCCGCCTACGATGACGTTGATACCGCCGATGCTCAGGCTGGTCAGACCATCGGGCGCGGCGATGCTGAAGCTGCCGGCCTGGGTCAGCGCGCCGGGATTGGCGGCAGAACCGTCCGGCAGATTGGCTTCGTTGAGCGTCAGTTCGCCCCCGGGTACATCGAGGCCTGTGAGGGTGACCAGGTTATTGACCGGTGGCGGGATGACCGGCGCTGGCGTGTTGTCGCCGTTGTCGATCACCGCGTAGTGCCGCTCTTGCGGGAACTCGGGAATGCCATTGAAACCGGCGGTGGGAAAACCGACGACCGGATCGACCCGCCCGGCGACTTCTGTCAGCAATACGAAACTGTGGCCGCCGCCCTTGCCGCCATTGGCATCGCCCGGGGCATCGGGGCCTGCGGCAGTGGCCTCAGCAGATTTAGTCGGGTCTTCACCGGCGGCAATGGCTTTCTGGATCTGTGCCACGTCGGTGAGTTGGGCATCGCTCGGGGTCAGCGCTTCCGGGGCATCCACATGGGGCGCGTGGTTGGCCAGCAATTGGCCGGTCAGGGTCATGCTGCTGTCGCGGCCCAGGGTCAGTTCCTGACCGTTTTGCAGATGGACGGCGACCGCCCCTTCCGCACCGGTGATCAATTGATCCCCCGTAAACAGCCGATCGCCTTCGACCAATGCACGCCGACTTCCGTCAGCGGCTTGAGCGAAAACCTGACCAATGACTTTGGTGACGGTCCCGATGAGCGTTGCCATGTGCATTTCCTCCGCTGCCGACCACCGTCGGCACTGGTTCGCGAAGCAGCCCATGGCTCAAGCGGGTTGTCGGGGCGACGCTCGCACCTCGACAGTTCGTTTCGCAGGTTGTGCAAGTTCAGAAACTCCAGCGCCCTCAGGCACTTGGAATCCCTGATCGATGCAGCACGCCCACTAGCGCTACGTAACGGTGGTGAATCACCCGAGTGACAAAAAACTGTCGCCCATTTGCCGCTACGCGTCCCTCCCCTTTAGCAGTACTTCGCCCGTATGTCGCAAAGTGAGTGGAACTTTCCTCAAGCCTTCATGCGCTCCCTAAAGCACATAAAACAAAGGCTTTCGAATGGAACAATGTGCCGGATTCGGCGAAGCGCATAAGTTTTTTTTGGCATAAGCCATATGAAAAATTTTTCTTAGCTACGCTTCAGGATGTTCTTAGCTCTGTTGTAACAGCGATGAGACGCTAAACACTAAAAATATCGTCAATAAATTGGCGACAGCGGAATACCATCAGGACTCAGGGAGATGCACCCATGCGCGTTCTAACCCCCCTCTGCAGTGCGGTTTTGCTGGCCATGGCTTGCACATCCCAAGCTCAGGCCATGAACCTCACCGAAGCCATCCAGAGCACCATTGCGACCCACCCGGATCTCGCTTCGCGCGTCGACGCGAAACTGTCGGCGGATGAACAGGTGAACGTCGCCAAGGGCGGCTACTATCCGTCCGTCGATCTGAATGCTTCCTATGGGCGCGGCTACAGCGATAACACCAACACCCGGGCGCTGACCCCGAGCGGCCACAACACTGAAACCCTCAACTACACCCAGTCCGAGCTGCGCCTGCGTCAGATGCTGTTCGACGGTTTCAACACGTCCAACGAAGTCGCGCGCACCAAAGGCGTCTCCAATTCGCGCGCGTACTACGCGCAAGGCACCGCTCAGGATCTGGCCCTGCGCACCATCGAGGTCTACCTCGAAGTGCTCAAGCGCCGCGAACTGGTGACCCTGGCCAGGAACAACCTGCAGGCGCACCTGCGGGTCAACGACCAGATCGGCCTGCGTACCCAGCGCGGTATCGGCAGCACCGCCGACTCCGACCAGTCGGTGGCCCGTAAGGCGCTGGCGCAAAACAACCTCGACACCGCCGAGGTCGATCTGGCGGACGCCGAATCGAACTTCTACAGCGTCGTCGGACGCATGCCCGACGAGCTGGAAACGCCCGCCTCGACCCGTGGTGAATTACCCGCCACCCTGCCCGAAGCCCAGCAGAGCATGGTCGAGAACAACCCCTATCTGAAATCCGCCCAGGCCGACGTGCAATCGGCCGAGAGCCAGTACGAAGTCGCCAAGTCGCCGTTCTATCCACGCTTCGATGCGGAAGCGGCGGTCGGCGCCAACAACAACGTGCAGGGTGACGAGGGCCACGACAACGAATGGCGGGTCGGCGTGGTGATGAACTACAACCTGTTCCGTGGCGGCAGCGACAAGGCGCGCCTGGCCTCCGATGCGCACCAGATCAACCAGGCCATGGACATCCGCAACAACGCCCTGCGCCAGCTCAACGAGAACATTCACCTGGCGTGGAACGCCATGGTCAACGCCAAGAAACAGACCCCGACCGCCCGCGAATACGCCGAGACCACCAAGCGTGTGCGCGCCGCGTATCAGGATCAGTTCGGCCTCGGCCAACGCACCCTGCTCGACCTGCTCGACAGTGAAAACGAGCTGTACAACGCCAACCGTCGCTACACCGAAATCCGCTACACCGAGGAGTTTTCGATGTACCGCGTGCTGGCGAACATGGGTCAGTTGCTGAGCAAGCAACGGGTGGTGCTGCCAGCCGACGCGATTGCCGCTGCCGAAGTGAAGAACGAGGCGCGCTTGCCCGAACTGAAGTAGTCCCGATGATGTAGCCAGGGAGCGATCAATATGACCAGCATGGAACCCGGGGTTTCCGGGATCGATCCGCGGCTGAGCTTCGATGACCCGTTACTCGACGGTCTGTTGATCCTCTGCAAACTCCATGGCGCGACGGTCAGTCGCGCCAGCCTGAGTGCCGGGCTGCCCCTGGACAAACAACGCCTGAGCCTGGACCTGCTGCCCCGCGCCGCCGCCCGGGCCGGTTTGCAGGCGCGGCTGCTGCGCCGCGACCTCAAGGACATTTCCCCGCTCAACCTGCCGGTGCTGTTGCTGCTGGGCAATGGCCGCACGGCGGTGCTGCGCCGTTTTGCCGATGACGGCAAGGCCCTGATCCTGCCCAGTGAAGCCGATGGCGGCGAGCAGTGGGTCAGCCGCGAAGAACTCGCCGAACACTACAGCGGCCAGGCCCTCTTCGCCCGGCCACGGCATGAACTGGAAGACCTGCGTTCACCGCTGGTGCCACGGGTCCAGGCGTGGTTTCGCGACACGTTGAAGCTGTCGAAATGGCTGTACAGCGACGCGATCCTCGCCAGTTTCCTGATCAACCTGCTGGGCCTGATGGTGCCGCTGTTCGTCATGCAGACCTACGACCGCGTGGTGCCAAATCAGGCCACGTCGACCCTGTGGGTGCTGGCCATCGGGTTGCTGATCGGCACCGGTTTCGAACTGGTGCTGCGGGTGGTCCGCGCGCACTTGCTGGACACCGCCGGCAAGAAGACTGACGTGATCCTTTCCGCCACTTTGTTCGAGCGCATCACCGGCATGGCGATGAAGGCCCGGCCGGCGACCATCGGCGGTTTTGCCCAGAGCATTCACGACTTTCAGGGGCTGCGGGAGTTTCTCACCGCCGTGACCCTGACCAGCCTGATCGACCTGCCGTTCGTGGTGCTGATGCTGGTGGTGATCGGCCTGCTCGGCGGCTGGCTGGTGGTGATTCCGTTGCTGGCGTTTCCGATCACGATCGTGTTCGCGATGATCATTCAGGTTCGTCTGCGCGACACCGTGCAGAAAAGCCTGAGCCTAGGCGCCGAGCGTCAGGCGCTGCTGATCGAAACCCTCGGCGGCCTGGAAACCCTCAAGGCCTGCAGCGCCGAAAGCGAGCGCCAGCACAAATGGGAAAGCACCCACGGCGCCCTCACCCGCCTAGACAGCCATGCGCGCAACCTCTCGGCACTGGCCACCAACGGAACGCTGTTCATCCAGCAGTTCTCGGGGATGGCAACCATCGTCGCCGGGGTCTACAGCATCATCGCCGGCAACCTCAGCGTCGGCGCACTGGTGGCCAGTTACATGCTTGGCAGTCGCGTACTCGCGCCACTGGGCCAGATCGCCGGGCTGATCACCCGCTACCAGCAAGCGCAACTGACCATGAAAAGCACCGACGCCCTGATGGCCCTGCCTCAAGAGCGCGACGGCAAACAGCGGCCCCTGGAGCGCACGCAACTGCAAGGCGCGCTGGACGTCAGCGGTGTGACCTTCCATTACAACGGCCAGAATGCGCCGGCCCTGAGCAATGTCAGTTTCAGCCTCAAACCCGGCGAACGCATCGGCATCATCGGCCGCAGCGGTTCCGGCAAAAGCACCCTGGCGCGACTGGTGATGGGCTTCTACGAACCGGAAGAAGGCCAGTTGCTGCTCGACAACCTCGACCTGCGGCAACTGGATGTCGCCGACCTGCGCCAGCAGATCGGTTACGTCGCCCACGATCTGCCGCTGCTGGCTGGCAGCCTGCGTGACAACCTCACCCTCGGCGCCCGTTACGTCAGCGATTCGCGGATGCTCGAAGTCGCCGAACTGACCGGCGTCACCGAACTGGCCCGCCAGCACCCGCAAGGCTTCGACCGGCCAGTGGGCGAACGCGGGCAATTGCTCTCCGGCGGTCAGCGTCAGGCCGTGCTGCTGGCCCGGGCGCTGTTGCTCGACCCGCCGATCATGCTGCTCGACGAACCCACCAGCGCCATGGACAACAGCAGCGAAGACGTCCTGCGCCAGAAGCTCCACGGCTGGGTGCAGGGCAAGACGCTGTTGCTGGTCACCCACCGCACCTCGATGCTGAGCCTGGTGGACCGGTTGCTGGTGCTGGACAACGGCCGGATCGTCGCCGACGGTCCGAAGGATGCGGTCATCGATGCACTGCGCAAGGGCCGGGTCGGCTCGGCAGCGGTCTAGGAGTTGCACATGTCTGCTTCCTCCTCTTCAAAACAGCGCGGCTACTTCGACAGTTTCGGTAAAAGCGCCGAAGCCGAATTCATGCCGGAAACCGCCGGCGCGTCGTTGCAGGATTCGCCGCGCTGGTCGCGAATTACCGTGTGGCTGGCGGCAGCGTTGCTGATCAGCGCGCTGGTCTGGGCCAAGTTTGCGGTGCTCGAAGAAGTGACCATGGGCGAAGGCAAGGCGATTCCGTCGAGCAAGGTCCAGGTGATCCAGAACCTCGAAGGCGGGATCGTCACCGAGATCTTCGTGCGTGAAGGGCAAATGGTGAACAAGGGCGACACCCTGCTGCGCCTGGATGACACGCGGTTTCTGTCGAACAAGGGCGAGAGCGAGGCGGATCGCTATGCGTTGATGGCGCAGGTCGAGCGTTTGTCGGCGGAGTCCGAAGGCCGGCCGATGAAGCTCTCGGACGAGATCGTCAGCAAGGCGCCGCAAGTGGCCGAAGACGAACGTGCGCTCTACGACCAGCGCCAGCGGCGCTTGGCCAGTGAGCAACGCACCCTCACCGAGCAACTGCGGCAGAAGACCCAGGAACTGGCGGAGTTTCGCTCCAAGCAGGGTCAGTACAGTTCCAGCCTGGCGCTATTGCAGCAAGAGATGAACATGTCGTCGCCACTGGTGGGCACCGGGGCGGTGTCGCCGGTGGAGATCCTGCGGCTCAAGCGTAGCGCGGTGGAAATTCGTGGCTCGTTGAACGCCACGACCCTGGCGATTCCCCGGGCTGAATCGGCGATCAACGAGATCAAGAGCAAGATCGACGAATCGGAACAGACCTTCCGCTCTGACGCGGCCAAGGACCTCAACCAGAAGCGCACCGACCTGTCGAAAATCACCGCGTCGAGCATCGCCATCGACGACCGCGTCAGCCGCACCACCGTGACCTCGCCGGTACACGGGGTGATCAAGCAATTGAAGGTCAACACCATCGGCGGCGTGGTGCAGCCGGGCAGCGACATGGTGGAAATCGTGCCGCTGGAAGACAACCTGCTGATCGAAGCCAAGGTGCGTCCGCAGGACGTGGCGTTCCTGCACCCGGGCCAGAAAGCCATGGTCAAGTTCAGTGCCTATGACTACACGATCTACGGCGGGCTCAGCGCCAAGCTGGAGCTGATCGGTGCCGACACCATCACCGACGACAAGGGCAACAGCTTCTACCTGATCCAGGTGCGTACCGACAAAAACCATTTGGGCGGGGATGTGAAGCCGTTGCTGATCATCCCGGGGATGGTCGCCACGGTGGACATCATTACCGGGGAGAAAAGTGTGCTGGATTACTTGCTCAAACCGGTGCTGAAGGCCCGGACCGAAGCGATGCGCGAGCGTTAGCCGCACTCGTTCCCACGCAGTGGGAACGATCAGCCTACGTGATTCTTCTGGAAGGTCTCCTCCCCCATCGCCGCAATCTGCCCCTCGATCAGCGCCTCGAAAGGCTTGAGCAACGGATCGAAAGAGGCCGGGGCTTCCAGGGTCTGCAACGCCTGCACAATCGCCTCGATAGTCGACAACGCCCCCGGCCCCGGTGCCTTGCGCAGCCGATACCGTGATACCCCGCCTTGCGCCAGCGTCACCCGTGGCAACGCCGCCAGCAACGGATTCAGGTGCAGCATCTTGCGCGCCTTACGCCACGTGCCGTCCGGCACCACCAGCAACAGCGGCTCATCCGATGCGGTGTAAGCCTGCATCGGCTGCGCATCGTCCGCCGGGAACAATAATCGCGCCTGATAGCCCGGCCGATTCAACAGCGCGGGCAGATCCTCGAACACCTCGCCGACGATCAGTTCGGCATTGTTCAAACCGAGCGCCGCCAGCCGTGCGGTGTTGAGCGCGTGATTGACCTCGCTCGGGTGCTGCAACAGCAACACCCGGGTGCGGCTGTCGAGGCTCGGGATCAACGGACACAGGCAGTGGGTTTGTGGGCGCAGGCAGCGCGGGCATTGAGGTCTGGACATGAATTCTTATGCCTGATTGAGCTGCGCTTTGAGCAGATCGCGGAAAGTCTGGATCAGCGGCTCGCGGCTGCGGCCCCGGCGCATGATCATGGAAAACGGCGCCTGATAACCGAAGGTCGCCGGCAGCAAAACCCGCAAATCGCCCTTGTCGGCCCAGGCCTGGGCGTAGTGCTCCGGCAGGTAGCCGATGTAGGCGCCGGACAGCACCAGAATCAGCTGCGCCTCCATACTTTCCACGGTGGCGGCGCTGTGTTTGAAACCGTGGCGCGCCAGTTCCGCCTGGCTCCAGTAGCCGCGCCCGACCATGCGTTGCTGGGTGATGACCTGCTCGGGAATCCGCCGTTCGTTGAATAACGGGTGACGGCTGCTGCAATACAGCCAGTGCTGTTCGCGGTACAGCGGCATATACACGAGACCGCTCATGCGCGTGGAAAACGCGCCGATGGCCAGATCGAGGCGGTTGTCCTGCACGCCGAGTTGCAATTCGTAGGGACTCATCACCGACAGATGCAAATGCACCGCCGGGTGTTCCTGGCTGTAGGCGCCGATGGCTTCGGCGAACGGCAAGGCCTTGTCGCTGACCGTGGAGTCGATCACCCCCAGATTGAGCGTGCCGCGCAGTTCACCCTTGAGCGCAGCGGCGTATTGCTCGAACCCTTCGAGTTCGGCCAGCAGGCGCAGGGTTTCCTGATGGAACAGCTCGCCCTTGCTGGTCAGGCTGAACCCGCCGCGCCCGCGATGGCACAGCACCAGACCAAGCGCGGCTTCGAGCTGGCTCATGTAGGTGCTGATCGCCGAGGTCGACAGGTTGAGTTCCTGCTGCGCGTTGGCAAACCCCTGATGCCGCACGACGCTGACGAAGATGCGCAAAAGTTTCAGGTCGGGTAAAGCGTTGGCCATGGGGACTCCACTGATCGGGCAACGAGCATGGGCGAGAAGTCTATCTCCAGCCTTTCGATTAGTTTAGAAAAATCTGAACTAAGTTTTTGTTCGTAGCGATTCTTCCGCCCCACTACATTTCGCAGAATCGGCCCACAGCGGTGCCCGTGACCTTGCGAATGCGGCGCGCCGACATAAATAAAACAAAGACGATGAGGCCCTACCCGTGGACAAGATTCTTCACCAACCACTGGGCGGCAACGAAATGCCGCGCTTCGGCGGCATCGCCACCATGCTCCGACTCCCCCATGTACCGACCGCTGCCGGCCTGGACGCTGCCTTTGTTGGCGTGCCCCTGGACATCGGTACTTCGCTGCGCCCCGGCACCCGCTTCGGGCCGCGCGACATCCGCACCGAATCGGTGATGATCCGCCCGTACAACATGGCCACCGGCGCCGCGCCGTTCGACTCGCTTTCGGTTGCCGACATCGGTGACGTGGCGATCAACACCTTCAACCTGCTCGACGCCGTGCGCATCATCGAAGAAGCCTACGACAACATCCTCGAGCACAACGTGATCCCGATGACCCTGGGTGGCGACCACACCATCACCCTGCCGATCCTGCGTGCCATCCACAAAAAGCACGGCAAGGTCGGTCTGGTGCACATCGACGCTCACGCTGACGTCAACGATCACATGTTCGGCGAGAAGATCGCCCACGGCACGACCTTCCGTCGCGCCGTCGAAGAAGGTCTTCTGGACTGCGACCGCGTGGTGCAGATTGGTCTGCGGGCGCAGGGTTACACCGCTGACGACTTCAACTGGAGCCGCGATCAGGGCTTCCGCGTGGTGCAGGCCGAAGAGTGCTGGCACAAGTCGCTGGAACCGCTGATGGCCGAAGTGCGCGAGAAAGTCGGTGGCGGTCCGGTGTACCTGAGCTTCGACATCGACGGCATCGACCCGGCCTGGGCACCGGGCACCGGCACCCCGGAAATCGGTGGTCTGACGACCATTCAGGCGATTGAAATCGTTCGCGGCTGCCAGGGCCTCGACCTGATCGGCTGCGATCTGGTAGAAGTCTCGCCCGCTTATGACACCACCGGCAACACCTCGCTGCTGGCCGCCAACCTGCTGTACGAAATGCTCTGCGTACTACCGGGCGTGGTCCACCGCTGAGGGTCGGGTCATGAACGAACGTGATCAGGTTCTGAAAGCGGCCGCCGATCTGGTGTCCGCCTTCGCCCGCAACGATCGCGAAGCCTACTTCGGCGCGTTCAGCGCCGATGCGAGCTTCGTGTTCTACACCCTCGAACAGCCCCTGCTGTCGCGCGATGCCTATCAGGCGTTGTGGGACAGCTGGCGCGCCGAGGATGGCTTCGAGGTGCTGTCGTGCACTTCGAGCAACGCCTTCGTCAGCCTGCAGGGTGACGTGGCGATTTTCATCCATGACGTGGCCACCGAGCTGCGCATGCAAGGGGAGCAACACTTCAGCCAGGAGCGCGAGACGATTGTTTTCAAGAAACAAGCGTCGAGCCTAGAACAACAAGGCCATTGGCTGGCCTGCCACGAACATTTGTCCGCAATGCCGGAAGGGCTGCCACCCCCTTAGCCAAGACAGGTGACGCTCACGCACGATGAGCGCGCCTTTATGATCGGAGCAGATCATGAATAACAACAACAAAGACCAAAGCCTTACGCAGATTGAAACCCACGGGGTCGAACAGATCCCGGACAACGAACGCACCGCCGGTCCCGTGGACTTGTTCCGCATGATCTTTGGCGGCGCGAATACCTTTGCCACCGCCGTGCTCGGCAGTTTCCCGGTGCTGTTCGGCCTGTCCTTCCAGGCAGGCGTCTGGGCGATTGTCTCGGGCGTGCTGCTCGGCTCGCTGATCCTCGCACCGATGGGCCTGTTCGGTCCGCTCAACGGCACCAACAATGCCGTGTCGTCCGGTGCGCACTTCGGCGTGCACGGGCGGATTGTCGGTTCGTTCCTGTCGCTGCTGACCGCCATCGCCTTCTTCTCGCTCTCGGTGTGGAGTTCGGGGGATGCGCTGATCGGGGGGGCCAAACGCTTGATCGGCCTGCCGGAAACCGACCTGACCCTGGGCCTGGCCTACGGTCTGTTCGCGGTGCTGGTGCTGACCGTGTGCATCTACGGCTTCCGCTTCCTGCTGTGGGTGAACAAGGTCGCGGTGTGGAGCGCGAGCCTGCTGTTCCTGCTGGGCATCTTCGCCTTCGCCGGTCCTTTCGATTCGCACTACGCCGGCACCGTCAGCCTCGGCCAGCCGGGCTTTTGGGCCGCGTTCATCGGCGCCGCGCTGGTGGCCATGAGCAACCCGATTTCCTTCGGCGCGTTCCTCGGCGACTGGGCCCGCTACATTCCGCGTGAGACCTCGCGCAAGCGGATCATGGCGGCAGTGATTTTCTCGCAGGTCGCCACGTTCATTCCGTTCCTGTTCGGCCTGACCACTGCGACCATCGTAGCGATCCAGGCACCGGACTACATCGCGGCCAACAACTACGTCGGCGGTCTGCTGGCGGTGTCGCCGAGCTGGTTCTTCCTGCCGGTGTGCCTGATCGCAGTGATCGGCGGCATGTCCACCGGCACCACGTCGCTGTATGGCACCGGGCTGGACATGTCCAGTGTGTTCCCGCGCCTGCTGTCGCGAGTGAAAGCGACGCTGCTGATCGGCGTGCTGTCGATTGCCTTCATCTTCATCGGGCGCTTCGCGGCGAACCTGGTGCAGAGCGTGTCGACCTTCGCCGTGCTGATCATCACCTGCACCACGCCATGGATGGTGATCATGATCATCGGCCTGGTGGTGCGTCGCGGCTTCTACTGCCCGGACGACCTGCAAGTGTTCACGCGCGGCGAGCAAGGCGGACGCTACTGGTTCAGCCACGGCTGGAACTGGCGCGGTCTGGGTGCCTGGATCCCGAGCGCGGCGGTCGGCCTGTGTTTCGTCAACCTGCCGGGGCAGTTCGTCGGTCCGCTGGGTGAACTGGCCGGCGGCATCGACATCAGCCTGCTGGTGACCCTGGGCCTGGCCTCGGTGATGTACCTGATGCTGCTGAGCCTGTTCCCGGAACCGGCGCTGGTCTACGGGCCGAAGGATCAACGGAGCAAAGGCGCCCATGCGCCGGCGGAAGCGGCGCTGCGTCAGGCCGCCTGAAGAAACGAATCGCCTGTGGGAGTCAGCCTTCTCCCACAGTGTTCCACCCCATAAAAAAGACAATCGGAGACACGCCATCATGGCTTTGGATTTATTCGTCGTCCTCATCTACGCGGCCGGCATGCTGTTGCTCGGCTATTTCGGCATGCGCAAAGCCAAGACCAACGAGGACTTCCTCGTCGCCGGGCGTAACCTCGGCCCGAGCCTGTACATGGGCACCATGGCCGCGACCGTTCTCGGTGGCGCGTCCACCGTCGGCACCGTGCGTCTGGGCTACGTGCACGGCATCTCCGGTTTCTGGCTGTGCGCGGCACTGGGTTGCGGCATCGTGGCGCTGAACCTGTTCCTGGCCAAGCCGCTGCTGAAGCTGAAGATCTACACCGTTACCCAGGTCCTGGAAAAACGCTACAACCCGATGGCCCGCTCGGCGAGCGCGGCGATCATGCTGGCCTACGCGCTGATGATCGGCGTGACTTCGATCCTCGCCATCGGCACCGTGCTGCAAGTGCTGTTCGGCCTGCCGTTCTGGGTCTCGGTACTGCTCGGCGGCGGCGTCGTGGTGGTGTACTCGGCCATCGGCGGCATGTGGTCGCTGACCCTGACCGACATCGTCCAGTTCATCATCAAGACCGTGGGCCTGATGTTCATCCTCCTGCCAATCTGCCTGTACAAAGTCGGTGGCTGGGACGAACTGGTACTGAAACTGCCGGCCACCGCCTTCAGCTTCACCACCATCGGCTGGGACACGATCATCACCTACTTCATGATCTACTTCTTCGGCATCCTGATCGGTCAGGACATCTGGCAACGGGTGTTCACCGTCAAGACTGCCAAAGTCGCCCAGTACGCCGGCAGCATCGCGGGCATCTACTGCATCCTCTACGGTCTGGCCTGTGCCCTGATCGGTATGGCGGCGCACGTACTGATCCCGGATCTGGACAACGTCAACAACGCCTTCGCCGCCATCGTCAAACTGTCGCTGCCGGACGGCATCCGTGGTCTGGTGATCGCCGCTGCCCTGGCCGCAATGATGTCCACCGCCAGCGCCGGCCTGCTCGCCGCCGCCACCACCCTGACCGAAGACCTGTTGCCGAAACTGCGTGGCGGCAAACAGTCGAGCCTGGGCATCAACCGCCTGTTCACCCTGCTGACCGGTGTCGTGGTGTTGTGCATCGCGCTGGTGGTCAACGACGTGATCAGCGCCCTGACCCTCGCTTACAACCTGCTGGTGGGCGGCATGCTGATCCCGCTGATCGGTGCGATCTTCTGGAAGCGCGCCACCACCGCCGGCGCCATCGCCAGCATGGGCCTGGGTTTCGCCACCGCCCTGCTGTTCATGGTCAAGGACGGTCTGGACGCCAACACCCCGATCTACTACAGCCTGGCTGTGGGTCTGGTGAGTTTTGTGGTGGTCAGCCTGATGTCCCGCCGCCCAAACGTGGTGGCCAGCGCGATCTAAGCTGAACATAACGACTTGATGCTTTCTTCGACGGGTGTGGCGTCGGTTGCCACACCCGTTTTTTTTCGTCTGGAGAAAATGCTTGATGAAGATTGTTTCTCGCGATCAGTGGTTCGAAGTGCAAACCCTGAGCGACGGCATTCGCCTGATTCATGAGCCGTATATCCGTCCCTTCTACCGCTGCAACCTCTGGCACGTTCAGGGGCGGGACAAGGATCTGCTGCTCGACAGCGGTTCCGGTCTGGTGAGCTTGCGCGAGCAACTGCCGTGGCTGACCGAACGGCCGCTGGTGGCGGTGGCCAGTCATTGCCATTTCGACCATATCGCCGGTCACCACGAATTTGCCGAACGGCTGGTCCATCCCGCCGAGGCAGACATTCTGGCGGCGCCGGATGGCGAGAACGACTTGAGCCGGGCTTTTGTCGGCGACGACATGTTCGAAGCGCACCCCGATTGCCCGTTGTGCTACGCCGAATACCGGGTCAAGGCTGCGCCGGCCACCGGATTTGTCGAGGACGGTGATGTGCTGGACCTGGGCAATCGCACGTTGCAGGTGCTGCACACGCCGGGTCATTCACCGGGCGGGATCAGCCTCTATGAAGCGGCCACCGAAACCCTGTTCAGCGGCGACATCATCTACGACGGGCCGTTGATCGAAGACGCCTACCACTCCAATCTCGAGGACTACGCCGCCAGCCTGCGACGCTTGCAGGCCCTGAGGATCCGCACGGTGCATGGCGGGCATTTCGGCAGTTTCTCGGGAGAGCATTTGCGTTCGATGATTGACGAATGGTTGCGCCGACACGCCTGAGGCCTGCTGTACTCCAGTCAGATCCCGCCACTTTTTGAACATCTGCCATGAGAAGAGCTGCCGTGCGTGCCGCCGTGCACCGATTCATCAAACGCCTGCTGGAACACCGCGACTTCAATGACAACACCAGTCTGGCGGAACTGGGTCTGGAGAAGGCGGACATCGAGGATCTGATCTTCCATCTGGAAGATGAATTCGGACTGACGGCCTTCACCGCAGAAGAAGACCGCATGCTCAAGAGCGCGAAAACCGCGAATGACTTGAGCCGGTTTCTGTTGGAAATCGGGCGGCACTGAAAAGCAAAAGGCCGCCGTTTCGAGCGGCTCCAGCCTCTTTCTGCCGGAGCCGCCCGAAACGGCGACCTCTCTAATCTTTAATCCTTGAAGCCGGAAGGCATTACCGCCGACGCTGCTGACGCCGACGCTGTTCGTCGTCAGTGCGAATCGGGACCGGTTGCAGAGGCGGTTCGATCAAGCCGAGGGCAACACCCAAATCGTGCAGCCAGTTCTGAATTTTCTCTTTCATCGTCATGCCCCCTTCAGGGTGGTGCTGAGCGGCCGGAATTCTGTAGCCGCTTCGCACTGATAATAGTCCGAAGTCCTACGCAATGCTCGGCGAAATCCGCAATGATCTGTTACTGAATGGATCAGAATCCCTGACCGATCGTTCAAGCCGTTTCCCGGGTATCTTCGCCAGCCACGGGATAGAGCGCCTGCTGCTGCTCAATCCACGCATTGAGGTTGGCGCCGACCATGCCCCGACGCCACATGAGCCACGTTGTCGCACTGGCAAAAGGTTCGGCCAGCGGGTGCACCGCGACACTTTCACGGCCCGGCAGGCTGGCGAGCATCGACTCCGACATCAGCGCCACGCCGCTGCCGGCAATCACGCAAGCCAGCATCCCTTGGTAGGACTCGATCTCCATCGCCCGGCCCATCGCCGCTTGATAGTGGGCGAACCACGACTCCAGCCGCGCGCGGTAGGCGCAGCCATGACGAAAGGTGAACACCGCCCGCCCCTCGACATCCTTGGCACTGCGCACCGGCGGATGATCGGCCTCGCTGATCAGCACCAGCCGCTCGTTGCACAACGGCACCCCGTCGATCCCGGCCAGTTGCGGCGGGCCGTCCACCAGCGCCGCATCGAGCCGCCCGGTAAGCAGCCCCTCAAGTAACTCGCCACTGGGCCCGGACTGCACCTGCAGATTCACCGCCGGATACTGCTTGTGATAGCGCGCCAGCAACGCCGGCAAGTGAATCGCGGCAGTGCTGTACAAGGTGCCAAGCACGAAATCCCCCGCCGGTTGCCCGCCCATCACCGCCGCACTGGCCTGATCGCGCAGGGCGAACAGTTTGCCGGTGTAATCCAGCAGGACTTTTCCCGCAGGCGACAACTGCAAACGCTGACGTTCGCGGACGAACAGTTCGACGCCCAGTTGCTCTTCGAGCTGTTTGAGCCGGGTCGACAGGTTCGACGGCACGCGGTGCAGGCGTTCGGCGGCGCGAGTGATCGAGCCTTCCTCCGCCACGGCCTGGAAGATCCGCAATTGGCTGAACTCCACAACCTTTCTCCTGAACAGAACAAGTTACTCACTATTATTCAATTTTAAAGAAAGTCAATCAGTCCTAGCCTGACGGTCATTGAACCTCTAACGGAAGCCAGACCATGTCGCCGCTGATTCGCTTATCCGCCAGCTTCATTGCCCTGATGATGGCCATGGGCATCGGGCGTTTCGCCCTCACACCGCAGCTTCCCCACCTGATCAGCGAAGGGCAGATCGACCTGACTGCCGCCGGTCTGATTGCAGCGGCCAACTACCTCGGCTATTTGCTTGGAGCGGTGGATGCGATGTTTTCCCGCCGGCCGGATCAGGTGCAGCGGCGCCTGCATGGCGGCTTGTGGTTGTGTGTACTGCTGACGCTGGCGTCGTTCTGGGCCAATGGTTTCTGGTCGCATCTGCTGCTGCGCTTCGGCACGGGTGTGGCGAGTGCCTGGGTGCTGGTGATGATTACGGCGCTGAGCCAGCCACTGGCTGCGGCGGCGGGTCGCCCGAGACTGGGCGCGTTGGTATTTGCCGGGCCGGGGCTGGGGATCTTTCTGACGGGGTTGCTGGCGCTGTTCTCACATCTGGCGCAGCAGACTTCCGCCACTTTGTGGCTGATCTATGCCGCCGTGGCGCTGGTGATGTTGCTGGGGATCGTGCGGATCCTGCCGCAACCGGGCGTCGGCGCAACCGTCGCCCCTGCCGCCGTCAATCATTCAGATCGCGGCATCGGACGTTTGGCAGTGGTGTATGCCTTGTACGGCGTGGGCTACATCATTCCGGCCACGTTCCTGTCGCAGATGGCCAACGCGCAGTTTCACGGACAATGGCAGGCCGATCTGTTCTGGCCATGCTTCGGCCTTGCTGCTGCGATTGGCGTATTGCTGGTGAGTTTGCGCCGGCACGATCCGGAAACCACCCGTCACTGGCTGATGGCGACGTTGTGGCTGCAGGCCGCCGGAGTGTTTGCCTGCCTGCTGGGCAGCGGCCTCGGCCTGGCTTTGGGCGTGATCCTGTGCGGCACGCCGTTCCTGGCCTGCATGCAACTGGTGATGCAGCGCTCCCGGGAGCTGGCGCCCCACGCCACCCAGCGCAACGCCGGCCTGCTCACCGCGTGCTTCGCTGTCGGTCAGCTCAGCGGGCCGTTGCTGGCGGCGCTCAGCAGCCACTTCAGCGGCGGCCTGCAACCGGCGCTGGTGATCGCCGGCAGCGGCCTGCTGATTGCCGGCGGCCTGGCGTGGAAACCGCTTACGACTGGCCGAGCGCTTTGCGCAAACGCCGACGCACCCACTGTTCCGCGCTGACGAAGGTGATGCCGAGCAACACCAGCACGGCGCCGATGATGAAGTTCAGGCTCAGTTCTTCGCCGAGCAGCACCACGCCGAACGTGACGCCGAACAACGGCGTCATGAAGGAAAACACCGCCAGATTGGCCGCGAGATAACGGCGCAGCAGCCAGAACCAGGTCAGGTAACTGAAGAACGACACCACCAGGCCCTGGAACAGCACGCTGCCCACCGCCACGGCGGTCAGGCTGACATGGGTGATCTGACCACTGAGCAGCGCGATCAACAGCAGGCCGACGAAACCGACGATCAGTTGATAAAACAGCGTCAACGTCACCGGCGCTTCCGACAGGCGCGAGGCGCGCACTACCACGGTGGTCGCGCCCCAACTGGCCCCGGCCAGTACGCCGAGGGCATCACCCAGCAGCATGCGGTGATCGAGGCTGTCCCATGACACGCCGCCGGCAAACACTACCGCGATCCCGACAAATGCCATGAAGATTCCCAGCCATTGCACCGGTCGCAGACGCTCGCTGGGCAACAGGAAATGCACGCCCAGCGCGGTGAAGATCGGCGCGGTGTAGAGGAACACCGACATGTGCGCTGCCGTGGTCAACTGCAAGCCTTCAGAGATGAACAAGAACTCCAGCCCGAACAAGGCGCCGGCCAGCAAACCGCCGCGCCATGTGGTGCCGACCAGATCCCAGCCGCCCTTCCAGCAGATGAGCAGTCCTACAAGCAACGCGGAAATTCCCGACCGCCCCGCCGCCTGCATCACCGGCGCAATGTCGCTCGCCGCCCACTTGATCAGCACCTGCTGCACGCCCCAGATCAGGCACAGGCCGATCATCACTTGCAGAGCAAAGCCGTCGGCACTGCGCCGACTGACGCTCACCGCAACACCTCGAACACACACAACATGGCAGTTTTTCCAAAGGTCAAACAAAGCCCCGGCTCTTTGTCCGGGGCGAAAAGTAGTAAGTGGATTATTAACCAGTCAGCCAGAAAAAGCCGTCTGGAAAAGACATTTGATGCTCCTGCAACGTCAGCGGTGAAGGGCTGATCTGCCAAACCGGCTGACCACGACAAATCCGACCGTACAGGCCAGCGCCGTGGCAAACGTCCCCCATGCCCAATCCAGCAACGTCACCTGCACCGACCAGTCGCGCAGCGTCGCCCAGTTGGTCAGGTCATAGGTGCCGTAAGCGACCAGCCCGAGCAGCGCACCCATGCGGGCGGCGCGTTGCCAGGTCAGCGCCGGCAACACCACGAACGCCACGCAGCCGAAAACATACAGGCAATAAAAAACCGCTGCTGGCACCAGCAACGGTTTTTCGAGCATCAGCGGACCGAGCAGTTCGCGATAGGTCGGCGCCATCAACACGCCGAGCCAGAGGCCGTCGAGCAAAAGAAACGTCAGCAGCGTGGCGACGTAGGCAATCAACGCTTTTTTCATCTGCCCGACCTCAGGTTGGCCCATGCAACATGGGCCACGTCAGGCTCAGGTTAGTTCAATGCGATCGGCATGAATGACGATCTTGCCTTCCTTGTACAACGAACCGATGGCCTTCTTGAAGTTGCCCTTGCTGACACCGAACAGGCTGCTGATCAGCGCCGGGTCGCTCTTGTCGCTGACGGCCAGGGTGCCGTTGCTTTCGCGCAACTTGGCGAGGATCTTCGAACTCAGGCTGCTGGCCGCTTCCTGCCCCACCGGTTGCAGGCTCAGGCTGATCTTGCCATCGGCGCGCACTTCCTTGATGAAACCTTTCTCGCGCATGCCGGAACGCATGAACTTGAAGATTTCATTCTTGTGGATCAAACCCCAGTGCTTGTTGTTGATGACGGCCTTGAAACCCATGTCGGTGGCTTCGGCCACCAGCAGATCGACTTCCTGGCCCACGCTGTAGTTGGCCGGGGTCTTGTCGAGGTAGCGATCAAGACGCGCGGTGGCGGTGATGCGGCGGGTGTGTTTGTCGAGGTAGACATGCACCACGCAGTATTCGCCGGCGGTCATCTGGCGTTTTTCTTCGGAGTAAGGCAGCAGCAGATCCTTCGGCAGGCCCCAATCGAGGAACACACCGATGCTGTTGACTTCAACAACTTTCAAACTGGCAAATTCACCGACCTGAACTTTTGGTTTTTCAGTGGTGGCAATTAGTTTGTCATCGCTGTCCAGATAAATGAAAACATTGAGCCAGTCTTCATCTTCGCTGGGAATATCTTTGGGGATATAACGGTTGGGCAAAAGAATTTCGCCGTCGGCACCGCCGTCCAGATATAAACCGAAGTTAGTGTGTTTAACCACTTGCAAACTGTTGTAGCGCCCGACTAAAGCCATTTCCAATACCCTCATTGCGTGGGCGGCATTCTACCCGGTTTTGCCGGGTTCGTTGGCCGGCAGATGCTCCCGCAAACTGAAATTTGCGCGAAGCCTTGATTTTCCTTGGTTTGCCGCCGCGCAGGCGCCACTCGTCAGACCACCTCGGCGGCTTCGCGGCGCACCGCCCCCGTAAAAAAGCCACCGATGCCGATAAATGTTGTTATTTAAAACAGCAGGTTAGCAGGATATTTCTAATAATTAATCGAGAATAATCCACCCGCACGCTGGGTTATTCCGGGGGATATTTACCAAGCAATTGTCAAGTTATTCCTGTACGATGCCTGGCCGAGTTACTTTTCTACAGGTTAATGGCCGCCATGCGTGTAAAAGCATCCACCAGCAAAGCAAAGCCAGCTCCAGCCGTTGAAACCAGCGAATCGATCAACGATCAGATCGCGGCATTCCTCAAGTCCGGCGGCGAGATCCAGCAAATTGCCAAGGGCGTCAGCGGCCAGACGTTCGGCCCGTCCAAGCAGATCAGCCTGGGCAAGAAGTAACACCCCGCAACACACCAGTCCCAAGACGCTTTGAGCTTCGAAGCGTCTGGACCGGAACCCTCGCAAGACCTCTCTCGCGTTTAATCAAACCGACAAAACAACAGAAATCGACGAACGGCCCTCGATGCCGATCATTCGCCGGTATCCTTGCACGCGTCTGGATCAAGCGTTTCAGCAGGTACGTCACCCTGCGCTCGCTGTTCAAGGAGTGACGCATGCTCAAAACCCTCTGTTTATTTCTTGCAGGACTGCTGGCGAGTCCGGTGGCGCACGCGCAGATTTTCCAGCGCGAACTCGGCGACTTCGACCTCAAGCTCGGCACCACGCCCAGCCGCAGCATGGCCCAGGGTCTGGTCAAGCCCTCGGCGGCCGGTTCGTTCCACGGCGGCCTCGATCTGAGCCACGACAGCGGCCTCTACGTCGGCCAGTACGCACCGAGCATGGGACTGACGCCGGGCAAGAATCTGGAGATCGACTCCTACGTCGGTTTCAAACAACCCTTCGATCAAACCCTCGGCTACGAAGTCGGGATGATCCATTACAGCTATCCCAAGGTAGACACCCTCGACAGCCAGGAACTGTTCGGCGGCCTGACCCTGCTCGGCAGCCGTTTCGGCATCGCGTTGAGCAACGACCCGGACAAACAGAACAACACCCTGTTTGCCGATCTGGGCGGCAACCAGCCGTTCGGCATCGGGATCAGCATGAAATACACCACCCACCAGCTCAACACGCCGGTCTCGGTGGACGGCGGGTATGTCAGCAGTTTTACCGATTGGTCGGTGAAATTTTCCCGGCCGGTGATGGGCATCGACCTGGACCTGATCTATAGCAATTCCAGCCTCAGCGGCAGCGATTGCTCCGCCTATTCCGGGCACAACAGCCAGTGCGACGGGCTGGTCACGCTCAAGGCCGAACGCGCGTTCTATTGATTGGCTGAACTGCCGGGAGCATCCTGCGTTCACATAAGAATCAGACGCCAGGCTTTCGCAAGGACTCGCTCATGTCTCGCTGGTTCAAACACTGCGCCACCCTGTTGATCTTCGCCCTCGCCCTCGGCGCTTGCAGCCGCGTCGGCCTGGCCTATCGCAATCTCGACGTGATCATTCCATGGACGCTCAGCGACTACCTGGACATGACCGGCGAGCAGAAAGGCTGGTTCAACGAACGCCTCAAGGAACACCTGAGTTGGCACTGCACCACGCAATTGCCGGGTTATCTGGACTGGCTGGATCGCCTGCAGACCATGGTCGAAAGCAACCAGGTCACCGACGCCGCACTTCAGGCCCGCACTCTGGAAGCCAAGCAGGCGATTGCCGAAACCGCCCGGGAGATCACCCCGTCGGCCATCGAGCTGCTGCAAGGGCTGGACGACAAACAGGTCGCCGACATGAACGATGCGTTCGCCAAGGACCTGCGCAAACGTCAGCAGGAGTATGTGAAGCCACCGCTGGCTCAGCAGATCGCCGAGCGTGGCGCCCGCATGGACAAGCGCCTCAACGACTGGCTCGGGCCATTGAGTGTCACGCAAGAGCAACGGGTGATGGCGTGGTCGACCGCACTGGGCGATCAGAACACTCAATGGATCGCCAACCGTGCGCACTGGCAACAGCAATTCAGCGCCGCCGTTGCCCAGCGTAAAAGTCCGGATTTCCCACAGCGGATCGAGACCCTTCTGGTCTATCGCGAGCGTTTATGGACAGCGGATTACCGCAAGGCCTACGCCGACACCGAGGCCCAGGCCCGCTCGCTGGCGGTGGATCTGATGGCAGAAAGCACACCGCAACAACGCCAGCGCCTGTTGAAGAAAATCGAAGGGGTGCGCAAGGACTTCAATGATTTGAAGTGTTTGAAGGCTGCGAAAGCAGGCTGAGGTTCATTGAACCTGCGGGAGCCGGAAAACCCGGCCCCAGAGGGATTACAGCAGGCGCTCAGGCAATCTGCGCTTTTGACGCCACACGGTCGAAGGTCGCCTCATCCAGCGCATCCTCCTGTTCATCCAGCACCTGACGCGGATGATCATTACCAGGAATGCTGCTGTCGATCAGGCTCAACAGGCTCGAGCCGCGCGGGGTCAGGCTGAAATTGTTGCCGGTGCTGCCTTCATCGTCGCCACGAGGCTCGATAAAACCGCGCAGCAACAGCTTCTGCTCGTATTCACAGGCGATGGTTTTCAGATGATCCAGATTCTCGATCGGCTCGCCTGCCGCGGCTTTTTCCGCTGCGTAGTCTTCGGCATAGGACCGCGGTGCGAAGCTGTGGCCTGCGCCGTTCTGCACTTCATGCAGCAGGCGTTCAATCAAATCCCAGTTATAAGTCGTCATCCTGATTCAACCTCCGGTGCGCGTGATTAATGGCGCTGTCCTAGGTTGTGACCCGAGCGGGCAATAGCCGTTCAGCTTCATTTGCGGCCCCGACCGACCGGCGGTCTGTCGAATCCCGTGGGCCTCGAGCGACTAGTCTGAAACAGACGGTTTCAACCCCGCAGGAGAAATCATCATGAACGTTGAGAATCATCCGGTGGTGTCGCGCGAAGAATGGCTCGCGGCCCGCAAGCAGCATCTGGCCGATGAAAAGGCCTTCACCAAAGAACGCGACCGCCTCAGCGCCAAACGTCGCGCCCTGCCCTGGGTGAAGGTCGACAAGGACTATCGCTTCATGGGGCCGGACGGCGAATTGAAACTCGCCGACCTGTTCGGACAACACAGCCAACTCGTCGTTTATCACTTCATGTTCGCCAAAGGCTGGGAGGAAGGCTGCCAGGGCTGTTCGTTCCTCGGCGACCACTTCGACGGCGCCAACCTGCACCTGGCCCATCACGACATTGGGCTGGTGGCGGTATCCCACGCGCCATTCGCCGAATTCCAGGCGTTCAAGCGGCGGATGGGCTGGAAGTTCGACTGGGTGTCGTCGGACGGTTCCGATTTTAACTACGACTTTGGCGTGTGCGCCCGTGCTGAAGACGCCGAAGCCGGAAAGGCCACATACAACTATGAAAAGACTGACAGTGGCGAAGAGGAAATGCCGGGGCTGAGCGTGTTCTATCGCGCCAATAACGGCGAGATATTCCACACCTATTCAACCTACGCCCGGGGTCTGGACATGCTGGTGGGCGCCTACAACTTTCTCGACCTCACGCCCAAGGGGCGGAACGAGGACGAGATCATGGAGTGGGTGCGGCATCATGATCGGTATGACGGAGAACAAAAATCCAGTTGCTGCCACGGCGACTGAGCCGGCAAAGACACTGAACTTTTCACTGGTCACGGCCCTCAACCGGTTAACCCGCCTTAACCGGATCCGAGGCCTGCCCCCATGAAAACCCTGCTCACACTCACACTCGCCACCACCTTCGCCTGCGCCCTGCCCGTCTGGGCCTGCACGCCCGAAGAAGCCACCGCCAAACGTGAACAACTGGCTCAGGAAGTGGCAAAGCTCACCGAGCAAAACCCGACCAAGGCCAAGGAAATCAATGCCGAGCTGCAGAAAATGGACTTGGGCACCGCCTCTGCCGATCTGCCGGACAAATGCCAGTTGATCGACCAGCGCTTGAAGGAGCTGGATTCGGCCGAGCACAAAACCGAGGGTTAACGGCCTCGGGCTTCAGCCTCCACCACAAAGGACATGCTCAAAGCAGTGTCCTTTCGTCCGTAGAATTGCATTTGTGCATTTATTTATTTGCACAGATGCATATTCAGACCTAGGGTTACCTCGAGCCTGCTCGGAACCCGCCGCAGAAGTGGCACCCCTTAACCGCCGACGGCTCGCAAATCTACGCAGGACATTTGTTTTCATTCATGGAGGATTGAAAAATGTTAACCACTGAAACAACGCAATACACCGGCAACACCCTGCCCGGGTGCCTGACCGGCCATCTGCTCGACGCGCAACTGGTCGAGGTCGAAGCCGCTCCACAGGCCGAGGCCCTGGCGGCCTCAAGCCTGAACTTCACGATGCAGCAACAGACCCAGACCAACTGGTGCTGGGCCGCGGTTTCCGCTTCGGTCGGCAACTATTACGGCACCGGGTCCTGGACTCAGTGCGGCGTTGCCAGCACCCAGTTGAACCGCAACTGCTGCAGCCAGCCGGGGCCGTGCAACGTCTACGGCTATCTGGATTCGGCCCTGCAAACCACCCGCAGCTACAACGGGATGAATCAGGGTTCGTTACAGATGTCGGCCATCCAGAACCAGATCAACATGGGCCGGCCTGTCGGTCTGCGCTGTGCCTGGTACGGCGGCGGTGCGCACTTCCTGACGATCTACGGCACCAACGGCAACTACGTGCTGGTCGCGGATTCGATCTACGGCTATTCGACCCGCGCACTGAGCTCGTTCCCCGGTTCCTACAACGGTGGCGGCAACTGGACCCACACTTACTTCACGGCAAAAAACTAGGAGGGCGACATCATGCAACTGACTTATCCAAAGGCGCCTTCCAACGGCGTACAGACCTTGCGTCCGGTGCTGCAAGCGGCGCTGCAAACCCAGGGGTTTGGCATCAATCGCCAGTTCGCCAGTGCGGCGCCGGCGAAAATCAGTCTCAGCGAGGCCTATCGCGGCTACTCGCTCAGCCTGGAGGATCTGAGCCAGGGCAAAGGCCTCAAGGACGCCCGACTCGGCGACTGGCATTACCTGGTGTTTGCCGACGGCGTGTCGATTGCCGATGCGCAATTGGCCGAAGTCCGCGGTCACGTCGAGTTTGCCTCGTTGAACCACGGCAACCTGGCGGCGGCCACGGTCGATGCGCTGAAACTGGCCGAGCAATCGCCGCAGCTGCAGGGCAAAACCGTCGAGCTGCGAGTGCTGTTCGTTTCGGCGCTGCATGTCGTAGCCATCTGGCTGCACGCGGCCGGCGAAGATGTGCTGATCCCGATCGAGCCGACGCCCAAGGAGCTGGCCCTGACCGGGCTGTACAGCGAGGCAGCCCTGCTCGCACAGCTCAAACCGAAGGCGGATCAGACAAAGCAGCGCTTTGATGCCGACACCCGTGGACAGCTGGGCAGCTGATAAACGCAGGCAATAAAAAACCCGGACAGTGTCCGGGTTTTTTATTGCCTGCTTGAAACGCCTTACTCGGCCGCAGGTGCAGCCGGCTTGCGGCGCTTGAGCGGGGCCATGCCGTCGCTGCTCACCAGAGAATCCGGCTTCGGACGGTTGGCGCTCTTGCGCTTGGTCGGGGTCTTGGCGGCGGCTTTTTTCTTGTCGCCCTTGGCGTCGGTCTTTTTCTTCTTCACGCCGACGGCCTTGCCCGAGGCCTTGACCTTTTTCGGTCCGCCGTAGGTGCCTTTGACTTCCTTGATGGTGCGGCGCTCGAAGCTCTGCTTCAGATAACGCTCGATGCTCGACATCAGGTTCCAGTCGCCGTGGCAGATCAGCGAGATCGCCAGACCGTCGTTGCCGGCACGGCCAGTACGACCGATGCGGTGTACGTATTCGTCGCCGCTGCGTGGCATGTCGAAGTTGATCACCAGATCCAGGCCATCAACGTCCAGACCACGGGCCGCCACATCGGTGGCCACCAGGATCTTCACGCCGCCCTGCTTCAGACGGTCGATCGCCAGTTTGCGATCCTTCTGGTCTTTTTCGCCGTGCAGCACGAACGCCTTGTATTCCTGGGCGACGAGGCGACCGTAGATGCGGTCGGCCATGGCCCGGGTGTTGGTGAAGACGATAGCCTTCTGATAGGTCTCGTTGGCCAGCAGCCAGTTGACGATCTGTTCTTTGTGCTGGTTGTGGTCGGCGGTGATGATCTGCTGACGGGTGGTGTCGTTCAGCTGGCTGACCGCGTTGAGCTGCAGGTGCTCAGGGTTGTTCAGCACCTTGGCGATCATCTCGCGCAGGCCGGAACCGCCGGTGGTGGCGGAGAACAGCATGGTCTGCTGACGGTTCGGGCATTCGTCGACCAGACGCTGCACGTCTTCGGCGAAACCCATGTCGAGCATGCGGTCGGCTTCGTCGAGCACCAGCACTTCGACTTCTTTCAGATCGAGGTTGCCGGCGTTCAGTTGCTCGATCATCCGGCCCGGGGTGCCGATCAGGATGTCCGGCACCTTGCGCAGCATGGCGGCCTGGACCTTGAAGTCTTCACCGCCGGTGATCAGGCCGGACTTGATGAAAGTGAACTGCGAAAAGCGCTCGACTTCCTTCAGGGTCTGCTGGGCCAGCTCTCGGGTCGGCAGCAGGATCAGGGTCTTGATGCTGACGCGGATCTTGGCCGGGCCGATCAGGCGATTGAGGATCGGCAGGACAAACGCGGCGGTCTTGCCGCTACCGGTTTGTGCCGTCACCCGCAGGTCACGCCCCTGAAGCGCCAGCGGAATGGCCGCGGCTTGCACAGGCGTTGGCTCGACAAATTTCAGCTCGGCCACGGCTTTGAGCAGGCGTTCGTGCAGGGCGAATTGGGAAAACACGGGTGCTACCTCGAAGATATGCAAAAAATCAGCTGCATAGGTTACCGGTTTCGAGCGCTCAGGCCGAGTTTCTTTGTGAAATCAGCCGTAATCAGTGGCTTTTTTGTTGCTCGATTTGTCTCCAACGGTAATACACAGCGTCTTAAATGCTCTAATCGCCCGTCGCGTCCTACAGAAGAATCGTCGCCCTCATGGATTTCAAACAGCTCTGGCTCAACGCCCAAGACCTCTGGGGTGCCCTCGATCAGCACCCGCTCCTGCACGCCGGCCTGGCGCTGATCCTGCTCCTGGTGATCGCCCTGGTCCTCGGACGAGTGGCGCGTTACCTGATCCTGCATGCCAGCCGCATGCTCGGTCGCCAGCCCGCGCTGCACTGGATCAACGACTTTCGGCATAACAAGGTGTTTCAGCGCCTGGCGCAGATGACGCCGTCGCTGGTGATCCAGTTCGGCCTGCACCTGGTGCCGGAGCTGAGCAAGACCGCCATGGTGTTCCTCGGCAACGTGGCGCTGGCGTTCACCATTCTGTTCCTGCTGCTGTCGGTCAGCGCCCTGCTCAATGCGCTGCTGGACATCTACGCCCGCACCGAACACGCCCGCACCCGCTCGATCAAGGGTTATGTGCAACTGGCGAAAATGGTTTTGTACGTGTTCGGCGCGATCATCATCGTCGCCACCCTGATCGACCGCTCGCCGCTGTTGCTGCTGTCGGGTCTGGGTGCGATGTCGGCGGTGATCCTGTTGGTCTACAAGGACACCCTGCTGTCGTTCGTCGCCAGCGTGCAACTGACCAGCAACGACATGCTGCGGGTCGGCGACTGGATCGAAATGCCGCAAGTCGGCGCCGATGGCGACGTGGTCGACATCACCCTGCACACGGTCAAGGTGCAGAATTTCGACAAGACCATCGTCTCGATCCCGACCTGGCGCCTGATGTCCGAGTCGTTCCGAAACTGGCGCGGCATGCAGCAGTCCGGCGGGCGACGGATCAAGCGCAGTCTGTTCATCGACGCCAGCGGTGTCCGCTTCATCCGCGATGATGAAGAAGAAAAACTGTCCCAGGTGCACCTGCTGACCGCCTACATGGGCCGCAAGAAAGCCGAGCTCAAGGCCTGGAACGAAGCCCAGGGCAACGTCGCGGCGATGTCGGCCAACCGCCGGCGCATGACCAACATCGGCACCTTTCGCGCCTATGCGCTGGCCTATCTGAAGAGTCACCCGGAGATCCAGCCGAACATGACCTGCATGGTCCGCCAGATGCAGACCACGGCCCAGGGCATACCGCTGGAAATCTACTGCTTTACCACCACCACGGTGTGGGCCGATTACGAGCGGATCCAGGGGGATATTTTCGATTACCTGCTGGCGGTGTTGCCGGAGTTCGGGTTGAGTCTGTATCAGCAGCCGAGTGGTGGGGATTTGCGTTCCGGGATATTGCCGGCAGTCCTTGGCGCGAGCCACATTCCACAAGCCGAGAAACATCTGATGTAGCGCTTTCTTCAGCGCAAAAAAAGACGCAACCCAGGTTGCGTCTTTTTTGTCCGGCCGATTTGTCAGGCCTGCCGCTGCGGTGCCTTGTGCACCATGGTGTAGGCATAGTCGACGCCCATGCCGTACGCGCCACTGTGTTCCAGCACCAAGTCCATCACCGCCTGATAAGTGTCTTTGTGCGCCCAGTCACGCTGGTACTCGAGCAGCACTTGCTGCCAGGTCACCGGTACGGCGCCTGCCTGAATCATCCGTTGTACCGACATGTCGTGGGCTTCCTTGGTGGTGCCGCCGGACGCGTCGGTGACGATGTACACCTCGTAGCCTTCAGCCAGCGCTTCCAGGGCCGGGAAAGTCAGGCAGACCTCGGTCCACAGTGCGGCGATGATCAGTTTCTTGCGGCCGGTGGCCTTCACTGCGTCAACCAGCGCCTTGTCTTCCCAGGAGTTCATCGAGGTGCGCTCGATCGGTTTCTGCTCCGGGTGCACCGCCAGCAGTTCCGGCCAGATGTAGCCGCTGAAGCTTTCGGTTTCGACCGAGGTGTAGATGGTCGGTACGTTGAAGATCTTCGCTGCCTTGGCCAGGCCGACGGTGTTGTTCTTCAGGGTCTGACGGTCGATCGACTGTACGCCGAAAGCCATTTGTGGCTGGTGGTCGATCAGGATCAGGGCGGAGTTGGTCGGGTTCAGCAGTTCACGGATAGACATGGCGCGTTCCTTTTGATGTCGATTCAGAGTTTCGATTGGGTAATGGGTGAGTCGAGTGGCTTGCCGTCTTCGGCGTTGTTGTCTCGGCTTGGATGTCACTTTAGGGGCTAGCCGATAAAGGGACAATTACCTAAAATCGAGAATCATTGATTCTAAAAAAGGGACAATCATGGATCGCATCGAATGCATGCGTGCCTTCGTGGTAACGGTCGGCGAAAACGGCTTTGCAGCCGCCGCCCGGGCCATGGACGTGCCCCGGTCGAAAGTCAGCAAACAGATTCAGGCACTGGAAGAAGCCATCGGCGTGCAGTTGCTGCAACGCACCACCCGCAGCCTGCACCTGACCGAGGCTGGTGCCGAGTATTTCGAAGCGGCGCGGGAAGTGATTGCGGCGCTGGACGAGGCCGAGCAGCGGGCACGGGACGGGGTGGGCGAATTGCGCGGTGTGTTGCGGGTCAACGCACCGATGTCGTTCGGCCTGCGACGGTTGGGCAAATTGATTCCGCTGTTCCACGAGCAGCACCCGAACATCGAGCTGCAACTGGTGCTCAGCGACCAACAGGTCGATCCGGTGCGCGGCGGGTTCGACGTGACGATTCGCATCGCCAGCCTGCCCGACTCGACCATGATCGCCCGACAACTGGCGCCGGCCCCACGGATCATGGTCGCTTCCCCCGCTTACCTCGAACGCGCGGGCACGCCGCAGACCCCGCAGGATCTGCGCTCGCATCAATGCTTGAACTACGGCTATCTGCAGAGCGGCGTCAGCCTGCAACTGTGCAACGGCAAGGAGACGCAGCGGGTCAACGTCACCGGCCCGCTGCACGCCAACAACGGCGACTTGCTGGCGCAAGCGGCCGAGGCCGGCATGGGCATCGCGCTGCTGCCGGACTTCATCGTCGAAGAGGCGTTGGCCGCCGGGCGACTCGTGCCGGTGCTGTGCGAATGGCAAGCCCCGGCGATCACCATCAACGCGGTGTATTCGTCAGCGCGGCGGGTGCCGCAGAAGACCCGGGTGTTTATCGAGTTTCTGGTGGGGCAACTGGCGCCGGAGTAGTGCCGGCCGCCTGAGCAAACTCCAATGGGTTCCTGAACATGACATACACAGGTTCCAGGCCTGAATCGGCAGGAAACACCACAACATAGTCATCGAAGACCACGGTTGAAGGTTCGGTGAATGTTTCCAGTAATGGCACCGCCAACGAGCGCAGAAACCCCAGGCGATGATCGGCGAACGTTGTCCGTTTCGGGGAACTCTCATTTTCGCCCGGAAGAGCCCAAATCACAGTCAGCGGAGCAGTTCCTTCGGCTGTGAACGAGTAAGTTTGGGTGATCTCACTCCAGACTGCCGGGCGAACTCTGACACCCGACGACGAGTCGCCCGTACTCACCGGTGAAAGGGCCACCTGGTGCAAAGTCTCGATTTCCCTGATGCCCTGGGACAACGTTCCGGGCGGAACGGAACAGGTGCCACTGCTCAATCTGAACGGGACATCGACCGCACCCTGCGTTTGCGCAAGGTAGTGCCAATCCAGCCCTTCAATCGGGAGAAGGTCCGCCAGCGGAACGCAAACCCCAAACCGGCCCACCTCGGCGCGACTGCGAAACTCGAATTGCAGCACTGCGGCATACTGATCTTGATGCGTCGGAGCATTGGAGGTGATCTGCCAGGTGAACTCCGCCACCGCCGAACGAATCGCCTTTTGCAGATCGACGCGATGGTTTTCCAACGGTGGCGACAGTGCGCCTTCAACGATGATGGCCGGACGCGCATCGGCGAAAACCAGAGGGGAAAACATCTGAGCCCCGACCTGCGCGGGCCCGAGTTGCTGCTGATTGCGCAGCCCTACAAGCTGAGTCTGCGCCGTAGACAACAGCGCTTCGGCCTCCACTTGAAGTTGCCTGAGACGCGGATTGAGGTGATTCAACATCGCCACATAACCGTCGTAAATGGAACCGATCTGCTGCGCAAGGCTTTGCCATTGCCCTCGCTCCGCGCCTGCGTACGTGACTTCGCGCTGCGTGTTGTCTCTTTTGAGTTGCACGTGCAATTGCCAGAATCGAAAGCGTTGCATGGCAAGACGGGAATCAAATTCGCTTCCTTCCAGCGCACGGATATCCAGCTCTCGTTGGGCAATGAGCGTTTGCGTACTCAGTTGCTGACGAAGATGGCTGATGCGCAGTTGCAGATCCGCGAGTGCCGCCTGGGCGTCGCGCTCGGAAACAGCCAGATCGGCGACGAGTTTTTGTACCTCGGCCTGAGTCTGGGCAATGCGTTGTCGGGTGATCTGCGCCCAGTCCATCGGCGCCGGAGGCCATTGCGCAGGCGCAACCGCCGGGGACGCGGCCTGTCCCTTGAACGCAACGCGGCCCTGTTTGCGATGCCAGTCTTTGACGTAATAAACGACCGAGCCACTGGAGTTCGGATTGGGATCATCCTCGGGGTGATAGAACAACAGATCCGCCCCTTTGGGATGACCTGAAATCCGGTCGAAGTGATTGATCAATCGGTCGTGATCCGCTTTGGGTACATCGACAGCCCAGATCCGGTCGACCAGTGCCTGGAACTCCGGCTCGGTGTAATCGCCGAGGGTTGATTTGAGTTTCATGGTTTTTAACTTCCTTGTTTGTCCGCATGACTCCGGAGGGCATTCAAGCGAATGCCCTCCATCCTTGGTCACTTGCTTCATAGTTACTCAGGTTTGAAGCCAGGTTTGTTATTGAGCGCGCGCCACTCTTTCACTTCTTTCAGGATGCCTTCGGGGCTGTCTTCACGTCCTTCCTTGGGGTAGAAGATGACGTCCGAGCGATCGGGGTGTTCGGTGACTAACTCGAAATGTATTACGCGCCTCATCATGTAGCGATCAAACTCGTCACCTGACAGCTCCTCCCCTCCCTCAAAAAGCTCTGTAAGAAACGCTCGGAATTCGGACTCTGTGTAGTCTTCGATGCGTGCAGTATTTTTCATTGCGAACCCTCCCCTCTATGCACCGATATATGTCGCTTTGGCGTCATCACCAATATGTTTTCCACGTCATAAACCGCGCCTCCCTTCGCTACTGGAATTTTATGATGAAGCTCAAACTTCACTCTTCCGCCATGCTGATCTTCCAGCGCGGGAAAAGGCGCAGTTCCCTTACGCATGAATCTAAGATTGGTCTTATTAAACTGCGATACAAGAAACTCATCTGCCGCCACAGCTTTCCAAAACGCCTCCCTGAATCGATGGAAATTGGCAAATTCCTTCCCTCTTAACTGGTCAGCAATTTGCGCTGGAATAGGCGCCCCCTCGGCCCTGGCATTGTCTCCCAACCAAACTCCCGTAACCTGCTGCCCGGTTCCCGTCGCAACCCCCGGATCATCCCTACGATCCAGAAACAGCACATCCGGCGAAGGCAGCTCCATATCCCCCGGGAACCCCGGAATACTCGCACCCGCCTGCCCTTCATCAACAGCCGGAAACGTCTCGTTTGCCGGTAGGATCGGGATGAGTGGGTTGCCGGGATAAGCCGTGGGTGTCGAGGGGGAAATCGGTGTGGTGGTCGGCCCGAGGTGTTCGCTGCCCGGTGGCACCAGAGGTGTCCAGGTTCCAATGCCCACTGGAGGAATCGGCCAAGGCTGGACGGCAGGTAGAACGCCACGTCGTCCGTGGGCACTTTGCGGCGCAACGATGCTGACCCGGTCGAGATTGAACGGGTTCTCGCCGACTGATGCATCGTCCTGAAAGCGCAGTTCGAACTCGCGGCGTTCGCCCACCCAGGTGCTTTTCGGCGCATAAGGGGCGAAACCTTGCTCGACGCGTTTTTTGTTGACCTCATCGAACTGGCTG
The DNA here is from genome assembly GCF_059418105.1 of Pseudomonas sp. GW821-FHT09C09. NCBI lineage: Bacteria > Pseudomonadati > Pseudomonadota > Gammaproteobacteria > Pseudomonadales > Pseudomonadaceae > Pseudomonas > Pseudomonas sp. GW821-FHT09C09. The sequence goes on from NZ_JBWKPF010000001.1 coordinate 262,176, forward strand.
GTGAGTGCAGATTGCTCACCCAATGTCCGCCACAGCGCGTCACCAAATGCGCCGAACGACTGAATCTCACGCCCGCGCATCTGGTCGCCGATCTGACTGGGAATGGCTGCACCGGTGCTGCGGCTGGCGGTGTTCCACCAGTCAGCCGTGGCGGGTTGACCCTTGCCGGTGACGACGCCCGCACCCAACGGTGGCAGGTTGAAGGACAGGTACATCGGCGCTGAGCCCGGCACGTAGATGATGCAGTCCTGAATGCGCAGGTCGACGCCCTTCGGCAAGTCCTGAACAACCGGTGGCAGCAGCGCTATCCGGCCCTGGCTCGGAACCTCTTTGGCGATGCTCGCATCGGGCGTGAACTGCAGGTGTCGGGGTGGTGAACCGGGGACTTCTGCGGTGTAGTTGCCCGTCAGCGGATCAAGCAGCGCGTTGATGACCGGCACACTGGCGCTGATCTCATTGCCGGTGGTGACGGCAATGACGGCGGTGCCTTGCGCAACGGCCTCAGGCTTGAGCCGATAAGGCATGTCCGCAGACCCGCCGGAATCGGCGATCGTGCGCAGCGCCTGCTCATCGGAAAGTCCCAGCGCCTGGGCAGGTACGGCGACGGACTGAAACAATCGTCGTCGCTGCTCCGGCGTCAGTTCTCCATCGCCCAGCGTTGGCGAGTACACCAACCCGCCGATCAATACCGTGGAAGGATGGGGAACAAGCATGGCGAGGGGAAGGTGTTTGACCGCTTGCCGTACACCGGCCTCGATGAGTGCCCCCGCTTGCTGGGCGACGAGTGCTCCGGAACGCGTCAACACCATCGCACCATGCGTCATCGACGACAGCGGAACGGTCAGCGTATTGGCCTGTCGGCTTCGACTTATCCGCGCATCTTCATCGGCCTGTTGCTTGAATCGAACCCGTGATTCGCGCTGCGCAGCGTATTGGCGCTGAGCCTCCCAGACCGCTTCCCTGGCACGCCAGACCACGGTCTGCTCGGCATGATGCGTGGCCAGCGCAGCAGACTTTTCCCGCAGGGTATGAATCTGCGAGGTCAATAAGCGCGCTTCATGGGCGGCGTTGTACGCGCTTTCCCAGATCCGGTGGCCGTCATCGAGTGCTTCGCCGAACTGGCTGAGTCGGGTCAGGTAATCGTTGGAAGTTCGAATCAGCGGATCCTGACCATCGAAGGCGCGGGCGGTCGCGCTCTTTGCATCGAGGTCTATGGACTTGCGGGCAATCAGCCCGTCGATTTCATTTTTTTCCTTGGAAATAAGATAGAGCTGCCAGCGCTCGCTGTAGCGGCTGTCAGGGGCCCTGCGCGCCGCCAAAATCTCCTGATCCAGAAGCGGCGCAAGTTGCCTGGCCCGTTCGGCAAAGCGACGATCGACCTCGGCCCTGATGGCGTCATGTCGTTGCGCCAATCCCGCCAGGAACTGCATCAGCGCTTGATGACGCGCCTGTTCCTGAGCCTGCGTAGCGGCGGCCTGGGCCTGGGCTGCCGCTTCTTGTGCCTGAGCCGCCGCTTGAGCCTGCTCTTGCTGTTGTTTTTGCCGGTGCGCCGCTTTGGCCCGGGCCCGAGCCTTTTGCTTGCTCTTGCTGACCTTGCCGAAGCCGCCCGATACCCCGCCGCCACCGCCAAAACCGCCACCCGGTCCGCCACCCGACGCGGGTGGCCCGGTTCGGATGACGACGCTTCCCGACGTTCCATCGTTGAAATTGTTCTGTGCCATACAGTCACTCCTTGTCTGTAGGGCACAGCGTGTCGATCAAGCGGTAGTCAGTTGCGGTACATAGTTATGTGGTGGAAATAAAGGGGTGATTAATGATTCAGCCAATGGCCTGCGGCTTGCGAATCCCCAACCGGCTGATCCATACCGCTGCCAGAATCACGCCGCCACCGAGGAACAACCGCCCCAGTTCTTCATGCTGATTCCAGATCAACAGGTTCAGCAGCAAGCCCACCGGCACGTGCAGGTTGTTCATCACCGCGAGGGTGCCGCCGTTGACCAGGCACGCACCTTTGTTCCACCAGTACAGACCGAGTGCGGTCGAGACCAGGCCAAGGAACACCAACACGCCCCATTGCAGCGGCGCTTCGGGCAGGAAACTGGATTTGCCGAACAGCAGGAACGCCGGGAGTGCCACCGCCAGTGCGCCGAGGTAGAAGAAACCGAAGCGCCGGTAGTGCGGCAGATCGCTCGGGTGCTTCGCCACCAGATGCTTGTACAGCACCTGCCCGGCGGCGTAGGTGAAGTTGGCCAATTGCAGCAACAGGAAACCCATGAAGAAGTCCGGGTTGATCCGGTCGTAGCGGATCACCGCAGCGCCTGTGACCGCCACCAGTGCGGCGATCAGTGCCCACGGGTTGAAGCGGCGGTTAAGCGCGTCTTCGATCAGGGTCACGTGCAACGGCGTGAGGATGGTGAACAGCAACACCTCTGGCACCGTCAGCACCCGGAAGCTCAGGTACAGGCAGACGTAGGTCACGCCGAACTGCAACGCGCCGATCAGCAGCATGCCGCGCATGAACGCCGGCTCCACCGAACGCCAGCGCGTCAGCGGGATGAACACCAGCCCGGCCAGCACCACACGCACCAGCACCGCGAAGTAGCTGTCGACATGCCCGGCCAGGTATTCGCCGATCAGACTGAAGGAAAACGCCTGGATCAGCGTGACAATAAGTAGATAGCCCATGGTCGCCTCGATTTCGAATGGCGGCGACGATAGCGGTTTTTCCCGGCCATCGCTAAATCCCGGGCAAAAAAAAGCCCGATCTCGCTAAAGCGTTCAATCGGGCTACAGCACTCAGGAGCAACAAGTGCAAAGGGAGGTTCGATGCGCGTAGAGCCTTGAAGGGGTTGCGCCAGGTCACTAGAACAATCGGCGATTATCTGGCGATTAACATATCAAGCGACCTGGGACAGTTTGGCGTTGGCCTGGTTGAGGCCTTTCTCCTGGAAGTCGCCGCCCAGGTTCATGCCTTCAGCGTGGATGAAGGTCACGTCGTGGATGCCGATGAAACCCATCACCTGGCGCAGGTACGGTTCCTGGTGATCCGCCGGGCCGCCGGCGTAGATGCCGCCGCGAGCGGTCAGCACGTAGGCACGCTTGCCGCTGAGCAGGCCTTGCGGACCGGTTTCGGTGTACTTGAAGGTCACGCCGGCACGCAGCACGTGGTCGAGCCAGGCTTTCAGGGTGCTTGGAATCGCGAAGTTGTACATCGGCGCGGCCATCACCAGCACGTCGGCGGCCAGCAGTTCATCGGTCAGCTCGTTGGAGCGATCCAGCGAGGACTGTTCGTTGGCATTGCGCTGTTCGGCGGGTTTCATCCAGCCGCCCAGCAGGTTGCTGTCCAGGTGTGGCACCGGGTTCACGGCGAGGTCACGGACGGTGATCTGATCGGCCGGGTGTGCAGCTTTCCACTGACTGATGAAGGTCTGGGTCAGTTGACGGGATACCGAGTCTTGCTGGCGGGCGCTGCTTTCGATGATCAGAACGTGGGACATGGTGTGTAGCCTCCATCCGAGAATGTTGTAAGTCGATGGAGTGAAGGTTAAACAGAGTTGTATCGATGAAAAAGCGCAAATAATTGCTGCAAACCATCGAAATATTCGTTTAGATGCAAGCTGCACCTGTAGGAGCGGGCTGACTCGCTCCCACAGAGAGGCAAAACCGCTATTTCGGGTTGCAGCTCAGCTCGACGCGCAGCTTGATGATCTCGCGGGAGAACTTGGCGGTGGCGTTGGTGTGTTTGCCGGCCGGCACCTCGATATTGCGGGTGCGCGGCGCCTCCGGGCCGTTGCTGAACACGACTTTGCAGACCGCGTCGACTTCGCCGTAGTTGGCGACCCGGATGGAGCCGATGTCTTTATCGGTATCGAAGGACTCGTAGTCGATCTTCAGGCCATTGAGATTCTTCTGCACATCGATCGGATACGCAAACGCGGTCAGCGGCAGCAGCGCCAGTACCACACAACAGAATTTTTTCATTCGGCAGTCTCCATGAGGGACCGCCAGCTTAGGACAAGAGGAGCTATCGATGAAAGCGCCCCGCGTGACCCTAGATCAATGGCGAACGTTGCAGGCAGTGGTCGACCACGGCGGATTCGCCCAGGCCGCCGAAGCGTTGCACCGTTCGCAATCGTCGGTGAGCTACACCGTCGCCCGCATGCAGGACCAACTCGGTGTGCCGTTGCTGCGCATCGACGGCCGTAAAGCCGTACTGACTGAAGCCGGCGGCGTGTTGCTGCGGCGTTCGCGACAACTGGTGAAACAGGCCAGCCAACTGGAAGACCTCGCTCATCACATGGAGCAAGGCTGGGAAGCCGAAGTGCGGCTGGTCGTCGATGCCGCCTACCCGAGCGCCCGCCTGGTTCGCGCACTGACCGCGTTCATGCCGCAAAGCCGTGGCTGCCGTGTGCGTCTGCGTGAAGAAGTGCTGTCGGGTGTCGAGGAAGTGTTGCTCGAAGGCGTGGCCGATCTGGCGATCACCGGCCTGAGCATTCCCGGCTACCTCGGCGCAGAGCTGAGCGATGTGGAATTTGTCGCCGTCGCCCACCCCGAACACGCACTGCATCGGCTGAACCGTGAACTGAATTTCCAGGACCTGGAAACCCAGATGCAAGTGGTGATCCGCGACTCCGGCCGCCAGCAACCCCGGGATGTCGGCTGGCTCGGCGCCGAACAGCGCTGGACCGTCGGCAGCCTCGCCACCGCCGCCAACTTTGTTTCCAGCGGCCTGGGGTTCGCCTGGCTGCCACGGCACATGATCGAACGGGAATTGAAGGAAGGCCTGCTCAAGCTGCTACCGTTGGATCAGGGTGGCAGCCGCAATCCGAGTTTCTATCTGTATTCGAACAAGGACAAACCGCTGGGCCCGGCTTCGCAGATCCTCGTCGAACTGTTGCGCACCTTCGACACCTTGCCGCTGGACGCACCGTTCGCCGCCCCCGAACAAGCCTGACACGGAGTTCACCGATGGCGTATTTCGAGCATGAAGGCTGCAACCTGCACTACGAGGAATATGGCCACGGCGATCCGTTGCTGCTGGTTCACGGGCTCGGCTCCAGCACGCTGGACTGGGAAATGCAGATCCCGGCACTGGCCGCGCAATACCGGGTGATCGTCCCGGACGTGCGCGGTCATGGCCGCTCCGACAAGCCCCGCGAGCGCTACAGCATCGCTGGCTTCAGCGCGGACATCGTCGCCCTGATCGAACACCTGAAGCTCGGCCCGGTACATTACGCCGGCCTGTCCATGGGCGGCATGATCGGCTTCCAGTTCGCCGTCGATCAGCCACAGATGCTCAAGAGCCTGACCATCGTCAACAGCGCACCCGAGGTCAAGGTGCGCAGCCGCGACGATTACTGGCAGTGGTTCAAGCGCTGGAGCCTGATGCGCCTGCTGAGTCTGGCCACCATCGGCAAGGCCTTGGGCGCCAAACTGTTCCCCAAACCGGAGCAGGCGGATTTGCGACAGAAGATGGCCGAGCGCTGGGCAAAAAACGACAAACGTGCTTATCTCGCCAGCTTCGATGCGATTGTTGGCTGGGGGGTTCAGGAACGACTTTCGAGGATCTCCTGTCCAACGCTCGTCGTCAGCGCCGACCGGGACTACACCCCCGTCTCGCTGAAAGAAACCTATGTCAGACTGCTGCCCGATGCGCGGCTGGTGGTGATCGCCGATTCGCGCCACGCCACCCCGCTCGATCAACCCGAACGCTTCAATCAAACGCTGCTGGCGTTTCTCGCCACAGCCGATATTCACCCTCAGGATCACTGAACCATGCTGAAAAAACTCGCCCTCGCCGCCGGCACTGTGCTGTTCGCCGCCAACCTGATGGCTGCCACGCCGGCCAAGGCGCCACACGTCGAACTGGTGACCACCAACGGCACCATCGAAATCGAGCTGGACCCGGTCAAGGCGCCGATCAGTACCAAGAACTTCCTCGATTACGTCGACAGCGGTTTCTACACCAACACCATTTTCCACCGCGTGATCCCGGGCTTCATGGCCCAGGGCGGCGGTTTCACCCAACAGATGCAACAGAAAGAAACCAAGGCACCGATCAAGAACGAAGCCAGCAACGGTCTGCACAACGTTCGCGGCACCCTGTCGATGGCCCGCACTTCCGATCCGAACTCGGCCACCAGCCAGTTCTTCATCAACGTCGCCGACAATGCGTTCCTCGATCCGGGCCGCGACGCCGGTTACGCGGTGTTCGCCAAAGTGGTCAAGGGCATGGACGTGGTCGACATCATCGTCAACTCCCAGACCACCACCAAACAGGGCATGCAAAACGTGCCTGTCGACCCTGTGATCATCAAGTCGGCCAAGCGCATCGACTAAGCTTTACAGGGCATATCGAGCGGCGGCGGTTGAACACCGCGCCGCTCACACTGATAAAAGGAGAGCCCGTACTCCGGGCGGTTATCTGATGCTCTATCGCCGTTTCGAACAACTGATCGACATATTCCGTGACGCGCCTACGGCATCCCCGCCGGACCGTGTTCTGCCCTTCTATACCTATTACCTGAAGCAGGTCTGGCCGAGTTTCGCCGCCCTGCTGATCGTCGGCCTGTTCGGTGCCCTGATCGAAGTGGCGCTGTTCAGCTACCTGAGCCGCATCATCGACCTTGCCCAAGGCACGCCGAACGTCGATTTCTTCAAGGTGCATGGCGCCGAACTGGCGTGGATGGCCGTGGTGGCCCTGCTCCTGCGGCCGCTGTTCCTGGCGCTGCACGACATGCTGGTGCACCAGACCCTGAGCCCGAGCATGACCAGCCTCATCCGCTGGCAGAACCACAGTTACGTGCTCAAGCAGAGCCTGAATTTCTTCCAGAACGACTTCGCCGGGCGCATCGCCCAGCGCATCATGCAGACCGGCAACTCGCTGCGTGATTCCGCGGTGCAGGCAGTGGATGCGTTGTGGCACGTGCTGATCTATGCGATCAGCTCGCTGGTGCTGTTCGCCGAAGCCGACTGGCGCCTGATGATCCCGCTGCTGACGTGGATCGCCGCCTACATCGGCGCGCTCTATTACTTTGTGCCACGGGTCAAGGATCGCTCCGTCGCCGCTTCCGACGCGCGCTCGAAACTGATGGGGCGCATCGTCGACGGCTACACCAACATCGCCACCCTGAAACTGTTCGCCCACACCAACTTCGAACAGCACTACGCCCGCGAAGCGATCCAGGAACAGACCGAAAAAGCCCAACTGGCCGGCCGCGTGGTCACCAGCATGGACGTGGCCATCACCACCATGAACGGCCTGCTGATCGTCGGCACTACGGGGCTGGCCCTGTGGCTATGGACGCAATCGGTGATCAGTGTCGGCGCCATCGCCCTGGCCACCGGCCTGGTGATCCGCATCGTCAACATGTCCGGCTGGATCATGTGGGTGGTCACTGGCATCTTCGAGAACATCGGTATGGTCCAGGACGGCCTGCAGACCATCTCGCAACCGGTCAGCGTCACCGACCGCGAACAGGCCAAACCGCTGGCCGTGGCCCGTGGCGAGGTGCGTTTCGAGCACGTGGATTTTCACTACGGCAAGAAGAAAGGCATCATCGGCGACCTCAACCTGACCATCAAACCCGGCGAGAAAATCGGCCTGATCGGCCCGTCCGGCGCCGGCAAATCGACCCTGGTCAACCTGCTATTGCGCCTGTACGACGTCGAGGGCGGGCGGATCCTGATCGACGGCCAGAACATCGCCGAAGTCGGCCAGGAAAGCCTGCGTGCGCGGATCGGCATGATCACCCAGGACACGTCGCTGCTGCACCGTTCGATCCGCGACAACTTGCTGTACGGCAAGCCTGACGCCACCGATGCCGAACTCTGGGAAGCGGTGCGCAAGGCCCGGGCTGACGAGTTCATTCCACTGCTATCGGATGCCGAAGGACGCACCGGATTCGATGCCCATGTCGGCGAGCGCGGGGTGAAGCTGTCGGGCGGCCAGCGCCAGCGGATCGCGATTGCGCGGGTGCTGCTCAAGGACGCGCCGATCCTGATCATGGACGAAGCGACCTCGGCGCTGGACTCGGAAGTCGAAGCGGCGATCCAGGAAAGCCTGGAAACCCTGATGCAGGGCAAGACGGTGATCGCCATCGCTCACCGTCTTTCAACCATTGCCCGCATGGACCGGCTGGTGGTGCTGGAGAACGGCAAAATCGCCGAGACCGGCAACCATGCCGAACTGCTGGCCCATGGCGGATTGTACGCACGGCTATGGGCGCACCAGACCGGAGGGTTTGTCGGCATCGACTGATCTGGCACGAAACGCAAAAACCGCCACAGCCCTTCCACCACGGGCTCTGGCGGTTTTTTCATGGCTGCTGGAAATCCCCGCATTCCCTGCTGTACTCAGCGAAGGCTCTGGAGATGAACCTGTCGTAATTGCAAGGAAGCACAACTCGATGCAGTCTCGATAGCGCGTCTATCAAGGACTCTCTCATGTCTCTGTTAAAACGTTCAGCCACGGAGTTGTTGGGTACGTTCTGGTTGGTGCTGGGTGGTTGCGGCAGTGCGGTGATCGCCGCGTCGTCACCTGTGGGGATCGGCGTGCTGGGGGTCGCCCTGGCGTTTGGCCTGACGGTGCTGACCATGGCATTTGCCATCGGCCACATCAGCGGCTGTCATCTCAACCCGGCCGTGTCGGTCGGTCTGGTGGTCGGTGGTCGGTTCCCGGCCAAAGAACTGCCCGCCTACATCATCGCCCAAGTGATCGGCGGGATCCTGGCAGCGGCGCTGCTGTATCACATCGCCAGCGGCAAGGAGGGTTTCGACATCGCCGCCGGCCTTGCTTCAAACGGTTATGGCGAGCACTCGCCGGGCAAATACTCGATGGCCTCCGGGTTCATCACCGAGCTGGTCATGACCGCGATGTTCGTGCTGATCATCCTCGGCGCCACCGACAAACGCGCCCCTGCGGGACTGGCACCGATCGCCATCGGCCTGGCCCTGACGCTGATCCACCTGATCTCGATTCCGGTGACCAACACCTCGGTCAACCCGGCCCGCAGCACGGGCCCGGCGCTGATGGTCGGCGGCTGGGCAATCGCGCAGTTGTGGATGTTCTGGGTCGCGCCGCTGCTGGGTGCGGTGGTGGGCGGCGTGGTCTATCGCTGGCTGGGCAAGGAAGACAGTTGAAGGCAGAAGAGGCGAGGATCAGGCTTGCCGATACGGCAAGGCGTTCCTCGCCTCTTCCGCGTAAGCCAGCACACCGGTGCGTTCCTGCTGAAGAAAATCCTTCACGGCGGCTTTCAGGCCGGGATGGCGCAGGTAATGCCAGGAATGAGTGATCACCGGTTCAAAGCCGCGAATCAACTTGTGTTCACCCTGGGCGCCGGCGTCGAAACGTTGATAACCCTGGGCAATCGCGTAATCCATGCCCTGGTAGAAACAGGTTTCAAAATGCAGCCGATCGAACTCTGCAAGGCATCCCCAGTAACGCCCGTAGAAACTGTCGCCGCCCACCAGACTGAACGCCATCGCCACCGGCCTTGAGCCCTGCCTGGCCAGCACGACACGAATCGATTCCGGCATGCGCTCGGCCAACAGACTGAAGAACTCCCGCGTCAGGTACGGCGCCTGACGACGCACCGCATAAGTGTTGGCGTAGCAGGCATAGACAAAATCCCACTGCGCCTCATCCAGCTCTCGCCCCTCAAGCCATTCGAATTCGAAGCCCTGCCCCGCCACTTGCTCGCGCTCCTTGCGCATCTGCTTGCGCTTGCGCGAACTGAGCACGTCGAGAAAGTCCTGGAAGTCGCGATAGCCGCGATTCTGCCAGTGGTACTGACAGCCGATGCGTTGCAGCCAGCCCGGCTGCTCGGCCATGGCGGCATCGGTAAAGGCATCGGTGAAGTTGATATGGGCGCCGGAGAGCTCTTCGATTTCCAGATAACCCGGCAGGCTCTTGAGCAGTTCGAATCCATCCTCGACGTTAGCCGCCAACAGACGTGGCCCGGTGACCGGGCTGAACGGCACCGCACTCAAAAACTTGGGGTAGTAATCGATGCCGGCACGGGCGCAGGCATCGGCCCAACCGTGATCGAACACGTATTCGCCGTAGGAATGCCACTTGCGATAACCGGGCAGCGCCGCGATCAGACGGCCGTCTTCGACGTGCAGCAAATGCTCCGCCTGCCAGCCGGTGTGCGGGCCGACACTGCCGCTGTCTTCCAGCGCGCCTAGGAAGGCATGGCGCAGAAACGGCTGGTTGTCCGGCACCAGTGCATCCCAGAGTGCCGGTTCGATTTCCGACAGTTTTTGCAGGCGCTGCAACGGCATTTTCCTCTCCACTTTTGGCCCTGAAAGCCTCGCGAGTATCGCTGATCGGCCCTGTCTTGCCCACGTCCGATTGCGCGACAGCGCTCTAGATCAATAGTTCACGCAAGTTTTGTATCGTCATCAACCTGCCATCACCGTGCCACTGCTCTGTCATAAACCATCGCGATACTGGCGCCTGTTTTTAGAGCGCCGGGTTCTACCCGGACACAGTTTTCCGACGTTCAAATCGTCGGTTGTGCCCAGGATGGTTCAGCCATCCCTCTCATCTTCGGAGATTGCTATGCGTCTTGCTTCCACGAAAACTGCGGCGGCCCTGTGCGGTGGCCTGTTGCTGGCCATGAGTGTTCCGGCCAGTGCCGCAGTCGACGCCAAACTGCTCGACATGCTCAAGGCTAACGGTTCCATCACCCAGGCGCAGTACGTAGAACTGCAAACCGAACTGGCCCAGGATCAGAAGGCCCAGCAAATCGCGCAGCAGGCGCAGCAAGAGACCAACGAGCAAATCGCGGCAACCGCGAAGAAAACCAACGAGCTGAGCAGCTTCGACCAGAAGCTGGCCTGGGCTGCCAAGACCCAGTTCAAGGGTGACGTACGTTTCCGTCAGGAAACCGTGAAGAACGATGGCGTGCCGAACGCCAAGGACCAGGACCGTCAGCGCATTCGTGCCCGTCTGGGCGCCTACACCGAAATCAACCCGCAGGTGGACACCGGTATCCGTATCGCCACCGGCAGCAGCGACGACGCCCGCTCCACCAACCAGGACCTGAACAACTACTTCGACAAGAAGCAGATCTGGCTCGACCAGGGTTACGTCGACTACCACCCTGACGCCATCAAGAACCTGCACCTGATCGCCGGTAAGATGAACCAGCCTTGGGTAAGCATGGGCGACATCATCTGGGACAGCGACATCAACCCGGAAGGCCTGGCCGTCACTTACAAGTACCCGCTGAACGGCAGCGCCGAACTGTTCGGTAGCGCCGGTCACTACACCCTCAAAGACAACGTCGACGGCGAAGGCGTGCAGTTCAAGCACGACCTGCGTCTGTACGCTGGCCAGTTGGGCGGTCGCTTCGCACTGACCGACAGCCTGAAACTGACCCTGGGCGGCAGCATCTACTCCTACGACAACGACAAGGACAGCGCCTGCCCTACCAGCGGCACCGTGACTGCGCCATGCGCCCTGGCCGTCAACGGCAACAGCCCGAACGAAACCTTCAAACTGTATGAAGGCTTCGGTCAGCTGGACGTCGCCAACCTGCCGGTTCCGCTGTCGATCTACGGTCAATACGTGAACAACAACGACGCCAGCAACGACCAGGACACTGGCTGGCTGGCCGGCGTGAAGACCAAGGTCTATGGCTTCGGTATCGACTACAACTACCGCGACGTACAGCGTAACGCGGTGGTGGGTGCCTTCACCGACTCCGACTTTGCCAACGGTTACACCGGTTCCCGCGGCAGCAAGCTGAAAGTGAGCTACGAGCTGGACAAGAACTTCACCCTAGGCGCCACCTACTTCATGGCTAACTCGGACTACACCAACGCCAGCCTGAAGAAGACCGACTCCGACATCAACACCCTGCAACTGGATGCTGAAGCCAAGTTCTAACACCGCAGTGACAAGCTTCAGGCAACCAGTGAATGCCTCATTTGTAGCCTGAAGCTGATTTTCTCCTACAGCCCGGCGCCGCAGCAGCGATCCCCATCATCCGTTCGCTGCTGTTACGCCGGGCTGTTTTTTTTCCTCAGGAATTGTCTTTGCGGCGCTGCGCCGCCAGCCGCTCGGCCAACGCATCCACACCCTCCTCCGGTTTCTCCGGCATCACCCGCAATGTCGCCTGCATCAAACGCATCTGGCGGATGAAGCGCCGGCAATTTCGGCAGAACATCAGGTGATGACGCACCATCAGCTTCTCGCGAAAGCTCAACTGGCCATCGAGATAATCGCTGGAGCGCGCCACTTGTTCTTTACAGGTCAGCATTCGCCGGTCTCCTCGAAATGCTCCACGGTGGCGAAGACTTTCAGCCGCGCACGATGCAGCAGCACACGGACATTGGAGAGCGAGATCTCCAGAAGATTACAGATCTCTTCCAGCTCCAGGCCCTGACGCTCGCGCAGCAACAGCACACTGCTTTGCAGTTCTGACAGGCTGAGCAACGTGTGCTCCAGGCATTCGCGCAGTTCATTTTCAGTCAGCAACGCTTCGGGCGTGTCCTGATGCCAGGCGAACGGTGCGATCAGCCAGTGGCCGTCGCCGGGGGAAAAGCGATCATCGTCGATGGTGCCGTGGGGCGATGGCAGATCATCCATCAGCACTTCACGACGGTTCTGCTTGTAGCGGCCCTTGGCCGAATTGGCGGTGATGGTCAGCAGCCAGGTCTTGAGACTGGAGCGTCCCTCGAAGCTGCCAATATGGCGCACCACCGACAGCCAGGCATCCTGTACCACTTCCTCGACATGACGCTGGCCAACAATCGCGTACGCCACTGCACGCATGGCGCTCTGGTAGGTGGTGACCAGTTCCTTGAAAGCCCTCTGCTCGCCAGCCAGCAAACGTGCCAGCAGTTGGGTGTCGTCAGCCGCCATCCCTCAATCCCCTTGTCCTGACTTCGAAAATGATAACGGCAGGATGGCGCGCAACACACCATCCTGCCGTCAACGTCGAAAATTACAGCGTTATAGCTGATTAGGCTGTAGGAAAGATCAGCGCGGTTAAGAGGAAATTAACCTCAATCTCAGCGCTTGCGCAGAATCACGCTACCAATCGAATAACCGGCACCGAACGAACTCAGCACCGCCAGCGATCCGGCCGCCAGATCGTCCTGATACTTGTGGAACGCGATCACGGAACCGGCGGAGCTGGTGTTGGCGTAGGTGTCGAGAATCACCGGTGCTTCTTCTTCGGTCGCTTCGCGGCCCAGCAGCTTGCGCACGATCAGGTGGTTCATGCTCAGGTTGGCCTGGTGCAGCCAGAAGCGTTTCACATCACCGACGTTAAGCTTGTTCTCTTCCAGATGCTCACCGATCAGCTCGGCCACCATCGGGCACACGTCCTTGAACACCTTGCGGCCTTCCTGCACGAACAGTTTGTCCCGGGCACCGATGCCCTCTTCCGCTGCGCGGTTGAGGAAGCCGAAGTTGTTGCGGATGTTGTTGGAAAACTTGGTCAGCAATTTGGTGCTGACTACGTCGAACTGGTGCTTCGACGTTGCCGTATCGGCTCGCTCGATGACGACGGCGGTAGCGGCGTCACCGAAGATGAAGTGGCTGTCGCGGTCACGGAAGTTCAGGTGACCGGTGCAGACTTCCGGGTTGACCATCAGGATCGCCCGGGCCTGGCCCAGTTGCACAGTGTTGGCGGCTTGCTGGATGCCGAAGGTCGCCGACGAGCAGGCAACGTTCATGTCGAAACCGAACCCCTGGATGCCCAGTGCTTCCTGGACTTCGATGGCGATGGCCGGGTAGGCACGTTGCAGGTTGGAGCAGGCGACGATCACGCCGTCGATGTCGGCGGCGGTCTTGCCGGCGCGCTGCAAGGCTTGCTCGGCAGCGCCGATGGCCATCTGGCAGAGCACCGACCATTCGTCGTTGGAACGCTCCGGCAGGCGTGGCGCCATGCGTTGCGGATCAAGGATGCCGTCCTTGTCCATGACAAAGCGGCTCTTGATGCCCGAGGCTTTTTCAATGAACGCGGCGCTGGATTCGGTCAGGGCCTGGATCTCGCCGCTGGCGATGGCATCGGCGTTGTCCGCGTTGAACTGCGCGACGTAGGTATTGAAAGACTGCACCAGCTCTTCGTTGGAGATGCTGTTGGCCGGGGTGTACAGGCCGGTGCCGCTGATGACGACGTTATGCATGGTCGTTTCTCTAATCTGTTCAGGCAGAAAGTGCTGGCACCGACGTGCCAACACGCAAAGGGTCTATTCCCATAGAGGGGACGCAAAAACCTGGCATCGCTTTATTCCGACCTCGCCCGCGGCTGACAAGGCTCAAAACCGCGGGGCCGGCGTTTATAGGCGCGAAGTTTGCCATAAACCTTGGCATTTGGCGCCTTTTGCAGGATCGGAGGTCAGGCCTCGACCTGCGTCCACTGCTTGTTCAGGCGCTTGTCGGAGATCGGCACTTTCGTCCCCAACTGCTGGGCGAACAGCGAAACCCGGTACTCCTCCAGCCACCAGCGGTACAGCTCGAGCTGCGGATCGCGCTTGCCTTCCTGGGCATGTTTGGCGGCGCGAGTCTGATATTGCGTCCAGAGGCCGGCGAGTTCGCCGCTCCAGACCCGATCCTTCTGCACCTGCGCGCCCAGTTTCTCGAAACGTTGCTCGACGGCCTTCAGATAGCGCGGCAGCTCCTTGAGCCACAGCATCGGTGTTTCCCGGACGAAGCCTGGGTACACCAGATGACTGAGCTGCTGCTTGATATCGTTAAGCGCCACCGCCTGAGCCAGGTCGATCTTGCCCTTGAAGCGTTTTTGCAGACCGTGCCAGAGCTTGAGGATTTCCAGGGTCAGACGCGCCACGCGCTCCGCATGCTCGGTCCAGCTGCCACGCTTGCGCTCGGCCAGTGCCGCCAGGCCTGCGCCGTCGCGAGGCAACGGGTCTTCGCCATCGAGAATGCAGCTGTCGAGGCTCGCCAGCAGAATGTCTTCGACCAGCGCATCGACCCGGCCCAGTTCGCGGTACAGCAGGCCCAGTTCGGTCAGGCCCGGCAACTTGCCGCGCAGAAATTTGGCCGGTTCAGCCAGTTGCTGCATCAGCAGACGTTGCAAGGCGCGGCGATGCTGGAACTCGGCTTCGGCCGGGGTCGAGAAGCGTCCTTCCTTGACCGTGCCGCCCTCTTCCACCAACGCCGGATAGACCGTCATCGACAGCCCGGCAATCTTCTGTTGCGTCTTTTCCGCCACCGGGGCGAAGACCTTGGCTTCCACCGGTTGCTGACTTTTCGCACTTTGCGGCACGGCCAATGCGGCCTGACTGGCTTCGGCGAAACGCGCCGTCAACTCCGCCAGATCCCGCCCTTCGCCGAGGAACTTGCCCTGGCCGTCGACGATTTCCAGGTTCATCCGCAGATGGCTTTCGACCTGTTGCGCCGCTTCGGCCCAGGCCTCATCACTGACCCGCGCACCGGTCATGCGGAGCAGCTCACGGCCCAGCGCTTGCGGCAACGAACCTTCGGCAAACGTCATGCGTTGCAGCGCAGCCTTGATGAAGTCCGGCACCGGCACGAAGTTCTTGCGCAGGGCCTTGGGCAGGTTGCGCACCAGCGCGATGCACTTGGCCTCGATCAGCCCCGGCACCAGCCATTCCAGGCGCTCCGGCGGCAGCATCGGCAACAGCGGTGCCGGTACGCGCAGGGTCACGCCGTCGCGCGGGTGATTGGGTTCGAAGTGGTAACTCAGCGCCAGTTCAAGATCGCCGATGTGCAGCGTGTCCGGGTAATGCTGGGCGGTGACTTCGCTGGCTTCGCGGGCCAGCACGTCCTCTTCACGCATGATCAGCAGTTGCGGGTCTTTCTGGCTGTTGACCCGATACCAGCTGTCGAAGGTCGCGGTCTGGTGAATCTCCGCCGGCAGTCGCGCATCGTAGAACGCGTAGAGGGTTTCCTCGTCGGCCAGAATGTCCCGGCGACGGGCCTTGGCTTCCAGTTCGTCGAGTTGTTCCAGCAATTGCTTGTTGGCGGTCAGGCACTTGGCCCGGGACTGAATCTCGCCCCGCACCAGGCCTTCGCGGATGAACAGTTCCCGCGAGACCACCGGATCCACCGGGCCGTAATGCACCGGTCGGCGACCGACCACGATCAGCCCGAACAAGGTGATCTGTTCGAATGCGACGACCTGACCGCGCTTCTTCTCCCAGTGCGGTTCGAAGTGGTTCTTCTTGATCAGATGCCCGGCCAGTGGCTCGATCCAGTCGGCGTCGATCTTCGCCACCATCCGCGCGTAGAGCTTGGTGGTTTCCACCAGTTCGGCGGTCATCACCCACTGCGGGCGCTTCTTGCCGATGCCCGACGACGGGTGAATCCAGAAGCGCCGCTGACGGGCGCCAAGATAGTCGCCGTCTTCGGTTTTCTGGCCGATCTGGCTGAGCAGGCCGACCAGTACTGCCTTGTGCAGTTTCGGATAGTCCGCCGGCTCTTTGTTCAGGCTCAACTGCAGGTCACGGCAGATCAGGCTCAACTGGCGATGGGAATCACGCCACTCGCGCAAACGCAGGTAATTGAGGAAATTCTTGCGGCACCAGTTGCGCAGCGGGTTGGCGGTCAACGCCTGGCGTTGTTCTTCGAAGCCACGCCACAGATTGACCAGCCCGGCGAAGTCCGAATCGGCGTCCTTCCACTGCGCATGGGCCTGATCGGCGGCTTGCTGACGCTCCGGCGGACGCTCGCGCGGGTCCTGAATCGACATGGCACTGGCGACGATCAGCACTTCCTGCAAGCTGCCGAGTTTCGCCGCTTCCAGCAGCATGCGGCCCATGCGCGGGTCCACCGGCAGGCGCGCCAACTGGCGGCCGAGCGGGGTCAGCTGACTGTTACGATCCACCGCCGACAGTTCTTGCAGCAGATTGAAACCGTCGCTGATCGCCTTGCCGTCGGGCGGCTCGATGAACGGGAAATCCGTGATCTCGCCGAGGCGCAGATGCAGCATCTGCAAGATGACGGCCGCGAGGTTGGTGCGCAGGATTTCCGGATCGGTAAACTCCGGCCGACCGAGGAAATCCTCTTCGCTATACAAGCGCACGCAAATGCCCGGCTCGACCCGGCCGCAACGACCTTTACGCTGGTTGGCGCTGGCCTGGGAAATCGCTTCGATCGGCAGGCGCTGGACCTTGGCGCGGTAGCTGTAGCGGCTGATGCGCGCAGTGCCGCTGTCGATCACGTAACGGATGCCCGGCACGGTCAACGACGTTTCGGCGACGTTGGTCGCCAGCACCACGCGACGGCCTGGGTGGGACTGGAAAATCCGCTGCTGCTCGGCCGGCGACAGGCGGGCGTACAGCGGCAGGATTTCGGTGTGTTTGAGCTGGGCCTTGCGCAGCATGTCGGCGGCGTCGCGAATCTCGCGTTCGCCCGGCAGGAACACCAGCACATCGCCAGGGCTGCGGCGTTCACTGCGCTCATACGCGGCGATTTCGTCGAGGGTGGCGAGGATCGCCTGATCCACGGTCAGGTCGTCCTCGACGCGGTTGCCCTCTTCGTCCTGCTCCAGGGTCAGCGGGCGATACCAGGTTTCCACCGGGAAGGTGCGGCCGGACACTTCAACAATCGGTGCGTCATCAAAATGTTTGGAGAAACGCTCCAGATCGATGGTCGCCGAGGTGATGATGACCTTCAGGTCCGGACGACGCGGCAGCAGGGTTTTCAGGTAGCCGAGCAGGAAGTCGATGTTGAGGCTGCGTTCGTGGGCTTCGTCGACGATGATCGTGTCGTAGCGTTCGAGGTAGCGGTCGTTCTGGGTTTCCGCCAGCAGGATGCCGTCGGTCATCAGTTTGATCAGGGTGTTGGCATCGCTCTGATCCTCGAAGCGCACCTGATAGCCGACCAGCGCGCCCAGCGGAGTACCGAGTTCTTCCGCGACCCGACTGGCCACGCTGCGCGCCGCAATCCGACGCGGCTGGGTGTGGCCGATCAGACCATGCTGGCCGCGACCGATTTCCAGACAGATTTTCGGCAACTGCGTGGTTTTGCCCGAGCCGGTTTCGCCGGCGATGATCAGCACCTGGTGCTTTTCCAGGGCCTTCTTGATTTCGTCACGCTTGGCCGCAATCGGCAGGCTGTCGTCGTAACGGATCACCGGCAGGCTGGCCTTGCGCGCCAGCACCTGATCGCAGGACGCCTGCATGCGCGCCACCCACTGGGCCAGCTTGGCCTCGTCGGGTTTCTTGCGCAGCTCAAGCAACTGCCGCCGCAGCCGGTGGCGGTCGGCGAGCATGGCGTGATCGAGGTTTTTCAGCAGTTTGTCGATGGAGGGCGATTCGTCGGTCATCGGGTACGCAATTCGGTCGTCTAGTGGCGCAAGGACGCGATTGTGGCAGAAAAGCAGCGGCAAGCGGCAAGCTGCGAGCCGCAAGTTGAAAGCGGAGCCTGTAGTTTGCTGCTTGTGGCGGCTTTATTCGTTTTCAAGGCCCTTGCGCCGATACGGGAAGACGTCGATGACTTTTCCGGCCCGAATCGCCTCCTGCAGGCCCTTCCAGTAATCGGCGTTATACAGCTCGCCATGCAACTGATCGAACAATTTGCGCTGCGCCGAGTCGGCAAACAGAAACGGCGGAAACTCCTCAGGGAACACGTCCAGCGGCCCGATCGAGTACCACGGTTCGGAGGCCATTTCGTCCTCAGGCGTGCGCGGTGGCGGGATATGGCGGAAGTTAGCTTCAGTGAGGAAGCAGATTTCGTCATAGTCGTAGAACACCACCCGGCCATGGCGGGTGACGCCGAAGTTCTTCAACAGCATGTCGCCAGGGAAGATGTTGGCTGCCGCCAGTTGCTTGATCGCCAGGCCGTAATCCTCCAGCGCTTCGCGCACCTGGGCTTCGTTGGCGTTGTCCAGATACAGATTCAGCGGGGTCATCCGGCGCTCGGTCCAGCAGTGGCGGATTAGCACGGTTTCGCCTTCCAGCGACACAGTGGACGGCGCGACTTCCAGCAATTCCGCCAGACACGCCGGATCGAACTTGCTCAGCGGGAAACGGAAATCGGCGAATTCCTGGGTATCGGCCATGCGCCCGACGCGGTCGACGCTTTTCACCAGTCGGTACTTTTCGATCACCGTGGCGCGGTCGACGTTTTTCGACGGTGAGAAGCGGTCCTTGATGATCTTGAACACGGTGTTGAAACCCGGCAGCGTGAATACGCTCATGACCATGCCGCGCACGCCCGGGGCCATGATGAACTGGTCGTCGGTGTTGGCCAGGTGGTTGATCAGCGCGCGATAGAACTCGGATTTGCCGTGCTTGTAGAAACCGATTGAGGTGTACAGCTCGGCGATGTGCTTGCCCGGCAGGATGCGTTTGAGGAAACCGATGAATTCCGCCGGCACCGGCACATCCACCATGAAATACGAACGGGTGAACGAGAAGATGATCGACACATCCGCTTCGTCGGTGATCAGCGCATCGATCTGAATCCCCCGCCCCTCGCGGTGCAGCAGCGGAATCACCAGCGGCCATTGATCGTCGTTGGTGTAGATGCGCCCCACCAGATAGGCGCCCTTGTTGCGGTACAGCACCGAGGAAAACAGCTCGACGCTCAGTTCCGGATCCTTGCACACCCAGTCCGGCAGGTTCTCGCGCAGTTGCGCTTCAAGGCGCTGCAGATCCCGGGGCAGATCGGCGTAATCCTCGCTGAATCGGTAATCGGCAAAGATGCTCGCGAGCATGCCCGACAACTGTCCTTGCGGCTTGTAGGTGCGGGTTTGCGCAGCCCGGGCCCGGCGCAGGCTTGGCCGGGTGGTATGGATGAACATGCAGCCGTCGCTGATCAGGTCGTGGCTGAACAGACCGCAGAAAATCGAGTTGTACCAGGTCTCGGAGAGTTCATCGTCGAAGCGCAGGTCGATGATGCTGATGTAGGCGCTTTTCACCAGCGGCCAGCAACTGACTTCCATCAGCGTGTCAGCCTCGAAATACTCGCGCAGACGCACGACGGTTTCGTTGACCTTGTCTTCGTAGAGGTTGATCCGCGCCGCCGACGCGGTTTGCGTGTCCTGCCAGCGCGCCTGTTCGAAACGTTCCCTGGCGCCGTCGGTGATCCGCCGGAAATGCTCGCGGTAATCGTCAAAGCCATCGAGGATCATGCGGGCGATGTCGGTGGCTGGCCATTGCTGCGGCATAGATGAGACCTCTGCGGGAATTGAAGAATCTGTGCTCGAAGGCCTGAGCTTAGCCACGGAACCGGGGACAGGAGAAGCGTAATTTCTGCCAAATCCGCGACCGGGTTGTACAACGACACAGTTTTTATCAAAGTTTTTTTAATCGACCGTTCGGTCAGCAAACACGTCCATCAGTCTTTCTCTCCGTTCGGCGCCAGCCCGCGAATTCTCTGGGTTTCGGATCCAATCACAACGTGACATCTCTATTCCGCGGCTTTGCCCCACCTGCGCATTCCTGTCCATCGTCCGTGACCTTGATTGCTGAGTGACCTTACCAAGGTGATGGCACTTTGATATACAGCCCGCCATCACCCGCCTCACAACAAGATCCTCGGCCCACGAGGACGCCCTCTTTCTCAACGTTCAAGGAGCACATTGATGTCTATCCGGAATCTGCGCATAGGTTTGCGCGCCAGTTTGAGTTTTGCCGTTCTGGCCGGTCTGCTGATGGTGGTGGGCCTGTTCGGTCTGGGCCAGATGAAGGCCCTGCGTGAAAGCGCAGCGGTGATCGAAGAATCGTGGATGCCCAGCATCGAAAGCATTCATGACGCAGCGGCGAACATCGCCAGCATCCGCCTCGAATCCCTGCGCCTGATCACCAGTACCCAGGCCGCTGTGCGCGAACGCAGCAAGGGCATCCTCACGGCGCAGCGTCAGGAGTTGCTCAAGCGCCTCGACGATCACAATACCCTGATTGCCAATGATCAGGAACGGGCGATGCTGGAAGGTCTGGGCGCCGACACCGCCAAGTACCTGAGCATCCTCGACCAGATCATCAAACAGATCGATGCCGGGCAGAACGATCAGGCCTACACGCGGCTGACCACTGAACTGGCGCCTCAGGGCAGCGTGCTCGACAAGACCCTGGAGCAAATGATCACCCTCAATCAGCAAGGCGCCGATGCCGCCGCAAAATCCGCTGCCGCGACCTATCAGCAGTCGCTGTGGATCGTCGCGACAATCATCGTCATCGCCCTGATTGCCACATTGCTGCTGGCCTGGCTGCTGACCCGCAGCATCACCGCGCCGATCAATCAGGCGCTGAGCGTGGCCCGGCGGATTGCCTCCGGTGATCTCAGCGGCCGCATCGACAGCGAGGGCCGCGATGAAGCGGCGCAGTTGCTCACCGCGCTGGCCGAAATGCAGGGCAATCTGCGCTCGACCATTCGCGGTATCAGCGAGTCGGCCCAGCAACTGGCCTCCGCCGCCGAGGAGATGAGTTCGGTGATGGAACAGAGCACTCGCGGCCTGCAACAGCAGAATGACCAGATCGAACAGGCCGCCACGGCCGTCACCGAGATGAGCACGGCGGTGGATGAAGTCGCAGCCAACGCGGTGTCCAGCGCCGAAGCGTCCGAAGCCTCGAACGAGGACAGCAAGCACGGGCATGTGCAGGTCAGCGAGACCATCAGTTCGATTCAGGAACTGGTCAGCGCGGTGCTCGGTGCGTCCGAACAGGCCGAGGGCCTGGCGACCCAGGCCCAGGACATCAGCAAGGTGCTGGAAGTGATTCGCGGCATCGCCGGGCAGACCAACCTGCTGGCGCTCAATGCCGCCATTGAAGCGGCGCGGGCCGGTGAGGCAGGACGTGGCTTTGCAGTCGTTGCCGACGAAGTCCGTTCGCTGGCCCAGCGCACGCAGAATTCCACCGAAGAAATCGAGCTGATGATCAGCAGCATCCAGCAAGGCACCGGTGCCACCGTCGGCGCGTTGCAAAGCAGCGCCGAACAGGCCAGCCAGACCCTGCGCCGGGCCAACAGTGCCGGCCATGCGTTGGAGAAAATCACCGCGTCGATTTCGCAGATCAACCAGCGCAACCTGGTGATCGCCAGCGCTGCCGAGCAACAGGCACTGGTGGCCCGGGAAGTCGATGAAAACCTGGTGACCATCCGCGACCTGTCGACTCAGACCGCCGCTGGCGCGACCCAGACCTCTGCCGCCAGTCAGGAACTGTCGCGCCTGGCCGTCGACCTCAACGGGCTGGTGACGCGCTTCGTGCTCTGACGGGGAAATTAAATGCCCGATTAGCGGTTGCCATCGTCAGGGCGCTCGGCAACACTCTCGTCCCCATCAAGGAAGGAGTTACCCGTGAGCCCTGTCGATATTTTCCGCATGTTGTCGCTGGCTGCGATCTGGGGTGCGAGCTTCCTGTTCATGCGCATCATCGCCCCCGCGATAGGCACCGTTCCGACCGGATTTTTCCGGGTCTCGATCGCGGCGGTCGGTTTGCTGGTGATCCTTGGCCTGATGCGCATCAGCTGGGATTTCAAAGGCAAACTCAAGACCGTGATGATGCTGGGGGTGATCAACTCCGGCGTTCCGGCCACTCTGTATTCCGTCGCCGCCCAGGTGCTGCCGGCCGGGTACTCCGCAATCTTCAATGCCACCACGCCGCTGATGGGCGTATTGATCGGCGGGCTGTTCTTCAGTGAAAAACTCACGGTGGCCAAACTTGCCGGGGTTTTCCTTGGCCTGCTCGGCGTGGGCGTGCTGACCCGCGCCGGCCCGGTCGCGTTCGACCTGCCTCTGTTGATGGGTGCCGTCGCCTGCCTGCTTGCAACGACCTGCTACGGCTTCGCCGGTTTCCTCGCCCGGCGCTGGCTGGATCAGGCCGGCGGGCTCGACAGCCGTCTATCAGCGCTGGGCAGCATGCTCGGTGCGACACTGTTCCTGTTGCCGCTGTTCGGTTACAACGTCATCACCCAGCCACCTGTGAGCTGGGGCGGCTGGAACGTCTGGCTGTCGCTGCTGGGCCTGGGTCTGGGCTGCACCGCGTTTGCCTACATCATCTACTTCCGCCTGTTGAGTTCCATCGGGCCGGTGAAATCGATGACCGTGACGTTCATGATCCCGCCGTTTGGCGTGTTGTGGGGGGCACTGTTTCTGGATGAACCGCTGTCGATGGCCCACGTGTATGGCGGAGTGTTGATCGCAATTGCGCTGTGGCTGGTATTGAAGCCGGCGGCAGTGAAACCGGCAGAAGTCGTGACTCGCTGATCGACAGATGCACAAAGGCCCGGGAGTTTCCTCCCGGGCCTTTTTTATGTGCGGCTGTTACGCCGACTTACGGAACACGAATACCAGACCGACGATGATCAACAGCATCCCCAACACGCTCAACGCTGCCAGGCGGTTGCCGAAGATCAGGTAGTCCATCACCGCCGTCACGGCTGGCACCAGATAGAACAGACTGGTGACATTCACCAGATTGCCCCGGGCGATCAGTCGGTATAGCAGCAAGGTTGCCAGCACCGACACCACCAACCCCATCCAAAGCACCGGCACGATGAAACCTGCGCTGTGTTCGAAGTGGAACGGCTGGAACGGCACGAAGATCCCGCACAGCAACAGTCCCGCCAGATACTGCACCGGCAGCGTACCGAGAGGATTGTCGGTGATGCGTTTCTGCATGATCGAGCCGAACGTCATGCTCGCCAATGCCAACAAACCGAACAGCATCCCCGCCAGCGACATCCCGGCCAGGCCGATGCCCTGGTAAACCACCATGATCAGACCGGCCAATCCCAGCGCCAGGCCGAAAATACGGCTCGCCGAGCGCTGCCGCTCCATGATGACCACCGTGAGGATCGGTTGCACGCCCATGATGGTCGCCATCACCCCGGGGGTGACCTTCAGGTCCAGCGCCAGCAGATAGAAGATCTGATAAGCCCCCAACAACACCACCCCGGTAACCATCGCATACAGCATCGGCCGGCCGCCCTTGGGCAGTTTCAGCTTGAGCAACGGCACCAGCAGCACCAGCCCGCAAAGGGCAATCACAAAACGGATCAGCAGAAAGGCAAAGGGCGAAGCGTGGGCCAGCCCCCATTTGGAGAAGATCGCCCCGCTGCTCCACAGCAGAACGAACTGGCTCGTGGACGCCGCCGCGAGCGCGGACTTTTTCGAAAGGACAAACATGAATACCACCTGTAGTCAGGCAAATAGCCAACTCAGCCGGAGCTGAAATTCAGTAGGTTTTTTCAGGCGGGCACAGGGGTCAGCAAAAAACGCTGATCAGCCCGAAACGCCAACGCCCGGCGGTGATACGACTGCGCACACCGGCGTGCTACTGACAGGTGGGGGGTAATGGCTGATCTGCACAGGCTGCTGATTCCCGCACGGCACGACGCCAGCGTTGACCGCTGAATCGACTACCGCGTTGATGAGGGATGCAGGCATCTGGGCTGATCTTTTTCGAGGGGTTGAAAGGTGAGCCGTAGAACTCACGAGCGCCGACTATAACCAGCCTGCGACATGGATTGCAATGAGTTGGGCAAAGGGCCGCTAGCGACAGGCTGGATGCAGGCGCATAGGCTCATTAGCAATTGCAACGACCATCGATAGGGGACATGGAATGCGCGAGATCACATGCCAAGGGAACGGAATCATCTGCGGTATCAGTTGTACAAATCGCAAGCCAGGAAGCTTGCCCGCATTGCCACGACTCAACTCCAGATTGACCTGGAGATGGCTGGCCCCACAACTCTTGACCTGTCGAAAGTACGTTTCGAACCTATCGACTCGTTGGCGCTGAGCGCTTTTGAATGTTGGGAGAACCCGCATTTTTCATGGGTAGACGTCATTGGATGGAAAGCACGCGAACCTCTCGCTCTCGACATCGCAATCTGGTTTGAATCTGAACTGTGCGGACTGTGTTTTGCCAATCCGAATAAAAGTCGACGACGCATTCGAATCGTACGTCTTGAGGGACGGCCAAGTGAACCCCATCCGTTGAAGAACCGTGTTGCACCGTTATCCGTTCTGGCTATCGAGCAATACGCCCGCATCATTGGCAGCAGTTTGATCGAGGCTCAAGAGCCATTCCAGGGAGCAGTGCCAATTTACGAACAACTCGGCTTCGGTTTGGATAGCGAGGGGCGCCTTGTCAAAACAGTAGGGAGGCTAGTATTGTGAAAAACGCTCAAATAATGATCAACCAAGGTGGGAACATGCGCAAAGAAATAAAAAAATCCCCCAGAAAGAAAAAAGCGCACGCAATGAAGTGTGACTCTGATCCGACGGTACTGACAGCCAGTCAACGGCAGCTCTTACAGATCATTGCAACCGGTACCGCTATCGATGAACCAAGCTTGCTGGCTGGCCGTCCCTGATTCAGAAAGCAAAAAAACCGCTCAAACGAGCGGTTTTTTATTGCCTGAATCCAGCCTCAACCAAACAGCCAATACCCCAACAACGTCAACACCACCACCGCCAGCACTGGCCGCATCACGCGGTAGGCCTTTGGATTGCGGCGCTTCCACTGCTTGACCACACCGCTGAACCGGTCGCTGAAGTTCTTGGTCCAGGCATAGGCCTGGTTGATCCCGCCGACGCGCTCGTCGTCGAGGTTCTGCGGTGCGGTGGCACGGCCCAGCCAGGCGCTGATGGAGCGGTTGATACGGGTCATGAGGCGGTTGCTCAGCGGACGCTCGACGTCACAGAACAGGATGACGCGGGTCTGTTCGGTTTCGTTCTTGACCCAATGCACATAGGTCTCGTCGAACATCACGTCTTCACCGTCGCGCCAGGCGTAGACCTGACCATCGACGAAGATCCGGCAATCGTCGGAGTTCGGCGTCGACAGGCCCAAGTGATAGCGCAGGGAACCGGCGAACGGATCACGGTGCGGGTTCAAGTGGCTGCCGCCCGGCAACAGCGCGAACATCGCGCCCTTGACGTTGGGGATGGCACTCACCAGTGCCACGGTTTTCGGGCACAGGGTTTCGGCCGATGGCAGCGGTTTGTCGTACCACTTGAGGTAGAAACGCTTCCAGCCCTTTTTGAAGAACGAGCCGAAACCGGCGTCGTTGTTCTTCTCGGCGGCGCGAATGTAACCCTCGTCGAACAGGTGCATCGCTTCGTCGCGGATGGTTTCCCAGTTGTCGCGCAGCACGTCCAGTTCCGGGAACTTGCTGCGGTCCAGGTACGGTTTGGACGGCACACCGGAAAACAGGTACATCAAGGCGTTGTACGGAGCGAACAGCGCCGAATGGTTGACGAACTGGCGCAGCACCGGCAAACGCGCCTTGCCGCGCAAATGCACGTAGAGGATGCTGCTCACGAACAGCAGCAACACCAACACCTTGGCGGCCAACGAAAAGGTCATCAACGACTCCTTGAAAAAAGACAACGCCACGCAATGTCATTTACCCGACATGGCGGTCGGCCATGATAAACACTACCGGCTCCGGGAAAAACCCGCCCGACCCAAGATTCAGTGTTAAGAATTGCGCAACAAAGCACTAATTAACATAACGAGCCTGAACCCTGGCTGATCTGAATCAACGGGAGGCTTACTGCTGGTTCTCCTGATCGGTGAACAGATCGCTGAACAACATGCTCGACAGATAACGCTCACCGGAGTCCGGCAGTATCACCACGATGGTCTTGCCCTGCATTTCCGGGGTTTCCGCCAGGCGCACCGCGACAGCCATCGCCGCACCGCAGGAGATCCCGCACAGAATCCCTTCTTCCTGCATCAGACGCAGCGCCATGACCTTGGACTCTTCGTCGGTCACACGCTCGACCCGATCCACCATCGACAAATCCAGGTTCTTCGGCACAAAACCGGCGCCAATGCCCTGAATCTTGTGCGGGCTCGGCTTGATCTCCTCACCGGCCAGCGCCTGGGTGATCACCGGCGAAGATACGGGCTCCACCGCCACCGAGAGAATCGGTTTGCCCGCGGTATTCTTGATATACCGCGAGACACCGGTGATGGTTCCACCGGTACCGACGCCCGCCACCAGCACGTCGATGGCACCGTCGGTGTCGTTCCAGATTTCCGGGCCGGTGGTTTTTTCGTGGATGGCCGGGTTGGCCGGGTTATCGAACTGAGCCGGCATGAAATATTTGCCCGGGTCACCAGCAACGATCTCGGCAGCCTTTTCGATTGCGCCTTTCATGCCCTTGGCAGGCTCGGTCAGCACCAGTTCGGCACCCAGCGCCTTGAGCACCTTGCGCCGTTCGATGCTCATCGAGGCCGGCATGGTCAGCATCAGTTTGTAACCGCGAGCGGCCGCCACGAAGGCCAGGCCGATGCCAGTGTTGCCCGAGGTCGGCTCGACGATGGTCATACCCGGCTTGAGTTTGCCGCTGCTTTCGGCGTCCCAGATCATGTTCGCGCCGATCCGGCACTTCACCGAGTAACCCGGGTTTCGACCTTCGATCTTGGCCAGAATGGTCACGCCACGGGGCGCAATGCGATTGATCTGTACCAGCGGCGTATTGCCGATGGAATGGGCGTTGTCAGCAAAAATACGGCTCATGGCTGGGTCCTTGTGCAGCGTTGAATTCAGCTCTCCAAGGTAAGCCTGTTGCTCTTGCCAGTCCAGTCAGGTCGAACGTCTGCAACCGCCGGCAGTCAATCGCTTTACACCCGCTCGGGAATTGCCGCCATGAAGCGTCGCTACCGCTGGCCATTGTGGATCCTCGCCACTGTCGTTGTACTGCTGATCGCCCTGCACATCGCCCTGCCCTACGTCGTGCGCGACTATCTGAATGACAAGCTGGCCAACATGGGCGACTACCGTGGCCAGGTCACCGATGTCGATCTGGCTCTGTGGCGCGGCGCGTACAAGATCAACGGCCTGAAGATCGTCAAGGTCGACGGCAAGGTCCCGGTGCCGTTCGTCAACGCTCCGTTGATCGACTTGTCCGTCAGTTGGCATTCACTGTGGTACGACCATGCTGTGGTGGCCCAGGTGAAGTTCTTCAAACCTGAAGTCAACTTCGTCGATGGCGGTGCCAACAAGCAGAACTCCCAGACCGGTAAGGGCACCGACTGGCGCGCGCAGTTGGGCAAGCTGCTGCCGATCACCCTCGACGAAGTGCAGATCAATGACGGCCGCATCAGCTTCCGAAATTTCAACTCCAAGCCGCCTGTAAATATGAATGCCACGAACGTCGAGGCCAGTATTTACAACCTGACCAACGTCCTGGACACCAAGGGCAAGCGTGATGCCCGATTCGAAGGCAAAGCCCTGCTGCTAGGCCAGGCACCGCTGGAAACCTCGGCCACATTCGACCCGCTAAGCAATTTCGAAGACTTCGAGTTCCGCTTGCGAGCCCGCGATCTCGAACTCAAGCGCATGAACGACTTCGCATCGGCCTACGGCAAATTCGACTTCAACGCCGGCCACGGTGACGTGGTCATCGAAGCCCAGGCCAAAAAGGCCCAGCTCACCGGCTACATCAAGCCGTTGCTGCGCGACGTTGAAGTGTTCAACTGGCAACAGGATGTGGAAAACAAAAACAAAAGCATCTTCCGCTCAGTCTGGGAGGCACTGGTCGGCGGTACTGAAACCGTGCTGAAAAACCAGGCCAAAAACCAGTTCGCCACCAAGGTCGAACTCAGCGGCAGCGTCCATCAGCAAGATATCAGCGCGTTCGAAGCGTTTTTGCAGATTTTGCGCAATGGATTCATCCAGGCATTCAATGCCCGGTATGAGCGGCCGAAGCCGGATGCGGGTTGAGTCAACATGTGACGCCCCATTCAGAGACTGAATAAGCCGTCTGCGTTCACAGTCGACCGGGCCGCGCGTTATAGTCGGGCATCCGATTATTTCGCCCCCGCCCTGCCCGTTCAGGTCGGCGTTACCGTTCGAGGATTAGCAGATGAAGTTCGAAGGCACCCAGGCCTACGTCGCCACCGATGACCTGAAGCTGGCGGTCAACGCCGCCATCACCCTGGAGCGGCCGCTGCTGGTCAAGGGCGAACCGGGCACCGGCAAGACCATGCTCGCCGAGCAACTGGCCGAATCGTTCGGCGCCAAGCTGATCACCTGGCACATCAAGTCCACCACCAAGGCCCATCAGGGTCTGTACGAGTACGATGCGGTCAGCCGTCTGCGCGACTCGCAACTGGGCAATGAAAAAGTCCACGACGTGCGCAACTACCTGAAGAAGGGCAAGCTCTGGGAGGCGTTCGAGTCCGAAGAGCGCGTCATTCTGCTGATCGACGAAATCGACAAGGCCGACATCGAGTTCCCCAACGATCTGCTTCAAGAACTCGACAAGATGGAGTTCTACGTTTACGAGATCGACGAGACGATCAAGGCCAAGAAGCGTCCGATCATCATCATTACCTCCAACAACGAGAAAGAGCTGCCGGACGCCTTCCTGCGCCGCTGCTTCTTCCACTACATCGCCTTCCCCGATCGCAACACCCTGCAGAAAATCGTCGACGTGCACTACCCGGACATCAAGAAAGACCTGGTCAGCGAAGCGCTGGACGTGTTCTTCGACGTGCGCAAGGTGCCGGGCCTGAAGAAGAAGCCATCGACCTCGGAACTGGTGGACTGGCTGAAACTGCTGATGGCCGACAACATCGGCGAAGCGGTGCTGCGCGAGCGCGATCCGACCAAAGCCATTCCGCCGCTGGCCGGTGCGCTGGTGAAGAACGAACAGGACGTACAACTGCTGGAACGTCTGGCGTTCATGAGCCGTCGCGGCACCCGTTAAGAGGCTGACGCCATGTTGCTCAACCTGTTCAATGAAATGCGTGCAGCCAAGGTGCCGGTGTCGGTGCGCGAGCTGCTCGACCTGATCAACGCGCTGAAACAGCGCGTGACCTTCGCCGACATGGACGAGTTCTACTACTTGTCCCGGGCGATTCTGGTAAAGGACGAACGGCATTTCGACAAGTTCGACCGGGCGTTCGGCGCCTACTTCAACGGCCTGGAAAAGCTCGACGATCACTTGCAGGCGCTGATTCCCGAGGACTGGCTGCGCAAGGAATTCGAGCGTTCGCTGACTGATGAGGAACGCGCGCAGATCCAGTCCCTCGGCGGGCTGGACAAGCTGATCGAAGAGTTCAAGAAACGCCTGGAAGAACAGAAGGAACGTCACGCCGGCGGTAACAAATGGATTGGCACTGGCGGCACTAGCCCGTTCGGTTCCGGTGGCTTCAACCCGGAAGGCATCCGGGTCGGCGATGCCGGCAAGCGCCAGGGCAAAGCGGTGAAAGTCTGGGATCAGCGCGAGTACAAGAACCTCGACGACTCCGTGGAGCTGGGCACCCGCAACATCAAGGTCGCCCTGCGCCGCCTGCGCAAATTCGCGCGCCAGGGCGCGGCGGAAGAGCTGGATATCGACGGGACCATCGACCACACCGCCAAGGACGCAGGCCTGCTGAACATCCAGATGCGCCCGGAACGACGCAACACGGTGAAACTGTTGCTGCTGTTCGACATCGGCGGTTCGATGGACGCCCACGTGAAGATCTGCGAGGAACTGTTCTCGGCCTGCAAGACCGAGTTCAAGCATCTGGAGTACTTCTACTTCCACAACTTCATTTATGAGTCAGTGTGGAAGAACAACATGCGCCGCACCTCCGAGCGCACCTCGACCCAGGACCTGCTGCACAAGTACGGCGCCGACTACAAAGTGATCTTCATCGGTGACGCGGCCATGGCGCCCTATGAAATCACCCAGGCCGGCGGCAGCGTCGAGCACTGGAACGAAGAGCCGGGTTACGTGTGGATGCAGCGCTTCATGGAGAAATACAAGAAGCTCATCTGGATCAACCCGTATCCGAAAGACACCTGGGGCTACACCTCGTCGACCAACATCGTGCGGGATTTGATCGAGGATCAGATGTATCCGCTGACGTTGCGCGGGCTGGAAGAAGGGATGCGGTTTCTGTCCAAGTAATCAGGATTACTCCCCCGCCAGCGGCGGGGGAACGATCAAAAGCGCTTCAGATACTCAATATGCTCCCGGTGCGCGACGTCCTGCACCACCGGGCGCAATCTGACCTTCGCCCCCGGCAGACACTGCGCCAGGCGCGCCAGCGCCAACGGCGTCAACGCGCCCAATCTCGGGTAACCGCCAATGGTCTGCCGATCATTGAGCAACACGATCGGCTGCCCGTCCGGCGGCACCTGCACCGCGCCCAGCGGAATGCCCTCGGAAATCATCGGCTGGCCCTGATACTGCAACGCAGTCCCCAGCAGCCGAATGCCCATGCGATCGGCGCGACTGTCCAGCGTCCAGGCACTGTTGAAGGCATCGAACAGGCTCTGCCCGCTGAACTGACCAATCTGCGCGCCCAGCACCAGATCCAGTGGCGCATCGAGGCGCAGATCCGGTCGATGCTGAGCCGGGATCTCACGCACCAACAGGGTTTCGCCCTGATAGCTCAGCGAAGCCCCCTTGGCCAATGGCAAACCAAAACCATCAAGACCACCGAGTTCCTCGCGCACCACCGTCGCACTGCTGCCCAACACTTTCGGCGCGTTGAAACCGCCGGGCGCCGCCAGATAGGCCCGAGCCCCCAGCAATGGCTGGGTGAACTTCAAGGTCTGCCCTTTATACAGCTTGAAACTGCGCCACGGCGCCAGCGCTTCACCATCAATCTGCGCGCCCAGATCGGCACCGGCCAGCGCCAGCAGACAATCCTCTTGCGCCACCACCGCAAACCCGCCAAGGGTGATTTCGATCACCGGCAGATCCACGCCATTGCCCAGCAACCAGTTGGCCCAGGCCATTGACCGCCAGTCCACCGCGCCGCCCTGGGTCACGCCCAGATGGCGCACGCCGAAGCGCCCGGCATCCTGCAACAGGCACAGCGGTGTGCTCGCTTCAATCGTCAGTCGGCTCATGACAACTCCTCCAGAGATGTGTCATCACCGCCGAGGTTGATGAATTCTGCGTGGCTCACCGCTTCGAAGCGCACAGTATCGCCGGGCTGCATGAGGCTGTAGCCATCTCGCTCGCGGTCGAACAGTTTTGCCGGCGTGCGGCCGATCAGGTTCCAGCCACCCGGAGACACCACCGGATACGCTGCGGTCTGGCGCTCGGCGATACCGACGCTGCCGGCGGCGACTTTCTTGCGTGGTGTATTCAGACGCGGTGCCGCCAGGACCTCTTCCACCAGTCCCATGAAAGCGAAACCCGGCGCAAAACCCAGGGCGAATACCTGATATTCCCGGGCGCTGTGACGGCGGATCACTTCTTCCACCGACAACCCGCTGCGCTGCGACAACAGGCTCAATTCAGGGCCGACACTCAGGTCGTACCAGACCGGCAACACGTGGCCCTGGCCACCGGTTCGCGCATTCGGCGACAGGTCGATCAAGGCTTCGGCGATCAGTTCCCGGGCCTGACCCGGGTTCAATTCGGTCAGATCGTAATGCACCATCAACGTGGTATACGACGGCACCAGATCGATCAGATGCTCGCCGAACACCGTGCGCAACCGCTCGCTGGCGGCGAGCATCCACGGCATGTTGGTTTCGGCGATTTCATCGAACAGGCGCAGCATCAGGCAGTCCAGTGCCACCACTTCCACCCGCGGATTCATGGCGCGCTCTGCTCGTTCAAGGCCTGACGAATGCGCTGCACGGCCGCAACCGAACTGGCGTTGTCGCCGTGTACGCACAAGGTGTTGGCTTGCAGGTGCAGCGCGCTGCCGTCGCTGGCGGTGAGGTTGTCACCCCGGGCGATGGTCAGCGCTTGCCCGATGATGGTTTCGGCGTCGTGATGCACCGCGCCCGGCAGTTGCCGCGACACCAGTCGGCCAGCGCTGTCGTAGGCGCGGTCGGCGAAGGCTTCGAACCACAGGGTCACGCCGTATTCGTCACCGATCTGTTGCGCCGCAGTGTTGTCGCGGGTGGCCATCAGCATCAGCGGCAGGCTGCGGTCGTAAGCCGCGACGGCCTGAATCACCGCCCGCAACTGAGCCGGATTGGCCATCATGTCGTTGTACATTGCGCCGTGGGGTTTGACGTAACTGACCTTTCCACCCTGGGCACGGCAAATACCGTCGAGGGCGCCGATCTGGTAATGCAGGATGTCCTGCAGTTCCTGGGCGGTATACGCCATGGAGCGCCGGCCGAAACCAACCAGATCCTGATAGGCGGGATGCGCGCCGATCTGCACGCCATGGCTCAGGGCCAGGCTGACGGTCTTGCGCATGATGCCCGGGTCGCCGGCGTGGAAACCGCAGGCAATGTTGGCGCAATCGATGAACGGCATGACTTCCGCGTCCAGACCCATGGTCCAGCTGCCGAAGCTCTCGCCGATGTCACAGTTCAATAGCAGGCGGCTCACGGTGAACACTCCTGTAGCTTTTGTCTTTTTTTATCGTAGGGCGTTGTCGCAGGTTATCAGTTACTGCGCGTCCAGTTGCTTGCCACGGGTTTCCGGCAGGCTCAACGCCGCCAGGATCACCACGCCGTAGGACACGGCCGCGAAGGCACCGATGCCTACACTCAGCGGTACTTTCTGGCTGAGCAGCCCGATCAGCAGCGGGAACAGTGCTGCCAGCGCACGGCCGATGTTGTAGCAGAAGCCCTGGCCTGAGCCGCGAATCCGGGTTGGAAACAGTTCAGTCAGAAACGCCCCCATGCCACTGAAAATCCCCGAGGCAAAGAAGCCCAGCGGGAAACCCAGCCACAGCATCACGCCGTTGCTGACCGGCAATTGGGTGTAGAGCAGAACGATGGTGAACGAGCCGACCGCGAACAGGATGAAGTTCTTCTTGCGCCCCAGCAGGTCGGTCAAATAGGCGCTGATCACATAACCGGCGTAGGACCCGACGATCACCATCGCCAGATAACCGCCAGTGCCGAGTACGCTCAAGCCGCGTTCGTTCTTCAGAAAAGTCGGCAGCCAGGAGGTGATCGCGTAGTAACCACCGAGGGCACCCGTAGTCAGCAACGAGGCGCGGAACGTGGTGAAGAGCATGCCGGGGGCGAAGATCTCGTAGAACTTCGAAGGGCTTTCCGGGGTTTGTCTGGCCTTGGCTTCGCGATAGATCTCCGGGTCCTTCACCAGACGGCGGACGAAAATCACGAACACCGCCGGCACGATGCCAAGGATGAACAGCGCGCGCCAAGCATCTTCCGGTGGCAATACCGAGAACAGCAGCGCATAGAGAATTGCCGTCAGCCCCCAACCCAGTGCCCAACCCGATTGCACCATGCCTACTGCTTTGCCGCGGTCCTTGGCGCGGATCACTTCACCGATCAGCACCGCGCCGGCGGTCCACTCGCCGCCGAAACCGAAGCCCATCAGGGTGCGGGCGATCAACAGTTGCTCGTAGTTCTGGGCGAAACCGCAGAGGAAGGTGAAGAAGGCGAACCACAGCACCGTCAGTTGCAGGGTGCGCACGCGGCCGATGCGGTCGGAGAGAATCCCCGCCACCCACCCGCCGATGGCCGAGGCGATTAGCGTGCTGGTGTGAATCAGCCCGGCCTCACCGGTGGTGATGCCCCACATCGCGATCAGGGTCGGCACCACGAAGCTGAGCATCTGGGTGTCCATGCCGTCCAGACCGTAGCCGATCTTGCAGCTCCAGAAGGTGCGACGCTCCTGCTGATTGATGTTGCGATACCAGTCGAACGGGCCGGGACGGGCCGTGGTCTTGGGGAGGTCGAGGGTGTCGGGCGCACTCATGGCATGTCTCCGCAGGCTTTTATTGGTCTTGTTCGAAGCTCCGACGACGCCTATCGTGGGAACCGGATGCGTCGATTCTTGGGTGCGTCACCCGGTCGCGTCCAACGAATAAAAACCCGCCCAAGACATAAGAAAAATTTGTTGCCATGAACCTGAAGTTTCTCGAGACCTTCGTCTGGGTCGCCCGGCTGAAGAGTTTTCGCCTGACCGCCGACAAGCTGTTCACCACCCAGGCTTCGATCTCCAGCCGGATCGCGGTGCTCGAAGGCGAGCTTGGGGTGAAGCTGTTTGTGCGGGATTCGCGCGGCGTCAGCCTGACGCCGGAAGGTCTGAAAGTGCTGGACTATGCCGAGCAGATGCTCGACACGATGCAGGCGCTGAAGCAGTCCATCGAAACCCGATCGAGCAAGGTCGGCCGGGTGCGCATCGGGGTGATGGACACGGTGATTCACACCTGGCTCAGCCCGTTGGTGGCGCAGATGACCGATCTGTACCCACGGGTGGAAATCGAGCTGGTGGCAGATACCTCGCTGAACCTCTGCGATCAACTGCAAAAAGGCTTTCTCGATCTGATCCTGCAAACCGACCTGGTGCGCCATGAAAGCGTGCGCAGCCTGGAACTGGCCAGCCACCCCATCGGCTGGATCGTCGCCAGCAATTCAATCTACAACCGCGACTACGCAAACCTCGCTGACCTGGCGCAGGAGCGGATCATTACCTACTCGAAAAACTCCCGGCCGCATCAGGACATTCTGGCGCTGATGCAGGCCCAGGGCGTGCTGGCACCACGCTTGAACTGTGTGAATTCGGTGTCGGCGATCACCCGGCTGCTGCGCGACGGATTCGGCATTGGCGCACTGCCACCGGTGCTGGTGGCCGAAGAACTGGCGCGGGGCGAACTGACCCTGCTCGACATCGATCAACGGCCACCCGCTCTACAAGTGGTGGTGTCGTGGCGGGTCGGTGTGGAATGGGTCGAAGAGATTGTGACGCTGTGTCAGCAGGTGCTGGAGGGGTATGCGCGCAAGGTGGGCACGGATTACATCGTTCTGAGTTGATCGTTCCCACGGCGTGGGAACGATGCATCGAGGTTTACAGCCCGCGTACATCCCGGTCTTCGATCGGCCGGCTCTGGCGCAGGCGTTTGCCGCCCAACACTACCCAGTCGATCAGACGGAACAGGCATTCGAGGCCGAACGACAGCAGCAGCGCGCCGCTCATGCCCCAGATCATCGCCTCTGGCGTCAGCAGGATCTGGTAGCTGTAGCCATTCCAGGTTTCCTTGCGGATATCCGGATCGGCGGCCAGCACCACTTGCAGGAAGCGGATGTACCACGGCCCTTGCATCGCCTGGAATTGCTTGTCCAGCGCCAGCTGACGGTTGAGCAAGGTGCTCAGGCTGTCGGCATCGCTGCGAAACACCGGGTCCTCGCTGGCGCGATAGTGGGCGACCAGCGCCTGGATATCACCCTTGAAGAACTGCTCGGCAGTGCCCTGGAAGCCGCGCAGACCGGTCTGCGCCTCGATCAGATGCGCTTCGACCCGCTTGGCATAATCGTTGATGAACCCCGGCACCTGGACACCGATCAACAGGCCCGCCGCAAACAACACCAGCCGTAGATAACTGAGCAACATCGAGGAGAGATCCTTTATTCGGTCGTGCCCTGGCTTACGCATTCGCCGCGTCGCCACAGACTCCATTGGCCCGGTTCGTAGCGGGTCCAGGTTTCATTTTCGGTCAGAGGTTCGGTGGCAATCACCGTGACCACATCGTTGGGCGTGGTTTCGGCCTGGAAGTCGACGATCACATCGACGTCCTTGAGCCGCGCCGGGCCGAACGGTGCGCGCCGGGTGATCTGTGCCAGTTTGGTCGAGCAATAGCAGAACAGCCAGTCGCCGTCGCTGAGCAGGCAATTGAACACGCCTTTGCTGCGGTATTCGGCGCACGCGGCGACCAGATCCGGCAGCAGCACTTCTATATCGACCGGTTCCGGAAACGCTGCACGTACGCGGTTAAGCAAATCGCAGAACGCCGCCTCGCTGTCAGTATCGCCGACCGGGCGGTAGAAACTCTTGATCGGGGTGAAATCGGCGAGCTGGCCGTTGTGCGCGAAGCACCAGTTGCGCCCCCACAGCTCGCGGACGAACGGATGGGTGTTGGACAGGCAGACCTTGCCGACGTTGGCCTGACGGATATGACCGATCACCACTTCGCTCTTGATCGGATAACGCTGTACCAGATTGGCGACTTCCGACTCGCAGCTGGCCGCCGGGTCCTGGAACAGCCGCAGCCCGCGACCTTCATAGAAGGCGATGCCCCAGCCATCGCGGTGCGGACCGGTGCGCCCGCCGCGCTGCATCAGCCCGGTGAAGCTGAACACGATATCGGTCGGCACGTTGGCGCTCATGCCCAATAGTTCACACATGTGCGGGCTCTCGTGATTACAGACGCGGCTCGACGCGCCCGCGCTGCGGATTGCTCGGCAGCGGTGGACGGCCGTAACGATCATCGCCGGCACCGCCGAACGGTTGATCGCCATCACGCTCGTCTTCGGCACGGGCGGCTGCGCGGGCGGCCTCGGCCTGTTCCTTGCGCGCCTTCGAAGCGCGTTCGATCGGGAAGCGGATCAGTACGAAAATCAGGTACAGGCCGAACGCGATCATCGCGTACATGAGCAATTCGGAAATCGCCCGCCAGGCGTTGTTGCCGACCTTGAACGCCAGGTCCAGCGCGGTGATGGCGACGGCCGGGGCGAATTTTTCCTTCACCGGATCGATGATGGTCGGGCTGAACAGCAACACCGCCATCAGCACACGCAGCGGCTCGCGCAGCCAGCGCCACATCCAGCGGGTCATGCGCATCCATACCAACAGGCAGCCTACGGCAGCAAAGGCGTAGAGGCCCCAGGCGATCAGATAGTCGTTCTCGGTCATGGTGTCCATGGCAAGGCAGGCAAAGAGGCGCTTATAGTAACGACTTTTCGCACATCAGGCTTCCCCGCCGTCCGTGCGGTCCTCATTTGTCATGTTCGAGAGCCCTCCATGCCCGTATCCGCCAACGTCACCAGCGCCCCGATTGCCCGCAAGGATGCCGGTCACGACCCGTACGCTTGGCTGCAGGAACGCGACACCAATGCGGTGCTCGACTACCTCAAGGCCGAAAACGACTACCAGCAGGCACAGACCGCCGATCAGGCAGAGCTGCGCGAATCCCTGTTCGAGGAGATCAAGGGCCGGATCCTCGAAACCGACCTGTCCCTGCCGTCGCCGTGGGGACCGTATTTGTATTACACCCGCACCACGGCGGGTGACGAATACCCGCGCCACTACCGCTGCCCGCGCCCGGCCGACGACAGCCTGACCCTCGACGAAAGCCGCGAACAACTGCTGCTCGACCCGAACGCCCTGGCCAATAGCGGCTTTTTCTCCCTCGGCGCATTCAGCATCAGCCCGGATCACCAGCGTCTGGCCTACAGCGTCGATGCCTCGGGGGACGAGATTTACACGCTGTTCGTGAAGGAATTATCCAGCGAGCGTGTCAGCGAACTGGAATTCCAGGACTGCGACGGCAGCATGACCTGGGCCAACGACAGCCTGACGCTGTTTTTCGGCGTGCTCGACGACACCCATCGCCCGCACAAACTGTTCCGCTACCGCCTCGACGGCACCGCCGCCGAAGAGGTGTTCCACGAGCCGGACGGGCGTTTTTTCCTGCATTGCTACCGTGCCAGCTCCGAACAGCAATTGCTGTTGTCGCTCGGCAGCAAGACCACCAGCGAAGTCTGGGCGCTGGATGCCAATCAGCCGCACCAGCCGTTCACCTGTCTGGCGCCACGGGTCGAGGATCACGAATACGATGTCGACCACGGCAAACTCGACGGCGAATGGACCTGGTTCATCCGCACCAACCGCGACGGCATCAACTTCGCTCTGTATCAGGCGCCGGACACCGGCATCGCGCCGAGCGAAGCCGACTGGCAGAACCTGATTCCCCACAGTGATTCGTTGATGCTCGATGGCGTGACCCTCAACGCCGAAGCCCTGACCCTGAGCCTGCGCGAAGGCGGTTTGCCGATCATCGAAGTTCGCCCACACGGTCTGGCGCCTTATCGTGTGCAATTGCCGGACGCGGCCTACAGCCTCTATGTGCAAAACAGTCTGGAATTCGAAAGCGACCGCATTCGCCTGCGCTATGAAGCCTTGAACCGTCCGGCCCAGGTTCGACAACTGATCCTCGCTAGCGGCGAACAGGAAGTGCTCAAGGAAACCCCGGTGCTCGGCCCGTTCGACGCCGACGCCTACGTCAGTCAGCGCCTGTGGGCCACGGCCCCGGACGGCACGCTGGTGCCGATCAGTCTGGTGATGAAACGCGAAATGCTCGGCAAACCGGTGCCGCTGTACCTCTACGGTTACGGCGCCTACGGTTCGAGCCTCGATCCGTGGTTTTCCCACGCCCGCCTGAGCCTGCTGGATCGCGGCATGGCGTTTGCCATTGCCCACGTGCGCGGCGGCGGTGAACTGGGCGAAGCCTGGTATCGCGCCGGCAAGCAGGAGCACAAGCAAAACACCTTCAGCGACTTCATTGCCTGCGCAGAGTTCTTGATCCTCAACGGCATCACCACCGCGCCGCAACTGGCGATCAGCGGCGGCAGCGCCGGTGGCCTGCTGATCGGCGCGGTGCTTAACCAGCGCCCGGATCTGTTCGGCGTGGCGATTGCCGAAGTGCCGTTCGTCGATGTGCTCAACACCATGCTCGACCCGGATCTGCCGCTGACCGTCACCGAATACGACGAGTGGGGCAATCCGGAAGAGTCTGACGTCTACGAGCGAATCAAGGCCTACGCGCCGTACGAAAACGTCACTGCCCAGGCCTATCCCGCGACGCTGGTGATCGCCGGCTACAACGACAGCCGCGTGCAGTACTGGGAAGCGGCGAAGTGGGTGGCGAAACTGCGTGCGACCAAGACCGACAATAATCCGCTGCTGCTCAAGACCGAACTGGGTGCCGGCCATGGCGGCATGAGCGGGCGTTATCAGGGATTACGTGACGTAGCGCTCGAATATGCATTTGTTTTCAAGGTTCTGGGCATCGCCTGAGGAACTCCGCCGGTCACTTGGGTCTTAATTCCGGGCACCGGAAGCCGATAATCAAGTCGGCTCCCGGTGGCGAGCCTGTAACCCGACACAACAAAAAGACCGCGATGACATGTCAGAACCGACCTTACTGAACAACGAAATCCGTGACTGGCTGATGGACTGCGGCCTGTTCGATCAATTGCAACTGGCGGACTTCGCCGCTGCCTCGGGCTACTTCAGCATCAGCACCGTGGCCGAAGGCGAGGCGATCTTTCGCGAAGGCGATGCCGGCAGTTTCATGTGCATCATCCACACCGGCCAGGTGGCCGTGCAGAAAACCGGCGCTGACGGCCAGGTCATCACCATGGCCACTCTACGCAGCGGCCGGGCCTTCGGCGAAATGGCGGTATTGGATGGCGAACGCCGCTCGGCAACTTGTGTGGCGGCGAGCAACTGTCAGTTGCTCAACCTGGGCAAGGATTCACTGGAAAAAATGCTCAACGACGCGCCGAAGATCGCCGCCAAGATCATTCGCGCCCTCGCCGTTTCCCTGTCCAAACGCCTGCGCATGGCCGACGGCCAACTGGCGGCGCAACAGATCTAGCCGCCGGGGGATTTGGTTTTACCCTCGGGCTGTTCGATCCCCGGCAGCGGTTGATCCTTGGATGGCGGGCTGGGCATCTCGATCGGCACCAGCGGTGGCCCGCCACTGCCGGAGCCGGCCTTGGGAATCGATACCGGACTGATCTGCGGATACGGTGTCGGCGTTGCGGTGCCGGGCGAACCCGGTTGCGGGGTCGGGCTGGCGGGAATCGTCTGCTGGGCCTGCACTGCAGTAATCGAGAGCGCGGCCAGGGCAATGACCGTTAGAATGGTGCGCTTCATCAAGGGCTCCGTTGCCTGAAGTCTGCTCTCAGGCTACTCCCAACGGGCCCGCTTGCCTTCCCCCCTGTAGAGATTTCCATGAAACGTTTCGTTCTGCTCGACACCACGCCGATCCCTGACAACGGCGGCGCCCTGTGCCTGTTCGAGTATGGCGAGGACTTTGTCATCAAGATCCAGGGCGGCGATGGCGGGCAATTGATGAACACCCGCATGCACGGTTCCGAAGACGCACTGGCCGAGATCCCGTGCCGCAAGGTCGCCGGCCGACCGAACTCGCGGGTACTGATCGGCGGGTTGGGCATGGGCTTCACCCTCGCCTCCGCACTCAAGCATTTGGGCAAGAGCGCCGAAGTGGTGGTCGCCGAGCTGGTGCCCGGCGTGGTCGAGTGGAACCGCGGCCCGCTCGGTGAAAAGTCCGGACGCCCGCTGCTCGACCCGCGCACGGTGATCCGCCAGGAAGACGTGGCCAAGGTGCTGCAAAGCGAGCCGAACGGTTTCGACGCGATCATGCTTGACGTCGACAACGGCCCCGAAGGCCTGACCCAGAAAGCCAACAGCTGGCTGTATTCCGCCGCAGGCCTCGCCGCTTGCGCCAGGGCGATGCGGCCCAAAGGCGTGCTGGCGGTGTGGTCGGCCAGCGCCGACCGGCAGTTTTCCGACAAATTGAAGAAGGCCGGTTTCAAGGCCGAGGAAGTGCAGGTCTTCGCCCACGGCAACAAGGGCACCCGCCACACGATCTGGATTGCCGAGAAGCTCAAGGGCTGAGCTAAACTTGCGTCATAACCGTCATTAGTCTTTCTACAAAGGTGAACCCATGAGTTCGTCCACCCCGACCAACACTTCGAAGCTGGATCGCATCCTCGCCGACAACCAGCGCGACAAGGAAATGGGCTACCGCGACAAGGCCCTGAAGATGTACCCGCACGTCTGCGGCCGCTGCGCCCGTGAGTTTTCCGGCAAGCGCCTGAGCGAGCTGACCGTGCACCACCGCGATCACAACCACGACAACAACCCGCAGGACGGCTCCAACTGGGAACTGCTGTGCCTGTACTGCCACGACAACGAACACTCGCGCTACACCGACCAGCAGTATTTTGGCGAAGGCTCCCTGAGCACGCCGAAAATCGCCAAGGCCACGCACAACCCGTTTGCGGCGCTGGCCGGGTTGATGAAAAAAGAAGACTGAACCGTCCGCGATCATTCCCGCGCCGCGCGGGAATGATCGGTGCCGCCCTCTCCCAACCCCCGTATAATCGCCCTCTTTTTTCCGAAGGCACCCCGCTCGTGGCAGACAAACGGTACAGCTGCATTGGTTTGTATAACCCCAAATCACCGGAAAACGTCGGTTCGGTGATGCGCGCCGCAGGCTGCTACGGCGTGTCGACCGTGTTCTACACCGGCAAGCGCTATGAGCGCGCCGCCGATTTCGTCACCGACACCAAGCGCGTGCACTACGACATCCCGCTGATCGGCATCGACGACCTGAAAAAGATCCTGCCGCTCAACTGCGTCCCGGTCGCCGTGGAACTGGTCGACGGCGCCCGCCCGCTGCCGGAATACACCCACCCGGATCGCGCCCTGTACATCTTCGGCCCCGAAGACGGCTCGCTGGATCAAGAGATCCGCGACTGGTGCGAAGACGTCGTGTACATCCCGACCACCGGTTGCATGAACCTCGCCGCCACGGTCAACGTCGTGCTCTACGACCGCATGGCCAAAGGCTTGAACACCCGTTCCGGGCCGAAATTCCGCTGAACCGCCGCACATCCGATGGAACGAGCTGACCGCCCCGGCAGTCAGCTTGTTTATCCATCACTCATTGCCTGGAGAAAGATCATGACCGAGCTCAAACGCGTCGAGCGTATCGAATCCACCCCGTTCCAGACCCGTTCCGAACAGAACGTGGAAGGCTGGGAGCGCATCGGCTCGCTGGCCGGCGGCGTGATCATGGTCGGCAAAGGCCTGCGCCGTGGCGGCGTATTCGGGCTGCTTCAGGTGGCGATTGGCGGCGTGGCCATGGCCCGTGGCATCACCGGCCACAGCTCGGTGAAAAGCCTGCTGGAGAAAAGCCGTCAGGACATGAACAACGTGCGCACGAAGATCGAGCGCGCCGGTGAAGAGCTGAGCAAGCTCAAAGCCAATGCCGAAGCGGCGACCAAAACCGCCACGGTGACCGGCAATGATTCGGTGAAGTCGCCCAAAGCCGGGGTCTGATCGCTACTGAATCAATCCGCTATCAAGCACCTTGGACGACTCGCCGATGACACTCTCGGCAAGTTGTACAAATGCCTTGATGTCCACCGTCCCCAGATGCATCGCCCCGCGCAGCACATCATCCAGCGAGCGCTTGTTCCGGGTCTTCAGACGGATCTCGCGATCCAGCTCCTGTAACAGCAGAACCGCTTTGGAGACCTGCGCCGGGCTGATCTGCTCGCCGCGCAACGTCGTCACTTTCTGGCTGTCCTTCGCCAGTTTCAC
This sequence comes from Pseudomonas sp. GW821-FHT09C09, assembly GCF_059418105.1. Lineage (NCBI taxonomy): Bacteria > Pseudomonadati > Pseudomonadota > Gammaproteobacteria > Pseudomonadales > Pseudomonadaceae > Pseudomonas > Pseudomonas sp. GW821-FHT09C09. The sequence continues at coordinate 305,168 of NZ_JBWKPF010000001.1, forward strand.
CTGATACGCCTGATAACGTTCGTCGCTCATGCCACCAGCACGACGCACCAGTTCGACCGCGTAATACTCGGCGAAGCCTTCCTTGATCCAGTCACTGCGCTGTTCGTCGTTGATCCGCCCGAACACCTGCGCCAGCTCACGGACCAAAGGGCTGCTGCCGCTCTCGCTGACCAGCGGCAACCGCGTGTTGAGGTAGATCGACTCCCGCGCTGCGAGGCTGCCGCGCCACATCGGGTCGTTGGCGCCGACGATCAGCAACTTGGTCGGATGGCGCGGATACACCGCCTGCACCTGCGGCCAGACGAACGTCAGCAGCGTCAGCACGTCCATCCGGCGCATGCCCTGCCCTTGCGGCGATGCCACGGTGACTTCGGTTTCACCCAGCCGCGTGCGGCGACTGCCGAGGTGCCCGGCGAGCATCCAGCCCGTGGGTCGGTCGAACAGACGGGACGGATTGTCGATGCGGAATTTGTTCTTGCCGATGCGCGGCCACGCGGTTTCGACGCTTTTCCAGCCGTCGGGCAGTTCGAATTGCAGGCGTGAGACCAGTTCAATGCCGTCCTGCTGATCGAGCTTCGCCGGCGGCACCAGTTCATCGCCGCGCATCAGCGCCCAGGTCGGGGTCATACGGGTGTCGAAGCTGCCGTTCTTGCGGCCGTGGCTGATGCGTACGCGGTAGGTCAGGCTGGCCTTGTCCGCCGTCGGGCGCCACACGCCGCGTGCCTGCTGGCCCGGCGTCAGTTGCCATTGGCCGTCGGCCTTGAAGTCGCTGTAGTGGCTGCCGTCGCCAAGGTCGAAATCCAGACTGCGCACGGCCTCGCCCTTGGCCAGGGTCAGGCGCACTTCGGCCTGATCGCTTTGCGGCATCAGCCGCACGTGGTAATCCAGATCGACCTTCTTTGCCGCCCACACCGGCGCGCTCAGCATCAGCAGTCCGACGATCAGCGTCCGGCGCAATCCCACAGCCATACACACTCCTTGTTGAAACTCGATCCTCGAAGCCTGGATCCTCGAGGGGCTTAGCCGGCGCGGAAAATCAGGTGATCTTCCCAATCGTCTTCCGGCACGCTGCCTTCGGCGAGCATGCGCCCGGACTGGGAAATCCGCTCGTGGTGCACGGCGTCGCGATCACCGCAGACCAGGTGATGCCACAACGGCAGGTCCTTGCCTTCGCTGACCAGCCGATAACCGCAGGTCGGCGGCAGCCATTTGAATTCTTCGGCCTGGCCGGGGGTGAGCTGGATGCAGTCCGGGACAAACTTGATGCGGTTCGGGTAATCGCTGCACTGGCAGGTTTTCAGGTCCAGCAGTTTGCAAGCGATGCGCGTGTAATAGACGCTGTTGTCTTCTTCATCCTCGAGCTTCTGCAGGCAGCACAGGCCACATCCGTCGCACAGCGATTCCCATTCCTCGTGATCCAGTTGATCGAGGGTTTTGCGTTTCCAGAACGGTTCGACTTTGGCGGCCATGGCTCAAGCATCAACATCAGGTGGTGAAAAGGCCGCCAGTCTAGTGCCCAGGGCCCCGTGGGCCAAGCGCTGGCGACTGCCGGTTGTGCAGGGCTTGTCAGTTTTTGCGCGGCCAAGTAGCTTTGCCTGTCTCAAGAAGCCCTGGCCGGATGCCATTAACGCTCGACCGCGTTGCATTCCGGTGAACTGCACGACTTCAGATACAGCCCCCATCGTTCAGCCCAACTGATCCCGCCGGGTTTTGCTTCAAATCACCCTCAAACGTAGCAAGGAATCTCTCAATGAGTGCCAACCCTCGCGTTGCCGAATACGCCATTCACCCGCAGTTCACCGATCGCTGGTCGCCCCGCGCCTTCACCGGCGAAGCGATTTCCGAGGAAACCCTGCTGAGCTTCTTCGAGGCCGCGCGCTGGGCGCCATCGGCGTACAACTCGCAGCCATGGCGTTTTCTCTACGCCCGTCGCGACACGCCGAACTGGGAGCGTTACCTGGGCCTGCTCAATGAATTCAACCGCAGCTGGGCGCAGCACGCTTCGGCGCTGGTGATCGTGATTTCGAAAACCACCTTTACCGCACCGGGCGCCAGCGAAGAAACACCGGCGCTGTGGCACACCTTCGACACCGGTTCCGCGTGGGGTCACCTGGCGCTGCAAGCGAGTCTGAGCGGCTGGCACACCCACGGCATGGCCGGCTTCGATCAGGAGCTGACCCGCAAGGAGCTGAACATTCCGCAAGGTTATGCGCTGCACGCCGCCGTTGCGGTGGGCAAGCTGGGTGACAAGGCAACCCTGGCGGATTACCTGCAAGCGCGGGAAACGCCGAGCCCGCGTCGTCCGCTGAGCGAGCTGGCGGCTGAAGGCGATTTCACCCTCTAATCCGTACCGCTGATCGTTCCCACGCAACGTGGGAACGATCTCTGAACTCAGTAACCGCGTGCGAAATCCACTTCCCCACGCAACGCTTCTCCCGCCTGATACGCCCGCAGGTTATTCAGAAACAACTGCACCATCATCGGCGGCGATGTCGGTGCCGAGCTGTGCCCGGTCAGCAGCAGGCCCCACGCGGTCCAGAACGGATGGCGTTGCGGCAGCGGCTCCTGGCGGCAGACGTCGATCACCGCGCCGGCCAGATGGCCTTCCTTCAGCGCTTCCACCAGATCCGCATCGACCACCGCCACACCACGCCCGGCGTTGATGAACAATCCGGTCGGCTTGAATTGCTTGAACAGCGCCGCATCGTAGATGTCGTGGGTGTGCTCGGTGTTGGGCAGCAGATTGACCACGTAATCCACTTCGCCCACCAGCCGTGGCAGATCCGCCATCGAACCGACTTCGACAAACGGCGCCTGCTCCCGGGCGCTGCTGGCGATGCCGTACAACTCGACGCCGAATGGCCGCAGGAACTGCGCCACGCTCTGGCCAATGTCACCGGTGCCGACGATCAGCACCTTGCGCCCGACCAGGCTCTGACCGGTGCGATTGTCCCATTTGCGCTCGACCTGGCTCACCAGCCGGGCCAGCACTTCGCGCTCATGACCGAGCATGTAGGTCAGCACGTACTCGGCCATCACCTGACCGAAAATGCCGACCGCCCGGGTCAGGCGGTAATCCCGGCGCAAGCCGTCGGCCAGCAGCGGCGTGATGCCGGCCCAGGTCGATTGCAGCCATTGTGGCTGGTGGCCCTGACGCAGCAGGGTCGCCAGCAGATCCGGCTGCCCCAGCCACACCGGGCAATCGACGGCCTGGCGAGCCAGTTCGGCGGAGTCACCGCTGGTCAGCACTTCAAGCTCCGGGGCCGCCTGACGCAGCAGTCGGGCGTATATCGCGTGGTCGTGTTCAGCAATCAGAACGCGCATCTTCAAACCTTTCGCAAACCGTGCAGACGGCCGTCCACTTCGTGGCAGTCGTCGCCGTAAAAACAGTTCCAGGGATTACAAGAGGCCCGGGACCGGGCCTCGCAGGTCAGACCGGGTCGTTGCGTCGCAGCAACTCTTCCGGCAAGTGCTCGATGTACTCTTCCTCGGCCGGTGGCATTTGCAGGTGGTAGCCCTGCTTGTCGAGGTTCTCCAGGACGACGGCGATGTCTTCGCTGGCCAGCTTGCGCTCGGGGGTCAGCACCAGATCGAAGGAATGCTTCGCCTTGCCGAACGCCGCCATCAGGCCTTCCGGCACACGCTCCAGCGCATCGCTTTTGAGCACGTAAAGGTACATGCCGCTTTTCTTCGAACTTTGGTAAATGGAGCAAATACGTTTCAAGGCTGTTCTCCGGCAGTGGCCAGGCTGTCGAGCAGCTTCTGGCCCATCAACTCGCGGCGCCAGCCACGCAGCGAATCAGGCAATTGGTAAGGCCCCTCGGGGAAGCCGCTTTTGACCAGGGCTTCGAGGGTTTTCTTGCGCAGCATCAGTTCCGGTGCGATGCCCAGGCGTTCAGCTTCGGCCTGGCCCAGGGCGCGCAGTTGCTTGATCAGCGCGGCGGCTTCGATCGGCAGCGGCTCCGGCACGGCTGGCGGCCACTGATCAGGCCCCACACTGCCAGAGCGCTTGATCAGATCAAGCAGAAACTCGCCGTCCTGACGCACGGTACGCGGATGCATGTCTTCGATCTTGCCCAGCGCACTGAGGTTGTCCGGTTGCGTGCGGGCCAGCGGCCACAACGAATGCTCACGGACGATACGGTTGCGCGGCAGGTCGCGGGCGCGGGCCTCGCGCTCACGCCAGGCGCACAGCTCGCGCAGAACGGCGAGTTGCGCACGGGACAGTTTCCACGCCAGCTTCGCCTCGCGGTACACCTCGTACGGATCGGTCTCGCGACGCAGGTTGGCGACCAGTTCGGCGCCGTCCTCCAGCACCCAGGCGTATTTGTCGTCGGACAGTTTCGGACGCAGCTGTACGAAAACTTCCGCCAGATGCACGGCATCTTCTGCCGCATAGCTGATTTGCGTGTCAGACAACGGACGCTGCAACCAGTCGGAACGGGTTTCGCCCTTCGGCAGTTCGATGCCGAGCACTTCCTGCACCAGACGCGAATAACCCATCGAGAACCCGAGGTTCAGATAGGCCGCAGCCAATTGCGTGTCGAACAGCGGCGCCGGCAGGCTGCCGGTCAGGCGCAGCAGGACTTCGAGGTCTTCGCTGCAGGCGTGCAGGACTTTGAGCACCGCCGGGTTTTCCAGCAACGCCGCCAGCGGTTGCCAGGCGTCAATGGTCAGCGGGTCGATCAGATAGGCGCGTTTGCCGTCGCCGACCTGCAACAGACCGGCAATCGGGTAGAAGGTGTCGACCCGCATGAATTCGGTGTCGAGGGCAACGAAAGGCAGCTGCTGCCACTCGGCGCAAAACTGCGCGAGGCTATCGTTGTCGCGAATCCAGTGAATATCGATGGCCACACGGCTCTCCCTTCAAGAATGGCGCGCAGTATATATCGCCACCGGCGCTTTCCGCGCCTGTGCAGGGCAAGAGCGTTGATGAAATCTCCTGCCTGCCAGCAAGAATAGTCTTACAGAACAATTCCGACGGATCAGTCCTTGGCCAATACACCGTCGATGACCGCACCACGGCAACCGGCAAACAGATCCAGATCGTGCTGATAGACCTTGCTCTGCACTTCCAGCAGACCGAGCATCGAATGAAACAGGTTGTCCTGGCTCAGCGGCTTGTCGCGGCTCATTTGCAGGCAATGGGTGTCGACCGAGTAGGACTTCTGATAGCTGTCGGAGAACCAGGCCAGCATCGCCACATGTTTCTGCTGTTCCGGCGCCAGCATGTACGGCGTGCCGTGCAGGAACAGGTTGTACTCGCCCAGGGACTCGCCGTGATCGGAGAGGTACAGCATGGCGGTATCGACTTTTTCCTGATTGCTGCGCAAGACATCGATCAGGCTCGACAACACATGGTCGGTGTACACCAGCGTGTTGTCGTAACCGTTGACGATGCTTTCGCGGCTGCAATTGTTCAGCGCGTTGCTTTCACACACCGGCGTGAAGTGCTCGTATTCCTTGGGATAACGCTTGAAGTATTCCGGGCCGTGGCTGCCCATCTGGTGCAGCACCAGCACGGTGTCCTTGTCCAGGTGATCGATGAAACTCTGCAGGCCTTGCAGGAGGATTTCGTCGCGGCATTCGCTGTTTGCGCACAGGGCCGGGTCTTTCAGGTTGCTGACGTCCTGCAGGGTGACGCGATCGCAGGTGCCCTTGCAGCCCGACTGGTTGTCGCGCCAGATCACATCGATGCCGGCGCGCTTGAGCACGTCCAGCAGCCCTTCCTGATTCTTCGCCTTGCTGGCGTCGTAATCCTGGCGACTCATGTTGGAGAACATGCACGGCACCGAGACCGCAGTTTCCGTACCGCAGGAATGCACGTCGGTGAAGGCGATCAGGCCGGCCTCCTTGTCCAGTTTCGGCGTGGTGTCGCGGTTGTAACCGAGGATGCCGAAGTTCTCCGCCCGGGCACTTTCCCCTACCACCAGCACGGTCAGCGACTTGCGCGGACGGTTTTGCAGTGCAGGGTTGCGCTGGGCGTCTTCGCCGATCTGGATGAACGGTTGCCGGGCGGATACCACCTGCTCGCGCAGATAGCCGGCCGATGCACCGATGTAGTTGCTCGGCACCAGCATCAGGCGCAATTCGTGGTGGTTGCGAAACAGCGAAGACAAGCCTTGATAGTTGGCCAGTGCCACGCCACCAATAACAGCGACCGATGCTGCACATACCACAACTTTGCTTAATAACTCTCGGTGCCAGCGACGATATTCAACGGGCAACTTCCACAACAACCACGACGGCAGTACGCCCAAAAACAATAGATAGGCGAACAACTTCAACGACAGCAGATCACGAACTTCCGTGGCATTGGTTTCAGCAAAGTTGCGAAACATGCCGGCGTCAATCATCACGCCATACTGGCTCATGAAATAAGCGACACCGGCACTGATCAGAAACAGCGCCGTCAACACCGGTTTCAATACCGGGCGAAACGCCAGAAAGGTCAGCACGATGTTGTAGGCCGCGAAGATCATCACCCCGAACGCAATGCCCATGGCGATGCCGTCGGCAGCGGTAATCTCGAGGAGATGTTGCCAAAGTACGAAATTGAATCCGATCAAAAGAAAGGCGCTGGCAAACAACGTCACCCATTCCGGGCGCACGGCTTTTAACTTCAACATATGAGGGGGGCTATTTCCTGAAAAGAAGCGCCGTGGCCAATTGTGAAAACTTCATTGACCCGGGCAATGAAAACTCTACGTAGCCCCCCATCAATTTTTTGTGAAAAAGAAGCCAACGATTAGTTGGCTCATGAAATAACCATGAAACCTGAACATTCGTCAGGTGTGATTCAGTAAAAAATTACAGCTCGCTCCGGAAGAGCGCACGGGAGGCGTATCGACTTTTTAAATACCCCTCGGGATTTTCTGATTTGCCGGCGCCGGTAGCGCGCCCGCCTAATCGACGGCCTCTGATTCAAAGGTTTGAAGATGGAAAACGTTCGCGCCACTGCCCGCCTCGCCGTCTGGCTGATGCTCGGCATCGTCCTTGTCGCCCTTAACCTGCGCCCGTCGATGGCCGCCGTCGGGCCTTTGCTGTCGGCGATTCGTGGCGACATTCCGCTGAGCTTCAGCCTGGCCTCGCTGCTGACCATGCTGCCGGTGATGGCCATGGGGCTGGCGATGTTTTTCGGAATCGGCATCAGCCATCGTCTGGGCGAGCGGCGCACAGTGGTGCTGTCGTTGCTGATCATCGGTGTGGCGACCTTGTCGCGGCTGTTTCTCGACTCGGCGGCACAACTGATCGTCAGCGCCGTGCTCGCCGGGATCGGCATCGCGCTGATTCAGGCCTTGATGCCGGCACTGATCAAGTCGAGGTTTCCCGACAACGTGGCGCTGTGCATGGGGCTGTATGTCACGTCGATCATGGGCGGCGCCGCGCTGGCCGCTTCGTTCGCACCTCAGGTGATGCTCGGTACCGGCAGTTGGCGGGCAGGGCTGGCGATCTGGGCGGTACTGGCGCTGCTCGCGTTGCTGTTCTGGTTGTCACAACGCGATGACGTACCTTCCGTCACCACCACTGCCGCGAAGAAAGAGGCCTTCTTCACCCACTCCCGCGCCTGGCTGCTCGCCATCTTCTTCGGTCTTGGGACAGCGTCCTACACCTGTGTACTCGCGTGGCTGGCGCCGTACTACGTGGAAAACGGCTGGAGCGAACAGAACGCCGGCCTGCTGTTGGGTTTTCTGACGGCCATGGAAGTGATTTCCGGTCTGGTGGTTCCCGCTATCGCCAACCGCAGCCGTGACCGGCGTCTGGTGCTGGGTGCCCTGTTGGTGCTGATCATCGCCGGGTTCTGCGGCCTGATTCTCAGCCCGCAACATCTGAGCCTGCTCTGGCCATGCCTGCTGGGCCTGGGGATTGGCGGGTTGTTTCCGATGAGCCTGATCGTCTCCCTCGATCACCTCGACAACCCGCAGCGCGCCGGCGGGCTGACCGCGTTCGTACAAGGCATCGGCTACCTGATTGCCGGCCTGTCGCCGCTGTTGGCCGGGATGATCCGCGATCGACTGGGCAGCTTCGAATGGGCCTGGTGGTCGCTGACGGCGGTGATGGTGGTCATGCTGCTGATCGTGCTGCGTTTCGACCCTCGCCAATACGCCCGGCACTTTCGCTGATCGGGCGTTGTGCACGGTGCTTCACCCCTCTGGCTAAAGGCTTCTGGCCATCTTTTACAGGATCGTTTTGACACGTCGTATTACTAAAACTTTCTGTCCCACAACTGTCCGTGAAAAATCCTACAGGGCTTTCTCCTGGCACCATCGTTCCGTTACGATCATGCGCACACGTTTGCGCGGATTCGGCGCAAGGAGCACAGCGAGACAGAACGGATGCTGAACAGTAACTTGCTTAGAAAGCTCGACATGCAGGATCTCATGGTGTTTGTCGCCGTGTATGAGCAAAGCAGCGTCACCGATGTGTCGGAGGCGCTGTTTGTCAGTCAGTCCACCGTCAGTTACTGCCTGAAGAAACTGCGTACCAGTTTCGAAGACGAATTGTTCGTCAACACCCGCACGGGCATGCGCCCGACCTACAAGGCCAGCAGCATGTATGGCCATGTGCAGAAAATCCTCGAAAGCATCAACCTGTGCCACGCCGGCGCCCCGACCTTCGACCCGATGGCGCAACCGGTGACCTTCAACATCTGCGCCCCGGAATACTTCGAGCAACTGATCCTGCCGCGCATGCTCAAGCGTTTCGACTTCGACGATCTGCCGGTGATGGTCAACATGCACAAGTTCGAAACCGACGTACCGGCGCAAGAGTTACGCGATGGCAGCCTCGATCTGGTGATCTGTTTCGGCCCGCATTTCCACCGCAGTCATACCGACCTGAAATCGCGGATGCTGCTGGAAGATGATCTGGTCTGTGTCTTCGACAAACGTGCGACGCCACTGGAGCCGCGCCTCAGCCTGCAAGCCTTCACCGAACGCCGGCATGTGTTCCCGACGCCCTGGACGTCCACCACCAACATGGTCGATGGCTGGCTGGCGCGGCAGGCACAGAAGCGCCAGATCGTCGCGCGCTCCAACAGCTACAGCGCGGCGTTGAAGATGATCACCGGCACCGATTTCATCCTCACCCTGCCCCGGCGGATCCAGCGCCTGCTGACCAACGACGCGGTGTTCAATCACTGCGAAGCCCCCAATGGCCTGCCGGGGTTCACCCTCGACATGCAGTGGAGCCACAACGTCGATCAGGACAGCGCCAACCTCTGGCTGCGCGAGCAGGTCATCAAGACCTGCGCGGAGCTGGAGGCGGCCTGAGTCTTACACGCCGATGGCGACTTTGCTGTAGGACTCGCGGTCGATATCGAGCAGTTCCACGCTCAACTGCACTTCGACACCGGCCGGCCACTCGCACAGGTCCTGAAGCACCGCCAACAGGTTTTGCGAGAGTTGCTTCTTGATCTCCGGGGAACGACCGCTGAGCAGCGCCAGCCTCACCGCCACAAAGGCCCGCTCGCTCATGGCAGTGCCGACCTTGAAAGTTTCGACCTTGACCGCACGGCTCTTGATATCGAACTCCGCCGCGAACTGACCGGAACCCACCAGGGTGTTGTTGAGCCGGATCAACGCCACATCGGCGTTCAGTTGCGGCAGGTTGGCGGTGTATTCCATGTGCAGGTGTGGCATCGAAAGACTCCAGTCGGTCGGCAGAAAGGCCGTACATATAACACAGCTACGCCCTACTCTCCTGCGGCTTTTTCCGAAACGGGAACGGGAAGCTCACGACGGAGTGCCAGAGTTTCCCAGATCGCCACCAGCACCACGACTGCCGTGGTCAATGCCCCCAGCGCCAAGGCTGAAAACCAGTGATTCAGTGCCAGCGGCAACAGCAGCACAAGCATTACCAGCCCGAAGACATGGGACAAGGGTGGAAACGGCCGATCAGCCATGACCCACTTGAACAGCGCATTGCCGAGCAGAAACAGCCATGGCCCGGCGATGATCACGACGATGCCGGCGTCGCTGGCGTGATCCGGATGCACCAGCACCAGTTCGTCGGCCACCGCACTGACGATGACCCCGGCGACAATCAGCACATGCAGGTAGGTGTAGGCGATTCGCGCCTGGCGCCCGGGGTCGGTGGAATGGGCGATACGGTGGTGCGCGCGCTCGGCACCGCTGTCGAAGTACACCCACCACATCGCGATGCTGCCCAGCACCGCCACCAGAAACGCCAGCAGTCCATCGCGGCCCGGAACCAGCTCGGCAAAGGTCGCACCGGTCACCAACAACGACTCACCCAGAGCGATGATCACGAACAGCGCACAACGCTCGGCCATGTGATTGCCTTCGACATTCCAGTCGCTCAGTGACGACCGCCCCAGTCCCGGCACCCAGAAATACAGCGACGGCGAAATCAGTTCGATCAGCAGCGCCAGCGCCCAGCAAAGCAGCCGCTGCTCGCCTTCGACCAACGCCCCGCCGATCCAGAACACCCCGGACAACGTCAGCCACGCGAGGATGCGCTGGAAGTTGCGCGTCATGTTCAACGACTCGCCGCGAACCGCCCAGATCGCAAACAGCGTGCGCCCGACCTGCATGAACACGAACGCCGCCGCGAACATCAGGCCGCGTTCGGTGAATGCCTTGGGAATCGAAGACGAAAGCAGCAAACCGGCGATCATCAGGCCGAACAGCCCGAGACGCACTGGCAGTTTTTCCGGGTCGAGCCAGTTGGTGATCCAGGACGTAAAGATCCACACCCACCACACCGCGACCATCATCAGCGTCACCTGCACCGCACCGATAACCGACAAGTGCGCGAGCAAAGTGTGGGACAGCTGAGTCACGGCAAACACGAACACCAGATCGAAGAACAGCTCGACCATGCCGACCTTGCCGCTGTCGAGACTGCCGCGCCCACGCAGCAAACCACGGGAAATGCTCGTGGGGTCCAGGCTCCACCGAGTTCAGGTGTACTCAGCAAAGCAGCCGGACAACGGCTCGGCAAGTCAGAGCGGCGAGTGAGGCCGCTCACTCATGAATTGCTCCAGCCGCGAACGCAGCCAGCGCTCGGCCGGGTCGCTGTCGACATGGCTGAGCCAGACCATCGACAGGTCGAGCGTCGGGGTCTTGAATGGAAACGGTTCCTTGAACAACAGGCCCGAGGCGGCCATGGCCTCGGCGGTGTAGTCCGGCAGGCTGGCTATCAGGTCGGTGCCCGCCAGCAGCGCCGGCAATGCGCTGTATTGCGGCACCGACAACACCACCTGACGGGTGCGGCCGAGGTCCGCCAGCCACTCATCGGCATAACCACTGACATTGGCCGTGTGCGAAACCAGTACATGGGGCCGTGCGCAATATTCGTCGAGGGTCAGCGGGGTGGCGGACTTGTCGGCGCGCAGGATGCTCGGCTGGATATGCCGCAGCAGCTTGCGCTTGGCATTGGCCGGCAGGCCACGGGTCTGGCTGATGCCGACGGTGATGTCGCCAGCGGCCAGCAGATCGGGAATTCGCCAGTAATCGACATGCTGCACCACGAACGCCACGTTCGGTGCTTCCTGGCGCAAGGCGCGCAACAGCGGCGGCAGCAGACCGAACTCGACGTCGTCCGACAGGCCGATGCGAAAGGTCATGGTGCTGACGGCGGGATCGAAATCACGGGTCAGGCTCAGCGCCACCGATAACGAGTCCAGCGCGGGTTTCAGATGGCGATAGATATCTTCGGCGCGGGCCGTCGGCTCCATGCGATGGCCGACGCGAATGAACAGCGGATCGTTGAGCATGGTGCGCAGGCGATTGAGTGCCGAGCTGATGGTCGGCTGGCCGAGAAACAGTTTCTCGGCGGCCCGGGTCACGTTGCGTTCGAGCATCAAGGTCTCGAACACCACCATCAGGTTGATGTCGGCCTTGCGAAGTTCATTGCGGTTCATCCATTGCCCCCCTGTCCCCGGATTGCGGGCAGTGTAGAAAGCCCCGCCGATATCGTCTATGCGCCCATGGATCAGTTGACGGTCAGCGTCTTCAGCCCCATCGCCAGTTGCCTGGCATCATTGCTCACCCCCGACTGGCGGGGACTGATCGCGTCGGCAAACTGCAGTTGCACGCGCAACAGGCCATCCTCCCTGATGCGTTGGCGAATGGCCGGAGTCAGATTCAACTCCAGGATATTGCCATCGGGCTTGTCGAGGCTGATGGCCGGCGCCTCGATACCATTGAGCTTGATCACGACATCCTGACGGGCGTGCCCCGGCGGCAGGAACGCCATCGTCTCCAGGCGCAGGCTACGAGCCGAATCCGCGACACGCATCACAAGCTCCGCGTCGGTGCCGCTGGACCAGATACCGAACGGTTCCGGATCCGACCAGCCACCTGCGAGAAACACCTGGCCGGCATCCCCGTAGCTGAACCGCATCTCTTGTCCGCTGGCGAGTTCAGGCACCCTTTGCTGCGGCGTTTTTTCCACGGAAACCTGCAAGCAATCGCGACATTGTTTCCAGCCCGGTGCCAGCACGAGGAAGCCATCGATGCGGGTAAAAAGATCGGTTGTGGTATGGATGTTCGAGAACGCCCGCAGCAGTGCCCGATCACCGAGCAGGTACAACGTGTCAGGGTCGTATTGCCCGCTGGCCATCATTTCGGAAGCTCGCCGGCCGGCCTCCTCCAGAGGCGCCTGCGCCATTCGGCCAAGATAAACCGCATCCGTCGCCATTCCGTGCACGGCGGCAAATGCTGCCACGTTCATCCATTGCGACGAATGATTCTGCGGCGTCAGCCAGCGAATCCTTTGATAGTGCGCCGCCGCGCTCTGCCAGAAGGGATCGACCATCGGAGTCGCCCACCGAGACGACGGCTCCATCATCAAATGCTGGCGAATGGGTGCCCAGCCGCGATGGGTATCCGCGGCCTGGACCAGCAGCGCCATTGCCAGCAGGCAGATTGCCGTGCGCGGCTCGTTGGCCCGTATCACCAGAAAAACGATGACCAGAATGACCGCGTAGTAGACCGGCCAGACCATGCGCCCCGAGCCGCGGAAAATATTGGCGACGGCGATGATTTTTTCCGGAAGTGGATAAGTGAAATTCAGCGGCCCGAACGCGATGTTGTTGGACACGGCAAACACCATCAGCCCCGCCAGGGCGAGAAGCAGAACAGGGTATCGACGCAGCTTTTCTCCGAGGCCCGTGCGCCCTTGCAGCCAGCCGACAAAACCACAGAGCGCCAGCAACAGGAGCCCGAACCCCAGAAACCCGAAGCCTTCAGTATCGCCGACGCCGCCGGGCAGATCCCTCAGCACATAGGACCAGGCGTTGGCGCTGAACAGCGTCAGCAGATTGGCCCGGTACAAGCCAAAACCATCGGACGCCGCATCGGCGCCACTGACGGAAAAATACCCGGCCTGCCAGCAACACACGCTGACCAGGGCAAACAGCACGACCAGCTCGACTGCTGCGTTGCGCACCGTCAGTTTGTTTTTGAAGCAACGAGCTGCCAGATCCGCCACCCAGATGAGCGCAACCATTGCCAGCAAGTAGGCGTGAATCAATGCGGTACATCCCAGCAAGGCCCCCCAGGCCAGACGTCGGCGCTCGTCTCCCGGTCGCAGCGCCAGGTACAGCGCTGCCAGAATTACGAAGTGCCCGGCCAGTGACAGATGCACCGGTATGCGCATGATCATCGGCGGCGCAAACAGAAACAGCGCAGCGCCCAATGCGCGCAAGGTCACGTGTGGTGTGATCAGACCCAGCAGCTTCCAGGCGAACCACGATTGCAGCATGAAACAGCCGAGAAACCACAGACCGAAATACTGGAACGTCTCGGGCAATAACCCGGCGAAAGGCTTGAACAGCAATGCCAGCAGCGGATTGGAGTCGGAGAAGATCAGGCCGTTGCCCAACTCCAGGCCGTAATTCGGATTCAGGCCCAGCGGAAAGGTCCAGGGTGACTGACGGAAGAACACCCACCCCAGATAATGCGTTGCAGGATCCCCCTGCCCCAGCCAGGCAATGTTCTGCGGGTTGAGTGCGCGCGGGCCGACCACGATGAAAAAGGCCAGGACGCCGATCATCAACGGCAACAGAGTGACAGCCAGGCGCCTTGCCGAATCCTTCATCGATACGTCCAGAAGTTATGCAATACAAAAGTGAATGCCGGAATGGTCAGCGCGACCGCGACGATTCCCAGCAGATAGTGCAGGCCGGCCATCTGCGCGGCCCAGGCCACGAACATCGCCAACACGAAGCCTCCCACCGATACCATCAGAAAACGCAGCAAGGTCTTGCCGTGCAACCTCGCGGAAAAACTCCAGGTGGTGTTGATCACGTAGGAAACCACCGTCGCCACGACAAATGCCACACCGTTGGCCAACGGCGGTTGAGGGCTCACGAAATTGATGAACAACACGGCCACCAGTGCATGCAGGGCCGTGACGAACAAACCCGTTACGGCAAAGCGCAAGCCGCGCTGGATGAGTTCTGAGCGCTGTGTCGCCATCAGGGTTTGCGCGCCAGCACGAATACACTGAGACCGGCCAGACGGTTCATGCCCATCAACGGCAACTCAAGACGGCACAGGGTTTTCAGCAGCGTATTGACCAGCGGGTGGTGCTTTTTCAACTGCGAACGTGGCGCCAAACCCCGTGCAGCGCCGGGTATCAGGCGTGACGCGACGGCGATCGGGAACACCGCACCGAAGTAGTAGGCGCCCCGCTCGACCATCAATCCGGCGTTCTTTGCCAGAGACTCGAACTGGCCCAGGGTGTAGCGCCGCTTGTGTTCGAGGAAATCATCGTGCCCGCTCCACATGAACTGGAACGCCGGCACGGTCATCAGGAAGCGACTGCCGGAGGGTACTTTGTCGACGTAGGACTTGAGCAGGCCGAGGTCATCATCGACGTGCTCCAGCACATCCATCAGCAGCACCAGATCAGCGTCAACAGTGTCGATCGAGCGACGGTAATGAACCGGTTTGCCGGCAGTGCTGGCACTGGAGTCGGCCGGATAGCTGATGTCCACGCACCACGCTTCGCGTGCGGCAGTGTGAGTCAACAGATGATGGGAAAAGAACCCCGAACCGGCGCCGACGTCGAGAATGCGTTTGATCGGCGCCACCCCCAGCAATCGGCGGGTTGCTGCCGCTTTGGAGCAGTAATACCAATGCTCGCCGATGCTGTCGCCGAGGATGTCGGTTTCCTTGAGATCCATGCTTCAGTCCTTCGGGTCATAAATGCGGCGCACCAGGAAAACCGGCCGGCGCTTCGCTTCGATATAAGTGCGGCCCAGATACTCGCCAAGCACACCGATGCCGATCAACTGCAAGCCGCCAAGGAAGGTCACGGCGACCATCAGCGACGCATAACCGGGCAGGTCGATGCCATACATCAGCGTACGGACCACAATGAACATGGCAAAGGCAAACGATATCAGGGACACCATCGCTCCCAGATACGTCCAGATCCGCAACGGCTCGGTGCTGAAACTGGTGATGCCTTCGAGCGCAAAATTCCACAGCCGCCAGCCATTGAACCGGCTCGTTCCGACCGCCCGTTCCGGGCGCTCGTACTCGATCTGGGTGGTGCGAAATCCGACCCACGCAAACAGGCCTTTCATGAACCGTCGGGACTCCGGCAGCGTCAGCAGCGCGTCCACCACGCAACGATCCATCAAACGGAAATCGCCGACATTCTCGGGCAGTGACTGATCGGCGATCCGGTTGTGCAGACGATAGAACCAGGTGGCGGAAGTCTGCTTGGCCCAGGAGTCGTTGCGGCGGCTGATGCGATGCCCCAGCACCACTTCATAACCTTCACGCCAGCGCTCGATCATTTGCAGAATGACCTCGGGCGGATCCTGCAGATCGACATCGATCGGCACCACGATCTGCCCGGTTGCGGTCTGCAAACCGGCAGAGAGCGCCGCTTCCTTGCCGAAATTGCGACTCAGATCGACGATGCGAATCTGCGAATCGCTCTGCTGGCAGAGCAGCAGACGCTCCAGTGTCGAATCGGTACTGCCGTCGTTGACGAACACCAACTCAAGGCTGATCAGGGTTTCACGTTCGAACACCTGCCGAATGCGCAGGAGAAAGCCGTCGAGGCTGTCCTCTTCGTTGAATACGGGAATCACCAGCGACAGTGTCACCGGCCCCGCGTGTGGCGTTCCATGCGGATGGGTCAATGGACTGCTCTTTTTTATAGTGTTTGTCGGTCGTCGAACGAAATCCGACGCCATGAGCCGCACCGTATTAAGCAGCACCACTGGTGCTCATGCAAGGGTGAAAAAAGGACGTACTCGCCATTCCGAAGGCCGATCCCGACGCTCTGCCCCGCGCCTCGCTGAAACATTACCCAACGATTGGAAACAAATCCCCGATAGCCAAATAACTGCTCTCCGCTAGGCTTGCGACGATGCGCCAAACAGGTTGTCGCAATATCCCATCGCATGGAGCGAACTGAATGTATTTCGAGATTTACAGGCAATCCAAGGGCACCCCGAGTACCGGCAAAGGACAGTGGCGCTGGCGGCTACGGGCGGGAAACCACGAGACGGTTGCCAGTGGCGAGTCGTATGTGAACAAGGCGGACTGCCTGCATGTGATCGAACTGATCAAGGGCGTGCAGGGGGATACGCCGGTCAAGGAGATTTGAGGGCTGGCTGACAACCCTGCAGGAACTAAAAAGCCCCGCTGAATTTCATCAACGGGGCTTTTCCGAGCTGACGCGAACACCTGTCTTCAGAATTTCTCGGGGATGTGCCGGAAGGGATAATCCGACTCCTTGTAGCCCCCAGGTTTCTGCCGCTTGGGTAACTCAACCTTCTCGCGCGAAACACTCTTGTACGGAATGCGGCTGAGAAGATCGGAGATGATGTTCAGGCGCGCTCGCCGCTTGTCGTTCGAATCGGCCACCAGCCAGGGTGCATATTCGGTATCGGTTGCCCTGATCATGTCGTCACGCGCCCGCGAGTAGTCATACCAGCGACTGTACGACTTGAGATCCATGGGCGAGAGCTTCCAGATTTTTCGACCGTCCTTGATACGCTCCTCCAGCCGGCGCGTCTGTTCTTCCTGGCTGACGTTCAACCAGTATTTGAGCAGAATCACCCCGGAATCGACGATGGCATGCTCCACCAGGGGAACCGTCCTGAGAAATTTTTCGGCCTGATCCTCGGTACAGAACCCCATCACCCGCTCGACACCGGCGCGGTTGTACCAACTGCGATCGAAGATCACCACCTCGCCCGCCGCCGGCAGATAAGGCAGGTAACGCTGCATGTACATTTGACTCTTTTCACGCTCGCTCGGGGCCGGCAACGCCACCACCCGGAACACCCGCGGGCTGACCCGATCGGTGAGCGCCTTGATCGTCCCGCCCTTCCCCGCCCCGTCACGCCCCTCGAAAATCACACAGACCTTGATGCCCTCGGCCCTCACCCACTCCTGCAGCTTGACGAGCTCAACGTGCAGTCGACGCAACTCCGCCAGATAGTCTTTGCTCGATAGCTTTGGGCGATCTGCCGGGGTGTCTCTGGGCGAGTCTTTCTTCTTTCCCTTTGCCATGACCGAATCTCATGCATTGAAGGGGCTGACCGCCGGATGGCTGGCGGCCCATGAGCTGGAATGCAGGAGTTTAGTCAGTTAATTGGGAATACGAGCCGCGGCTCAGGCGTGTGCTTCTCGATCAAGCACTTCAGCGACCCACTGATTGATACTCTTTCGAGCCAGCTGCGCCTTCACGGCAACAGTCGCGTGAAGCGCGGGCGCCAGACGCAGACTGAGGTTGCCCGAATAAGGTTTCTGTGGCGCTCTTCCGAGCTTGGCGCAGGTTTCCAGATAGTCGGTGACTGCCTCTTCAAATGCCTGTCGGAGCTCTTTGACCGACTCGCCATGAAAACCCACAACATCCTTGATTCCCGCGATGTGGCCAACAAACAGACCGTCCTCGTCACTGTACTCAATACGGGCGGCATAGCCGTTGTAGTTCATCACGTTCATGGTGTGACTCCTGCTTGTTCGAGGAAAGCCCGGGCATCACGAACCTGATAGGGCTTTGCTTCTTTATCTGGATGGGGTCGGTGAAAAGTGGCGACCACACCATTCAATTCAAAACGTACACGAGATCCATTGCCTTCGATCGTTCTCGCGCCCACCGCACCGAACAGAGATTCGATGCGGGCCCACTCCAACGTGGCTGGAGTCGGTCTTGAAAATACGGCTTTGAGGGTGCTCAGCTGTTTATTATTCATAGTATTACATCATGATACCGCGCAAGGGCACAGCGACTCTGATTCACACCGCTGATGCGTGAAGTAAAACCCTCAAAAACGTGCGAAAACACCGCTTGTCCAGAGTCAGGAAAGCGGTGCTTCTATAGCAGTTATTCAGAGTCTGTTTGGCACGGTCACCAGAATAATCGGATGACTCTAAACGAGGTTGTAGGCAAACTCTGCGAGTTGCGTGCGAACAGACGATTGCTGCGCAAAGTGGCTGATTGCCGCCTTGTTCGGCCTCATTTCGTCGGGATACTCTCAAGACGTCGCTGCATATCAGCGGCCGGGCTTGGAAACCCGACGAGTCACGCAACAGCGCCCCTGACAAATGCTGGCGTTTTCTTACGCCCGTATATTTGCTTTATGGCGGCTGTGCGTGGGACGCCCTCGGGCGTGCCGGTCTCCTTGACTCCCGGTTTCCAACCTGCGTACAGCTGCCACCCATTCGCTTGGAAACGAAAGTGACAGCTCCTCACAGTCAAGGAGTTACACATGCATGATGCACCTGAAGAAAAAACCGCCGGAACCACTCCCTTTCTCTATTGCTCTGACAATCCGTTATTTCATGTCTGCGCCGGAGTGCCTGTCAGCCAAGCGCTGGCTCAAGCTTCCGACCTGCTTGCCCTCGCCAAGGCACTTGCAGAAGATGCGGCGTTCATTAGAGAAACGGACCGATATGCCTGGGCTGCACATTTTTTGACGGAGATGGGTAAGGCGGTTGTTGATGATGTAGTGAGGGCGGTTTCGTCGAAGGACATTAAGATGTCGCCGAAAACTGCGAAATGATGGTTACCTCACCCGGAAACTAGCTGGCTCTTCTCTGCAATAAGGAAGCCCCGTAATCCTGCATCTACGGGGCCACTCTCACGAGCGTTCATTCGTCATCATCGTTTTCTTCATCGCCATCATCGTCCGTTGAAATAACGCCGGCGCCTCCTTCGACAAACGACTGACAACCTTCGTTAAAGGACTCTGATGGGGTGCTACAGGAATTTTCATCGTCAATTCCTTTTTGCTCGGCCCAGTCATACCCTGCCTGATGTCCTGAGCAATCATCCGTGCATTCGTGGCCATCAAACGTATCTGCGAAAATTGTCGTGCTCCCCAGACTCAAGACAAGCAGCACAATTGAATAAAGTGCCCTCTCTGGCAGATTCATAACTACAAGCCATCACGCGGTTTAGTGCCGGGTTTTCCTGTGTACGGATTCACATTGCCCTTGGTGCTGTAGTTATTGTTCCTGGTGGAGTCTGGGTTTGTAGCATGAGAGGGGCGAACATACGTTCCATTGCTTCGCGTATACCCACTAACCGAATGGTCAGAACGACTTCCGCTGTAGTAGCCGGACTTGAACGAGGAATGACTGCCGAAGCTGCTTCCACGTGCGTAAACGCTCCCTGAAAGCGCTACCGAGATTGCTATAACGGCTACAGAAAAAACCTTTTTCATACAAACCTCCATTTTTTCCAACGATGGTAGCTCAATGGAATCACTTGGAAAGCTCAGGCGATAAAGGGTCTTGGGAGTAACGGCGTTAACGCAAACCTGTTGGAAAGGATCCCACGCAGGCAGAGTTGGCTTTTCAGGAAAAGCGATGAATGCTGCTTGTCTGTATTGATCTAGAGATCCAACTCTAATGCGTCAATAAACGATCCGAGTAAAAAACCTCAGAAACGAAAAAGCCCCGTAGCTTCTCAGCTACGGGGCTTTTTCTATGTATGGCGGAGAGATAGGGATTCGAACCCTAGGTACCGGTGAAGGTACAACGGATTTCGAATCCGTCCCATTCGGCCACTCTGGCATCTCTCCAACGGCGCGCATCATAACAACACTTTCGCTGAATGGGAAACCCCTAAACGAAATTTTTTCCGTGCTATCAGATGCTTGCGTCGATTAAAGCGGTACGCCCAGACGGTTGGCGACTTCTTCGTAGGCTTCGATGACGTCACCGAGGCCCTGGCGGAAGCGGTCCTTGTCCATCTTCTTCTTGGTGTCCTTGTCCCACAGACGGCAGCCGTCCGGGCTGAACTCGTCGCCCAGGACGATGGAGCCGTCGCTGAACACGCCGAATTCAAGCTTGAAGTCCACCAGCAAGAGGCCTGCGTCGTCGAACAGTTTGCTCAGGACTTCGTTGACCTTGAGCGACAGTTCTTTCATGCGCGCCAGCTGCTCGGCGGTGCCCCAGCCGAATGCCACGACGTGGGATTCGTTGATGAACGGGTCGCCCTTGGCGTCGTCCTTCAGGAACAGTTCGAAGGTGTACGGGTTGAGCTTCATGCCCTCTTCGACGCCCAGACGCTTGACCAGGCTGCCGGCGGCGTAGTTACGCACGACGCACTCGACCGGGATCATGTCGAGTTTTTTCACCAGCACTTCATTGTCGGCCAGCAGCTTGTCGAACTGGGTCGGAATGCCGGCCGCTTCGAGTTTCTGCATGATGAAGGCGTTGAACTTGTTGTTCACCATGCCTTTGCGGTCGAGCTGCTCGATGCGCTTGCCGTCGAACGCCGAGGTGTCGTTGCGAAACAGCAGGATCAAGCGGTCAGCGTCGTCGGTCTTGTAAACCGATTTGGCTTTGCCGCGGTAGAGTTCTTCACGTTTTTCCATGATGGGCTCCGCTTGCTAAGTAGATGGGCTAGGCGATGTGGCGCCAGTCGAGCCCTGAATCTTGATCGGCCAGTTGCAGCCAGTCCGGGTCGCACCCGAGGGTGTCGACAAAACATTGCCGGGCCAGCTGCGGCAGGTTGTTCTTGCTGCTCAGATGGGCCAGGACCAGGTGTTGCAGGCCTTGCCAGCCCAACTCGGCCACCAGGAATGCCGCCTGATGGTTGTTCAAATGTCCCAGCTCGCCGCCCACCCGCTGCTTGAGAAAGTACGGGTAATGACCACGGGCCAGCATGTCTCGGCAATGATTGGACTCGATCATCAACGCATCGAGGTCCCGATAACCGTCCAGCACCTGCTCGCAGTATGAACCCAGATCGGTCAGCAGGCCGAAACGTCGCTGTTCCTGATCACTGAAGACATACTGGGTCGGTTCCTGTGCATCGTGGGCCACGGCAATGACCCGGATGTCCAGAGCACCGATCTGCAGTTGCTCACCGCCGGCCACGAAGCCTGCGGGTTCAATCGGTTTGCGCATCCCGCGCAGTGTGCCGCGACTGAGGTAGACCGGCAGATTGTAGCGCCGAGACAGCAAACCCACGCCATGCACGTGGTCGGCATGTTCGTGGGTCACGAGTATCGCGCTCAGTTGCGCCGGGTTCACACCCAGGCGCAACAGGCGTTTTTCGGTTTCCCGCAGGGAAAAACCACAATCCACCAGTACATACGTATCAGCACTGGCGATCAGCGTGCCGTTCCCTTGGCTACCGCTGCCGAGAACGGCAAAACGCATGGGATCAGCCCAGGTTGTCCTGAATCACGCTCAACACTTTGCGGGCCACATCAGCCGGCGCGACGGTGTTGATGTTTTTCTCGACGGTGACCTGAACGTTGTCGCCAACCTTGCTCAGGCGAACCTGATAACGCTCGGCACGGGCTTCAACTTCTTCCTTGGTCGGCGCGCTGCCGAACAGGCTGCTGAAGAAACCAGGCTTGTCGTCTTTCTTCTCGGCCTTTTCGGCCAGGTTGATGTAGTACAGGCCCAGGCTGCGGTTGATGTCTTCAACGCGCCACTGACCTTGCTCCAGCGCACGACCGACGCTCGACCAGGCACGGTCCAGATCCGAACCGACGTTCAACACCGGGTTGCCGCTGCCGTCTTCGCTGAGGCTGACGCGGCTCGGGGTATCGAAATCACGCGATGCCAGCATCGACACCGAACCGCCCTTCTCGGAGGTACGGCTCATGCTCGCGAGCATGTCGTCGACCAGCGCAGCGTCCAGGCCAGTGTTGACCGAACGGTTGGTGAAATCGACATTGGCGGTGCTGCCGGCAGGACGCTCGGCGCTGACCACGTAGATTTCACTGGTGTTGCGCTGTACACCCGGCTCGATGCGTACTCGCACGCGGGTCTCGCTGTCGGCACCGACGCCGGCGGCGCTCAGGCGCTTGGCCATGGCGGCGGACAGTTCGTCGGAATGCTGCCAGGTGGTGGTGAATTCACCGGTTTGCGGACGCTGTTCATCCAGACGGAAACCGTTGTCCTGGAAGAACTGCACAGCCACTGGCCAGACTTCGGCCGGTGGATGCTGGCCCATGACCCAACGCGAATCACCGCTCTTCTGCAGCGAGTAGTCGCTGGCGTCGGCAATTGCCGACAGCGGCTGAGGACGCGGAACCACGTATTCGCCGGTGGCGGTATCGTCGGCGACGTTGCGCGGGATCGGCAGCAGCGGATCCAGACGCTTGGAGGTGCTGACACCTTCTGGCAGTTGCATCGGTGCAGTCTGTTTCGCTTCCAGGTAGTCGCTACCACGGTCACGGAAATAACCTTCCGGGCCCCAGATCCATCCGCAGCCACTGGTGCTGGAGATAATCAAGGCAAGTGCGGAAAGTCCGGCCATTCGCTTCATGCGTTGTACTTCCTCAATTAAACCAGGACGCCGCACTGGCGCAGGGCCGAGCGCAACGTTTCATGACAAGGAGCGCTCAGCCAGGTCAGCGGCAGGCGAATGCCTTCGTGCATCAGGCCCATTTCGACCAAAGCCCACTTCACCGGAATCGGGTTGGCTTCGATGAACAGGTCCTTGTGCAGCGGCATCAGTTTTTCGTTGATGGCCCGTGCGGTCTCGGCGTCGCCCTTGAGCGCTGCCTCGCACAGGTCGGCCATTTCGCGCGGGGCGACGTTGGCGGTGACGGAGATGTTGCCTTTGCCACCCAGCAGGATCAGCTCGACAGCGGTCGGATCATCGCCGGACAGCACGATGAAATCCTTGCTCACGCCGTCGAGGATTGCCTTGGCGCGTTTCAGGTCGCCAGTGGCTTCCTTGATACCGATGATGTTCGGCACGGTGGACAGGCGGATCACGGTCTCGGCCTGCATGTCGCAGGAGGTGCGGCCGGGAACGTTGTAGAGGATCTGCGGGATGTCGACCGCTTCGGCGATGTGCTTGAAGTGCTGGTACAGGCCTTCCTGGGTCGGCTTGTTGTAGTACGGGACGACCAGCAGGCAGGCATCGGCGCCGGCTTCCTTGGCGTTGCGGGTCAGCTCGACGGCTTCGCGGGTCGAGTTGGCGCCGGTACCGGCGATCACCGGAATGCGGCCTGCCACCTGTTTGACCACGGCTTTGATGACGGCAATGTGTTCTTCTACATCAAGGGTTGCCGACTCGCCGGTAGTACCGACCGCGACAATGGCATGGGTGCCGTTCTTGAGATGGAAGTCCACGAGTTTGCTGAGGCTGTCCCAGTCAAGACGCCCTTGTGCATCCATGGGTGTGACCAGTGCCACCATACTGCCCGCAATCATGAAACCGCTCCTGCCGGAAAAAGAGAGCGGTAATGGTACTGGCGCCAAGATGCTTGCACAAGCGAAGTACTGCGCCGCCATTCCCCTTGGCGCCGCTTTTCGCTACCCTTCAGACTTTGATCGGTACTGATCAGCTTGTGCGCCGGGTTCCTGCCCCCCGTTTCGGCCTTCCAGACCCCGTTCCAGCGTCGCCGCCTTACGCTTCCTTATTATTGGAGCCGTGGCGACAGGCGAACCGGGTCTTCCGGACAGGTATGTCCCGGCACTCAACGCCCTCACCCTACCGACCGCTCATCGCTTTAGGAATGCTGCATGTCCACCCCCACAGTTCGCGAACAATTCCTTGTCATCAGTGCCCTCGGCGCCAATCCCATGGAGCTGACCAACGTCCTGTGCCGCGCCAGCCATGAAAACCGCTGCGCGGTCGTCACTTCGCGCCTGACCCGCCACGGCGAGTGCAGTGCACTGGTGCTCGAAGTCTCCGGCAGCTGGGACGCCCTGGCCCGCCTGGAAGGCAGCCTGCCAACATTGGCCAAACGTCATGCGTTCACGGTCAACGTGGTGCGCAGCGCCGCCCTGGAAAACCGTCCGCAAGCCCTGCCGTATGTGGCTTACGTGTCGTCGGCCTACCGCCCGGACATCATCAACGAGCTGTGCCAGTTCTTCATGGATCACAACGTCGAGCTGGAAAACCTGACCTGCGATACCTATCAGGCACCACAGACCGGCGGCACCATGCTCAACGCCACGTTCACCGTGACCCTGCCGGCCGGCACCCAGATCAGCTGGCTGCGCGACCAGTTCCTGGACTTCGCCGATGCCATGAACCTCGACGCACTGATCGAACCGTGGCGCCCACAGAACCCAATGTAAGGAAGCTTTCATGGCCGTAGCTATCGATCAACCGGTTGCCGATTTCGAAGCCCCCGCCACCAGCGGGCAGACCGTCAGCCTTTCGGCCCTCAAGGGCAAGCAAGTGGTGATCTACTTCTACCCGAAGGACAGCACCCCGGGCTGCACCACTGAAGGTCAGGGCTTTCGTGATCAGTACGCGGCGTTCAAGGCTGCCAACACGGAAATCTTCGGCATCTCTCGCGATAGCCTGAAGTCCCACGAGAACTTCAAGTGCAAGCAGGAGTTTCCGTTCGAGCTGATCAGCGACAAGGACGAAGCCGTCTGCCAGCTCTTCGACGTGATCAAACTGAAAAAGCTCTACGGCAAGGAATACATGGGCGTGGATCGCAGCACGTTCCTGATCGACAAGGAAGGCGTTCTGCGTCAGGAATGGCGCGGCGTGAAAGTGCCGGGTCACGTCGATGCAGTGCTGGCCGCTGCTCAGGCGCTGAACAAGGCTTGATCCTTTCGGCGCCCTGACGGGCGCCGAATTGCTTTCAAAGCAATGGCGCCACCACCGGTTCCTTGCGCGGCCACGCATCGAGCACAGCCTTGAACAGCGTCGCCAGCGGAATCGCGAAGAACACACCCCAGAAGCCCCACAATCCGCCGAACAACAGCACCGCACAGATGATCGCCACCGGGTGCAGGTTGACCGCTTCGGAGAACAGCAACGGCACCAGCACGTTGCCATCCAGCGTCTGGATGATCCCGTAGACCGCCATCAGATAGATAAACTGATCGCTCCAGCCCCACTGAAACAGCGCAATCAGCATTACCGGCACCGTCACCACCACCGCCCCGACATACGGCACCACCACCGACACGCCCACCAGCAACGCCAGCAGCGCGGCGTAGTTCAGCCCGAGGGTGACGAAGGCGATGTAGGTCACCCCGCCACAGATCACGATCTCGATGACCTTGCCGCGAATGTAGTTGGCAATCTGCCGGTTCATTTCCTCGGCAACCCGGGTGATCAGCGCTCGCTCACGCGGCAGATAACCACGCACCCATTCGCCGATCATCACCCGGTCTTTCAAGAAGAAGAACACCAGGATCGGCACCAGGACCAGGTAGATCATGATGTTCACCAGCAGCGGCAGGCTGGATAACGAGAACGTCAGCGCCCACTGGCCGAATTTGCCGATCTCGCCGCGCGCCGCTTCGATGGCTTGCAGCACCTGCTCGTCGGACACCAGATGCGGATAGCGCTCCGGCAACAGCAACAGCAGCGATTGCCACTTGGCGAGCATGCCCGGCAGCTCGTTGAACAGCGTGATCAATTGATGCCAGAGCAGCGGCAGCACCACGACGATGAACAACAGCAACACGCCCATGAACAGCGCAAATACCAGCCCCACCGCCGCGCCACCGGGCATGCGCAGGCGTTCAAGCGTGACCACCAGCCCCTGCATCAGATACGCCAGCACCATCCCGGCCAGCACGGGCGCGAGCATTCCGCCGAGGGTAAGCACAGCGGTGAAGGCGAGAAACAACAACACCGCCAGCACCACCGCCTCTTCATCGGAAAAGTAGCGCTGAATCCAGTCGCGTAACACTTTGAACATCAATAATCCTTAGGTCTTTTACGCTGTCGATTTCAGGCTTTTTTCAACCAGTAACGGTAAACGCCAGCCTCGTCTTCTTCACGCAGCAGCGTATGACCGGCCAACCGGGCAAAGGTGCGAAAGTCGCGCTGCGAGCCGGCATCCGTGGCGATCACCTTGAGCACTGCGCCACTGGGCAGCTTGTTCAGCTCCATCTTGGCCTTGAGCAACGGCAACGGGCAATTCAGGCCGCTGGCGTCCAGTTCACAGTCGTGGGCTACAGCGTCGGTCATGCGTTACTCCGGTTCAGAGGGTCAGGCTGCCTAGAATATCTGGTCGCAGGCCCGGTGTCCGGCTACAGTAAGGTCTTTGTCGACTAAGGCTTTGTGCATGACATTTTTGCGCCCTACCCTGCTGACGCTCGCTTGCCTGCTCGCCTCACCGGGCTTCGCCGACGACCTGCCGTCACTCGGTGACGCCAGCTCTGCCATCGTCTCGCCACAACAGGAATACCAACTGGGCCGCGCCTGGCTGGCATTGCTGCGCAGCCAGGTTTCACAGCTCAACGATCCGCAACTCAAGGACTACGTCGAGTCCAGCGTCTATAAGCTGGTGGAAACCAGTCAGGTCAACGACCGACGCCTGGAATTCATTCTGATCAACAGCCCGCAGCTCAACGCCTTCGCGGCGCCGGGCGGGATTGTCGGGGTCAACGGCGGCCTGTTCCTCAATGCCCAGACCGAAGGTGAATATGCCTCGGTACTGGCGCACGAACTGGCTCACTTGTCCCAACGCCACTTCGCCCGAGGCGTCGAAGCGTCGCAGCGGATGCAGGTGCCGATGATGGCCGCGCTGCTGGCCGGGATCGTCATTGCAGCCGCCGGTGGCGGCGAGGCCGGGATCGCGACCATCGCGGGCACCCAGGCTGCGGCGATCCAGTCGCAACGGACCTTCTCGCGCCAGAACGAACAAGAGGCGGACCGCATCGGTATCCTCAACCTGGAGAAGGCCGGTTACGACCCGCGCTCGATGCCGACCATGTTCGAACGCCTGATGCGCCAGTATCGCTACGACGCCAAGCCGCCGGAATTCCTGCTGACTCACCCGGTAACCGAATCGCGTATCGCCGACACCCGCAACCGTGCCGAGCAGGCCAAGCCCGGCGGCATTGAAGACAGCATGCGCTATCAACTGATCCGCGCGCGGGTGCAGTTGATCTACGAAGAAACCCCGGGAATGGGTGCCAAGCGCTTCCGGGCACAACTGGACGAGAACCCGAAAAACGATGTGGCCCGTTACGGCCTGGCGATCGCCCAGATCAAGGGTGGCCAGTTGAATGAAGCGCGGGAAAACCTGAAGCAACTGCTGGAAAAATCCCCGAACGAGATCATCTACAACCTCGCCCAGGTCGATCTGGATATCACCAACAATCGTCTGGCGGATGCGCAGTCGCGCGTCGACCGCATGCTGACTCAATACCCCGGCAACTACCCGCTGAATCAGGTACGCGTCGATCTGTTGCTGAAACAGAACCGCACCGCCGATGCGGAAAAGGCCTTGGAAGGCTTGCTGAAGTCTCGGCCAGACGATCCGGACGTCTGGTATCAGGTGGCGGAAACCCGCGGCTTGTCCGGCAACATCATTGGCCTGCATCAGGCCCGTGCCGAGTACTTCGCGCTGGTCGGCGATTACCGCCAGGCCATCCAGCAACTGGACTTCGCCAAACGCAAGGCTGGCAGCAACTTCCCGCTGTCGTCGCGGATCGATGCTCGTCAGCGCGAACTGATGGAGCAGGAACGCATGATCAAGGACATGATGGGATAAGCCCGCCCCAGGAAAAACTCCGGGCACAAAAAAACCGCCTCTTTCGAGGCGGTTTCTTTTTACTCAACCGCTACTGGATCATTCAGCCAGCTTGAATGTAATGAAGCTGGCACGGCCCTGACGCAGAACCCGCATCGACACGGAGCGGTTCTTCGGCAGCGCCTTGGCGATCTCGGAGAACTCCTTGGCCGAGCTGATGGCCTGGTTGTTCAAGTGAGTAATGATATCGCCTGGCTGCAGGCCGATCAGGGCGGCTGGACCGTCCTGCACGTCCTTGATCACCACACCACCCTTGAGGTCGTAGGTTTTCTTCTGTTCGGCAGACAGTTCAGCGACCGAAACACCGAGGCGATTGCTGTTAGTCTCGGCGCCAGATTTCGGCAGGGCATCCAGCTCCTTGTCTTCATCCGGAATCGCGCCGACGGTCAGCTCGATATTCTTGCGCTTGCCTTCACGAATCACTTCCAGATTGGCCTTGGCACCAGCTTTCAGCGCACCAACCAGATGAGGAAGATCTGCGGACATGACGATCGGTTGACCGTTCATGCTCAGGATCACGTCACCCACTTGCAGACCACCCTTGGCAGCCGGACCGTCATCCTGGATCTGAGCCACCAGTGCACCGGCCGGCTTTTCCAGACCGAACGACTCGGCCAGATCCTTGTTCACTTCCTGGATGACCACGCCCAGCCAGCCGCGGCTGACCTTGCCACCGCTTTTCAGCTGGTTGGATACATCCATGGCAACGTCGATCGGGATGGCGAAGGAGACGCCCATGAAGCCCCCGGAACGGGTGTAGATCTGCGAGTTGATCCCTACCACTTCACCGTTCAGGTTGAACAGCGGACCACCGGAGTTACCCGGGTTGATCGGCACGTCGGTCTGAATGAACGGCACGTAGTTTTCGTTTGGCAGGCTGCGGCCAACGGCGCTGACGATGCCCTGGGTCACCGTGTGATCGAAGCCGAACGGCGAACCGATCGCGACCACCCACTGCCCGGCTTTCAGGTCCTGTGATTTGCCGAGTTTGAGCACTGGCAGATCCTTGCCTTCGATTTTCAGAAGGGCCACGTCGGAGCGCGGGTCAGTGCCGATCAGCTTGGCTTTCATTTCACTGCGATCCGCCAGGCGAACGAGAATTTCGTCAGCATCGGCAATCACGTGGTTGTTGGTCAGGATGTAGCCATCAGGCGAAATGATGAAGCCCGACCCCAGCGACTGTGCTTCACGCTGGCGATCACCACGCGGCGAACGCTGTTGCGGTGGCATGCCCCGTTCGAAGAACTCGCGCAGCATCGGTGGCAGGCCTTCCAGATCAGGCATCTGCTGGTTCACTTTGCGATCCGGCAGCTTTTGCGTGGTACTGATGTTCACCACCGCAGGCGAGGCCTGTTCGACCAGCTGGGTGAAATCCGGCAGGTTGACCGGACTGGCCGCATCAGCCGCCTGGACTGCAGGAACAGCCTGACCGAGCACCAGCACGGTGGCGACGATGGAGAGATAAGACTTCAAGCTTGGTATCGACATACAGCTCCCGTTACGACGAGCAGGGTTAAGCGATATGGAGCAAGGAACACCGGGAACTACAGGCCGGCATTTTTGTTCCGGGAACAACAAAACAAGGCCAGAGCCGTGAGGCTCTGACCTATAAAAAATTTTTGGATTATTTGCAAATGAAAATGCTCAGCAAACATTTCATGTCTCGAACACGAAGTGGAAACTGCTGAAATCAGCTCACTGCTTGCTGGTTGCAGCGCCATCGTTGCGTATCGACAAGGCAATCCGCTCGGCAGTACCGATTGGAATTTCGCCGACCACCGTCACCATCATCTCGCCCTGAGGCGTAGTCAAACGGCGGGATACGGCAACCGTTGGCCCCAGCTGAGTCCGTGTATCCGTGACGACGGCACCGTTCAGTGGTTCCAGGAACACCGAGAAACGCGCCAGACCATCGTCATACAGCAGGCTGTTGACCTGGGTCTTGGTGTCAGGATCTTTGTGTGAGGAACTGCTGGTGAGTTCAAAGCCGGGCGGCAACCAGTCGGATCGCCAGACCTGTGCGGTCTTGACGGCAGAAGCCTTGTCACTGTCGAGGTTGACAGGCTTGCAGTCGGAGGCTGCCTGAAGATCCTTGTCGGATGGAACCTCGGCAGTATCCAGTCGAGTGAACTGGAAGCGCTCGAGCAATTGGCCCTTGTCGTTGAGCAGCAACGACTTGAGCGGCAATCCCGTTTCCTTGTCCAGGTGCAGTTCAAATCCGTAGCGATACTGATCCCGTGGCGTCAGCGATACGATTACCGCATCACGCCCGGCCACACGCGACTTGCCGATCACGGCAAGCTCATACCAATTCTTCAGCTTCTGTGGATCGAGTGGACGAGCGGCAGAGTTTGGAGAATCTCCCAGCCCCGCAATCAGGGTGCCGCTGACGCATTGAGTATGCCCATCAATGCGCACGACTTCCTGTGCCGAACCGTCGAGCTGGAGCAAGCGCTCGCGAACCTGCCCGTTCTGGACGCGATGCCAGATGCTGTGGGTAGAAAAACTACCGTTACGCTCGTAAACGAATGTGCCGTGGAAGCTTTGCTGCTGCTCGGCCTGGCCCAGGCGCGTCAGCCAATCCTGGGCCTCATCGGCGTGGGCTGGAACAATGAACCAGCCACTGAGCAGAAGCGAAAGTAGAGGTATGGCGCGCATGATCCTCCTTAACGGTTTTCCAGACTGGCTGCTCGTGCATAAGGCAGTGCGCTTTCAGTACCTTTCAGCGCAGCTTGCTGAGCATGTTGACGCAGGTAACCCGGCAAACGCTGATCGTGCCAGCCTGGCTGGCCTTGCAGCACACCATTGGCCATAGGACCCGTGGCTTCAGAACTCTCATTGTAGCCTGCCAGTACCGCCGGCCCCTTGACCTGCGGAGTCGCCAGCGCTGGCTGATTGGACTGCTGCGCCAGTTCGACACCTGCAATTTCGTCATGGTTATACAGACGAACGCCTGCCAGAACGGCAACGGTCACCGAGGCTGCAACGGCCAGACGACCCAGGCTGCGCCATGGACCGCGGGACACTTTGGCTGGAGTGGCTTCATCTTCCAGCGCAGCAGACACTGCCGCAGCGAGATCCAGGCGTGGGAGCAGCAAATCCTTGTGCATGGCTGCCCGAGCGATCTGGTAGCGAGCCCAGGTTTCGCGGGTTTCAACATCATCCAGTGCGTTGAGCACTCGACGCAATTCCAGTTCGTCCGCTTCGTTATCCATCACTGCGGACAGCGATTCCTGCAGGGCTTCCCGACTCATGGCGTTCCTCTCTTGGCTGTCGCCGCTGTCTTTAGTTTTCCTGCAACAACGGCTGCAGGGCTTTATCGATGGCCTCCCGGGCGCGGAAAATCCGGGAGCGCACGGTACCAACCGGACATTGCATGACGCTCGCGATGTCCTCGTAACTCAGACCGTCGAATTCGCGCAAAGTTAATGCCGTGCGCAAATCTTCTGGCAGTTGCTGAATGGTTCGATGGACGGTGCCTTCGATCTCATCCCGCAGCAATGCGCGTTCAGGAGACTCGAGATCCTTCAGGCCATGATCGCCGTCATAGAACTCTGCATCTTCGGAACTGACATCGCTATCCGGCGGCCGGCGGCCGCGTGAAACCAGATAGTTTTTCGCCGTGTTGATGGCGATGCGGTAAAGCCACGTATAAAACGCACTGTCTCCGCGAAAATTTCCTAGTGCCCGGTAAGCCTTGATAAAGGCTTCTTGAGCAACATCCTGGGCTTCATGGGTGTCGTGCACGAAACGCACGATCAACCCGAGAATTTTGTGTTGATACTTCAACACGAGCAGATCGAAAGCTCGCTTGTCACCGCGCTGAACGCGCTCGACCAGCTGCTGATCCTCTTCCTGGGTTAGCATGAACACTCCTCGATAAACTCGGAGGAAGCTTGCATGGCTAAACGACCGGACTTGCAAACATAGACTCGGGCTTTTCGCAAAAGTTCTCCCCCTCCAAGCAAGTTTCCTGCGGGCTCTGATTTGGCACGCACGAAAAACGCAGCGCGGGATAAACCGGCTGCGCGAATAATCTTTTCATCGGCTCGCCGGCTAGAACCCAACCGCAGGTTCCGCATTGAAGCCGACACTGTCCCTTGTTTCGGGCAACTGTCTATTGATCTTGGGCCTCTGGCAAAAGTTCCAAATATTTATAGACCGGCCACGCCGACATTGGGCAACCGTGAGCGGAAAAAGCATGTTTCATCTGCGATACAGTCGCTTTTTCCCAAAACCGGCGGAAAAAACTTCCGACAAAGCGTCGGCATTTCATCGTCACAGTAGTTTCACAATGCCATATTCACCCGGCTATTGTGCCGCCCCACCCCTCTATATACTAGTGGGCTGTGTGGCTGTCTCGACTCGCCCATCCGCCTGTCTTGCGCCAACCCCGACCCGGGTCGCATTGAGCGGAATCCTGAAATGAGCCAACAGTTTCAACACGATGTTCTGGTGATTGGCAGCGGCGCTGCCGGTTTGAGTCTCGCGCTGACCCTGCCCGGTCACTTGCGCATCGCCGTACTGAGCAAGGGCGATCTCGCCAACGGTTCGACTTATTGGGCCCAGGGTGGCGTGGCAGCCGTGCTGGACGACACAGACACCGTCGAATCCCACGTCGATGACACCCTCAATGCCGGCGGCGGCCTGTGCCATGAAGATGCGGTACGTTTCACCGTCGAGCACAGCAAAGAGGCTATCCAGTGGCTGATCGACCAAGGCGTGCCGTTCACCCGTGATGAACAATCCGGCACGGAAGATGGCGGCTTCGAGTTTCACCTCACCCGCGAAGGCGGCCACAGCCACCGTCGCATCATCCACGCCGCCGATGCCACTGGCGCCGCGATCTTCACAACCTTGCTCGCCCAGGCAAAAGAACGCCCGAACATCGAGTTGCTGGAACAGCGCGTCGCGGTGGACCTGATCACCGAACGACGCCTGGGCCTGGACGGCGACCGCTGCCTCGGTGCCTACGTGCTCAATCGCAAGACCGGCGAAGTCGACACCTATGGCGCCCGATTCGTGATTCTGGCTTCCGGCGGCGCCGCCAAGGTCTACCTCTATACCAGCAACCCTGACGGCGCCTGCGGCGACGGTATCGCCATGGCCTGGCGTTCGGGTTGCCGGGTAGCGAACCTGGAATTCAATCAGTTCCACCCCACCTGCCTCTATCACCCGCAGGCCAAGAGCTTCCTGGTGACCGAAGCCCTGCGCGGTGAAGGCGCACATTTGAAGCTGCCCAACGGCGAACGCTTCATGCAGCGTTTCGACCCGCGCGCCGAACTGGCACCACGGGACATCGTCGCCCGGGCCATCGACCATGAGATGAAGCGTCTGGGTGTCGACTGCGTCTATCTCGACATCAGCCACAAGCCCGAAGCCTTCATCAAATCGCACTTTCCGACCGTCTACGAGCGCTGCCTCGGATTCGGCATCGATATCACCAAGCAGCCGATCCCGGTCGTCCCGGCGGCGCACTACACCTGCGGTGGCGTCATGGTCGACCAACAGGGTCGCACAGACGTGCCCGGACTGTACGCCATCGGCGAAACCAGCTTCACCGGCCTGCACGGCGCCAACCGCATGGCCAGCAACTCGCTGCTGGAGTGCTTCGTTTATGCCCGTTCGGCGGCGGCTGACATTCTCGAGCAACTGTCCGACATCGCCATTCCCCGCGCCCTGCCCGCCTGGGATGCGAGCCAGGTGACCGATTCCGACGAAGATGTGATCATCGCGCACAACTGGGACGAGCTGCGGCGCTTCATGTGGGACTACGTTGGCATCGTGCGCACCAACAAGCGCCTGCAGCGGGCACAGCACCGCGTGCGCCTGCTGCTGGACGAAATCGACGAGTTCTACAGCAACTATAAGGTCAGCCGCGACCTGATCGAGTTGCGCAACCTGGCACAAGTAGCGGAACTGATGATCCGCTCGGCCATGGAGCGCAAGGAGAGCCGAGGCCTGCATTACACCCTCGACTACCCGGATCTGCTGCCCGAGGCCCTCGACACTATTCTGGTGCCGCCCACCTACGCCGGCTGAACTTGAGCCGCACACGCAGGCGTCGGTGCAGATCCGCCGCCTGCGCATCCCGGGGCACGCAGATCGACCTGACCCGCCACTCCCCACGCAATCGAAAGCGCAAAAACACAATCAATGGCAGCGCCAGGCTGTCCGGGCGCAACTGCGCCGGCTGCCAGCCATCGGCCCGACTCCACAATTGCCAGCCATCGGCGTCACGACGCAATCCGCAGAATGCCTTGGGATGACTCAGCAGAATCTGGCGGGGCAACACCCACGCGGCATGGATCAGGCAGGCGACACCACCGAGCAGACTGACCCAGAAAGGGATGACAAGCAGAAACAAAGCGCACAGGGCGAACGCCTGGGCCAGGAGATACGCCGCCAGCAACTGCCGTGAGGCCTGCCAGCGGCATTCGAACGTGTTACTTGGGCTGGACACGATCCAGAATCATGCGAACCATGCGTTGCAGCTCCGGATCTTCGGACTCGCTGCGTTCCATGAACCAGCCGAACATATCCTGATCCTCGCACTCCAGCAGGCGGACATACAGCGCACGGTCCACCTCGTTCAGATTCGAGTAGACCTCTTTCACGAACGGCACCAGCAACACGTCAAGCTCAAGCATGCCGCGACGGCTGTGCCAAAAGAGGCGATTCAGTTCAACTTGTTCGACCATGGAGCGCTCCTCAAATAGGCCGCAAGTATACAGGCCCGAGACGGGTCGAACAGTCGGCTTTGGTCGGGCACCACCGATCCTTTATGAACTACCCATTTCAACACCACCCCCTTATGATGTGCCCCAGTCTATTTACCCTGCGATGACCCATGGCCGATTCTGCTTTTTTCTGCACCCTGTCTCATGAAGGCGTTCTCGCGGTTCGCGGCGCGGATGCCGGCAAATTCCTGCAAGGCCAGTTGACCTGCAATATCAATTACCTGAGTGACGACCGGGCCAGCCTCGGCGCCCGTTGCACGCAGAAAGGCCGGATGCAGTCTAGTTTCCGCATCGTGCTTGAAGGTGACGGCGTGCTGCTGGCGATGGCCGGCGAGTTGTTGGAGCCGCAACTGGCGGACCTGAAAAAGTACGCGGTGTTTTCCAAATCGAAACTGACCGACGAAAGTGCCTCATGGGTGCGCTTCGGTCTGGAGCATGGGGACGCAGCCCTGAGCAACCTGGGTCTGGAACTGCCGGCGGACACCGACAGCGTGGTTCGCCACGAAGGGCTGATCGCGATTCGCGTCTCCCCCGACCGTGCCGAACTCTGGACGCCGGCCGATCAGGCCGACGCCATCAAAGGCAAGCTGTCTGCGCAATTGACCGAAGCCGAACTCAATCAATGGCTGCTGGGCCAGATCCGTGCCGGTATCGGCCAGGTCATGCCGAGCACCCGCGAACTGTTCATCCCGCAGATGCTCAATCTGCAAGCGGTCGGCGGCGTGAGCTTCAAGAAAGGCTGCTACACCGGCCAGGAAATCGTTGCGCGCATGCAGTACCTGGGCAAGCTCAAGCGTCGCCTGTACCGCGTGCAACTGGACGCCAGTGAATTGCCGGAGCCGGGCACCCCGCTGTTCGCCCCGAGCCACGGCAGTTCCATCGGCGAAGTGGTGCTGGCCGCCCGCGCCGAGAAAAATATTGAACTGCTGGCGGTGTTGCAGGCCGAAGCTGCCGACGCAGGCGATTTGCATCTGGGCACGGCCGAAGGTCCGGCGCTGCACTTGCTCGACCTGCCTTACGAACTGGATCGCGACCGCGAAATCCAGCGTTGATCGCAGCATTTGTTGCAACACCCTAGAGAAATGACATGAGTGATCTGGCGGATAAGGTCCAACAGGATTTGGTTGAGGCCATCGATAACGATGACCTGGTTCTGCCAACGTTACCGGAAGTGGCCTTGCAGATTCGCAAGGCCGCCGAAGACCCGGATATCAGCGTCAGCGACCTGAGCAAAGTGATCGGCCGTGACACGGCGCTGTCGGCGCGCCTGATCAAAGTGGTCAACAGCCCGCTGCTGCGCGCCACCCAGGAAGTCACCGACCTGCACACCGCGATCACCCGGCTGGGCGTCAACTACAGCAGTAACCTGGCGATCGGTCTGGTGATGGAACAGATCTTCCACGCCCGCTCCGAGGTGGTGGAACAGAAAATGCGCGAAGTCTGGCGCAAGAGTCTGGAAATCGCCGGGGTCAGCTACGCCCTGTGCCGTCGCTACACCCAGCTCAAGCCCGATCAGGCTGCACTGGGTGGACTGGTGCATCAGATCGGCGTGCTGCCGATCCTGACCTATGCCGAAGATCATTACGAGCTGCTGTCCGATCCCGTCAGCCTCAATCATGTGATCGACCACATTCATCCGCTGATCGGCGACAAGTTGCTGCGGGTCTGGGAATTCCCGGAGCGCCTCGTGGAGTTGCCGGGGCTGTATCAGGACCTGAAACGCGAATCGCCCCAGGTCGATTACGTGGATCTGGTGCAAGTGGCCAGCCTGTATTGCCACAAGGACAGCGATCATCCCCTCGCCCGGATCGACCCGCTCAGCGTTCCGGCCTTTCGCAAGCTCGGGATCGACATCGACAACAAGGTGTTGTGCGCGGATCTGGAAGAATCGCGGTCGATGTTTTACTGAGTCTCAACCCGCAATAAAACTCACCCGCACCTTCAACCCCGCCTGCTCGCCATCATGCAGCGTGATCTGCGCCAGATGCGCGCGGCAGATTTCCCCGACAATTGCCAGACCCAGCCCGGAACCGGCGACCTGCTGATTGCGCCGGTAGAAGCGCTCGAACACCCGGTCACGCTCATCCTGGGGAATGCCCGGTCCGTCGTCTTCAACCTCCAGCACCGCCGGCGACTTCACTCGCAGAATCACGTTGCCCCCCGACGGAGTGTGCGCCAGCGCGTTGTCCACCAGATTGCTCAGCAGCTCGTTGAGCAACGTCGGCTCGCCACGCAGCCAGACCGGTTCGTCCGCTTCCAGTGCCAACGCCACGCCGCGCGCATGAGCCAGCGGCGCCATGGCCATGCCCAGCTCCCGGGCCAACTGGCTCAGATCGAGCAACTGCGCGCCGCCCTCGGCAATCGCCCGGGCGCCGTTTTCCACCCGGGCCAGTGACAGCAACTGGTTGGCCAGATGGGTCAGGCGATCGGTGCTTTGCGCCGATGATTCCAGCGTGTCGCGCCAGGTTTGCGGCTCGCTTGAGCGCAGGCCCAACTCAAGACGCGCTTTGAGCGCCGCCAGCGGCGTGCGCAGTTCGTGGGCCGCATCGGCGATGAATTGCGCCTGCCGCTCGAACTGCCCGCGCAGACGCTCGGTGAAGTGATTGAGCGCCCGCACCAACGGCCACAATTCGTGCTGCACCTCCACCAACGGCAAGGGTCGCAGATCATCCGGCTGACGCTCTTCCACCGCGGTGCGCAAACGCTCGATCGGACGCAATGCCGCGCTGACCGCAAACCACACCAGCAGCAATGCGCCGATTGCCAACATGCCCAGCCGCAACAAGGTGTCGGCCGCCAGACTGCGGGCCATGCTGACGCGTGCTTCGTCGGTTTCGGCGACGCGGATTTCCGCCATGCCGTTCATGTTCGGCTCGGTCACGGCTTTCAACAGACTGACGACGCGCACGTTCTGGCCCTGATAGGTGGCGTTGTAAAAGCGCGCGAGTGCCGGATAGCTGTCGGTTCTCGGCGTTCCCGGCGGCGGGCCCGGCAGGTTTTCGTAACCGGAAATCAGCTTCTGGTGAATGTCGTTGACCTGGTAATAGATGCGTCCCGCGCTGTCGTAGGCGAAGGTGTCGAGGGCCACGTAAGGCACGTCGGCACTGAGGCTGCCGTCCCGCTGCGAAAGGCCGGCAGCGATGGTTCGGGCCGACGCCAGCAAGGTGCGGTCATAAGCGGTGTCGGCGGCTTCGCGACCGTTCCAGTAAGCACTCAGGCCGCTGGCCAGCATCAACACCACCAGCAGCAGCGCGAGGTTCCACAGTAACCGCCAGCGCAGACTGCTGGGCTTATGCATCGCGGCTTTCCAGCAGGTAGCCCAGGCCTCGGAAGGTCACGATGGCCACTGCATGACCGTCGAGTTTCTTGCGCAAGCGATGCACGTAGATTTCGATGGCGTCGGGGCTGGCTTCTTCGTCGAGCCCGAATACTTGCGACGCCAGTTGCTCCTTGCTCATCACCCGCCCCGGGCGCGCGATCAATGCCTCAAGCACTGCTTGCTCACGGGACGTCAGTGTCAGGAGTTCTTCGCCGAGGGTGAAGCGCCGGGTCTCCAGGTCATAGGCCAATACGCCACAGCGCTGGATGCGTTCGCCGCCGAGCACGCTGCGACGCAACAGGGCTTTGACCCGAGCCTCCAGCTCCGTCAATTCAAACGGCTTGGCCAGATAATCGTCGGCGCCGAGATTGAGTCCGTGAACCCGATCCTTGACGTCGCTGCGGGCCGTCAGCATCAGCACCGGCAGGTTCTTGCCCCGAGCCCGCAGGCGCGCCAGCACTTCGAATCCGTCCATGCGCGGCAGGCCGACATCGAGAATCGCCATCGCGTATTCCTCGCTGCCCAGCGCCAGGTCGGCGGCCACGCCATCGTGCAGCACGTCCACGGTCAGACCGGTGCTCTTGAGCGCCTGGGCGACGCTTTCGGCCAGTTGCAGATGGTCTTCGACGAGCAGAACACGCATGGATCTCTACCTCATTCAGGGATGGCCGGCGCCATTCTTTGCCGCGGAGTTTACAGCCGCAACCGCCGCTGTGAAGCCCGAAAACGCGTTAAAACCCGCTGAAAGGTTAGCGAAAGGTTTGGCCGATAGAGTCGGGTTACGGAATGTTTCGGCTTCCGTCGCTGCTGCCACACAGCGATACGAAAAACGCCTCGAAGCGTTTTCGACCAATAAGAACAATAAACGGAGTACACCCCGCATGCAGTCCTTGCAGACCAAGGCTCCTACGCCTGTCCGTCCTTCCCGTTTCAGCCACACCGCCCTTGCCAGTGCCGCCGCCCTCGCCGGTTTTGCACCGATGAGCTACGCCGACTTCATCGAAGACAGCTCCGCCACCTTCGAAACCCGCAACATGTATTTCAACCGCGACTTCCGCGACGGCACCAGTGCCCAGCAGTCCAAGCGCGACGAGTGGGCCCAGGGTTTCATGCTCAATCTGCAATCGGGTTATACCGACGGCACCGTGGGGTTCGGTGTCGATGCGCTGGGGATGTTGGGGGTCAAGCTCGATTCGAGCCCGGACCGCACCGGCACCGGCCTGCTGCCGACCCACGATGACGGGCGCGCGGCAAACGAATACTCCAAGGTCGGCCTGACCGGCAAAGTGAAGATCTCCGCCACCGAACTGAAAATCGGCAGCCTGATTCCGGAACTGCCGATCCTCAAGCCGAACGACGGGCGCATCCTGCCGCAGACTTTCGAAGGCGGCTTGCTGACCTCCAAAGAGATCAAGAACCTGACCTTCACCGGCGGGCGCCTGGACAAGGCCAAGGACCGCGACAGCACCGATTTCGAGGACATTGCCCTCAACAACAAGAACGGCCGTTTCGCCGGCACCGTCGCCGGCAAGCACTTCGACTTTGCCGGCGTGGACTACAAGTTCACCGACAAGATCACCGGCAGCTACCACTTCGCCCAACTCGACGACGTCTACAACCAGCACTTCTTCGGACTGGTCGCGTCGCGGCCGATGGGCCCGGGCACTTTCGCCACCGACCTGCGCTTCGCCGTCAGTGACGATCAGGGCGCAGCCCGTGGCGGCAAGATCGACAACCGCTCCCTCAACGGTCTGGTCAGTTACGCCCTGAGCGGTCACAAGTTCACTGCCGGTTATCAGCACATGTCCGGCGACAGCGCGTTCCCGTATGTCGATGGCAGCGACCCGTACCTGGTCAACTTCGTGCAGATCAACGACTTCGCCGGCGCCGAAGAACGCTCCTGGCAGGCACGCTACGACTTCGACTTCGCCAGACTCGGCATCCCCGGCCTGAGCTTCATGAGCCGCTACTTGAGCGGTGACAACATCAAGCTCAAGAACGGTGACGAAGGCAAAGAGTGGGAGCGCAACACCGAGATCAAATATGTAGTACAAAGCGGCGCCCTGAAGGACGTTGCCGTGCGTTTGCGTAATGCCACTTACCGTTCCAACTACTCCGCTCGCGATGCCGATGAAGTGCGTCTGCTGGTGAGCTATAGCGTTGCCCTTTGGTAATTCAGTACGTCCATAACAACAACTCCCAAGGAGACATAGATGAACTTATCACTGCGTAAAGTCGCTCTGGCCGCTGGCGTCATGCTGTTCGCCGGTCAACTGATGGCTGAACCGAAACGTCCGGAATGCATCGCCCCGGCCTCCCCCGGCGGCGGTTTCGACCTGACCTGCAAACTGGCGCAAAGCGCGCTGGTCAACGAAAAACTGCTGACCAAACCGATGCGCGTGACCTACATGCCCGGCGGTGTCGGCGCGGTGGCGTACAACGCCGTCGTGGCGCAGCGCCCGGCGGACGCCGGTACGCTGGTGGCGTGGTCCAGCGGTTCGCTGTTGAACCTGGCGCAAGGCAAGTTCGGCCGTTTCGATGAAACCAACGTGCGCTGGCTGGCGGCCGTCGGCACCAGCTATGGTGCCATCGCGGTGAAAAGCGATTCGCCCTACAAAACCCTCGATGATCTCGTTCAGGCACTGAAGAAAGATCCGAGTGCCGTGGTCATCGGTTCCGGCGGCACCGTCGGCAGCCAGGACTGGATGCAGACCGCACTGATCGCCAAAGCCGCCGGGATCAACCCGCGCGACCTGCGTTACGTTGCCCTCGAAGGTGGCGGCGAGATCGCCACCGCCCTGCTCGGCGGCCACATTCAGGTCGGCAGCACCGACATCTCCGACTCCATGCCGCACATCCAGAGCGGTGACATGCGCCTGCTGGCCGTGTTCGCCGAAAACCGTCTGGACGAGCCGGAAATGAAAGGCATCCCGACCGCTCGCGAGCAAGGCTACGACATCGTCTGGCCGGTGGTTCGCGGTTTCTACCTCGGGCCGAAAGTCAGCGATGAAGACTACGCCTGGTGGAAAGGTGCCTTCGACAAACTGCTGGCCTCCGACGAGTTCGCCAAGCTGCGCGATCAGCGTGAACTGTTCCCGTTCGCCATGACCGGCCCGGAGCTGGACACCTACGTGAAGAAGCAAGTCGCGGATTACAAAGTGCTGGCCAAAGAGTTCGGCCTGATCCAGTGATCGTCTCTGTCTAGCGGCCATGGCCTCGCGCATCGAGGTCATGGCCCAGGAGTTCCTCATGCTGATTCAACGCATTTTTGCCTCGGTGTTGCTGCTGGCCTGTGCCGGTCTGGCACTGATGGCCTGGCCTTATCAGGCTGCGTTTTCCTACGAGCCGGTCGGCCCGCGGGCGTTTCCTCTGCTGATGCTTGGCCTGATGAGCCTGGCGCTGCTGTACATGGTGTTTCGCCCGGCACCGATCAAACACAGTGAAGACGAGCCGCCGCTGGACCGCGAAACCCTGACCAAGATCAGCATCTGCGTGCTGTTGCTGCTGGTGTTCGCCGGTCTGTTCGAGCCGCTGGGTTTCATCCTCAGCAGTTGCCTGATCGGCATCCCGATGGCGCGCCTGTACGGCGGCCGCTGGTTGCCCAGCATCGTGGTGACCACGCTGATGGCCATCGGTCTGTACCTGCTGTTCGACCGTCTGATGGACGTACCGCTGCCCCTCGGCCTGCTCGACGTTCTGGAGAACTGATATGGATACGCTCGGATATTTGGGACAGGGCTTCGGCGTCGCGCTGAGCCCGTACAACCTGGTCACGGCGCTGACCGGTACGCTGATCGGCACCGTGGTTGGCCTGTTGCCGGGCCTGGGCCCGATCAATGGTGTGGCACTGCTGATTCCGATCGCCTTCGCCCTCGGTCTGCCGCCGGAGTCGGCGCTGATCCTGCTGGCGGCGGTGTACCTGGGCTGCGAATACGGCGGCCGGATCAGTTCGATCCTGCTGAACATTCCCGGCGAAGCCTCCACCGTGATGACCACCCTCGACGGCTACCCGATGGCCCGCCAGGGTCTGGCCGGGGTCGCGTTGTCGCTGTCGGCGTGGAGCTCGTTCATCGGTGCATTCATCGCCACCTGCGGCATGGTGCTGTTCGCCCCGCTGCTGGCGAAATGGGCGATTGCCTTCGGGCCGGCGGAATACTTCGTACTGATGGTGTTCGCGATTGTCTGCCTCGGCGGCATGGCCGGTGACCGACCACTGAAGACGTTCATTGCGGCGTTGATCGGTCTGTTCCTGTCCAGCGTCGGCATCGACGCCAACAGCGGCGTGTACCGTTTTACCGGCGACAATATTCACCTGACCGACGGCATTCAGTTCGTGGTACTGGTGCTGGGCCTGTTCTCGATCAGCGAAATCCTTCTGCTGCTGGAGAAAACCCATCGCGGCCAGGAAGCGGTGAAAGCCACCGGGCGGATGATGTTCAACTTCAAGGAAGCGGCGTCGGTGTTCGTGGTGAACATCCGTTGCGGCCTGCTCGGTTTCATCATGGGCGTATTGCCGGGCGCCGGCGCGACCCTGGCCAGTGCCGTGGCCTACATGACCGAGAAACGCATCGCCGGTGCCGACGGCAAATTCGGTGAAGGTGACAAGCGCGGTCTCGCCGCCCCGGAAACCGCCATCGGCGCATCCGCCTGCGGCGCGCTGGTGCCGATGCTGACCCTCGGTGTTCCGGGTTCGGGCACCACGGCGGTGATGATCGGCGCGCTGTCGCTGTACAACATCACCCCGGGCCCGCTGCTGTTCCAGCAACAACCGGACATCGTCTGGGGCCTGATCGCGTCGCTGTTCATCGCCAACATCATGCTGGTGATCCTGAACATCCCGATGATCCGCATCTTCACCCGCATCCTCGCCGTGCCGAACTGGGCGCTGGTACCGGTGATCGCGATCATTACCGGGATCGGCGTCTACGCCGTGCACGCGACCACGTTCGACCTGTTCCTGATGGTCGGCATCGGCATCTTCGGCTACATCCTGCGCAAGCTCGATTTCCCGCTGTCGCCGGTCCTGCTGGGGTTCATCCTCGGTGGCCTGATGGAGCAGAACCTGCGTCGTGCGCTGTCGATCTCCAACGGTGCACTGGAAATCCTCTGGTCGAGCCCGATCACCTTCGGCGTCTGGGTACTGACCGCGATCATGTTGCTGATGCCGTTGCTGCGTATCTGGCGCAAACGTTCGGTCGCCCGGCGCGCCATCGCCGATGTTTGATCGGTCCTTCAAAACCTGGTGGGGAACCCCGCTGGTCGGTCTGCTTGGCGGTTTCATCGCCAGCCAGATCGGCTGGCCGCTGCCGTGGATGGTCGGCTCGTTGCTGGCGATCATCCTGGTGCGCTGCCTGACCCCGTGGCAACTCACCGAAATCCCTGGCGGCCGCAAGTGCGGCCAGTGGATCGTCGGGATCGGCATCGGCCTGCACTTCACCCCGCTGGTGATGGAGCAGGTGCTGAGCCACTTCGGACTGATCTTCTTCGGGGCTCTGGTCACCAGCCTGTCGGCCGTAGTCGGCGTGTGGCTGATGCGCCGCACCGGCGAGGATCGCGCCACGGCGTTTTTCTCCAGCATGCCTGGCGGCTCCGGCGAGATGGTCAACCTCGGCGCACGCAACGGCGCGATGCTCAGCCATGTCGCGGCCGGGCAGAGTCTGCGGGTGCTGGTGGTGGTGCTGTGTGTGCCGGCGGCATTCAAATATCTGCTGGGCGATGGCGCCCCGATTTCTCACGCTGGCAGCGTCGACTGGCGCTGGCTGGCGATTCTTTTTCCGGCGGGCGGCTTGCTCGCGTGGCTCTGGCAACGTCTGCGTCAACCCAATCCGTGGCTGTTCGGGCCTCTGCTGGTCAGCGCGGCGGTGAGCATCGGCTGGGATCTGCATATCGGTCTGCCCAACGGCGGCAGCCAGATTGGTCAGTGGCTGATCGGCAGCGGACTGGGCTGTCACTTCAACCGGCAGTTCTTCCGACGTGCGCCGTCGTTCATGGGGCGCACGTTGATCGGCACGGCGCTGACCATGTTGATCGCCACATTGGCGGCGTTGGGACTGAGCGCAATAACCCATCTGGATCTGCGTTCGCTGACCCTGGGCATGATGCCCGGCGGGATCGCCGAGATGAGCCTGACGGCGGAAACCCTGCAACTGTCGGTGCCGCTGGTGACGGCGATGCAGGTGATGCGGCTGTTGTTCGTGTTGTTTCTGGCGGAACCGTTGTTCAAATACTGGAACCGCCAGCCCTGAGTTTCAGACCACCGACGGCAGGCGCCACTCGATCGGCGCTTCGCCGTTCTGCTCCAGGAACTTGTTGGTGCGGCTGAAGTGCCCGCAGCCGAGGAAGCCGCGATAGGCTGACAGCGGCGACGGATGCACCGAGGTCAGTACCAGATGCTTGGTGGCATCGATCAGCTTCTGCTTGCTCTGGGCATGAGAGCCCCAGAGCATGAACACCAGATGCGGCTGCCGCTGGCTGACCACTTCGATGATCCGGTCAGTGAAAAACTGCCAGCCCTTGTCCTTGTGCGCATTGGCGTTGGCGCGCTCGACGGTCATGGTGGTGTTGAGCATCAGCACCCCCTGATCGGCCCAGCTCTGCAGGTAGCCGTGGTTGGGGATGTCGATGTTCAGGTCGCGTTTCAACTCTTTGTAGATGTTGACCAGCGACGGCGGCGCCGGCACGCCCGGTTGCACCGAGAAGCACAAGCCGTGGGCCTGGCCCGGGCCGTGGTACGGGTCCTGGCCGAGAATGACCACTTTTACCTTGTCCAGCGGCGTCGAGTTCAACGCATTGAAAATCAGCGGTCCCGGCGGATAGAT
The DNA here is from genome assembly GCF_059418105.1 of Pseudomonas sp. GW821-FHT09C09. Lineage (NCBI taxonomy): Bacteria > Pseudomonadati > Pseudomonadota > Gammaproteobacteria > Pseudomonadales > Pseudomonadaceae > Pseudomonas > Pseudomonas sp. GW821-FHT09C09. The sequence continues at coordinate 349,982 of NZ_JBWKPF010000001.1, forward strand.
TTCCTTGCCGGCCGCCCGCTCCTGCTGCAGAAAATTGCGCAACTCTGCCATATAGGGCTGGTCGAACTCAGCACGCAGTGCCTCCTTCCAGCTCGGTTCGAGTTTGATACGGTCGTCAGCAGTCATGGTCATACCCGGCAAAAACAATGGGGCGAACCCTAGGAAAGCCAACCACGCTTGTCAATTGATCTGACGCAGATCCGGCACTTTCCCACACAGCGATCATACTGATCGTTCAAATTCCCGATCGAGGTCACGATGAATCTGCACTTCGAAGAACTGACCGGCACCGACGGCGCGCGCATCGGCGTGGCCACTCTGGATACCGAAAAGTCGCTCAACGCGCTGTCCCTGCCGATGATCCACGCCCTGAGCGACAGACTGAACGCCTGGGCCAAGGATCCGCAAATCGTCTGTGTGTTGCTGCGCGGCAACGGCGCCAAGGCCTTCTGTGCCGGCGGCGAAGTGCGTAGCCTGGTGGAAGCCTGCCGCGCCCATCCCGGCGAAGTACCGCCGCTGGCCGCGCAGTTTTTCAGCGCGGAATACCGTCTTGACTACAGCCTGCACACCTACCCGAAACCTTTGATCTGCTGGGGTCATGGCTATGTGCTCGGCGGCGGCATGGGCCTCTTGCAAGGTGCGCACATCCGGATCGTCACGCCGAGCAGCCGATTGGCGATGCCGGAAATCAGTATCGGCCTGTACCCGGATGTCGGTGCCAGTTGGTTCCTGTCGCGCCTGCCGGGCAAGCTCGGTTTGTTCCTCGGCCTGACCGGCGCGCACATGAACGGTCGTGACGCGCTGGACCTGGATCTGGCCGACCGTTTCCTGCTCGACGAACAGCAGCAGGAACTGATCGATGGCCTGCTGCAGCTGAACTGGCAGGAACAGACCGCCATGCAGCTCAACAGTCTGCTCAAGGCCTTGCAGCAGGAAGCTGCGGCGCAAATGCCTGAGGCGCAATGGCTGCCGCGTCGTCAGGCAATCGATGATCTGCTGGATGTCAGCGACGTGACCTGTGCCTGGAAAGCCATCAGCCTGCAACGGGACAGCAACGACCTGTTGATTGCCCGGGCGGCGAAAACCATGAGCGAAGGTTCACCACTGACCGCGCATCTGGTCTGGGAACAGATCGTCCGCGCCCGCCACTTGTCGCTGGCTGAAGTCTTTCAGATGGAATACACCCTGAGCCTCAATTGCTGCCGGCATCCGGAGTTCAGCGAAGGTGTTCGGGCGCGATTGATCGACAAGGATCACAAACCGCACTGGCATTGGCCGGACATCACCCGGGTGCCGGACGCGGTGGTCGAGGCGCACTTTCACAAGGTCTGGGAGGGAAGGCATCCGTTGGCGGATCTCTCCAGTTACTGAAATCCGGGCATAAAAAAAGCGGCGCTCAATGCGCCGCTTTTTTGCGGTTGGTTACCAGCGGTTACCGCGCCAGTGATCGCCGCGTCCGCTGTGACGGTCATAGTCGCCACGACCGCGGTGATCGTCCCAGCCACCACGACGGTGGCCATCCCAGCGTCCGCGATCATCGCCGTGCCAGCGGCGGCTCTCGTAGTAGCGCGGGGCCGGTTGGTAGTACCGGGGCGCCGAGTAATAACGTGGCGCCGGTTGGTAATAGCGTGGTGCTGGCTGGTAGTAACGCGGGGCCGAGTAATAGGTGCTGCCGCCGCTGTAATAAGTGCCACCGCTGTTGTAGTACGAAGGAGACTGGGAGGTGTAGACCTCTGAGGTGTAGTAGCCATCTCCGTAGGAGTAAGGGACGCAACCGCCAATCGAAAAAAGCATCACGGCAAGCAGAAGAATTCGGCGATACATGGCGGCCTCCTGGACCGCGGGTAGCCACACCAGCGACGCTGGCAGGCGTCAGTCTTTCATTCGGCGACTGACGAAATATCTGACAGCGTTTTCTGAATCTGGTGCGTTTCAGTAACAACTTGAAACAAGTGATTCATGAAATCTTGTTCATCCGCAAACGCCGCCATTCAGCCGCTGATTAGTGATGACCACCATGGTATCCACCGCCGTGATAACCCCTTCCGTAGCCGCGATAGCCATAGCCGCCGTAGTAATAGCGGCCGCCACCGTAGTAGCGCGGGCCGTAATATCCACCGTAGTAATAGGGCGAGTAGTAGCCGGGATAGTAGTAAGGCGGGGAGTAAACATCGTAGCCGCCACCGTAGTAATAACAGCCGGACAGCCCCAGACCGAGCACTGCTCCCAGCAGCACCCGACGCAGCAATTTTGCAGTACTCATGACGGCCTCCTGGAAGACCTGTGACAGCAGTCGGCACAGACCGGCTGACAACAGATTTGACTGGCTAACCGCTACCGAGTGCCAGCTTCCATCGCCCGTCGGATCAGCGGCGCAACAGGCTGCTCATTTCAGGCAAATATGCCGCAACCTTTTCCCCGCTACTGCCACTAGAATGCTGCCATCGGGCCACCGTCAACGGAACTGCCAATGCCGCTCAGATCTGCGTTTTACTCCCAACGTTCGCTGGTATTGACGCTGGTCGCCCTCCTCGGCGCAGGCTTCCTCGCCACCTCGCTGCTCAGCTACTACGCCTCGCGGGCCTCGATCCGCGACAACATCGTCAACACCGAACTGCCGCTGACTTCCGACACCGTCTATTCGGAAATCCAGAAAGACCTTGTCAGACCGATCCTTATTTCCTCGATGATGTCTCGCGACACCTTCATGCGCGACTGGGTGGTGAACGGCGAGAAAGACAGTGACCAGATGACCCGCTACCTCGACGAGGTCATGACTCACTACGGTGCCTACACCGCGTTCTTCGTCTCCAACAGCAGCCACACCTACTACCACGCCAAGGGTGTGCTCAAGCAGGTGAAGATCGACGAGCCACGCGATGCCTGGTACTTCCGCGTGCGCGACATGAAAGATCCCTACGAGATCAACGTCGACCCGGACCTGGCCAACAAAGACAACATGACCTTTTTCATCAACTACAAGGTCTTCGATTACAACGATCGCTTCATCGGCGCCGCTGGCGTGGGACTGACGGTGGACGCGGTGATTAAGCTGATCGACAAGTATCAGCAGCGTTATCAACGCAGCGTTTATTTCGTCGACACTTTCGGCCGACTGGTACTGACCGGCGCCGAAGGCGGGCCGGAAGGTGCGCGGGTCGGGAAAAGCCTGACGGATCTCGACAGCATGAAAGGTCTGGTCAGCCAGTTACCCAAGCCCCACAGCGGCAGCTACGAATATTCCGCCCACGGCCAGGGACATTTCCTCAACGTGCGGTTTATTCCGGAGCTGAACTGGTACCTGTTCGTCGATAAACGCGAAGACGGTGCACTGAGCGAGATTCGCCAGTCGCTGTACCTCAATCTGCTGATCTGCCTGCTGGTGACGTTGATCGTGCTGGCGCTGGTCAATCGTTTGATCAAACGCTATCAGGACAAGATCCACGCCCAGGCCACCCTCGACAGCCTCACCGAACTGCCCAACCGCCGGGGCTTCGATCTGCTTGCCGTACAAGCCCTGCACGAAGCCCATCGCGAGCCGAAACCGCTGACGGCGCTGCTGCTGGATCTGGATCACTTCAAGGTGTTGAACGATACCTACGGACACATGGCCGGCGATCAGGTGCTGATCGGTTTCGCCCGGGACCTGCAAAGCTGCCTGCGCCATTCCGACATCGTCTGTCGTTGGGGCGGTGAGGAATTTATCGTTCTGCTGAAGGACACCGACGGCGAGACCGGTCAGAAGATTGCCGAGAAGATCCGCCAGCATGTCGAACAGCATGAATATGCCTACAACGGTCACACCCTGAATCTGACGGTCAGCATCGGCGCTACCACCCTGCAACGGGATGACACCTTGCACAGCCTGCTGTCCCGGGCCGATCATGCGATGTACCGGGCGAAACAGACCGGCCGCAATCGCATCTGCGTGGAAATGCATCAATCGACCTATGCCTGAGCCCCATGAACAAACCTGACCTCTGCCCGGCCTGCGGCGCCCGCAACGACTGCACCCTGGCCGACCCGCGCACCGCCGACCGCGCCTGCTGGTGCTACGGCGTGTCGATTGACCCGGCGGTGCTCGAAGCCCTGCCCGCGGAACTGCGCGACAAGTCCTGCCTGTGCCCGCGTTGCGCCCGGGTCGAGGCGCAACTGCAAGCGGCAAAGCCATCGATCCCGTAAGATGCGCGCCCCGCCTCCTGCCGATTCCTGATCATGCGTGTCGACCGTTTCCTCAGTAACCTGCCCCGCTACAACCGCAAGCAGGTTCGCCTGTTGCTGGTGGAAAAGCGCGTGCGCATTGACGGAAAAGTCGTCAGCGATCCCCACAGCGAAGTCCTGGAATTCAGCCGCGTCGAAGTCGACGACGAAGTGCTGCAAACGGGGAAACCGGCGCGCTATTTCATGTTGTACAAACCGCAGGGCTGCGTCAGCGCCACACGCGATCCCGAGCATCCAACCGTGCTCGACCTGATTCATGAGCCGGGCAAGGAAGACCTGCACATTGCCGGGCGCCTGGATTTCAACACCACCGGCCTGATGCTGATCACCAACGACGGCACCTGGTCCCGGCGCCTGACCCAGCCGCAGACCAAACTGCCAAAGGTCTATTACGTCGAGACCGAACAGGAGATCGGCCCGGAATATGCGGTCAAGTTTTCCGAGGGGATCTACTTCGCCTTCGAGGACCTGACCACCCAACCGGCGCAGCTGGAAGTGCTCGGCCCGCGAACGGCACGGCTGAGCATCGTCGAGGGTCGCTACCATCAGGTGAAGCGCATGTTCGGCCACTTCAACAACAAGGTGCTGCGCCTGCACCGCGAATCCATGGGCCTGCTGCGCCTGGATAACGCGCTAAAACCGGGCGAATACCGCGCCCTGCGCACCGAAGAGATCCATTTGTTCTAAGCCGCCGACCGCTCAGCAGAAGTTGTCGAACAATTTACCAACGGCACTTGCGCGATCCGGATCCCCCTGCTTGAATCAGGACGTCGGCCAAATTGTGACCGATGAGTCACATATAACTTCTAAGAAACCTTTTGCCGGTAGAGAGCCCTCAGGGCTCCGCCTCAGCCGGCAGATTGCCCGCCAATAACAATACCCGTCGACCTGCCGTTCCGGATCGACATGGGCTCCAAAATTCCAGGCGTATGCCTACCTGTCACAAAGCTCGTGCAATCTCTATTTGCGCGCATACCCGCTTGCCAGGAGTCTTATGACATGAGGCCAGAAATCGCTGTGCTGGATATACAGGGTCAGTATCGGGTTTACACGGAGTTCTATCGCGCAGACGCCGCGGAAAAGACCATTATTCTGGTCAACGGCTCGATGGCCACGACTGCGTCGTTTGCACAGACCGTGAAAAATCTGCACCCGCAATTCAACGTGGTTTGCTACGACCAGCCCTACGCGGGCAGGTCGAAAGTCCACAATCGCCACGAGAAACATCTGACGAAAGAAGTCGAAGGTCTGATCCTGCTGGAGCTGATCGACCACTTCGCCGCCGAACATGTGCTGTCATTTTCCTGGGGCGGCGCCGCGACCATGGTCGCTCTCGCGCACCAGCCCCGGCGCATCGAAAAAGCCGTGATCAGCTCGTTCTCTCCGGTGGTCAACGCGCACATGCTCGATTACTTGGAGCGCGGCGTCGAATGCCTCGGCAAACGCGACGGCGACCGGGTCGGCCATCTGGTCAACAACACCATCGGCAAACACCTGCCGTCGCTGTTCAAACGCTTCAACTATCGCCACGTCAGCAGCCTCGCCGAGCACGAATACGGGCAGATGCACTTTCACATCAGCAACGTGCTGAACAGTGATCGCCAGTGCTACCTGAACGCGGCGAAGAAGATCAACGTGCCGGTGCTGTTCATGAACGGTGAATGGGACGAATACACCGCCGCCGAAGACGCCCGGCTGTTTGGCAACCACGTGGCGCAAAGCACCTTCACCACCCTGCAGGCCACCGGGCACTTCCTCGACATGGAACACAAGTCCGCTTGCCGGGACAGCCAGAACGCCCTGCTCGGCTTCCTGAAACCTGCACAGCAGCCTATCAGCCGAACGCGTCACCCGTTTACTCAGGATCACCATGCATTGGCCGTTTGAAACAGTGTCGTCGCGAGCAAGCCTGCGGGTCCGGGATAAAGCCGTCCTACAGCCCGCAGCGCTTGCCCGCGATTGACCGATCCGGCTCTGATTCAGGCTTTTCCGCTCGCCACACGCAAAGAAAACTTCAAATCCGTGGCCGAGTCTGGTACAAAGTCAGCCGCTCTGAGCGGGTGTCGTATAATGGCATTACTCCAGCTTCCCAAGCTGATAACGAGGGTTCGATTCCCTTCACCCGCTCCAATCGAATTCATGTCCTGCGTCGAGGTTTGACGGGGGATGCGCAAACAGAAAAAACCGGCCTTGATGGCCGGTTTTTTTGTGTCTGCGTTTTGAGGTCAACTGCCTGTTCGGCAAAGAACAATTCAGAAACACACCGTTGATTGCAGATGCGCTATTTCTCCTTATGTTTAGGCTCCAGAGAAGCATACGAGAAATGACCTAATAGCTATGCTTGGGATAAATCACGGAGTAACCCCATGTTTTCCATGAAACCCGGCCCCCAAAAGGAGTACACGAGTCCATTCGCAGACTTCATTCGTAATGCGAAATCGGAAGAAAAGAAGCGCGTTTACAGTGAAGTGCTGACCGAAGCCACCAAAAAACAGAATGAAGTGATGCTGGCTGCACGTGAAAAGCAAGCCTGATTACGTTAGTGGATTCCAAAACTGCCCGGCCAAGTGCCGGGCTTTTTCATTCTGCCGTTGACGTGTTTTACGTGCTCTGGTGTACATCTGACATTGTTGGCGGAGGTCTCACATTACTCAGCGGCTTGGGATGTATTCTCTTCGATGAGCGGCTGCACCGACGCCGTCCGCCACGCTTCTTCCGTCCAACGCTCACCTAATGGATGTGCGTAGCTGTGCTTTTTCCGCTCAGTCTCGGGTTGTGGGGCTTTGTGGTTCAGCACGAACCATGGGGCTGCTGCCCTTACTGCTCCATCGTGATCAGCTTATCGCTGCAAATTCCGCATACGTATGATCCTTCTCCGACGGCGAAGTCAGGTTTAAACCCTCATAAGCAACGCTCCGTATTCAGGCCAAAGAAGCTGGTAACCAACCGGCACAGGGATTGACCATGAACGACACTGCTATTCCCGAGGGTTTCACTCTGCTGACCCGCAGCAGTCCGCTGCTCGACTTGCTTGGCCCGATCTATACCAGAGGCAGCGGCTTGCAACTTGAAATCGGTCTGCGGACAGACTCACGACATGCCAATGGACGGGGCACGTTGCATGGCGGGGTCCTGGCGACATTGGCGGACGTCGGCATGGGTTACGCCATGGCATTCTCCAGCGACCCTCCCCTGCCATTGATCACGGCGAGCATGACCCTGGACTATCTCAGCGCAGTGCAGATCAATGAGTGGCTCGAGGTACGCGTTGAGCACTCCAAGAAAGGACGGCAACTTGCGTTTGCCACTGTCGGGTTGCATGTCGGTAATCGAATGGTTGCCCGTGCCAGCGCAGTGTTCGCTTTGCCGCAGTAGTACCCCACCCGAATCCAACCGGTCTTGATGACCGGTTTTTTGTGCCCGCTTCGTTTCGCAGCAACGGCCCGCAATACACTCCCCATCCCGCTGAAGTATCCCCGCCTAGACTCCTTCGTGAACACCAGCTCCATCAAAGGACGATGACCGCTCGGTGGTTATAGTGTTGATCGTTAAAAAATCGTGGGTATAGTACCCACCAAGCACACCACAAGGAGGTGTTGTGAACAGCCGTTTTCTAATTGGCCAGCTCGTCGCAGACGGTTGGTATCTGGTGCGCATCAGGGGCAGTCATCATCACTTCAAGCATCCGATCAAACCTGGTTTGGTCACAGTGCCTCACCCGAAGAAGGATCTGCTCAAGAAAACGGCCATCAGCATTTTGCAACAGGCGCTGCTTTGACTCATTCGGTCAACTGCGCCGTGGAGGACGACACATGCTTTACCCGATCGCGATTTCAGTGGGTGACGAAGGACATGCCTGGGGAGTGGAGGTGCCGGATATTCCGGGCTGCTTCTCCGCTGGAGATGATCTGGACGACGCAATGGCCATGGCTCGCGAAGCCATCGAAGGCCATTTCGAGATTCTGGCCGAGGACGGTTCGCCGATCCCGCCAGCCAACAAGGTCACGCTGCATGCCGCCAATCCAAAATACGCCGGCTGCACGTGGGCGTTGGTGGACATCGATGTAACCAAATACCTGGGCAAAGCCCAGAAACTCAACATCACATTACCGGGCTACCTGCTGAACCGTATTGATGAATACGTGTTGCACCACCCGGAAGAGAAAAGCCGCTCCGGATTTCTGGCCTCGGCGGCGCTCAAGGTGTTGCAGCAAGGTTGAAGCTGATAAAAAACCGGTCTTGAAGACCGGTTTTTCTTACCCGCTGAAACGTCGCTTCGGTGTAGTTGTTTTCGATTCAGCGACGCCGGGATTTATGACAGCCTCAAAACTGCTTGTTTCTACATAAATCTACCGGCGTATAACGGGAGTCTCTATATACCGTTAGATTTCACTATATTTTGCTATTTATCCGGCTCAGCCTTTTCACCAAAACAATGCATCAGCCCTTCACCTCAACATGATCCAGCGCCTGATTCACCGCCAATTCCCCCAGCATCACGACCTGCGCAATCCCCAGCGCTGTCCTGCGATGGGACGGCTCGAGCACGGCGGCAAAGTTGCTGAGCATTTCGCTGGCCGAGCCCAGGGATTCGCAGGCGTTGGCGAGCAGGGATTCGGTGTTGTAGGCCGGGTTGGCGAGAAACATCGGTTCAGGCTGGTTGGTCGTGCCCATGACATGGGCGCCGGGACAGAGGTAGTGATCGAGGGCGCGATTGGCGGCGTCGTTGAGTTTTCTGGAGTCGATTGAGGTGTAGGGGGACGTTGGGTCGGTTTCGACTTCAGGTGGGTTCGGAGTAGGTTTGAACATGATTTCATCTCTCAAAGTACAAGTTTGAGCTGACCCATTCGGTTCCACGCGAAAGGAGGCAGCTGTACGCAGGTTGGAACCCGGGGAGAGACAACCCGGCAGACCCGAAGGTCTCCCGCGCACAGCCGCCATAACAGAGTGCACACATTCAAGGTGCGCAGCATACGTCATGAATAACGATTGTACGTTCCAACTCTCCTCGGGGTTCCAATCCCGATCGCCGACTCATCAGCGACCTTCACAGGCTAGAGCCCGCACTTCCGACGGACAACCTGAAAACCTTGTGGGAAGGATCAGCAAACTGGACCCACTCTTTAAACATCCCGAATCGAAAAACCGCGTTTACAGATCCCCAACACTCCGTCGGTTCTCACACTCGCCACGACCCGCTAGCATTTCCCCATCACCCACCACCCTCCCCCTGCGCGGCCATCGACGAATACGCGCCATCACGTTTCGAGGGACTTCAAATCGTGGCCGTTGAGCCACCCGAACCAAATTCAGACGAGCACCAAACCATGACCCAGAACATCTACGACGACCCCGAATTTTTCCAGGGCTACAGCCAGATGAACCGCTCCATCGGCGGCCTCGATGCCGCGCCGGAATGGCCGGCGCTGAAAGCCTTGTTGCCCTCCCTCCACGATTTGCAGGTAGTGGATCTGGGCTGCGGCTACGGCTGGTTCTGCCGCTGGGCCAGCGAACAAGGCGCAGCCGAGGTGCTGGGGCTGGATGTCTCGGAGAAAATGCTCGAACGAGCAAAGGAAACCACCTCGGCCGCGAACGTCCGCTACGAACGTGCCGACCTGGAACAGCTCGACTTGCCTGCGTGCACTTTCGATCTGGCCTACAGCTCACTGGCCCTGCACTACATCAAGGATCTCTCGGGGCTGTTCGCCAAGCTGCATGCGGCGCTGAAACCCGGTGCGCACTTTGTGTTTTCCATCGAGCACCCGATCTTCATGGCGCCGCGCAATCCGGGCTGGCTGGTCGACAGCGAGGGCCACAAGCGCTGGCCGCTGGACAGTTATCAGATGGAAGGCGAGCGGGTTACGAACTGGCTGGCGGACGGCGTGATCAAGCAGCATCGTACGGTCGGCACGCTACTCAATGCGTTGATCGGCGCAGGCTTCACGATTCAACACGTCAACGAATGGGGCCCGAGCGATGCAGAAGTGGCCGCACAACCGGCGCTCGCCGAGGAGCGCGAGCGGCCGATGATGATGTTAATTTCCGTGGAGCGTTAAACCGTAACGGGGAGAATTGCGATAGTGCTCTCCCCTTTCCGTAAAGTTTTGTAGAAAAGAAATGAGCCTTTCACTCTCGAACGCCACGAAACGTAGTGTCAGTCAAGAATACATGCCCCACAACTCGATTTATTTAAAGACCACCACAGACGAATTGATCAACTGCCAAATGAGGCGCTCTCTGGATGTAGGAGAGCAGATACCCATCTTTCTTTCTAAAATCATTTGCAATACTCCACCTCCTACCATTAGGAGTATACCAACACACATCACACCCAAAACAAACACCAACCCCCAAACAGCAAACCGAACCCAAAACTCTGAAAAAATCAACTCAACATTTTCCATTACCATCTTATAATTAGAGCCAGCAACCTTTAACAACACACTTCCAACCACAAACAGAATAGACAAAAGCGACAACCCGCCTAGTGGTTTAAGGCTAAAAAACCCAGACAAAAATCTATCCCCTAAATGCTTCATACGTCCTTTAGAAGCTTTTCTCAGCTCCTCTGCCTCAACAACAGCCTTGACCAACTCGATATATCGGTCAGGAGTTACAGAAAACGCCCGTTTCAACCACTTTTCTTTGTAATGATGCAGGTCTCGCCGACTATAAATCGCCCCATAACCAAGCAAACCCGCCTTGCGAAGGCTTATCGAACGCCATATTGGCTCATACCACTTTTCAAGAATTACAATTGCGACAATCTCAAAAAACACCATCAAAAACAAAAAAATCAACGATATAAAATCAAACAAGCCTTGCTTTATAAAAAGGCCAGAAAATGAAAAAAGCGCACAACTAATCAACATACAAGCAAACATAAAAATAGCGAATTTAAAGTGCCGATACCTCCATGCACCTTTTACCGATCGATGAAAAAAAACCTTAGAAAATTCTATTGCTAAGGAATCAAATTTCTTCAACGCAATATTGCTCACACACCCTTCTCCACCAGCACCAATAAGAATACCCATAACAAATAATCTACTAGCGTTCATCGAGTCGCGACGATGAACAACCGCGGAAACGGCAACAACACCGCCCCATCCGCCAGCGCCGGATAAGCCTTCGCCACCTCCGCCAGATAGTGCGCCAGATAGTCCGCCCGCTCCGCTTCCGTCAGCGGACTGAGGAACGGAATCAAACCGCTGCCCTTGAACCATTCGACAACGCCTGAAGCGCCGCCCGCCAACTGATGGTGATAGGTGGTGCGCCACACATCGACCCGCGAACAATGCGGACGCAGCATCGAAAAATAAGCACTGGCATCCGCCATCTCGGTCCGCTGCCCCGCCGCACCGGCCAGTTTGCTGGCCCAAGGCCCGTTGGCAGCCACTTCGCGCATCAACCGATGGGACGGCTCGTTGAGGTTGTCCGGCATCTGAATCGCCAGACTGCCACCCTGCGCCAGCTTGCCCGCCAGTGCCGGCAGCAACGTCCCGTGATCCGGCACCCACTGCAACACCGCATTGGCGAAGATCACATCGAACGGCCCTGCATCCGCCCACTTATCAATGTCCGCCACCTCGAACTGCAACTGCGGCAGACGCTTGCGCGCGGCGTCGATCATGTCCGGCGAACTGTCGAGCCCCTGCACTTTCGCCCCCGGAAAACGCTCCACCAGCAGCTCGGTCGAGTTGCCGGGGCCACAACCGATATCGACCACGGAGCGCGCCTCCCCCGTGGGAATCGCCGCCAGCAGGTCACGGGCCGGGCGGGTGCGTTCATCTTCGAAAGCGACGTATTGTTTGGCGGACCAGGTCATTGCGTTCTCCTGTCTTGGACGTTTTGGCGAAACGTGGAAAAAGCGGCTGCCGTCACGATACAGCGAACGTGTTTATCTGCCTTCCCCTACGTACGTCCGATATCGCCGGGATTACCGTCTGCGGCAGTTTCCATAAAGAGCAGAAAACTGTAAGCAGAATTTTCCTCCCTCCCCCGCTGTCTGAATTTCAAGCTCCCCCCACAAGGAATACCGCCATGAAATTCGCAAAGATTTCCCAGACGCTTGCACTCTGGGCCGGCAGTCCGAAGACGTTCATGGGGGCTTTGATTCTGATCGGGCTGTGGGGGTTGAGCGGGCCGATTTTTCATTTCAATGACACCTGGCAGCTGATCATCAACACCTCGACCACGATCATCACGTTCCTGATGGTGTTCCTGATCCAGAACACCCAGAACCGCGATACCGACATCCTGCATCTGAAGCTCGATGAGTTGCTGCGGGTGAACAAGGAGGCGCAGAACGCGATGCTCGGGCTGGAGTCGCTGGATCTCAAGCAGCTGGAGGCGTTGCGCAGGCACTACCGTTCTCTGGGTGAAAACGAGGTGTTCGACCTGGAGGGACTGGGGCACAAGAGCAAACCGAAGCAGGACCTGAATGACTGCTGAATAAAAAACGGCGCCTTGAGCGCCGTTTTTTGTTTGACCCGGTTTCAGCGACTGGCTTGCAGCGCGCGCGCCATCTCCAGGTGGCTTTGCAGTTTCGGCAGGGTCTCGTCGGCGAAGGCCTTGATTTCCGGCACGTCGGTGGTCTGAGCTTCCTGCTGGATCTGTTCGATGGCTTCTTCCGTGGCTTTGACCTGGCTCGCGGCATAGGCCTGATCGAAAGATGCGCCATCCTTCACTTCCGGAATCAGCGTCTTGGCCTTGTCGGCAAGCTCTTCGCGCGGTGCCACAGGCAGATCCAGCTTCTTGGCGATTTTCGCCAGATGCTGGTTGGCCGTGGTGCGGTCGTTGATGACCACGATGGTGTAATCCTTGACCTCTTTGGATTCGGCCTTGCTGTGGGCCTGGCGGCTGGCTTCGATGTCGGCCATGCCTTTGGCCGAGGCTTCGTTGATGAAGTCGGCGGGCGACTGGGCAAATGCGCTGCCGGCACTCAGGCCCAGCAGGGTGACAAAACTGATGTTGCGTACTCGGGTGGCCATCCGGCTCATGGTCGCGCCCTCCTTCTCGGCAAATTCAAGCGGGAGCTTGCGCCCCCGCCTCTCAATCAAAACAACCTTCGCCGACTACTTCGATTTCTGAGCGGGCTTGCGGCCCATTTCAGTTTTAGGTTCTTTATCGACAGTCGTGGTGGTGGTTTTCCCACCCTTGCGACCGGCTTCAGAGGCCTTCGTTCGATCGTTGGCAAAGTTTCCCGAGTTCGAGTTTCTTGAGTTAGGCATGATTCTCTTCCTCTTGGTATTGATCGTCAGCGAGCAGATGCCCGCCTGGATTGAGAATTCGCCAGCCCCCAAAGGTTTAGAAAAGTTGCCGTTGCCGCGACGAACGGCGGCCGCCAGTCAGATATCCCGCGCCCGATGATTTTCCCGTTTGGCGGCGTACATCGCCTGATCGGCGTGGCGAAACAGTTGCTGCTCATGGTGGCCATGCTCGGGAAAACGCGCGACACCGATGCTCGGCTCGATGTGCAGGTTGTGCCCGTCCAGACGCATGGGTTGCACCAGCACCTGTCGGATCTTTTCCGCCACGTTGTCGGCATCGTCGGGGGCGTGGACGCTGTGCAGCAGCACCACGAATTCGTCGCCGCCGATCCGCGCCACGGTGTCGGTCTCGCGCACGCAGCCCTTGAGGCGGTTGGCCACGGTCTGCAGGAGCATGTCGCCGACGCCGTGGCCGAAGGTGTCGTTGACCTGCTTGAAGCGATCCAGATCGACATACAGCAGCGCCATGTGCCCCGAGGTTTCCCGAGCGCTGGCCAGCGCAGCCTTCAGCCGATCACGCAACAATTCGCGATTGGGCAATTGGGTCAGTTGATCGTATTGCGCCATGCGCCGCAGGCGGGCGTGCAATTGCTGGCGTTCGATGGCGGTGGCGACCTGGGCGCAGACGTATTGCAGCAGTTCCTTGTCGCGCTCGGTGTAGCGTTCGCCGCCGGGCAGGCTTTTGACGATCAGGGCGCCGATGGTGCCGTTCTTCGAGTTCAACGGTACACCGAGCCAGCAAGGCGATTGCTGCCCTGCCACCAGCGCTTCGAAGCCTGCCGGGGCCTGCGGGCAATCCGGGGTCAGCAGGATCGGCTGGCCGCTGCGGATGACCTCGGCGCACAGTCGACCGGTCACCGTGCCGGGTTGCTCCGGTTGCAACTCGTCATCGTCGACGTGATAGGGGAAATTCAGTTTTGCACAGTGTTCGTCATACAGCGCCACGGAGAAATTCAGCGCCGGTAGCCACTCGCCGATGATCGTGTGAATGCGCTTGAACAGCGCCAGCAGATCCTCCGCCGCATGAGCCGCCTCGGAGATCGCATACAACGCCGCCTGTCGGGATTCGGCCAGTTTGCGCTCGGTGATGTCCCGGGCCACGGCGATGCGCAGTTGATCGACTTCCGACCAGCGTGCCGACCAGAGGATATGCACAAGGCTGCCGTCCTTGCGCACGTAGCGGTTTTCGAAATTGTGCTTGGGCTCGCCGCCCATGATGTCGCTGGCGGCGGCCAGGGTGCGTTCACGGTCGGCGGGATAGACGTAGTCGATCATCGACTGGCCGATCAACTCGTCAGGGGTGTAGCCGAGAATCCGCTCGCAGGCTGCGCTGACAAAAACGAAGCGACCTTGTTTGTCGACCGCACAAACGGCGTCCAGCAACAGATCGATGTAACTCGCCAAGGGCGCAGAATTTCGGCTTTCCATGGTTCAGCGTGGGTGTCCGGGCAATGCAGCACTGATCAACCGTCCCTGACCTCGACCTCGCGTCCCAGCGATTTTCTTCAAGTCTTGCTCGGCATCAGCCCCGGCAACGCGTGCACCAGGGCATTGATGGCGAAACCGATGAACATTACCCCGCACAACCGGGTGATGGCCAGTTCATGGCGCTGATACAGCGTACGCACCTGACGGGCGCCGACAACGCCAATGAGAATAGCGTAGGCGAGCAATCCGCCGAGGAAGCTCAAGGCAATCAGCATCGGCAGCATCGACCAGCTGAGCAGTTCGGCGCGGCTCGACAGCAGCGCGGTGAACGTCGCCACCGCCACCGGGTAGGCCTTGGGGTTGGTCAGGCCGAACAGGATGCCGTGCCAGAACGGCTGACGTGCCGCGCCCTGGGGCTGATCGCCGTTGCTGCGTTTGGCCCGCACCGCGCGCCAGCCGAGCCAGAACAGGTACAGACCGCTGAGCACACCGAGCACATCGAACGCGGTGCTGCCGATTTCCCGGGCGCCGACAATCGCGATCAGCGCGGTGCTGCACCAGATCACATCGCCCAGCAGATGCCCGCACAGGAATCCCGCCCCGGCCCGACGACCGCGCGCGGCGCCGATGCCGAACACCGCCAGCACACCCGGCCCCGGCGTGATGCCGTAGATGAAACCCGAGGCCAGCACGGCCATAAGCAACGATGGAGTCATGGAATACCTGCAAGCGCCGGAAAACGTGGCCGCCAGTCTATCCCAGCGGTTTGTGAATATTCACGACTCGTTGAAAAAACGCATCCCCGCGTAGGGCTTTTGCCGACACGCGGCCAGTCGCGAGGCCAGATCGCCGACATGCGCTTCGAGTTTGTGACCGTCCGGATCGAGGAAGTAGAACGACGCACCTTCGCTGCGGTTGTCGCGCCACTCCTGCACGTTCGCGGCACGAAGCTGCTGCACGAACAGCGGGAAATCCGCAGCGCCGAGGCTGAAGGCGTAGTGGGTGTAGTCGGCGGCGGGCTCGGGTTGGCGTTGCGCATCGAGGGACAGGCACAACCACAGCCCCGGGAGCGACAGGTAGGCACCGGCGTCCCACGTGGCCTCGACTCGCAGCTTGAGGACATCGCGGTAGAACGCGAGGCTGCGATCCAGGTCGCTGACGGCGAGGGTCAGGTGGTTGAGGCCGGTGAGCATCAGGTCAGTAACCTCGGAGGTCTTCGGGGATGGTGTATTGCTTGCCGTCGTAGATCAGGGTGATTTGGGTGTTTTTCAGGTCGGTGGTTTTGGAAACGCACTCTTTGCCTGACTGGGTCGATGAGGATACCGAACCACTCGAAGAAACGATCAAATCCGCAAACCCATTGTGGCTGGACGGGCCGATTTCCACGGTCCTGCGGATTTGCGTGTCCTTGTTTTCACAATCCCCCGAACCCTCACCGAATACCTTGCGAATGACCAGCCCCTCAAGCACCGGCCGCAACTTGGCACCTTCACGTACGTACAGCGCCAAATCTGTCCTCGAGTAAGGGTTGGCGCTGGAGAGATGGATAGAGAAATCCGAACGTAACCCGAAGGCGCGAACGTCCGATGCGAGACGGTAACGGGCGGTATCGATCTTCAGGTCGTCGAACCGGGTGGCATCAGAGTTGTAGGCACCGGGCTTGGCATAAGTCGCCAGTGGTTTGGCGTCGGAAGCGTTGAGCAGCGACAGTTCCAGATCAAATACTCCGTCCTGATCACCTTCCGAATCCGGCACGAACGTGGACTTCGCCGAGATCGCCTTGTCCGGGAAGGCCGGCCACACCTTGCAGCGTGAAAGGGAATGGCCGTCGAGTTTCTTGACCTCACAGGCGGCGTGGGCCTGAGTGGTGATAGCCAGAAAACCGAGGGCGATGAAAAGTCGGGTTGGGGTAAACATTGTTCTTCCTTGAAATAAGTCGCGTTGGTTCTGTATCACTCGATGGCTTTGAAACCTTTAGGCAAAACGTATGATTTACCGTCATAGCGAAGGGTTGTCAGCACAGGTTTACCGGTTGTGGTTTTCTCTTCACAAGTGTCTGGATCACCTTTTCCAACAACTCCCGTCGTCACCGATCTGACGATCAGATCGGCGTAACCATGAGAACTGGTCTTTCCAATTTCGATAGTGCGCAGGGTACTGGCACGTTCGCCCGCACAATTTCCATCCCACTCTCCGTTGTAGCGATACATCACAAGCCGATCCAGAACTGGCCGTAACGTGTCGCCCTCTTTCACGTAAAGGGACAGCGAAGTCTCATCCATGGGATTGACGCGGGAAGAGCCTTTGAAAACGACACGTACACCAAAAGCCCGAATTTCAGGGGTCAATTTGTAGCGCGCGGTATCGAACTCCACACTTTCCAGCGCGAAGGCATCGGACAAGAATGCAGAAGGCTTGTAATAGGTGGCCAGAGGCTCTGAAACTTCGACCGAAACGACAGAAAGAGCAAGGTCGTAACTACCGACATCACCGGTTTTGCCATACACCGGATCCGGCTCAAACTTCGAAACCGCATTCAGCGTTAGTCCGGGATACGCCGGCCACTCCTTGCAAACGGAAAAATCCCGCGGGTTCGTCACTGGCGCAGGCACACAATCAGCCAAAACCTGCCCCGCCATCAACGCCCCGCAAAGCGCCAGACACCCCATCACCCCAGACTTCACTGTCACGCCCCGCTCCTTGATGTTTTTCAGCCGCGCACTATCCCCTCCCCGATCCGCCGATTCAACCAGTTCAACGCCTGATCCCCACCCCGCCGCTTGTGCCACGCCGAGACAAAGGTAAATGGTGCGATCTCGAACGGCGGTGGCACGACGATCAGCGCCTCCTCATCAATATCATTCAACGCCCGCGAAGCCACCGTGAGGATCAGATCCGTGCCACTGATGAACTGCGGCGCGACGCTCCAGTGCGGCAGGCTGACGGCGACGCGGCGGCGCTCGCGCAGGGCGGTCAGGGTACGTTCGATTTCCGGCGTGCCGCTGCCGCGCATTTCCAGCAGAACGTGGGGTCGGGAAAGGTAGGTTGGCAGGTCGAGAACACCTTCGGCGGGAAGGCTTTGACGATCCAGCAGGCAGACATAGCGCTCCTCGAAAAGCGGCGTGCTGCACAACTCGCCGGGCAACTCCGGGAGCACGCCGGCAGCGAGGTCGATGTCGCCGTTGAGAAGCCCCTCGACCATCCCTTCGCGACTGGCGTGGCTGATTTGCAGGTCGATGCCCGGTGCTTCGCGGCGCAACGTACGAATCAGGCCGGGCAGGATAATCGCCGCGCCGTAATCCGACATCGCAAGCCGAAAGGTCCGACGGGCGCTGGCCGGGGCGAAAGTGTTCGGCGCCAGCAGCGATTGCACCTGAGCCAGGGCCTCGGCCAGAGGTGCAACCAGTTCCAACGCTCGGGCGGTAGGCACCAGCCCCGAACCGGCCCGCACCAGCAGCGGATCACCGAGCAGGTCGCGCAATCGCGCCAGCGCATGGCTGACCGCCGGTTGACTCAAGTGCAGACGCTCCGCAGCGCGGGTGACGTGCTGCTCGCCGAGCAGGGCGTCGAGGATCACCAGCAGGTTGAGATCGATGCGCCGAAGATCATTCATCTGATGCATGTTCCGCATGACAAAACAGAATTTAAATCTGCGCGACGAATACCCTAGAGTCCAGCAAAACCTTGCTGGAGAACGATCATGAGTACGTTGCATTGGGCCGGTCTGTTGCTACTGGCGGCAGTGGCCGGGGCTGTCGTCCCGTTTCAAAGTGCAATCAATACCAATCTGGCCCGAGGGTTGGGCCATCCCTTGTGGGCGACGTTGGCGTCATTGCTGGTCAGCGTGCTGGTGTTGTTGCCGGTGATTGCCGCGCTGCGTTTGCCGTTGCCATCGCTGGTTTTCATCGGCAAGGCGCCGCTGTGGATGTGGGCCGGTGGTGCGTTCGGGGTGTGTTTTGTGGCACTGGCGGTGGTGCTGGTGCCGAAACTCGGGGCATCGGGTTTTGTCGCGCTGGCACTGGCCGGACAGGTGCTGGCTTCGATGGTGCTGGATCACTTCGGGTTATTCGGACTGCTGGAGAAGCAACTCACATTGCCCCGGGTATTCGGCGCGGTGCTGCTGATGGCAGGCGTGGTGCTGATCCAGTTCTCCCCGGCGCTGGAAAAGAGCGCCACCGCCGTTGGATAACAGGGCAAAGGTAAGCCCTTCACTACCTGGGTTGTCGGGCATTTCACCGCCTTACAACCGTGCGGGGTATCGCCCTACAAGCAAAACTCCAACAGCCCTCAGCGCTATCGGATATGGCCGATTCTGACCCGAAGTCGCGCTCTGTAAAGTCTGGCAACACACACAAATTGCAACACCCCATGGATTGCCATGCTCAAGGAGAGCTGCTTTGAACCATCTGCCCGATACCACCACCCACACCTTCACCAACTATCGCAAAGTCATCGCGCTGGCCGACCACGACTGGGAGGCCGCCGAAGCCGGAAAAATCGCCGCCCTCAACGTCGAAGTCAAAGGCTGCAACCATTTGCTCGATCAGCACGGGCGCCAGTTACATCATTTCTGCACCACGTCCTATCTGGGCCTCGACCACCATCCCGCCCTGCTGGAAGGCGCCATCGCGGCGTTACGGGAAACCGGCACACTGCGCGTAGCCAATTCGAAAAACCGCTGCAAACTGGCGCTGCTCGACCGATACGAAAGCGAGCTGTCGCAATTGTTTGGCGCCGTGTGTCTGAGCACTCTGTCCTGCAGCGCCGCGAGTGCCGGGATCCTGCCATTGCTGGCCAGCGGCGTGTTTACGCACAACCGTCCACCGGTGATGGTGTTCGATCGCCTGGCCCATTATTCGATGAATCACCTGAAGGCCAGTTGCGCCGATGAAACCCAGGTATTGACCTGCCCCCACAACGACATGGATTTTCTCGAATCGGTGTGCCAGCGCCACACCACCGTCGCCTACATCGCCGACGGTGCCTACAGCATGGGTGGTGTGGCCAATCTGGACGGTCTGCTGTACCTGAAAGAACGTTACGGTCTGTTTCTATATCTCGATGATTCTCACGCGTTGTCGGCGGTCGGCAGCAACGGCGCCGGTCTTGTACGGCCAAGAATGCCGGCGCTGGAAGAGGATTGCCTGATCGTCGCGTCGCTGGCCAAATCGTTCGGAGCCAGCGGCGGTCTGGTGATGCTCGGCAATGAGCGGCAGCGGAAATTGATCCAGCGTTACGGCGGGCCGAGCAACTGGTCACAAAGCCTCAATTGCGCGGCCATCGGTGCGGGCCTTGCCTCGATCCAGCTGCATCGCAGTGCAGAACTGCGTGCATTGCAGATTCGGCTCCAGGCCAATATTCGCCTGTTCGACAGCCTGTTGAGCAGCGAACAGCACGGCAGCCCCATGGCCATCCGTTTGATCAACTGCGGCGAGGCCGCCCTGGCCACTCGAATTGCCATTGAACTGGCCGAACACGGCTTTTTCACCAGCGCGGTGTTC
This sequence comes from Pseudomonas sp. GW821-FHT09C09, assembly GCF_059418105.1. Lineage (NCBI taxonomy): Bacteria > Pseudomonadati > Pseudomonadota > Gammaproteobacteria > Pseudomonadales > Pseudomonadaceae > Pseudomonas > Pseudomonas sp. GW821-FHT09C09. The sequence goes on from NZ_JBWKPF010000001.1 coordinate 370,404, forward strand.
TTCCCGGTGGTGGCTCAAGGTAAAGCCGCGATCCGCGTGACCCTGCGCGCCGACATGGAATCGACACTGATCCACCAATTCTGTGATTTGATCACCGGACTGTTACTGACTCACGGCGGCCATCGCGACCGCTGAACCTTCACGGACGACTCATGAACCCCGGCCTCATCCTGCTCATCACCTGCTCCACTGTGTTCCTCGCCCAGTTGGGCATGAGTATTTACCTGCCGGCGTTGCCGCAGATCGCCGGGCACTTGCAGGTCGATGCAACGCAGGTGGCCTGGGGTTTGTCGCTGTACCTGATCGGCATGGCATTGCCGATGTTGCTCTGGGGCAGCCTTGCACAACGCGTCGGACGCAAACCGGTGTTGCTGGCGGCGCTGGGGATTTACGGGCTGGCGAACCTGGCGCTGCCGCTGGGTTCGACGCTGGAGTCGTTCCTGCTATTGCGACTGGTTCAGGGGATCGGCGCCAGCGGCATTTCAGTGATGGCGCGGGTGCTGATCCGTGACAGTTTCCGGGGCGATCTGCTGGCGAAGGCGCTGTCGTGGATTTCGATTTCGTTCGTTGTCGCGCTCGGGATCGGCCAATACGCCGGCTCGCTGATTCAGGTGACGCTGGGCTGGCAGGCGATCTTCTATCTGTTGGGTGCGGTCAGCCTGTTGATGGCCGCGATTGTCTCGCGCCTGAATTTTCCGAAACTCGTCGAGACGCCCGCAACCGCGTCGCCCTGGGCGGTATACGGAAGGATTCTGAGCCATCGGGCGTTTCTTCTCCCTGCGCTCGCGGGCGGTCTGGGTTATGGCGTGATCATCGCGTTCAACAGCGCTGCGCCGTTGATTCTGCAGGGCCCGTTCGGTTGGTCGACGACCGACTACGGGCTGCTGGGCTGGCCGATCAGTGCGGCGTATTTTCTGGGGGCGCTGGCGGTCAATCGCTTTGTGCTGCGTACCGGTCAGCATCGGTTGATGGCGTTGGGTGTGGGCCTGGTAATGGCCGGGAGCGGGGTGATGCTGGCTGGCAGCCTGTTGGCCAGTTCCGTTGCCTGGCTGCTTTGGCTGCCTTACTGCGTCGCCGTGTTCGGCCAGTCGCTGAACTATCCGATCAGCCTGTCACGGGCCAACGATGGAGCGCCGATTGCCGGCGCTTACGCGATGGCCCTGAGCGGTTTCATTCATCAATTGATGGCCGCGTTGATCGGCGCGGTGGCCAGCCTGCTGGCCGGTCCCCACGCGTGGCCGCTGTCGCTGCTGTGTTGCTTTCTGGCGGCGGGCGCGGTGCTCTGCACGAGGTTCACGCCCGATCGTCAGTCCGCTTAAAACGCGCTGCGGAAAATTTCCTCGATCTGCCGCTGATCCGCCGCCCGCGGGTTGGTGAAACCGCAGGCGTCTTTCAGGGCATTGGCGGCAAGAACGGGGATGTCGGTGCATTTGGCGCCGAGGTCACGCAAGCCGCCGGGGATGTCGACGTCTTTGGCCAGGCAACGGATCGCGTCAATCGCGGCTTTTGCGCCCTCCTCCGGGCTGAAACCACGGATGTCGGCGCCCATGGCGTGGGCCACATCAGTAAGGCGATCGGCGCAGACCAGCGCGTTGAACGTCTGCACATGGGGCAACAACACCGCGTTGCACACCCCGTGAGGCAGGTCGTAGAAACCGCCCAACTGGTGCGCCATCGCATGTACGTAGCCGAGCGAGGCATTGTTGAACGCCATGCCGGCGAGAAACTGCGCATACGCCATGTTTTCCCGCGCCGCCAGATCGCTGCCGTCGCGAACCGCCAGTCGCAGATTGTTGCTGATCAGGGTCATCGCCTTCAGCGCGCAGGCGTCGGTGATCGGGTTGGCGGCCGTGGACACGTAGGCTTCGATCGCATGGGTCAGCGCGTCCATGCCGGTGGCGGCGGTCAGGCTTTTCGGCATGGCGACCATCAGCGCCGGATCGTTGACCGACAGCAGCGGAGTCACATTGCGGTCGACGATGGCCATTTTCACGTGGCGGGTTTCGTCGGTGATGATGCAGAAGCGGGTCATCTCGCTGGCGGTGCCGGCCGTGGTGTTGATGGCGATCAGCGGCAATTGCGGCCTGGTCGATTGATCGACGCCTTCGTAATCACGGATCTGCCCGCCGTTGGTTGCGCACAGGGCGATGCCCTTGGCGCAGTCGTGGGGCGAGCCGCCGCCGAGTGACACCACAAAATCGCAGCGGCTGTCCTTGAGCAGCGCCAGCCCGGCCTCTACATTGGCGATGCTCGGGTTGGGTCTGGCGCCGTCGAAGATCACCGAGTCGATGTCCTGCATCGCCAGTTTCTCGGCGATCATGGTCGCCACGCCAGCCTTGGCCAGGCCCGCGTCGGTAACGATCAGCGCCTTGCGAAATCCGTAGTTGCGGATGGCATTCATGGCGTCGTCGAGGCAGCCGCTGCCCATGATGTTTACGGCGGGAATGAAAAAGGTGCTGCTCATGGCGCGTCTCCTGACAGGGGCCGGATCGACTCCTGCGATCCGGCGGATGCATACAGGATCGACCGATCGGTCACGGCGGATGTTGATCTGGCTCAATGCCCGCTCGTGATAAAGTCGCCGCCCATCTGCCCCTTGTTTTGAGACGTGCCCTGCAATGACCGATTTTCTGGATGTCGACGCCACCCTCGAAGACTGGAACGCGTTACGCGCCACCACCGACTTCAGCGGCTTGCTGGTGGGCAACGGCGCCAGCCGTGCGGTGTGGGACGATTTCGGCTACGACTCGCTGTTCGAAAACGCCCGCACGGTGGAAGAAAAGCCGCTGAGCCCGTCGGAACTGAGCGTGTTCGATGCGATGCAGACGCGCAGTTTCGAGCAGGTGCTTGGCGCGCTGAAAACCACCAGTCGGGTCAACAAGGCACTGGCCGTCAGCTCGGCCGCACCGCGCAATCGCTACTACGCGATCAAGGAGGCGCTGATCAACGCCGTCCACGATTTGCACATTCCGTGGCGACTGGTCGAAGCGTCGACCCTGACGATCCTGAACCGCGAACTGGCCAGTTATCGCACGGTGTTCACCACCAATTACGACCTGCTCAACTACTGGGCCCTGCAACACCGGGGCGAGGCCATCGACGACCTGTTCAACGGCCCCGACGCCAGCTTCGATCTGTGCGAAAGCAGCACTGACAAACCGCGTCTGCTGTACCTGCACGGCGGCCTGCATCTGGTACGCAACCAGGACGGCAGCGCCCGCAAACTGACCGCCACCGAAGGCACGCTGCTCGGCAGTTTCGCGATCAACAACACGCTCAAGACCCTCGACGACGTGCCGCTGTTCGTCAACGAAGGGCCGAGCGCCGACAAGCTCAAGACCATCCGCAGCTCCGATTACCTGTCGTTCTGCTACGACCAGTTACTCGCGCACGGCGACAGCCTGTGCATCTTCGGCCACGCCCTAGGCGAGCAGGACAGCCACATCGTGCGTGCCCTGCGTCTGGCGAAACCGAAGACCGTGGCGATCTCGATCTACCCGCGCAGCGCGGCGTTCATCCAGCACCAGAAGCGGCATTATGCAAAGGTATTCGAGGGCACGGGCGCCGAGCTGCGGTTCTTTGATTCCAAGAGCCATGCGCTGGGCAATCCGAAGCTGTCGGTCCCCGTCGAAGTCTAGTGGCGACGCTTATGGCGTCATCGCTAGCAGGCTAGCTCCCACAGCTGGAATGCACTTCCCGGTGGGAGCTAGCCTGCTAGCGATGGCGTCCGTCCAATCAACTCAGTCTTCGCTGCTGTGCACGACCACCAGCAGTTGTGCCTGCTCCTCGCCCACCGAGCGGATCCGGTGCGGTTTCTGCGCATTGAAGTGCAGCGCGTCACCCCGCTCCAGCAGTACCCGTTCGTTCATGAAGTCCACTTCGACCCGGCCTTCATGGACGAACAGAAACTCCTCGCCCAGATGTTCCTTGAAGGTCTTGTCGGTGAATTCAGTCGGCGGATAGATGATGAACGGCAGCAGGCTGCGCTCGCTGACCTGATGGGCCAGCACCGCGTAACCGGGGCTGTGATCGTTGGCCGCCAGTGACTGGCGTTCGTGGCTGCGCACCAGGCTGTAGCTGTCGAGGCTGACGTTGTCTTCGGAGAACAATTCCTCGACCTTCACGTTCAGCGCTTTCGCCAGTTTCAACGCAGCGGCAATCGACGGCGTATTCAATCCACGCTCGACTTTCGACAGATAACTCTTGGTCATGCCGGATTTCTCGGCCAGCGCCTCAAGGGTTACGCCAAGTTTTTTTCTCAATAATTTCAAACGGATAGACATGCGAAGCGATTATTCCAGCAAAGGAAAGACGATTTGTCCTTGCCAATGACACAAAGTGTCATATAGCCTCTTAAGTGTCATCCATGGCAACCACCACAGGACACGGATATGGCGAAGACATTAGCACTACCCAAAGACGAACTGGTCAAGCAAGCGCTGACCCAGATGCAAAAAAGCCTGGCGGATAATACGTGGACGGACCGGCAAAAGCTGGCCCTGACCTGCCGGATCCTCTTCGAAAACGGCCACGATTCGGGCCTTGCCGGGCAGATTACCGCCCATGGCCCGCAGCCGGGCACTTACTACACGCAGCAACTGGGGCTGGGGTTCGATGAAATCACCGCGAGCAATCTGCTGCTGGTCAACGAAGACCTGGAAGTGCTCGAAGGTCACGGCATGGCCAACCCGGCCAACCGTTTCCACAGTTGGGTGTACCGCGCCCGCCCGGACGTGAACTGCATCATCCACACTCACCCGACGCACATTGCCGCGCTGTCGATGCTGGAAGTACCGTTGCAGATTTCCCACATGGACCTGTGCCCGCTGTACGACGACTGCGCGTTCCTTGAAGGCTGGCCGGGCGTTCCGGTGGGTAACGAAGAAGGCGAACTGATTGCCGGGGCGTTGGGCGATAAACGGGCGATCCTGCTTTCCCACCACGGTCAGCTGTCCACCGGCACGACCATCGAGGAAGCCTGTGTCATCGCGCAATTGATCGAACGCGCCGCGAAACTGCAATTGCTGGCCATGGCCGCCGGGACGATCAAACCGATCATTCCCGAACTGGGTCGCGAGGCCCATGACTGGGTGTCGAAACCCAAACGCCACGCCGCCGCATTCAACTACTACGCCCGGCAGAACCTGCGCCAGCACGCCGATTGCCTGAACTGAATATCTCATCCTTGCGGAGCACTCTCATGTCCAACATTCACGGCATCATCGGCTACACCATCACCCCGTTCGGCGCCAACGGCGAAGGTCTTGATCTGCCGGCCCTCGGCCGCTCTATCGACCGGCTGATCGCCGGCGGCGTCCACGCCATCGCGCCACTGGGCAGCACCGGCGAAGGCGCCTACCTGAGCGATGCGGAGTGGGATCAGGTCGCCGAATTCAGCATCAAACACGTGGCCAAACGGGTGCCGACCGTGGTCAGCGTATCCGACCTGACCACCGCCAAAGCGGTGCGTCGCGCACGCTTCGCCGAAGCCCACGGCGCCGACGTGGTGATGGTGCTGCCGGCGTCTTACTGGAAGCTCACCGAAGCAGAGATCCTTGCGCATTACCGCGCTATAGGCGACAGCATCGGCGTGCCGATCATGCTCTACAACAACCCGGCCACCAGCGGCACCGACATGTCGGTGGAACTGATCCTGCGCATCGTCAACGGCGTGGAAAACGTGACCATGGTCAAGGAGAGCACCGGCGACATCCAGCGCATGCACAAGCTGCAACTGCTCGGCGAAGGCCGGGTGCCGTTCTACAACGGCTGCAATCCGCTGGCGCTGGAAGCCTTCGCGGCCGGCGCCAAGGGCTGGTGCACGGCGGCGCCGAACCTGATTCCGCAACTCAACCTGGATCTGTACGAAGCCACGCTGGCGGGAGACCTGGGCAAGGCGCGGGAACTGTTCTATCGCCAGTTGCCGCTGCTGGATTTCATCCTCAAGGGTGGTTTGCCGGCGACGATCAAGGCCGGGCTGCGTGACACCGGGCTGGAAGTCGGCGATCCACGCCTGCCGGTGTTCCCGCTGAGCGAGGCCGGACGCAATCAGTTGCAGGCCATTCTCAAAACCCTGCGCTGATTTCACGCAACACAAAAAAACCTGTGGGACCAAGATCGCTCCCACAGGTTTTTTGTGCTGGATTCAAAGTACCGGCAGGGTTTTGTCCTTGATCACCTTGGTCGGCCCATTGGCCTTTACGGCAGCAATGCCTTTGGCACACGCCGCCTCCGACGAATAGGACTCGCTGCTGCCGATGATCTGGTGATTGGCCGCTTTCAGGTTGAAATAGGGATGGCCGTCCTTCGTCGTTTTCTTCTCGTAGCGCTCATCCAGCGGACTGTTGCCCTGCACCGCCGCGATACCGTTTTCGGCGGCACTGTGAGAGGTGTACAACTCGCTGGTCAGAATGGTTTCGGCATTCGCCGCTTTCAGCACGAACCTGAACTGGCCATTGCTGCTTTTGCTCAACTCATACCATCCGGACATGCTGCGTCTCCTTACCGATGGGTCACAGGGTGATTTTAGTCCCGAGCAACCCCAGGAACCCGGCCAGCCATTTCGGATGCGCGGGCCACGCTGGAGCGGTGGCCAGATTGCCCTGGACATGGCCGTCCGTGACCGGGATATCGATGTAAGTGCCACCGGCCAGCCGCACTTCCGGGGCACAGGCCGGATAGGCGCTGCACTCGCGTCCTTCGAGAATCCCAGCCGCCGCCAGCAGTTGTGCGCCGTGACAGACGGCAGCAATCGGCTTGCCGGCCTTGTCGAAGGCTCGCACCAGTTCCAGGACTTTTTCGTTCAGCCGCAGGTATTCCGGCGCACGACCACCGGGCACCAGCAGTGCGTCGTAATCCTTGGCATCGACCTTGGCGAAATCGAAGTTCAGGGCGAACTGGTGACCGGGTTTTTCGCTGTAGGTCTGATCGCCTTCGAAATCATGGATCGCGGTGCGCACGGTTTTGCCGGCGGCCTTATCGGGACACACGGCGTGCACGGTGTGACCGACCATTTGCAGGGCCTGGAACGGCACCATCACTTCGTAGTCTTCGACGTAATCGCCGACCAGCATCAGAATCTTTTTCGCGGCCATGGACAGGACTCCTCGGGTGAATGCACAGGAGTATTCAAAGTAGTCCAAGAGCCGCGCCAGCGTTCGCAAACTGTATGGATAACTCTGCGCTCAGCTGTAACAGCCCGGTTGCCGTGGTTTGTGGCTAGATGAATGCACCTCCCTGCCACTTTCGAATCTGGTTGCCATCATGTCTTCGCGCGAAAACACCGGCATGGCCCTCGGCCTGCTCGGCGTGGTGATTTTCAGCCTTACCTTGCCCTTCACCCGCATCGTGGTGCAGGAACTGCATCCGCTGCTCAATGGCCTGGGCCGTGCGTTGTTCGCGGCAATTCCGGCGGCGTTGCTGCTGTTGTGGCGACGGGAAAAGTGGCCGACCTGGCGGCAAGTCAAAGGCCTGAGCCTGGTAATCGCCGGGGTGATTCTCGGTTTCCCGGTGCTGTCGGCGTGGGCCATGCAGACCTTGCCGGCGTCCCACGGCGCGCTGGTCAACGGTTTGCAGCCACTGTGCGTGGCGCTCTATGCCGCGTGGCTGTCCCATGAACGTCCGTCGAAAGCCTTCTGGGCCTGCGCCGCGTTGGGCAGTGCGCTGGTGCTGGGTTATGCGTTGTACACCGGCGCCGGCAGCATTCAGGCCGGTGATTTGCTGATGCTCGGGGCGATTGCGGTGGGCGGTCTGGGTTACGCCGAGGGCGGGCGCCTGGCACGGGAAATGGGCGGTTGGCAGGTGATCTGCTGGGCGCTGGTGCTGTCGACGCCGTTGCTGATCGGCCCGGTGCTGTATCTGGCGTTCCAGCATCAGGGCGCTGTGTCGACGAAAACCTGGTGGGCCTTCGGCTACGTCGCGCTGTTTTCTCAGTTCCTGGGGTTCTTCGCCTGGTACGCCGGGCTGGCGATGGGCGGCATTGCCCGGGTCAGTCAGATCCAGCTGTTGCAGATCTTCTTCACCATCGCGTTTTCCGCACTGTTCTTCGGCGAACACGTGGAACCGATCACCTGGCTGTTCGCCTGCGGGGTGATCGCGACGGTGATGCTCGGACGCAAGACCGCGGTGCGCCCGGCTCAACCGGGCACGTTACCGGCAGGGGTTCAGCTCAAGCCTTGAGCGGCAGCAGGCCATCGGCGAGCAGCAGCGTTTCGAGGCAGTGTTCGCTGATCTGGTAGAACGCTTTCAACTCCTGAATCTTCACCAGCAACTGGGCCGGGTCCACCGGCTCGGCGCGCTTCACGGCGAGGATCATCTTGTTCTTGTTGGTGTGTTCCAGCGAGATGAACTCGAACACTTTGGTCTCGTAACCGCAGGCTTCGAGGAACAGCGCACGCAGGCTGTCGGTGACCATTTCCGCCTGCTGGCCCAGATGCAGACCGTATTGCAGCATCGGCTTGAGCAGCGCCGGGCTCTGGATCTGCAGGCGAATCTGTTTGTGGCAGCATGGCGAGCACATGATGATCGAGGCGCCAGAACGGATGCCGGTGTGGATCGCATAATCGGTGGCGATGTCGCAGGCATGCAGGGCAATCATCACCTCCAATTCGCTCGGCGCCACGCTGCGCACGTCGCCGCACTTGAACACCAGCCCCGGGTGTTCGAGTTTCTGCGCGGCGGTGTTGCACAGGTTGACCATCTCTTCGCGCAATTCAACGCCGGTGACTTCGCCCTCGGCCTTCAGGGTGTTGCGCAGATAGTCATGAATGGCGAACGTCAGGTAACCCTTGCCCGAACCGAAATCCGCCACCCGTACCGGTTTGTCCAGGGCCAGCGGCGACGACGTCAGCGCATGGCTGAAGACTTCGATGAACTTGTTGATCTGCTTCCACTTGCGTGACATCGCCGGGATCAGCTCGTGTTGCGCATTGGTCACGCCCAGATCCTTGAGGAACGGACGGCTCAACTCGAGGAAGCGGTTTTTCTCGCGGTTATGCTCGGCGGACGGCACTTCACGCAATTGCTGGGGTTTGCTCATGAACAGCGAGCTCTTGCCCTTTTTGCTGTATTCGAGCTGGGCTTCGTCGGTCAATGTCAGCAAATGCGCATTCTTGAACGCCGTCGGCAGCAGCTCGGCAATCATCGCCACCGCCTCGTCCAGCGGCAGGTTCTTGGTGATGTCGCGGGTCTTGTAGCGATAAACGAAGGACAGGCACGGCTGCGCCTTGACCGTCACCGGTTTGATGATGATCCGCTGCAGGTCCGCTTCTTCGCCGACGTACTTGGCCAGCACCAGTTTGATGAAACCGTTCTGTTCGAGGCTGGTTTGCAGCAGCTCGATGAACCGGGCGTGGTGATCGGGGGTGGAAACGGCGGTAGCAGACATGCAGGAAACGGCCTCGGACGGGCAAATCGGGAATGGCCGCTAGTTTAGGGGGGATGGCGTTCGAGGGCACGGCTAATTTCCCGAACGGCTTATCCCAGTACCACCAGGCGATTGGGCAATTCGTTGCGCACCTGCGTCACCGGCACATGCACCTTGAGCAACTCGCCGCACGCCTCGATGCAGGTGACGAAGCCCTGCAACGTCTGGCCCTGGCGCACCTGCTCGGTAAACGCCGCGACAATCGCGTCCCAGCTCTTGTCGTCCAGCCGTCTGGAAATCCCTTCGTCCACCAGAATCTCCACATAGCGCTCGGCCTCGCAGACAAAAATCAGCATGCCGGTGCTGCCCACCGTGTGATGCAGGTTCTGTTCGAGAAACTGCCGCCGCGCGAGGTTCGAAGCGCGCCAATGCCGGACATGACGCGGGATCAGGTGAGTGGTGACTTTGGGCAAACGAAACACCAGGCACAGCACGACAAAACTGATCCACTGCACCAGCAACAGGCTATGCATCGTCAGCCACCCGGTGAGGTAGTGCAGGACTCCCGGCACCACCAGCGCCAGCAGGCTGGCCCACAGCAACGGAATGTACGCGTAGTCATCGGCGCGGGCCGCGAGCACCGTCACCAGTTCGGCGTCGGTGTCGCGCTCGACCCGGGCGATGGCCTCGGCGACCTTGCGTTGTTCGTGTTCAGTCAGTAATGCCATGTCGTGAAGTGCCTGCTCATTATTGTTATCACCAGCCGCCGGAGGAACCGCCCCCGCCGAAACTGCCACCGCCGCCGCTGAAGCCCCCGCCTCCACCGCCGCCGCCAAAACCACCGCCACCGAAGCCGCCCCCTCCTCCGGAGCCGCCCCGGCCGACGGGAAGGATACCGAGCATCTGGCAGACAAAAACAGTCAGGATGAACAACATCACCAGAAATACGAAAATTCCCGGATGCCGCGAGACAAAGTCGTCCGAAGGATCGCCGGACGATTCGTACACCGTGGAAGGCTCGTCCAGCGGATTGCCGCCCAGCACCACGAGTATCGCCGCCACGCCGTCGCTGATGCCCTTGCTGTAATTGCCGGCCTTGAACGACGGTGTGATGACCTGATGGATGATCACCGAACTCTGGGCATCGGTCAGCCGGTCCTCCAGCCCATAGCCGACTTCAATGCGCAACTTGCGCTCGTCCCTGGCGACGATCAGCAAGGCGCCGTTGTTCTTGTCCTTCTGGCCGATGCCCCAGTGCCGGCCGAGTTCGACGCCGTAGTCCTCGATGGTGGCGCCTTGCAGGTTCGGCAGCGTCACGACCACAAGCTGCTCGCCGGTCGCCTGCTCGTGAGCCTGCAACTGCTGGCTTAACTGCGCGCGCACCGCCGGCTCGATCATCTGCGCGTCGTCCACCACCCGCCCGGTCAGCGCCGGGAAGGTCAACTCGGCCCGGGCGCTGACGGCGAAGAGCCACAGCATCAGCACCAGGCCCATCTTCAACGCACGCATGGGCATCACCGGCTCAGAACTTCACTTCCGGGGCCTTGTCCGCGCCGGGGCTGGTGGCCTCGAAGGTCTCGCGGATCGGCAGGTCGCTGTACATCACGCTGTGCCACAGGCGACCGGGAAATGTGCGGATTTCAGTGTTGTATTTCTGCACCGCCAGAATGAAATCCCGGCGGGCCACGGCGATGCGGTTTTCCGTGCCTTCAAGTTGCGACTGCAGGGCGAGGAAGTTCTGGTTGGCCTTCAGGTCCGGATAACGTTCGGACACCACCATCAAACGGCTCAAGGCACCGGTCAGCTGATCCTGGGCCTGCTGGAACTGCTTGAGCTTTTCCGGATTGTCCAGGGTGCTGGCATCGACCTGGATCGACGTTGCCTTGGCCCGTGCCTCGACCACCGCCGTCAGCGTGGCCTCTTCATGCTTGGCATAGCCCTTCACGGTTTCCACCAGGTTGGGAATCAGGTCGGCACGCCGCTGGTACTGGTTCTGCACCTGGCCCCAGGCGGCCTTGGCCTGTTCATCCAGGGTGGGAATGTTGTTGATGCCACAGGCGGTCAACAACGCGGCCAGCACCAGCAGGGTGGCGACCTGCAAACGCGAGCGGTAGACGGGACTGACATTCATCGGACGGGTGCTCCCTTGCACATGACATGAAAGATCAAGCGTGAAACCTTCTGGACCGGCTCTTGGGGCATAATCGCCCGCGCTACTGGATTGCAGCGGGCCGATGGGCTAAAAAGAGGCCCTGCGCGATCACGTCGCCGAAACTGTCGACGTACATTCGGCTGTCGTTTTTTGAATCAGCACCCGAACAACAATAGTCGCTCCCTAAATTTTGGCTGGCCGGCGTTGTAACGCCGTTTAGGCCCTTGAGAAAACTATTCATGAAGAAGCTGTGTTTGCTGGGCCTGTTCGTCAGCCTGGCCAGTCATCAGGTACTGGCCGCCACGACCCCGGTACCCCTGGAAAACAAGGACGCGTTCATCAGTAACCTGATGAAACAAATGACCCTCGACGAGAAGATCGGCCAATTGCGCCTGATCAGCATCGGCCCGGAAATGCCCCGCGAGCTGATCCGCAAAGAGATCGCCGCCGGCAACATCGGTGGCACGTTCAACTCGATCACCCGCCCGGAAAACCGTCCGATGCAGGACGCTGCCATGCGCAGCCGCCTGAAGATCCCGATGTTTTTCGCGTACGACGTGATCCACGGTCACCGTACGATTTTCCCGATTCCACTGGCCCTGGCATCGAGCTGGGACATGGACGCCATCGGCCAGTCCGGGCGCATCGCCGCCAAAGAGGCGGCGTCCGACAGCCTCGACATCACCTTCGCGCCGATGGTCGACATCTCCCGCGACCCGCGCTGGGGCCGCAGCTCCGAAGGTTTCGGTGAAGACACCTACCTGACCTCGCGCATCGCCAAAGTCATGGTCAAGGCCTATCAGGGCGACACGCCGAGCGCGGCCGACAGCATCATGGCCAGCGTCAAGCACTTCGCCCTGTACGGCGCGGTCGAGGGTGGTCGCGACTACAACACCGTCGATATGAGTCCGGTGAAGATGTACCAGGACTACCTGCCGCCGTACCGTGCCGCCATCGATGCCGGCGCCGGCGGCGTGATGGTCGCGCTGAACTCGATCAACGGCATCCCGGCCACCGCCAACACCTGGCTGATGAACGACCTGTTGCGCAAGGAATGGGGCTTCAAGGGCCTGGCGGTCAGCGACCACGGCGCGATCTTCGAACTGATCAAGCACGGCGTCGCCGCCGACGGTCGCGAAGCGGCGAAGCTGGCGATCAAGGCCGGCATCGACATGAGCATGAACGACACCCTGTACGGCAAAGAGCTGCCGGGGCTGCTCAAGTCCGGCGAGATCGAACAGAAAGACATCGACAACGCCGTACGTGAAGTCCTCGCTGCCAAGTACGACATGGGCCTGTTCAAGGACCCGTACCTGCGCATCGGCAAGGCTGAAGACGACCCGGCGGACACCTACGCCGACAGCCGTCTGCACCGCGCCGACGCCCGCGAAGTGGCGCGTCGCAGCCTGGTGCTGCTGAAGAACCAGAACGAAACCCTGCCGCTGAAGAAAACCGCGAAAGTCGCGCTGGTCGGCCCGCTGGCCAAGGCCCCGATCGACATGATGGGCAGCTGGGCCGCTGCCGGCCGTCCGGCGCAATCGGTGACCCTGTTCGACGGCATGAGCAACGTGATCGGCGACAAGGCGAACCTGATCTACGCCCGTGGTGCCAACATCACCAGCGACAAGAAAGTCCTCGACTACCTGAACTTCCTCAACTTCGATGCGCCGGAAGTGGTCGATGACCCGCGTCCGGCCAACGTGTTGATCGACGAAGCGGTGAAAGCCGCCAAGGATGCAGACGTAGTGGTCGCAGCCGTGGGCGAATCCCGTGGCATGTCCCACGAATCGTCGAGCCGTACCGACCTGAACATCCCGGAAAACCAGCGTGAGCTGATCCGCGCCCTGAAAGCCACCGGCAAGCCGCTGGTGCTGGTGCTGATGAACGGCCGTCCGCTGACGATCCTTCAGGAGAAAGAACAGGCTGACGCGATCCTGGAAACCTGGTTCAGCGGCACCGAGGGCGGCAACGCCATCGCCGACGTGCTGTTCGGCGACTACAACCCGTCGGGCAAACTGCCGGTGACCTTCCCGCGTTCCGTGGGCCAGATCCCGACCTACTACAACCACCTGAGCATCGGCCGGCCGTTCACGCCGGGCAAACCGGGCAACTACACCTCGCAGTATTTCGATGACACCACCGGACCGCTGTTCCCGTTCGGGTTCGGCCTGAGCTACACCGATTTCGCGCTGAGCGACATGGCGCTGTCGTCGACCACCCTGAACGCCACCGGCAAGCTCGACGCCAGTGTCACGGTGAAAAACACCGGCAAGCGTGACGGCGAAACCGTGGTGCAGCTGTATATCCAGGACGTCACCGGTTCGATGATCCGTCCGGTCAAGGAACTGAAGAACTTCCAGAAAATCATGCTCAAGGCCGGCGAGCAGAAGGTCGTGCACTTCACCATCAGCGAAGATGACCTGAAGTTCTACAACGCCCAGCTCAAGTACGCGGCCGAGCCTGGCAAGTTCAACGTGCAGATCGGCCTGGACTCCCAGGACGTGACGCAGCAGAGTTTTGAGTTGCTGTAACTATCAGGCAACGCACATACCCTTTGTGGGAGCGAGCCTGCTCGCGAATGCTGTTCATCAGTCACATCAACGCTGACTGGTACACCGCTTTCGCGAGCAAGCTCGCTCCCACATTGTTTTTTGGGGACGGCTGCTAACCGCGTCTATCCAGGATATTGACCACCACCCGATCCACCCAGCCCCAGATCCGCTGCTTCACCCGCCGCCACAACGGCCGGCGCTGCCATTCCTCCAGACTCACCTGCTGACTCAGGCCGAAGTCCTTCTCGAAACTCGCCACCACCGCTGCCGTCAGTGACGGATCCAGTGCCTCCAGATTCGCCTCAAGATTGAAGCGCAAATTCCAGTGGTCGAAGTTGCACGAACCGATGCTCACCCAATCGTCCACCAGCACCATTTTCAGGTGCAGGAAACACGGCTGGTATTCGAAGATCTTCACCCCGGCCTTGAGCAGGCGCGGGTAGTAGCGATGCCCGGCGTAACGCACCGACGGGTGATCGGTGCGCGGCCCGGTCAGCAGCAGCCGCACGTCGAGGCCACGGGCGGCGGCCTTGCGCAGGGAGCGGCGGATTTTCCAGGTTGGCAGAAAGTACGGCGTGGCCAGCCAGATGCGCTTCTGGCCACTGTTCAGAGCACGGAACAGTGATTGCAGAATGTCGCGATGCTGGCGCGCATCGGCATAGGCCACGCGGCCCATGCCCTCGCCCGTGTCGGGTACGCGCGGCAGTCGTGGCAGGCCGAAATTCGCATGGGGTTTCCAGGCCCGGCGATGGCGGTTGGCAATCCATTGGCGGTCAAACAGCAACTGCCAGTCGAGCACCAGGGGGCCGGTGATATGCACCATCACTTCGTGCCATTCGCTGGTGTCGTGGCCCGGCCGCCAGAATTCGTCGGTGAGCCCGGTGCCGCCGACCACCGCCAGACGCTGGTCGACCAGCAACAGTTTGCGGTGATCGCGATAGAAATTGCCGACCCAGCGCCGCCAGCTCAAGCGATTGTAGAAACGCAGCTCGACCCCGGCGAGGGTCAGGCGCTGACGCAGGGTCAGAGTGAGCGCGAGACTGCCGTAATCATCGAACAGGCAACGCACCCGCACGCCCCGCTCGGCCGCCAGCACCAGCGCCTGAATCACGGTTTCGGCGCAGGCGCCGGCCTCCACCAGATACAGCTCAAGTTCGATCTGCTCACGAGCGCTGGCGATTTCCTCCAACATGCGCGGGAAGAATTGCGGACCGTCGATCAACAGTTCGAAGCGATTGCCATCCCGCCACGGGAACACTGCGCCGCGCATGTCAGCGCGCCGTGAAGATCAGCACCGCACCCACCGGCACCGACAGACTGATGGCCGACAGGCCGGCCATTTTGCGCAAGCTTTCCAGCCCTGGCAGCAGATCGAAATCCTCGGCGTTGATCACCAGCGGCTCCAGCGTCACCACTTGAAAACGTCGGTCATCAAGCCGAGTGGCGAGCAGTTCAGCGGGGTATTCGTGCTGTTTGCCGTGCAGGTTGACGGTCAGCGGCAGGCGCAATTCAAGCTGCGCGCCGGGGGCCAGATCGTTGATCGGGCGCAGGTCGATTTGCGTGGTGATGGTCGCCTCGGGAAATTGCTCGATCTGGAACAGTTCCTTGCGCATGCGTTCGTCGCGCAGCGGGATGCCGCTGTTGATCGAGTCCAGCTCGACCTCGACTTCGGCGCGGCCATCGGGATCGACCTTGCCGTGCAGCACCAGAAAGCGCTGCACTTCAGAAATATTGGCGTTTTTCGTGCTGACGAACGACAGCCGCGACGACTCGCCGTCCAGATACCAGTTGGCCTGGGCCGGCAGCGCAGCGGCGCCCAGCAGCAGGCCGGCGAAGGCGTTGCACAGAGAACGGTTGAACATTGAAGACTCGTGGGGCCGATAAACCTGCACGAACCTTAACTGCCTGAAGCCGGGATGCAAACCGGTAGTTGTTTTTGCGGATCAAGGCTTGAGGCGACAGCCATGGCGTTCGCCCTGCCATTGGGCGCTGTTGGTACGGCCCATGCCACTGGCGCTGACGAGTTTTTGTGCACTGTCATCGGTCAGCTCGCCGGGCAGCCACTGCTTGACGTAGCCCCGACAGTATTCGGCGTCGTTGTTCATCACGTAGCGACACGAACAGTATTCCTTGGCGGTGTAGGCACTGATGATGTCGGGGAAGGCCCACAGGTTCTCGCGCTCGTGCCAGCACCAGCCCAGCAGCACGACCAGCAACACCAACAGGATGCGTCTGAACAGTTTCATGGCCGCACCGCCGCGAGCACGCGCTTGAGCAATTCGTTGTGGCGATAGCTGCCGTCGCGATCATCGCCGTAGCGCACGATCACCAGTTTTTCGCTCGGGATCACGTACAGCGCCTGGCCCCAATGGCCGAGGGCGGCGAAGGTGTCGGGCGGTGCGTCGGGCCACGGCGAAGCGGCGCCGTCCGCCGGGCGATTGAGCCACCAGTGGCCGCCGGGCACGGCTTCGTCCTGATGGGCCTTGTAGCCGGCGAAGGGCTGGCGGTTGAACGCGACCCAATCCTTGGGCAACAACTGCCGGTCGTTCCAGCGTCCGTCCCGTTCCATCAGCAGGCCGATTCGCGCCAGATCCCGGGCGGTCAAATAAGCGTAGGAAGAGGCAACGAAGGTGCCCGTGGCATCGGTTTCCCAGGTGGCGTGGCGGATGCCCAAGGGATCAAAAAGCGCTGTCCACGGATAGTCCGGATAACGCTGCGGGCCAACGATGGTTTTCAGCGCGGCGGCCAACAGATTGCTGTCGCCGCTGGAATAGCGGAACGCCTGCCCCGCTGGCGCGTAGCTGTCGTGATGGGCGGTGAAGGCGGCCATGTCACGGTGGCCACGGGTGTAGAGCATCGCCACTACCGAGGATTTCAACGGGGCGTATTCGTAGTCTTCCTGCCAGTCGATGCCCGAGGCCCAGTGCAGCAGATCCTTGAGAGTGATGGCCGGGTGTTTTTCCAGCACCGGATAATATTTTGCGGCCGGGTCATCGAGCTTGAACAAACCTTCACCGTAGGCCACGCCGAACACCGTGGCCATCAGGCTTTTGCTGATCGACCAGGTCAAGTGCGGCGTGTCGGCGGTGGTCGCGGCGGCGTAGCGTTCGTAGATGACCTGACCGTCGCGGATCACCAGCAAGGCGTCGGTACGGATGCCCTGACGGGTGTTGTCATCACGGGTCGGGAAGGCATAAGCCTCCAGTGCCTCGACGGCCGGACCGGCGATTTTCGGACCGGTCGGCCACTGCTCCCCCGGCCATTGCTCGGCCTGAACCGTGAAGCTGATCAGCAGCAGAAACAGGGACAGGCCTTTGAACATGGTGAGGGCTCTGGGAATGAACCTGCCAAGACTAGCCGGCGTTCATGACAGATGTGTTTTGGCTGGCTGCCAACGCCTTGGCCAGACGCTTGGCCCGTGCGCCTGCTGCCAGTTGCATCAGTGCCTGATCACGCTGCCACATCGCCGCCCACTCCGGATGACTGTCGCGCAACGCCTGATCGACTTCGGCTTTGAGCCCGTCGAACTGCGCAAACAAGCCACCGAGCAACACATGCCCCGCCGGATTGTTCGGCGGCTGCCGACTGACTTCCGCGCAACCGGCCAATAGCGCCAGCAAGCGCAATTGCAGCGGCTGCGGCCAGCCACTGTCCTGACCGACGCCGTACAGCCATGCGGTCATTGCGCTCAACACGTAAACGTCTTCAAGGGTGCGGAACGGTTTGACGTAAGCGTCCCAACCGTCCCCGGCGAGCAGTTCGCACAGAGCGTCGTCGAGGTACAAGCGGCCATGGCTGATGTCCGGCATCAACGGCAGCGCCGGGAGCTTTTCCACGCGCACGCCGGACTCGCCGGGGTACACCACTGCCAGACTCAGTCGCGGTGATTCGCCGGGTTGCTCACTGCGGGCGGCGATCAACAGCCAGTCCGCCGCATCGCCGGCGGTGACGAAATCCTTCTGCCCGTTCAGGCGCAAGTCCGTCAGCCGAGTCTGCATGTCCGCCGGGCGCAGGCTGCGCTGTTCGGTCGCACACAACGCGCCAAGACTCGGCGGCGCACTCGGCCAGAGCATGCGCAACGCGGCCTGATAGCCCACCAGAAACGCCAGCCCCGGCGTCGCCATCCGCCGCCCTCCCGCCACCGCCAGTACGAACGGCGTGACGCTGCCCAGTTGATGCAGCAGCGTGGCGAAACCCTCCGCCAGATCGGCAACGGCAGGCAGGCGTTCGCGACATTCAAGCAGGGTCGACCAGGTCATCAGAGGCTCCTCGTGGGCTGTCATATAAGCATCACCAAACATTCATGGCGATGACACCGGGGCTACATAGCCTGACTTTGCACAACACAGCTGCATAAAGAAAGTCGATCGGCTGTAACCCACGACGGGTTAAAGGCCCGTACGGAGATTCAAATGACTCAGATCGCCCGCATCAGCGACACCGGCAATGAACGCCGCCTGCAAGCCGAACGCCTGATCGGCGCCGAGGCCTTGCAGCAAGCCCAGGCCTTGCGTTTCAACGTGTTCAGCGGCGAGTTCAACGCCAAGCTGAAAGGCGCGGAACTGGGTCTGGACATGGATGACTATGATGTTCACTGCAGCCACATCGGCGTGCGTGACCTGAACACCGGCCGCCTTGTGGCGACCACCCGCTTGCTCGATCACACCGCCGCCAGCAGCCTGGGCAAGTTCTACAGTGAAGAAGAATTCAGCCTGCACGGCCTCGCCGGTCTGCAAGGCCCGATCCTCGAAATCGGTCGCACCTGCGTCGATCCGGCCTACCGCAACGGCGGCACCATCGCCGTGCTTTGGGGCGAACTGGCCGAAGTCCTCAATCAGGGCGGCTACAGCTACCTGATGGGTTGCGCGAGCATCCCGATGCAGGACGGCGGCGTACAGGCCCACGCGATCATGCAGCGCCTGCGCGAACGTTATCTGTCCACCGAACACCTGCGCGCCGAGCCGAAGAATCCGCTGCCAACGCTGGATATTCCTTCGAACGTGATCGCCGAAATGCCACCGCTGCTCAAGGCCTACATGCGCCTGGGCGCGAAGATCTGCGGCGAGCCGTGCTGGGATGAGGATTTCCAGGTCGCCGACGTGTTCATCCTGCTCAAGCGCGACGAACTCTGCCCGCGCTACGCCAAGCACTTCAAGGCGGCCGTGTGATGAGCCGGCTGCGGGTGTACGCGCGGATCGCGCGGGTGCTGCTGGTGGTGACGCTGGGCTTGAGCATGGCCAGTGTCTTCGGGGTTTTCGAACGTCTGGGGTTGGCCCACTCGATGCAACGCCGGCAGCGCTGGTCGCGGTTTTTCATGGCGCGCCTGAGCAATGCCCTGCCCTTTCGCGTGACCGTCCATGGCGAACTGCCGAAGCAGCCGATGCTGTGGGTCAGCAACCATGTGTCGTGGACTGACATTCCGCTGCTCGGCATGCTCACGCCGCTGTCGTTTCTGTCCAAGGCCGAAGTGCGCACCTGGCCGGTGGCCGGCTGGCTGGCGGCGAAGGCCGGCAGCCTGTTCATCCGTCGCGGTTCGGGCGACAGCCAGTTGATCCGCAAGCAGATGACCCGTCACCTGCAAACCGATCATCCGCTGCTGATGTTCCCGGAAGGCACCACCACCGACGGTCGCTCGCTGCGTACCTTTCATGGTCGCCTGCTGTCGGCGGCGATTGATTCGGAAGTGATGCTGCAACCGGTGGCGATCCGTTATCTGCGCGACGGCGAAATCGATTCGCTGGCACCGTTCATTGGTGACGATGATCTGCTGTCGCACCTGATGCGTCTGTTCAGCAACGATTGCGGCGATGTGGAAGTTCACTTGCTCAAGCCGATTGCCTGTCAGGGTCGGGAACGCGCTGCACTGGCGTACGAAGCCCAGCAAGCGGTACAGAAAGCGTTGTTCGGCGAGGTGGCCAAACCGGCCGAACCGCGTCGTGCAGGCGAGCTGATCGCTGCCTGATCGTCATCCTCTGCCTACAACTGCCGGCCTGCGAAGTCCTGCAGTTGTGGGTAGAACAAGCGAAAGTCATCACTGAGCGGTTCATACAGACGCCGCAATTCCTGCATCGCCCCCGCCAGTTCTTCAGGTTTGCTCAGGCGCCGGGAAATCCCGCGCAGCACCTGCTCCAGCACTTCGAATTCCTGATACGAACCCAACCAGTCATTGGCCACCATGTGCGGGGCGATCTTCGCCAGGCGCTCGGGCAATTGCCGCTCGCTGGAGAGCACGCGATAAACGTCCGTGGTGAATTGCCCCAACGGCCGGTCGGCGTACAGCGTCCAGTCCCGGGCCAGGCAATGGTCGAAGAACACGTCGAGGACGATGCCGGCGTAACGGCGGCGGGTCGTGGAAAACCGCGCCAGTGAAGCGTCGACCAACGGGTGGCGATCGGTGAACACATCGATCTGACGATGCAGCGCAATCGCCGCTTCGATCTCCGGATCGAACTGCCCTTGCAGCCGTCCTTTGACGAAATCGCCATACAGACTGCCGAGCAGTTGACCGGGGCGCTGGCCACCGAGGTGCAAATGTGCGAGATAGTTCATGGGCGCAGCTTAGCACCGCGCCCGCGTTTGTTTACACCTCACATATCGTTATAACCCGATATACCGATTTATGCGGTCGTCAGATCGAATTCATATTGGTATATCGCGAAATACCGATTTAAAGTTCGCCTCATCGCGATATAGCGCTACACACATCACGAGCACCCAGCCATGAACATTGACCTCGACGAAATAATAAAAGCCCTGGCACACCCAGTACGGCGAGACATCCTCAACTGGCTGAAAGACCCGAAAGCCCAGTTTCCGGAACAGATCCACAACCACGAGTACGGCATCTGCGCCGGACAGATCGACCAACGCTGCGGCCTGTCGCAATCGACCGTCTCCGCCCACCTGGCCACCCTGCAACGAGCAGGCTTGATCAGCAGCCAGAAGGCCGGGCAGTGGCACTTTTTCAAACGCAACGAGGACGTGATCCAGGCGTTCCTCAGCACTCTCAGTAAAGAGCTCTGACCCTTAACGTCAGCCAGCCGAAAAGGACTAAATGATGCCCCTCTCGCTCCTCATACTCGCCCTGAGCGCCTTCGCCATCGGCACCACGGAATTCGTCATCATGGGCCTGTTGCCCGATGTGGCGGCGGATCTCGGCGTGTCGATCCCCGGCGCCGGCTGGCTGGTGACCGGTTACGCTCTGGGCGTGGCCATCGGTGCACCGTTCATGGCGATGGCCACCGCCAAACTGCCGCGCAAGGCTGCACTGGTGGCGCTGATGGGCATCTTCATTATCGGCAACCTGCTCTGCGCCATCGCCACTGACTACGAGGTGCTGATGTTCGCCCGAGTGGTCACCGCGCTGTGTCACGGTGCGTTCTTCGGTATCGGTTCGGTGGTCGCGGCCAACCTGGTGGCGCCGAACAAACGTGCTTCGGCCGTGGCCCTGATGTTCACCGGCCTGACCCTGGCCAACGTACTCGGCGTACCGCTGGGCACCGCCCTCGGTCAGGAAGCCGGCTGGCGTTCGACCTTCTGGGCAGTGACGGTGATCGGTGTGATCGCGCTGATCGGCCTGATCCGCTTCCTGCCGGCCAAGCGCGACGAAGAGAAACTCGACATGCGCGCCGAACTGGCCGCACTCAAGGGCGCCGGGATCTGGCTGTCCTTGAGCATGACTGCACTGTTCGCCGCCTCGGTGTTCACCCTGTTCACTTACGTCGCGCCGCTGCTGGGCGATGTCACCGGCGTCTCGCCCCGTGGCGTGACCTGGACCCTGATGCTGATCGGCCTGGGCCTGACCGTCGGCAACATCATCGGCGGCAAGATGGCCGACAAAGGCCTGGCCGCGACGCTGATCGGCGTGTTTATCGCCATGGCCGTGACCTCCACCGTCCTGACCTGGACCAGCATTGCGCTGATCCCGACCGAAATCACCCTGTTCCTCTGGGCCACCGCATGTTTCGCCGCCGTGCCTGCCCTGCAAGTGAACGTCGTGACCTACGGCCAGGCCGCACCGAACCTGGTGTCGACCCTGAACATCGGCGCCTTCAACGTCGGCAACGCTCTGGGCGCCTGGGTCGGCGGCAGCGTCATCGCCCACGGCTACGGCCTGACCAGCGTACCTCTCGCCGCTGCGGCGCTGGCGATCCTGGCACTGCTGGTAACCCTGATCACATTCCGCCGGAACGGTAATCCCGAGCTGGCCACCGCTAACTGATTCACTCACTTACTTCACGAGGGTTGTATCTCATGGCAACAATTTTCGATCCGATCAAACTGGGCGACCTCGAGCTGTCCAACCGCATCATCATGGCGCCGCTGACCCGCTGCCGCGCCGACGAAGGCCGTGTACCGAACGCGCTGATGGCCGAGTACTACGTACAACGCGCCTCCGCCGGCCTGATCCTCAGCGAAGCCACTTCGGTGACACCGATGGGCGTCGGCTACCCGGACACCCCGGGGATCTGGTCCAACGATCAGGTGCGCGGCTGGACCAACGTGACCAAGGCTGTTCACGCCGCCGGCGGCAAGATCGTCCTGCAGCTGTGGCACGTGGGCCGGATTTCCCACCCGTCGTACCTGAACGGCGAAACCCCGGTCGCCCCGAGCGCCATCCAGCCTAAAGGCCACGTCAGCCTGGTTCGCCCTCTGGCCGACTTCCCGACGCCACGCGCGCTGGAAACCGCTGAAATCGCCGACATCGTCGACGCCTACCGCGTCGGTGCGGAAAACGCCAAGGCCGCCGGTTTCGACGGCGTGGAAATCCATGGCGCCAACGGTTACCTGCTCGACCAGTTCCTGCAAAGCAGTACCAACCAGCGCACCGACAACTACGGCGGCTCCCTGGAAAACCGTGCCCGTCTGCTGCTGGAAGTGACCGACGCCGCCATCGAAGTCTGGGGCGCCGGCCGTGTCGGTGTACACCTGGCTCCGCGTGCTGATTCCCATGACATGGGCGACGACAATCTGGCAGAGACCTTCACCTACGTCGCCCGCGAACTGGGCAAGCGTGGCATCGCCTTCATCTGCTCCCGCGAAAAAGAAGGTGCCGACAGCCTCGGCCCGCAACTGAAAGAAGCCTTCGGCGGCGCGTACATCGCCAACGAGCGCTTCACCAAGGACAGCGCCAACGCGTGGCTGGCCGAGGGCAAGGCTGACGCCGTGGCGTTCGGTATCCCGTTCATTGCCAACCCGGACCTGCCGGCCCGTTTGAAGGCCGACGCGCCGCTGAACCAGCCGCACCCGGAAACCTTCTACGGCAAAGGCGCGGTCGGTTACCTCGACTACCCGACGCTGTAAATCGCAGCGCAGAAACACAAAAAGCCCCCGACTCGTGAGAGTCGGGGGCTTTTTATTGGGCGCGGGGTTCGCGAATCGCTCACAGGTTTGACACAAAATCCCTACAAAATACGTAGTTCGCTACGTATCAACTCGATGGGTTGAGGTATATAAAAGCAATCCACTGCGGCGAGGCGAACGAACAGGGATCTTCATCCGCCTGCTTCATTGACATAACCTGATCCAATTACGCATTTTGTTTCATTTGCGCAGGCTGGGGCTCCAGCGCAGCATATCCAGCCCTGTATCGACCCAGCGCTCGGCTTCGGCGTACAGCTCGAAGCTGTCCGGGGCCAGCAGCCACTGATACAGGATGCCATCGATAAAGGCGTGAATGCTGATGGCCGCGCGGGCGGTGTCGAGGTCCGCCGGCAGTTGCCCACGATTGACCGCATTACTCAATGTCAGCGCGATATGCACATTGCAATCGAGGCTGGCGGTCCGGCGCTGCTGGCGCAGATCGCACATTTCATCGGTGAATTCGCACTTATGAAACAGAATTTCGTTGATACGCCGGGTTTTAGGGTCCAGCGCAATTTGATGAAACAAATGAATCAACAGCTTGCGCATGCAGCCCAGCGGATCGGGTTCGTCCTCGCTTTCGCTGGCCTTGGCCAGTTCATCCAGCGGTTCCTTCAGCGTATCGAGCATCGCCTGCAACAGATCGGCCTTGTTGCTGAAGTGCCAGTAGATGGCGCCGCGCGTTACGCCCGCAAGGCTCGCAATATCGGACAGCGTCGTACGGGCCACGCCCCTTTCATAGAAAGCTTTCTCGGCGGCTTCCAGAATCTGGCTTCGCGTTTCCTGAGCTTCCTCTTTGGTACGACGAACCATGGCAGTAAAACCTCAAACAGGATGTTTCAGGGATGGCTGAATATCCGCTGAATAAAAAGGGGTGGACCTCTCGCGGATCGACTCCCCCGGCCTACAATTTCAGACCTTGCCACGACCTTTGTAACCGGTTGGGTACGCAGCCAAGGTGTTTACAAACAACCATGAACGTAAGTATATTCCTTAGCAAGCTACTTATCCACCCGGTAACCTTTTTTTACCCTTCCACACTTCTTGTGCGCTTTTCGCGCGCCTGACCCGAGGATCTTCATGCAATTCAAGCCAGCTGTTACCGCTCTGGTCACTGCCGTCGCCCTGGCATCGCTGCTCAGCGGATGTAAAAAGGAAGAGGCGGCTCCCGCCGCACCACCTCCTCAGGTCGGCGTCGTCACCCTGCAACCACAAGCCTTTACCCTGACATCGGAACTTCCGGGCCGCACCAGTGCGTTCCGCATCGCTGAAGTCCGTCCGCAGGTCAACGGCATCATTCTCAAGCGTCTCTTCAAGGAAGGCGGCGATGTCAAAGCCGGCCAGCAGCTGTATCAGATCGATCCGTCGGTCTATGAAGCGACCCTGAAAAGCGCCGAAGCCAACCTGCGTTCGACCAAGTCGATCTCCGATCGCTACAAGCAACTGGTCGACGAGCAGGCCGTGAGCCGTCAGGAATACGACACGGCCGTGTCCAACCGCCTGCAATCGGAAGCTTCGCTGCAGAGCGCGCAGATCAACGTGCGTTACACCAAGGTCTATGCGCCGATCTCCGGTCGTATCGGCCGTTCTTCGGTCACCGAAGGCGCGCTGGTCAGCAATGGCCAGTCCGATGCGATGGCGACCATCCAGCAACTGGATCCGATCTACGTCGACGTGACGCAGTCCTCGGTCGAACTGCTGGAGCTGCGCCGTGAACTGGAAAGCGGTCGTCTGCAGAAGGCCGGCGACAACGCCGCTGCGGTCAAACTGACCCTGGAAGACGGCAGTCAGTACAAGCTCGACGGTAAGCTGGAATTCTCCGAAGTGTCGGTCGACCCGACCACCGGCTCCGTGACCCTGCGCGCCGTGTTCCCGAACCCGGATCACACCCTGTTGCCCGGCATGTTCGTCCGCGCCCAACTGCAGGCCGGTGTCAACGCCGCCGCTATCCTGGCGCCGCAACAAGGCGTGACCCGTGACCTCAAGGGCACCCCGACCGCTCTGGTCGTCGGTGCGGACAACAAGGTCGAACTGCGTCAACTCAAGGCCAGCCGCACCGTCGGCAGCCAGTGGCTGATCGAAGACGGCCTGAAAGCCGGCGATCGCCTGATCACCGAAGGGCTGCAATTCGTCCGTCCTGGTGTTCAGGTCAATCCGACCGAAGCGACCAACGTAGCCAAGAACCCGGCACCCGCCAAGGCAGCTGACAAAGCCTACGGCGGCAAAGGGGAGTAACTCATGTCGAAATTTTTTATCGACCGTCCGATTTTCGCCTGGGTAATTGCCCTGGTGATCATGCTGGTCGGGGCTCTATCGATCCTCAAGTTGCCGATCAACCAGTACCCGAGCATTGCGCCACCGGCCATTGCGATTTCCGTGACCTACCCGGGTGCTTCGGCACAGACGGTCCAGGACACCGTGGTGCAGGTGATCGAGCAACAGCTCAACGGTATCGACAACCTGCGTTATGTGTCTTCGGAAAGTAACTCCGACGGCAGCATGACCATCACCGCGACCTTCGAGCAAGGCACCAACTCCGACACCGCGCAGGTCCAGGTCCAGAACAAGCTGAACCTGGCCACCCCGCTGTTGCCGCAGGAAGTGCAGCAACAGGGTATCCGCGTGACCAAGGCAGTGAAGAACTTCCTGCTGGTGATCGGCGTGGTATCGCGTGACGGCAGCATGTCCAAGGACGACCTGTCCAACTACATCGTGTCGAACATGCAGGACCCGATCTCGCGGACCGCCGGTGTCGGTGACTTCCAGGTCTTCGGTGCCCAGTACGCGATGCGCATCTGGCTCGACCCGGCCAAGCTGAACAAGTACAACCTGACCCCGGCCGATGTCAGCGCCGCGATCTCGGCGCAGAACGTGCAGATTTCGTCCGGTCAGCTCGGCGGTCTGCCGGCGCTGCCAGGCCAGCAACTGAACGCCACGATCATCGGCAAGACCCGTTTGCAGACCGCCGAGCAGTTCAAGGCGATTCTGCTGAAGGTCAACCAGGATGGCTCGCAGGTACGTGTCGGTGATGTCGCCGACGTCGGTCTGGGCGGTGAAAACTCCAGCATCGCGGCGCAGTTCAACGGCAAGCCGGCTTCCGGTCTGGCGGTGAAACTGGCCAACGGTGCCAACGCCCTCGACACCGCAAAAGCCCTGCGCAAGACGATTGACGACCTCAAGCCGTTCTTCCCGCAAGGCATGGAAGTGGTGTTCCCGTACGACACCACGCCGGTGGTGACCGAGTCGATCAAGGGTGTGGTTGAAACCCTGGTCGAAGCGATCGCGCTGGTGTTCCTGGTGATGTTCCTGTTCCTGCAGAACTTCCGCGCCACCGTCATCACCACGATGACCGTGCCGGTGGTATTGCTCGGTACGTTCGGCATCCTCGCGGCCGCCGGTTTCAGCATCAACACCCTGACCATGTTCGGTATGGTATTGGCCATCGGTTTGCTGGTGGACGATGCCATCGTCGTGGTGGAAAACGTCGAGCGGGTGATGGCCGAAGAAGGCCTGTCACCGAAGGAAGCGACCAAGAAGTCCATGGGCCAGATCCAGGGCGCCCTGGTCGGTATCGCCCTCGTACTGTCGGCGGTACTGCTGCCGATGGCGTTCTTCAGCGGCTCCACCGGTGTGATCTACCGTCAGTTCTCGATCACCATCGTCTCGGCCATGGCCCTGTCGGTAATGGTTGCGCTGATCTTCACCCCGGCACTCTGCGCCACCATGCTCAAGGCGATTCCGAAAGGCGAGCACGGCACGCCGAAAAAAGGTTTCTTCGGCTGGTTCAACCGCAACTTCGACCGCAGCGTGCGCAGCTACGAGCGCGGTGTCGGCAACATTCTGCAGCGCAAGGCGCCGTACCTGTTGGCCTACATCCTGATCGTGGTCGGCATGATCTGGCTGTTCACCCGCATTCCGACGGCGTTCCTGCCGGAAGAAGACCAGGGCGTTCTGTTCGCCCAGGTGCAGACCCCGGCAGGTTCCAGTGCCGAGCGCACCCAGGTGGTGATCGATGAAATGCGTACCTACCTGCTGGATAAAGAATCCAGCTCGGTAGCCTCGGTGTTCACCGTGAACGGCTTCAACTTCGCCGGTCGCGGCCAGAGTTCCGGTCTGGCGTTCATCATGCTCAAGCCTTGGCACGAGCGTGACGCAAGCAACAGCGTGTTCGCCCTGGCCCAGCGTGCCCAGCAGCACTTCTTCAGCTTCCGCGATGCGATGGTGTTTGCCTTTGCCCCGCCGGCCGTACTGGAGTTGGGTAACGCCACCGGTTTCGACGTGTTCCTGCAGGACCGCGCCGGTATCGGTCACGACAAGCTGATGGAAGCCCGTAACCAGTTCCTCGGCATGGCCGCGCAGAGCAAGGTGCTCTACCAGGTGCGTCCGAACGGTCTGAACGACGAGCCGCAATACCACCTGGAAATCGACGACGAGAAGGCCCGTGCCCTGGGCTTGAGCCTGTCCGACATCAACAGCACCCTGTCGATCTCCTTCGGTAGTAGCTACGTCAACGACTTCATCGACCGTGGTCGTGTGAAGAAGGTTTACGTGCAAGGCCAGGCCGGCGCTCGCATGAGCCCTGAAGACCTGAAGAAGTGGTACGTGCGCAACAGCGCCGGCACCATGGTTCCGTTCTCCGCGTTCGCCAAGGGCGAGTGGATCTACGGTTCGCCGAAACTGGCACGTTACAACGGTGTAGAAGCGATGGAGATCCTCGGTTCTCCGGCGCCGGGTTACTCCACCGGTGAAGCGATGGCCGAAGTCGAAGCGATTGCTGCCAAGCTGCCGCCGGGTGTCGGTATTTCCTGGACCGGTCTGTCCTACGAGGAACGTCTGTCCGGCTCACAAGCGCCAGCGCTGTACGCCCTGTCGCTGCTGATGGTGTTCCTGTGTCTGGCGGCGCTGTATGAAAGCTGGTCGATTCCGATCGCGGTCATGCTCGTGGTGCCGCTGGGGATCATCGGTGCGCTGATGGCTACCAGCCTGCGCGGTCTGTCGAACGACGTGTACTTCCAGGTGGGTCTGTTGACGACCATCGGTCTGGCGGCTAAAAACGCCATTCTGATCGTCGAATTCGCCAAGGAGCTGCACGAGCAAGGGCGCAGTCTGCGCGATGCGGCGATCGAAGCCTGCCGCATGCGTCTGCGACCGATCATCATGACCTCGCTGGCGTTTGTCCTCGGTGTAGTACCGTTGGCCATCTCCACCGGCGCCGGCTCGGGCAGTCAACACGCGATCGGTACGGGCGTGATTGGCGGTATGCTCACGGCCACGATCCTGGCGATCTTCTGGGTCCCACTGTTCTTCGTCACTGTGTCGTCCATGGGTCAGCGCAAAATCGCTGGCGAGGATGACACCAAAGAAACTCCTAAAGAGGCTGGCCAATGAGCAAGTCGCTACTCTCCATCGCAGTCGCCGCCTTCGTGCTGAGCGGTTGCTCGCTGATACCGGATTATCAGCAGCCTGAAGCACCGGTGGCCGCGCAATTCCCGCAGGGGCCTGCGTACTCGCCGGCCCAGGCACCGGCGCAGGCCGCTGCCGAACAGGGCTGGAAGCAGTTTTTCCATGACCCTGCCCTGCAACAGCTGATCCAGGTTGCCCTGGAAAACAACCGCGACCTGCGTGTCGCGGCGCTGAACATCGACGCCTACGCGGCTCAATACCGCATCCAGCGTGCCGACCTGTTCCCGGCGGTTTCGGCCAATGCCAGCGGCAGCCGTCAGCGGGTTCCGGCCCGTGCGTCGCAGACCGGTGAAGCGAACATCACCAGTTCGTACACCGCCACCGTCGGCATCAGCGCCTACGAGCTCGACCTGTTTGGTCGGGTTCGCAGCCTGAGCGAGCAAGCGCTGCAACAATACTTCGCCACCGAAGAAGCGCGCCGCAGCACCCAGATCAGCCTGGTGGCCAGCGTGGCCAACGCCTACCTGACCTGGCAGGCCGACAAGGAACTGCTGAAGCTGACTCAAGACACCCTCGGTGCCTTCGAGGAAAGCTACAAGCTGACCAGCCGCAGCAACGAAGTCGGTGTGGCCTCGGCGCTGGATCTGGCGCAGTCGCGTACCTCGGTCGAGAACGCCCGTGCACAACTGGCGCGCTACACCCGCCAGGTGGCCCAGGACGAAAACAGCCTGACCCTGCTGCTCGGCACCGGCGTGCCGGCCAACCTGCAAGCGGCCAAACCGCTGTCGGATGACCTGCTCAGCGATGTGCCGGCCGGTCTGCCGTCGGATCTGTTGCAACGCCGTCCGGACATCCTTCAGGCCGAGTACAACCTGAAGGCCGCCAACGCCAACATCGGCGCTGCCCGCGCAGCGTTCTTCCCGAGCATCAGCCTGACCGCCAATGCGGGCAGCCTGAGCCCGGACCTGTCCGGCCTGTTCAAGGGCGGTTCGGGCACGTGGCTGTTCCAGCCGCAGATCAACCTGCCGATCTTCAACGCCGGCAGCCTGCGCGCCAGTCTCGACTACGCCAAGATCCAGAAGGACATCGGCGTGGCGAACTACGAGAAGTCCATTCAAACGGCCTTCCAGGAAGTCGCCGATGGCCTGGCCGCGCGCCAGACCTACACCGAGCAGCTGCAGGCCCAGCGTGATTTCGTCGCCGCGAACCAGGACTACTACCGTCTGGCCGAGCGTCGCTACCGCATCGGCGTCGACAGCAACCTGACCTTCCTCGATGCCCAGCGTCAGCTGTTCAGCGCCCAACAGGCCCTGATCACCGACCGCCTCGCGCAGCTGACCAGTGCGGTCAACCTGTACAAGGCACTGGGTGGCGGCTGGAATGCGCAAACCGCGCAGAACGAACCGCTGAAAGAAGAAGCGCCGAAGATGAAGTTGTTCTGATCGTCTCGCGATAAACAAAAAGCCCACCATCCGGTGGGCTTTTTGTTGTCTGCGCAACGTCTTCAGCCGCCGACACCGTTGAGCAGAAACACCGGTTCTTCCAGATAATCGAGCCCCAGACGGTTTTCGAACATTTCATCGCGCAGCGCCGCCGTGGTGAAACACCCGAGATTCAACGCCGTGGCCATCAGTGAAAACGTCTGGCTCAGGTGCCCGGCATCCATCAACGCCACCCGCAGCGCCCGGCTGAACTCGTACTTCCAGGCCAACCGCTCGACCCGCGCGGTGGACACGAATACCGCGGCCGCATCCTTCACCCAGGGTTGTCCGCCACTGGCCTCGCTGATCCAGGCCCGAGGATCCTCCCGCGACAGCAACTCCAATCCGTGACGACGTACGGAGTAGTGATAAAGCCCCCGCTCGAAACCCTGCACATTCATCAGCACCGCATACACCTCGGTGGCTTGCAGCGAGCCGCCGGACGGCGAGGTTTTCTTCAGGAAAAAATCACCCATGCCGTTCGGCTCCATCGCCGTCACGCCCCAGGTGTAATAGAGCAGCAAGGACAATTGCGTCGGCGTCAACGGCTTGCCGCTGAACGCCCGCGACGTACGCCGCGCGCACAGCGAATCGAGCAGCGTCGTTTCGGCGAGGGTCTCGCCGGGCACCAGCAGCGGATTTTCCAGAGCAATGAAGGGGTGAGAGTGATAGTCCTTGAAGGATGACGGCTGACGTTGCTGCGAGGCCTTCTGCTCCAGCTCGGCCTCAAGCTCGACGACGCTGACATAGGGCGTCTGCAAACCGGTGCGGGTGCTGAGGTAAAACTCCAGCGCCGCCTCCCAGCGGGACCAGAGCTGGAGCGGCTGCCTGTGCGCCCCGTCCGGCGGGCCGTCTACCGTTTGCACAATCCCGTGATTCACCAGCGCCTGCAAAAAAGCCAGGTGACTGCCCTGCTCCGGGCTGTTCAAAATACCCGGCAGCATCAGCGCACTCTCAAGTGAATGTGGGGTCATGAAGTGGTTCAACAACGGCAGCAACGTCAGGCAGAACTCCAGACTCAGGCCCGATTGCCGATCCCGCAGCACAAAGGATGAAGCCCCGACACTGAACCATACGTTTTCCCTGAGTTTGAGCAACGAGCCGGGCTCGAGGGCCGGAGTGTCCGGCGCTGATGGCGGCTCGCGCCCCTGCCAGAACAGCACCCTGGGCTTGAGACGCTTGATGTCGCGAATCAGGACCTCCAGTTGCGCATCGTCGGCTCTGTCGGCGATGTCCCACTCCAGCGTCACCGCCCTGACCGGGGACACCGCAAACAACTGCGTCAACAGATCCCAGTCCCGACGCGGATGCCCGGTGTGGATTTCAATCAACCGGTCCAGCGGCAACGAACGCAGATAGTCTTTCAGGTCATAACCCAGCGCTTTGGCAGTGGCGATGGCGCTGTCCAGATCCAGCAGAAACCCCGCACCGCTGCGTTGCACCACGCTGGAAATGAATTCGCCTTCCGACTGCTCGTGGGCGTCGGCCAATGAAAACAGTCGTGGCGCGTTTTCCAGTACCAGCGGCGTCGCGGTCAGTGCTTGCAGCTCGAGGGCGTTGGCGACCACCGTGTCGGCCACTTCCTCCGCCAGGGTCGGCAAAATGAAGTGCTGGGTGTCACCGCCGTGAAACCGCGACCAGGAAATGTGCTCCGCCAGCCAGGGTGATCGGGTTCTGTCGCACAGCCGTCGGGTCATCTGCAGAAACTCGCGATCCATCGCGATCCCTACACTGCCCAGAGACAGGCTGGAGGAATGCAACAGACTGGGCGTCTGCTCCCCGACTTCAAGCAGGCGTGGTTCGAGGATGCTGTGGGTCGGCTGAAACTCCAGGTAATCGAAATGCGGCAGTCCTTCGGCGAGGATCCGTTCGAGGGCCGGATCGACGGCATGATCCGCCACCCGGTGACGGGGCAAGTGATACTCCAGCCCTACCCCGGCCTCGGGAAAACGCGAAGCATCGAACATCGTCATGATTGCCTCCCGGGCTCAGGCCGTCGCACCCAATACCGGCGGCGTCGTGGGCAATGGCGCCGCAGCGGCCAGCCGCCCGGCGTATTTGCTCTCCATGGCCCGCACCTCGGCGGCAAGGTTTTCCAGCAACTGGCGCCCATGGGGCGTGAAATCCTCACTGCCTTGAAGGTCCGGCAAGGCCCGGATCAGCCCCCGCAGGATGAACAGCAGACGGTTCTGCGCCCGCTGCAATTCCTCGTCGGAACGCGACCGCACCCGTTCCATGTACTTGACCAGCGCGATGTACACGTAAAACGCATGAAAGTAGCCATACAGGTCACGTTTCTGGCCCGACCACGGCAAGCTGAATGAGGCTTCCTGAGAAGCACCAGGGTCGACAATCGCAGACACCTCGACGACGTGATAAAGCAACTGATGAATCGCCTCATGCACCAGGGATTCCTCAAGATCGAGGATCGAGTCATCCCGGCTCGCCAGAAGGATGACGCCGGTGTAGCGCGAAGCCGAACAACTGCGAAAGGAACCGTCCGGCAGGTAGCAAATCGACTTGATCAGAGCCTTCATCTGTTCGCGGCAGGCAGGCCAGGTGTGCTCGATCCGCAACAGGGCAATCTTCACCACGTCAGCGAAGAACCGGCTGGAAACACCGCCACGCTCCAGGCGTTTTCGGGTCGCTTCGTCTTCCGGGAATTCATAACTGGGCGGCGTGGCCTGCATGATCAGCGGATCGGCGTCGAACCGGTAGACAGGCGGGTCGTTCTGAACCACGCCCGACTGACTCCGGGCCTTGACCCTGTCGAGCATCTCGGGAAACTCGAATAATGTCTTTTCCAGTTCGGCAGTACTCTCTGACTTGCCGACCAGAAAGTGATTGGTTAATCGAAAAGCCTGCCCGCTCCATATCTGAAAAACCGGGTCATTGATAATCAAAGCCTGTTCACGGGGTGGCAGCAATACAAGTTCCACCGCCCGGTCGAAAAACACCGACAACCGCGACTCCTCGGAAAACAACTTGAACAACTCGGCATATAAAACCATGAAGATGGTGAAACGATTGCGACTGACATGTTCAAGTAATATTTCAAACCTTGAATATCTGGCATCGGCAAGAAATGTGTTCCCTTTAAACAAGTCATCAACCGTCGAATCAAATTCGCCGTGGTTTCCAATATCCATTTTTCAACCATCCTTTCAGGCAGGCGGCAATGGTTTCGCCATGGTCAGACTGGCGATGTCATAGCCCAATTGTTCATAAAGACCACGCGCCGGCAGGTTGCGGCCAAACACATGCAGACGCATTTCCTCGCAGCCGTTCTGTCGCGCCCAGGTTTCGGCGGCCAGCATCGATTGCCGGGCATGCCCCTGACGGCGCTCGCCAAGCTCGATGTAGATATCCAGGATGAAGGCAATCGGCTTCGTGCCGACATGTCGGCGGGCGATCCACAACTCGCCGATGCGTCGCTGGTTGTCCCGGATCACCCAGAGCTGATGGTTTTCGGTCAGCCGTCCCTTATCCAGCAACTGCGCGAAAGCCGTGGCGGATCGGTGTGGGGCCTCTGCCTGGCTCCACTCTCCCGAGGCGACCATGCCCTGGGCGTACTCTTCGACCGCCCTTTCGGTGAACGTCACAAAGTCCGCGTCGTCCATGGGAATCAAGGTGACTGACATACGTCGCTCACTCCCTGTGCAAGCACTTTGCAATCGGGCCATTTGGCGCACACAGAGCCGGATCGCCGCTCCACGACACGCCAAACAGCCCCCCGGGCATCAGTCCATCCGTGCCTGAACCTGTTGTTGCTGGTCAAATATCGCAGCCGCTCCCAGCTTGTCGCGAATACCCGCCCCGGCGGTGCCCAGTTTTGCCACATCAATACTCTTGACGGCGCCCAGTTCGGATGCGCTCAGATGCACACCGATGCCCTTGGCCGCGCCTTCAGCATCCTTGTGCAACTGTTCCGCAAAGTCCTTATCAATAAGGGCACGACCGACCACCGTCGCGAGACGTTCCTGATTCACTTTTGCAGGCATGTTATCTCTCCTTGTTATCAATAATTAATCCTCTCGAGAGTGACAATTAACCTCCCTGCCCCTTTCGAGAATTTTGAATATAGCAATGCCTGTTTCCTTTGCCAGTTACAACACAACCTCCCGTTAAACCTTTTCACGATAAGCGATAACGCCAATTATTAAGTTGAACCCGCGATGATTGAGACAGCCTTTATTGCAACAATTACTGTAGGTAATTTCCTACAACTAAAGAAATAAGCACATCCACAATCGCCATTAATAGAACGCCGCCGGAGCAACTCGTTAATACGAAACATAAACACGGGATTTCATTAAGAATGCGCTGAGAACAAAAAATATAACCCTCTCCGATTAGCGTTCGATAATCGCACAAAACCCTGTTTACCCCGATTGAATCCCCGTGCCGATCCCCCTCACCATTGCCCACACCAACAAAACCAATAAAAACAGGTTCACCCCCATGACCATGCGTCCTCCCCGCTTGGGCTGATCCCGCCCTTCGTTTCATCGAGTCCGTTTCTTGTCTGCAACTTCCGGTTGCGGCTGCGAACTGCTTCATCCCAAACAATTAGAGAGACCCGAGCCCATGACACGTTCTACAACACCTTGCGCACTCAGTCTGATCGCCCTGGCATTGACCGGCATCGCCTTGCCTGTGGCCGCCGAAGAGACGGGCTTCATCGACGGTGCCAAGGCCGACCTGAACCTGCGCAACTTCTACATCAACCGCAACTTCACCAACCCGACCAAGACCCAGGGCATGGCACAGGAATGGACGCAGAGTTTCATCCTCGACGCCAAATCCGGTTTCACCCAAGGCACCGTCGGTTTCGGCATGGACGTATTGGGGTTGTACTCGGTGAAACTCGATGGCGGCAAAGGCACGGGGGGCACGCAACTGTTGCCACTGGATCATGACGGTCGCCCGGCGGACAATTTCGGCCGTACCAACGTGGCGTTCAAGGCCAGACTGTCGCAGACCGAAATCAAGGTCGGCGAGTGGATGCCGGTGCTGCCGATCCTGCGCTCGGACGACGGTCGCTCGCTGCCGCAGACCTTTCGCGGCGGGCAGATCACCTCGAAGGAAATCGACGGCCTGACCCTCTACGGCGGCCAGTTCCGCGCCAACAGCCCGCGCGACGACAGCAGCATGAGCGACATGTCGATGTTCGGCAAACCGGCGTTCACCTCGGATCGCTTCAACTTCCAGGGCGGTGAATACGCGTTCAACGGCAAGCGCACGCAGATCGGCCTGTGGAACGCCGAACTCAAGGACATCTACAGCCAGCAATACGTCAACCTGATCCACAGCCAGCCGCTCGGCGACTGGACCCTGGGCGCCAACCTCGGTTTCTTCTACGGCAAGGACGACGGCAGCGCCCGGGCCGGCAAGCTCGACAACAAGACCTGGTCGGGGCTGTTCTCCGCGCGCTACGGCGGCAACACTTTCTACGTCGGCCTGCAAAAACTCACCGGCGACAGCAACTGGATGCGGGTCAATGGCACCAGCGGCGGGACCCTGGCCAACGACAGCTACAACTCAAGCTATGACAACGCTCAGGAACGCTCCTGGCAAATCCGCCACGACTACAACTTCGCCGCCCTCGGCGTTCCCGGCCTGACCCTGATGAACCGCTACATCAACGGTGACAACGTGCACACCGGCACCATCACCGATGGCAATGAATGGGGCCGCGAATCGGAACTGGGCTACACCGTGCAGAGCGGCACGCTGAAGAACCTGAATGTGCGGTGGCGCAATTCGACCATGCGCCGTGACTACAGCAATAACGAGTTCGACGAAAACCGGGTGATCGTCAGCTACCCGATCAATCTGCTCTAGTGGCCAGCGCCATCCGTCCGGATTCATGGATCGTCACGAATCGTTGAGTAGAGTGGATGCACCTGAAGGACTCAGGCGCTCCACCCTTCCCGCTTCCGTTATCTGTTGATGTTGGTCCCCCGGGACTTGAGCCAGGCTGTCACCGGAAGACACTGCCGATCATCGGAGGACCACCTCATGATCACTCGAGTCAAACCGGCTCCCGATTGGGATGCCAGGGCGTATCAGCAGTTTTCCCGTCTCAGGCAACAACCGGTCGATGAATTGCTCGGCCGCGTCGATCTGCACAATCCTCAACGCATTTATGACCTCGGTTGCGGCACCGGGATCGCCACGAAGGTTCTGGCCGATCGCTGGCCCCGGGCAGATCTCAAGGGCATCGACAGTTCGCAAGACATGCTGCAGGTCGCCCGCTGTCTGCCGATCAAGGCGCGCTGGCAACACGCCGAGCTGCAACACTGGAAACCCCGCAAACCAGCTGACCTGCTGTTCGCCGCGGCCGTGCTGCATTTCATCGATGACCATCAAACGCTGTTGCCGGGATTGCTCCGCCACCTCAACCCCGGCGGATGCCTGGCCGCGCATATGCCGGACTGGCGCGATGCGCTTTGGTATCGCCTGATGCTCGATACCCTCGAGGATGCCGGCCCCGGTGGCCAACCGCTGGGCAGCCCGCAACTGCGCCAGCGCATGGCGGCGCGGCCGTTGTTGTCACTGGAGGATTACTATCGTTTGCTCGCGCCGCTGACCCGGTCGCTGGATATCTGGGAAACCGAGCAATTGCAGGTGGTCGACGGCAAGTCACCGGTTTATGACTGGGTGAAGGTGTCGGCGCTGCGGCCGGTGATGCAGGGGCTGACGCCGGAGGAACAGGCGCGCTTCATCTATCACTACCTGATGCGGGTGCATGCGCATTATCCGCAGGAGGACGACGGGCATACGTTGTTTCCGTTCAAGCGGATTTTCATTGTGGCCAAGGTGTGAAACTCACAGGATCGCAGCCTTCCACAGGCTGCGATCCCTCGAATTCAACGATTACTCGCGTGATTCGGTACCCAGTTCGTCCCACACCGATTCGGCCAGATGGAAGGTCGCATTCGCCGCCGGAATCCCGCAGTAGATCGCGCTCTGCATGATCACTTCCTTGATCTCGCCACGGCTCACGCCATTGTTGGCCGCTGCGCGCAGGTGCAATTTGAGTTCACCCTCGCGGTTCATGCCGATTAGCATGGCGATGGTGATCAGGCTGCGGGTGTGGCGTGGCAGGCCCGGGCGGGTCCAGATGTCGCCCCAGGCGTGCCGGGTGATCATCTCCTGGAATTCCGAGTTGAACTCGGTCAGCGTGGTCAGGCTGCGATCGACATGGGCATCACCGAGCACCGCACGGCGCACTTGCATGCCGTCGTCATAACGTTGTTTCTCGTCCACAAAAGTCCCCTCAAGCGGCCAGCAGGAATGTCAGCACGCGGTCGCTGAACGCGTCACCGGCCTGAACGTTGGAAAGATGTGCGGCATAGAACTCGGCGTACTCGGCGCCCCGCACATGCTCCTGAATGAAGTGCCCGCCGGACGGTGGCGTCACCGCATCTTCGGTACCGGCGATCACCAGCAACGGAGCCGTGATCGACGCCAGTTGATCGCGGAAATCCGCATCGCGCACCGCCGCGCAGTTGGCGGCGTAACCTTCAGGATTGGTGGCCGCGAGCATGTCGGTGATCTGCTTGGCCGCTGCCGGATGGGCCGCCGAGAAGTCAGGGGTAAACCAACGGGCAATCGATGCATCACGCAACGCAACCATCGCCGCCGGGCCGTCACGCAACACGGTTTCGATGCGCGGGTTCCACACCGACGGATCGCCGATTTTGGCGGCGGTGTTGCAGACGATCAGTTTGTTAAGACGCTGGCCGGCGTTGATCCCGAGCCACTGGCCGATCAAGCCGCCCATGGACAGACCGCAGAAATGCGCGCGTTCAATGTGCAGCGCATCCAGCAGCGCCAGCACGTCGCGGCCCAGTTGCTCGATGCTGTAGGGGCCCGGCGTCACCAGCGACTGACCGTGACCACGGGTGTCGAAACGCAGCACCCGAAAGTGCTCGGTGAACGCCGGCATCTGGGCGTCCCACATGTGCAGGTCGGTGCCCAGCGAATTGGACAGCACCAGCACCGGCGCATCGACCGGGCCTTCCAATGAGTAATGCAGTTCGCCATCGGCGAGTTGAACGAAAGCCACAGCCCTCTCCT
Organism: Pseudomonas sp. GW821-FHT09C09; assembly: GCF_059418105.1. Lineage (NCBI taxonomy): Bacteria > Pseudomonadati > Pseudomonadota > Gammaproteobacteria > Pseudomonadales > Pseudomonadaceae > Pseudomonas > Pseudomonas sp. GW821-FHT09C09. The sequence goes on from NZ_JBWKPF010000001.1 coordinate 408,804, forward strand.
TTCAATCAGACAATGCGTTGTGTTCGGCCACCGCTCGCTCGACCCAGACCTGCGCCTGACCGAGGTAACGGGCGGGATCAAGCAAATGATCCAGTTCTGTTGCGCTCAGTTCGGCGGTCACTTGCGGCTCGTCACCGAGCACCGCACGGAGATGACGTTGTTCGGCCACCGCCCGTTTGCAGCATTGTTCGAGCAGATGATGCGCGGCGTCGCGGCCGACCCGTTGCGCGAGCACGATGCTCACCGCTTCGGCCAGCACCAGACCTTGGGTCAATTCCAGGTTGCAGGCCATGCGCGCGGCATCGACTTCCAGACCCTCAGCCAGCAGCCGCGCCTGTTGCAGCGCGCCCGACACCAGGCAGCAGATCTCCGGCAAGGTTTCCCATTCCGCGTGCCACAGGCCGAGGCTGCGTTCGTGTTCCTGAGGCATGGCGCTGAACAGCGTCGAAACCAGACCCGGCACACGGGTCGCCGCACCAATCAGCACGGCCGCGCCCACCGGATTGCGCTTGTGCGGCATGGTCGAGGAACCGCCCTTGTCCGGCGCCGAAGGCTCGAACACTTCCGCCGCTTCGGTCTGCATCAACAGGCTGATGTCGCGGCCGAGTTTGCCGAGGCTGCCGGCGATCAGACCGAGCACCGCGCCGAACTCGACAATGCGATCGCGCTGGGTGTGCCAGGGTTGTTCCGGCAGGGTCAGATTCAGTTCTTCGGCCAGCGCACGGGCAATCGGCAACGCCTGTTCACCCAGCGCCGCGAGGGTCCCGGACGCACCGCCGAATTGCAGCACCAGCAGCCGTGGCTTGAGCTCGCGCAGACGCTGACGGCTGCGGGTCACGGCGCCGAGCCAGCCGGCGATCTTCATGCCGAGTGTCACCGGCGTCGCATGTTGCAGCCAGGTGCGCCCGGCCAATGGCGTCGCGGCGTGGCGCTCTGCCTGAGCAGCAAGGGAGCCGGCCAGTTGCGCCAGCTCCCCTTCGATCAATTCCAGCGCCTGACGCAATTGCAGCACCAGCCCGGAATCCATCACGTCCTGACTGGTGGCGCCCAGATGCACATAACGTTCGGCTTCAGCATCGGATGCCGCGATCCGCTTGCCCAATGCCTTGACCAGCGGAATCGCCGAATTGCCCGCCGTGGCGATGGCTTCGCCCAACGCTGCGAAATCAAACAACTCGGCGCGGCAAGCGTTCTCGATGGATGCCACAGCGCTCGCCGGAATCACCCCGACCCGCGCTTCGGCCCGGGCCAGCGCCGCTTCGAAGTCGAGCATCGCCTGCACCCGGCCCTGATCGCAGAACACCTCGCGCATTTCGCGAGCAGTGAAGTAGGCATCGAACAATTGATTGCCCGGTCGCTGAGTCATAAACAGTCCTTGCCGGCGCGGGCCATCGCGGCCCGCGCACTTCGGTTTAGAGATCGTGGTGCAAATACGCGGCCTGTTTCGGCAAGCGCAGGCTGAACAGGAACGCCACCGCCATCATCACCGTGACGTACCAATAGAAGGCGTTTTCCATGCCCCCGGCCTTGAGGCTCAGAGCCACATATTCCGCCGAACCGCCGAAGATCGCGTTGGCCACCGCATAGGCCAGACCGACGCCAAGGGCGCGCACTTCCGGCGGGAACATTTCGGCTTTCACCAGGCCGCTGATCGAGGTGTAAAAACTGACGATCGCCAGCGCCACGGTGATCAGCACAAAAGCCAGGAACGGGCTGCTGACGCTTTTCAGGCTCAGCAGGATCGGCACGGTGAACAGCGTACCGAGGGCACCGAACCAGAGCATCGAGTTACGCCGGCCGATCTTGTCGGCGAGCATGCCGAACAGCGGCTGCATGCACATATATAAGAAGAGCGCGCCGGTCATGATGAAACTGGCGGTCTTGGCGTGCATGCCGGCGGTGTTCACCAGGTACTTCTGCATGTACGTGGTGAAGGTGTAGAAAATCAGCGAGCCACCAGCGGTGTAACCCAGCACGGTGATAAACGCGGCTTTGTGATCGCGGAACAGCGCAGCGATGCTGCCGGCGTCCTTGTGTTCACGGGTTTCCTTGTTGGTGGTTTCTTTCAGGGTGCGACGCAGGAACAGCGAAATCAGCGCCGCCACCGCCCCGACCACAAACGGAATCCGCCAGCCGTAGGCCCGCAGTTCGTCTTCAGAGAGGAACTGTTGCAGGATCACCACCACCAGCACCGCCAGCAGTTGCCCGCCGATCAGGGTCACGTACTGGAACGAGGCGAAGAATCCGCGCTGGCCCTTGAGCGCGACTTCGCTCATGTAGGTCGCCGTGGCGCCGTACTCGCCGCCCACCGACAAGCCTTGCAGCAGACGCGCGAACAGCAACAGCACCGGCGCCCAGACGCCGATGCTGTTGTAGGTCGGCAGACAGGCAATGAGTAACGAGCCGAAGCACATCATCAGAATCGAGATCAGCATCGAATTCTTGCGCCCGTGCTTGTCCGCCACCCGGCCGAAGATCCAGCCGCCGATCGGTCGCATCAGGAATCCGGCCGCGAACACGCCAGCGGTGTTGACCAGCTGCACCGTGGGGTTGTCCGAGGGGAAGAACGCCGGGGCGAAGTAGATCGCGCAGAAGGCGTAGACGTAGAAGTCGAACCATTCGACGAGGTTGCCGGACGAGGCGCCGACAATCGCGAAGATACGCTTGCTGCGCTCTTCGCCGGTGTAATGAGAGGTGGTGGTTGTCATTGTTTTTCACTCGATAGGGACAGTGAGAGTCTAGACACACTTCGCAACAGTCCCGTTCCACAGATACTCAAGCGCTGCAAATCCCTGTGGGAGCGGGCTTGCCCGCGATGCGGTGTGTCATTCAGCACATAGGTCACTGATCTACCGCCATCGCGAGCAAGCTCGCTCCCACAGGGTTAAGTGGTGTTCTAGTAATCGAAGAACACGGTTTCCGCGTCAGTGCCCTGCAGGATCACATTCCACTGATAGACACCCTCTGCATCCGCCTTGGCCAGCAACGTGCTACGGCGCTCGGCCGGTACACATTCGAGCAGTGGATCATTGACGTTCGCCGGATCGCCCTCGAAATAAATCCGCGTCAGCAAGTGCTTCACCAGACCGCGCGCGAACACCAGCACCACCAGATGCGGCGCCTGGGTCGTGCCTTTCAGGCCTTCGACCGTGCCCGGTTTGATGGTGGTGAAACGGAAGCGCCCTTCGGCATCCACCGGCACCCGGCCGAAACCTTCGAAATTCGGGTCCAGCGGTTTGGCCTGCTCGTCTTCCGGGTGATCGTATTTTCCGGCGGCGTTGGCCTGCCAGACTTCGAGCATGGCGTCGTTGACGACATCGCCATTGCCATCCACCACTTGCCCGGTGATCGCCACGCGCTGGCCGAGGGTCAATTCGTTGGCGAGGTTTTCGCGGTTCAGCCAGGTCAGGCCGATGTGGTAATACGGCCCGACGGTGTGGGACGTGGTCGCAGTCAGGGTCATCTTATTTCTCCATCGGCGTGGCTTCGCGGCCGCGCAGCACGATGTCCCAGCGATAAGCGAGGGCGTAGGACGGAATGGTTTTTTCCAGATCGAAAGCGGCGATCAGGCGTTCCTTGGCCGAAGTGTCCGGCACGCAGTTGTAGATCGGGTCGTAGGGCAGCAGCGGATCGCCCGGGAAATACATCTGCGTGACCAGACGCGTCAGGATGCTCGGCCCGAACAGCGAGAAATGCACGTGGGCCGGGCGCCAGGCGTTGTGGTGGTTGCCCCATGGATAGGCGCCGGGCTTGATGGTCTGGAACTGATACCAGCCGTCGGCGTCGGTCACGGTGCGGCCGGTGCCGGTGAAATTCGGGTCCAGCGGCGCGTCGTGCAGGTCACGGGCGTGGTTGTAGCGACCGGCAGCGTTGGCCTGCCAGATCTCCACCAGAATCCCCGGCACCGGCAGACCGTCTTCATCGAGCACACGGCCGTGAATGATGATTCGTTCGCCGAGCGGTTCGCCCTGATGCTGGGCGGTCAGATCGTTGTCGGTGTCGGCCACGCGTTCAGCGCCGATGGTCGGGCCGGTGATTTCCGACAGCGAGTGTGGCAGGAACACCAACGGCTTGGACGGCGAGCGCAGATTGGTGGATTGATAATTCGGGTGCAGGTACGGCGGCTGGGTGCCTTCCTGTGGGCGGCGGTAACCAGGCTTGTCAGTCATTTCGCTTTCCTCTGTTCTTGTTCGTCACGGCTTGCGTCAGACGCGTTCGATGGCCAATGCCAGACCCTGGCCGACACCGACGCACATGGTCGCCAGACCTTTCTTGCCACCGGTCTTTTCCAACTGATGCAGGGCGGTCAGCACCAGACGTGCGCCACTCATGCCCAATGGATGACCGAGGGCAATCGCCCCGCCGTTCGGGTTGACCTGGGCCGCGTCATCCGCCAGCCCCAGTTCGCGCAATACCGCCAGACCCTGGCTGGCAAACGCTTCGTTGAGTTCGATCACATCGAAATCGCTGACCGCCACGCCGAGGCGCTCGGTGAGTTTGCGCACCGCCGGCACCGGGCCGATGCCCATCACCCGTGGCGCCACCCCGGCGCTGGCCATACCCAGCACTTTGGCGCGGGCGGTCAGACCGTGTTTTTTCACCGCGTCAGCCGAGGCCAGAATCAGCGCCGCCGCACCGTCATTCACACCCGACGCGTTGCCGGCGGTGACAGTCTTGTCCGGGCCATTGACCGGTTTCAGTCTGGTCAGGGCTTCAAGGGTGGTGTCGGCCCGAGGATGTTCGTCCTGGCTGACCACGGTTTCGCCTTTCTTGTGGGCGATCCGCACTTCGACGATTTCTTCGGCGAAGTAGCCGGCAGCCTGGGCGGCGGCCGTCCGTTGCTGACTGCGCAGGGCGAAAGCGTCCTGATCCTCGCGGGAAATTTCGTAATCGTCGGCGACGTTGTCGGCGGTCTGTGGCATTGCGTCGACGCCGTACTGCGCCTTCATCAACGGGTTGATGAAACGCCAGCCGATGGTGGTGTCTTCCAGTTTCATGTTGCGCGAAAACGCCGCATCGGCCTTGCCCATCACGAACGGCGCGCGGGACATCGACTCGACGCCGCCGGCAATCGCCAGCTCCATTTCGCCGCTGGCAATGGCGCGGAACGCCGTGCCGATGGCGTCCATGCCCGACGCGCAGAGGCGATTGAGGGTGACGCCGGGCACGCTCTCCGGCAGACCGGCCAGCAGCAGCGCCATGCGCGCCACGTTGCGGTTGTCTTCGCCGGCCTGGTTGGCGCAGCCGAGAAACACTTCGTCGAGAGCGCTCCAGTCCACCGACGGATTGCGTTCCATCAGGGCCTTGATCGGCACGGCGGCCAGGTCGTCGGCGCGAACAGCCGCCAGACCGCCACCGAAACGACCGATGGGGGTACGAATCGCATCGCAGATATAAACGTCGCGCATCATGCTTCTCCCGGTGCCTGGCCGTGGGCCGCTGCGGTGCGGGCTTCGAGATCGCGCAAAGCGCTCAGCTCGACCTCGGTCGGTTCGGCAGTGGTGGCTACGCTGTCGGCAAATCGGATGGCCCAGCCGGTGGCGGCGACCACTTGCTCGCGGGTCACGCCCGGGTGCAGTGCGGTGACCACGAACTCATTGGTGCCCTCTTCCGGTTCCATGATGCACAGGTCAGTGATGATGCCGACGGGACCTGCGCCCGGCAGGCCCAGGCGTTTGCGCGAATCGCCGCCCTCGCCATGGCCGACCGAGGTAATGAAATCGAGCTTGTCGACAAACGAGCGCGCCGACTGCTTGAGGATGATCAGCACACTTTTCGCGGAACCGGCGATCTCCGGCGCACCACCGGCACCCGGCAGACGGACTTTCGGCTGATGGTAATCGCCGACCACCGTGGTATTGATATTGCCGAAACGGTCGACTTGCGCCGCGCCGAGAAAACCGACGTCGATGCGCCCGCCCTGCAGCCAGTAGCGAAAAATCTCACCGGTCGGGACGACGGTGTCGGCAGTTTCCGCCAGCTCGCCGTCACCGATGGACAGCGGCAATACGCTGGGTTTGGCGCCGATCGGGCCGGACTCGTAGATCAGCACCACGTCCGGCGACGAGGTCAGCCGCGCCAGGTTGGCGGCTTTCGACGGCAGGCCGATGCCGACGAAGCACACCGAGCCGTTCTTCAGGCGACGGGCCGCTGCAACGGTCATCATTTCATTGGTGGTGTAAGTCATTACTTGGCCTCCGAAGCAGCGGCCAATTTGGCCTGAAACTCGCTGAAGTCAGCGCAGCCATGGATGTATTCGTTGATCCACGCGGTAAACGTCTCACGGTCGCGGGCGATCGGGTCCCACGCCTGATAGAAGCGGTTGTCACGCTCAGTGTAACCATGGGCGTAGGACGGATGCGCGCCACCGGGTACATGGCAGACCGCGCTCAGGGCCCAGGTCGGCAGCACGCAGGCGTTCATCGGGGCGTTGAGGTTGTCGACGATTTCTTCGACGGTGACGATGCAACGCTTGGCGGCCAGCGCGGCTTCTTTCTGCACACCGAGAATGCCCCACAGCAACACGTTGCCCTGACGGTCGGCTTTCTGGGCGTGGATCACGGTCACGTCCGGGCGCACCGACGGCACCGCCGCCAGCACTTCACCGGTGAACGGGCACGTCACGGATTTGATCAGCGGGTTGACCTTCGGCAGGTCGGAACCGGCGTAGGCCCGCAGCACCGCGAACGGCAGGCCGGAGGCGCCGGCGACGTAGGCATTGGCCAGGTCGGCGTGGCTGTGTTCTTCGATTTCCAGCGCATGCGGCCATTGCTTCTCGACCGCATCGCGCAGACGGTGCAGCGAACCCACGCCAGGGTTGCCGCCCCAGGAGAAGATCAGCTTGCGTGCACAGCCGGCGCCGATCAGTTGGTCGTAGATCAGGTCAGGCGTCATCCGCACCAGGGTCAGATCTTTCTTGCCCTGACGAATGATTTCATGACCCGCCGCCGTAGGGATCAGGTGAGTGAAGCCTTCGAGCGCGACGGTGTCGCCGTCGTTGACGAATTGCTTCACCGCGTCGTGCAGCGAAAGGATCTCAGCCATGGAGCGGGCTCCCGTTTTTGTAGTGGATCGCCAGTGATAAAAAGGCGCGAGGTCGTGCGCCGGAGTCACTGAAGATTAAGCCGCTGATTTTCGCCAAACAATCCGATAATCGACTGAGTGTTCGCTTATCGAACAGATTGTTATCAACCTAATGATCGCCCCGAGTGCGAGGCGATCAATCCCGATATCAGGTCGCGTCCGCGTGACTGACCAGACCCTTGATCACCACCGCAGCCGTGGCCAGCCCGGCCGGGATCACCAGCGCTGTCAGCACCTGTTCGAAATTCCAGCCCAGGCCCAGCAGCGTCGCGCCCATCCATGCGCCGAGGATGGCGCCGAAGCGGCCGATCCCGAGCATCCACGACACACCGGTCGCCCGACCCTGGGTCGGATAAAACCGCGCCGCCAGTGACGGCATCGCCGATTGCGCACCGTTGACGCACATGCCCGCCACCAGCACCAGCGTCGCCAGCAGCGTGATGTTGCCCAGGCTCTGCCCGACCGCGTAGGCAAACACCCCGGCCAGCAGGTAGAAAATGCCGATGACCTTGTGCGGATTGAACCGGTCCATCGCCCAGCCTACGCCGACCGCGCTCAATACCCCGCCGAACTGGAACAACGCGCCGATGAAGGCCGCCTGCTCCATGCTCGCGCCGCTGTCACGCATCAGGGTCGGCAGCCAGCTGGTCAGCAGGTACACGATCACCAGGCCCATGAAGTAGGTCAGCCACAGCAGCAACGTGCCGACGCTGTAGGTGCCGGAGAAAATCACCGCGAACACGTTGCGTGCCTTGACGGTTTTCTGCTCCGGTACGCTGAAACTTGCTGCCTGGGCGACAGTCGCCGGATCGATCGGCGCAAGGGTTTTGCGCACTTTGTCGGTGCCACGGTTACGCACCACCAGATAACGCGCCGATTCCGGCAGCCAGAGCAGCAACACCACGGCGAGGATCAGCGGCAGGACCCCGCCGATCAGCAACAGGCTGTGCCAGCCGAAGGCCGGAATCAGCTTGGCCGAGATGAATCCGCCACCCGCCATGCCGAGGTTGAAGCCGCAGAACATGCTGGTCACCAGCAGCGACTTCTTGCGCTCCGGGGTGTATTCCGACAGCAGCGTGGTGGCGTTCGGCATGCCCGCGCCCAATCCAAGACCGGTGAGGAAACGCAGCACCAGCAATTGCTCGACGTTGGTGGCGTAGGCCGACGCCAGACTGAAAGCACCGAACAGAAAAACCGCCCCGACCAGTACGACTTTTCGCCCGAAGCGATCAGCCAACGGCCCGGAGCCCAAGGCGCCGAAGACCATGCCGATCAGCGCGGCGCTCATTACCGGGCCGAGGCTGGCGCGGTCGATGCCCCAGTCCTGGGACAGGGCCGGCGCGATGAAACCCATGGCCGCGGTGTCGAGGCCATCGAGGAACACAATCAGGAAACACAGAATCACCACCCGCCACTGATAGCGCGAGATCGGTTGGGCGTTGATGAAGGACTGCACGTCGAGGCAGTGACCTACAGCGGACTGAGGCTGGTTCATTATTTTTATTCCACGCAAAAAACGCAGTCGAACGGCGACCGGCCAAAGACTGGCACGGACACAAGCATATAAGGAGGGAATCAGGCGTTGCGCTAAAACCGGCAACAGGAACGGGAGCGGCGACAGTCGGGGAACGTGCGCATGGGAAGTTGCCTCTTGTCATTATTATGGGAGTCGACGATCCGGCGGGCTCATTCACAACAGCGCCGGATGACGCTGCCGCGACATTAATGATCCGGGGGTTTTAGCGTCAATTCGATAAACGCAACTCTGTGCGTTTATCGAACAGCTTCATCAGGCGAATAACTGCGCACTGAGGTCGCGGCTTGCACTCAGCAGACCCGGCAGAAAGCGTTGTTCCAGTTCGGTACGGCTGACGCGACCGGCGTGGGTGCTGACGTTGAGCGCGGCCACCACCTGGCCGGAAGCGTCATACACCGGCACCGCAATCGAACGCAGGCCTTGTTCCAGTTCCTGATCGACGATGCACCAGCCCTGCTGCCGCACTTCCTGCAGACATTCGAGCAAGGACTCGGGGGTGTGCAGTGTGCGACTGGTCTTGGCCACCAGTTCGGCGTGGTCGAGGTACTCGCGCAGCGACGTGTCGTCCAGCGCCGCCAGCAGAATCCGCCCCATGGACGTGCAATACGCCGGCAGCCGCCCGCCCACCGACAGGTCCACCGAAATCAGGCGCTGGGTGGTGGCCGAGCGAGCGATGTAAAGAATGTCGTCGCCTTCCAGGGTGGCCATGTTGCAGGCTTCGTGCAGTTGTTCGCTCATACGGTCGAGGTACGGCTGGGCGGAGACTGCCAGCGGCGTCGAAGACAGATAGGCGTGACCGAGGGTCAGCACTTTGGGCAGCAACGAATAAGTACGGCCGTCGGTGGTGGCGTAACCGAGTTTGATCAAGGTGTGCAGGCAGCGACGTACGGCAGCGCGGGGGATTTCCGTACGATGGCTGATCTGGGCGATGGTCAGGTGGCGCTTGCGCTCCTGAAACGCCTGGACCACGGCCAGGCCTCGGGCCAGGGAAGTCATGAAGTCCGGATCGCCGGTCAGGGCCTGGATGCGTTTGGCCGGCGAGGCGACGATCGGCGGCGCTACCGAGGTGAAGGAATTGCGCATTTGATCGTTCATGTCAGGTCCTTTTTTCTTGTTCGGATCAACGGCTATACAAGCGGCTCGCAGACAGATGCACAAGCGCCAGATCGCCAACACCGGGCGATTATCGAACCGTCGACCGATAATCGCAAACGCTCCTACCGACCCGAATGAAGCGACTCTGTAAAGTTTCCAACGCGATATCACTCATGCGCCCGGCCCCTTAGTTGATCGACTAAATGACGCCAGAAACGCAACACCCGGCAACAACGACGCAACTACCGGAAAAAGTTGCGAGTCACAAAACAATCACACATCCGGTACCGTTTTTAACTTGGCAAAGATAGTCAATCCCGAATCGGCCGCTATAATGCACCTCAATGGCGTCGCACTTTTATTGGCCGTCGACGTCATTCGCTGAGGCAATGTCCATTGCCTTCAGCCCCGGCCAGCGCCTGATGATCATCACCCATGCACCGCCAGCGCGCTCGCTGAAACAGGAAACTGATGCTGCGTCAGTTTTAATCTGGTGCCGTAGCCGCCTGTAACATGGAAGTCTTGACCGCCCTGCCGATAACACCGCTGCCTGTTAAGGCCGCGTCTTGTTGGCGAACCGGTTCAATCGATTCGTTGCAGTGCGTTTCACCAGACATTTATCTCAACTCATACAGGTAGCACTGTGACGAAAGACGAACTGCGCGCGGAACTTGAGCGCCAGGAACAACGTTACAAGGAAGTTTACGGCGGGGAAGTCACCACCTACGCCGCTCAGCCGGAACCGGAACGCAAAGCATGGCGTAAACGCCCCACCGTTCAGGATCAGGTCTTCCAGCAAGAACTGAAAAAAATGGAAGAGGAACTCAAAGCCGAAGAGCCTTGATGCCTTCCTTTGAGACTTTCGAGGGTAAACGTACTCACCGGGTTACAAGCACGGTGGACTGACGATGCCTTGCGCGCCCGCTACCCGCGGGCAGCGGCCAACTCCCCTGTATTGCACAGGTCTGGAGCATGTCAGACACGTTTCTCAGATATTTCATACACGCTTCTGCCCCCTCCCGCCCCCCGGTCGATCCGCCGGCTATTCGCATTTTTATCAATCGAATCAATGCCTTGCAAAACCCTGTAAAAAGCTTGGGTAATGCACCTTGATACAAATTAATTTGGCGAAGAAGGTTACCGATGAGCAGGTAGGGGATCGATTTCCAGTCTTTTCTGGCATAATCGCGCCCCCTTATGACCGGGTCAGAAAACCTTCATGATCGATTTATTCAGCGGACTGGATGCCTGGGTGCTTGTGAGCCTCCTGCTCGCCCTGACATTTGTCCTCGCCTTCGAGTTCATCAATGGATTTCATGACACCGCTAACGCGGTAGCCACTGTTATCTACACCAAAGCGATGCCGCCTCACCTGGCGGTGTTCTTCTCGGGCGTGTTCAACTTCCTCGGCGTATTGCTGGGCGGCGTCGGCGTGGCGTATGCCATCGTCCACCTGCTGCCGGTAGAACTGTTGATCAACGTGAACACCGGCCATGGTCTGGCAATGGTGTTCTCGCTGCTCGCCGCCGCCATCGCCTGGAACCTGGGCACCTGGTACTTCGGTATCCCGGCCTCCAGTTCCCACACCCTGATCGGTTCGATCCTCGGTGTCGGCCTGGCCAACGCCCTGATCAACGACATTCCGCTGGGTGATGGCGTGAACTGGCAGAAAGCGATCGATATCGGCGCTTCGCTGGTGTTCTCGCCGATGGCTGGCTTCCTGGTGGCCGCCCTGGTGCTGATCGGCCTCAAGTGGTGGCGCCCGCTGTCGAAAATGCACAAGACCCCGGAACAACGCCGCAAGATCGACGACAAGAAGCATCCACCGTTCTGGAATCGCCTGGTTCTGGTGATGTCCGCCATGGCCATGAGCTTCGTGCACGGCTCCAACGATGGTCAGAAAGGCATCGGCCTGATCATGCTGGTCCTGATCGGTATCGTGCCAGCGCAGTTCGTGCTCGACCTGAACAGCACCACCTACCAGATCGAACGTACTCGCGACGCAACCCTGCACCTGAGCCAGTTCTACCAGCGCAACGCCGCCACCCTTGGCGAATTCCTGGCCCTGGGCAAAAGCGTAGAAGGCGACCTGCCGGAGAAATTCCGCTGCAACCCGCAGCAGACCGAACCGACCATTTCCGCCCTGCTCCACACCCTCAAAGGTGTATCGGACTACCACTCGCTGCCGGCGGAAAGCCGCATCGAAGTGCGCCGCTACCTGCTCTGCCTGGACGACACCGCGAAGAAAGTCGCCAAACTCCCGGGCCTTGAGGCTCGTGAAAAGGCCGACCTGGACAAGCTGCGCAAAGACCTGACCACCACCACCGAATACGCCCCGTTCTGGGTGATTCTGGCGGTCGCCCTGGCCCTGGGCCTCGGCACCATGATCGGCTGGAAACGCGTGGTCCTGACCATCGGCGAAAAAATCGGCAAGCAAGGCATGACCTATGCCCAGGGCATGTCGGCACAGATCACCGCAGCGAGCATGATCGGCCTGGCCAACATCTTCAGCCTGCCGGTGTCCACCACCCACGTCCTGTCCTCGGGCGTGGCCGGCACCATGGTCGCCAACAAAAGCGGCCTGCAAGGCGGCACGGTGAAAACCATCCTGCTGGCCTGGGTCCTGACCCTGCCGGCCACCGTGGCCCTGTCGGCCGGCTTGTTCTGGCTGGCGTCGAAGGCGCTGGGTAGCTGATAGATCGTGGTAATGAAAAAGGCGTGATTCGAGAGAATCACGCCTTTTTTGTTGGCCGCGGTAAAGAGGTGCGGAAGATCAAGAGCGCCCTCACCCTAGCCCTCCCGAAACGTCGGACCGCCCGTAGGAAGAGGGGACTGACCGAGGTGTTTTGGAGAAATACGCCGACGTGAGATACCGAGGTGAACTCCGGACCTCAAAAGCCCACATCCCGCACCTGCTTTGGCTTCCCACCACTCAACACGATGAGCGTTAGCTCGAGTAAAGCTTTTGACGTGTCGGCCCCTTCGGCAGGCTGAGTGGAGGGATTTATCCGGGGGTGGGCGCGCAGCGCCGTTCGACGAAGTCGAACACATCGAGAGGAGGTGCAGCGAAGCAAACCGGAGGCGATGCCCCCGGATGAATCCCGGAACGAAGGAACGCCGAGCCTCAGCGAGGTGCCGAACGCCGGGGCCAAGCCTTTTGGTTACTTTTTGGCGTTTGAAAAAGTGACCCGCTGTAAGAGCGGAACCGCCAGTCGCAACACCCGAAAAAACGGATATTCACAAAGAACACCCAAAGCATGGTCGGCCCAAAGGCCGCCAAAACACAAAAAAAAAGGGCAACCGAAGTTGCCCAAAATGCCTTGCGTGCTCATCAAACCCGGAAGAACTAAGGCTTCTTGCGCTTATTCGCATCCTTCCAGATAAAAAATCCAAACCCTGCAAAAAACAGAACCATGAGCCCCACCGTCAGAACCCCGGCAAACACCACGTTATCGAAAAACATGACTGGCCTCCTGGCCCCTGCTTTGCTGCGATGGAGCTAAGTTAACCAATCAGGCAGGCGCAGGAATTGACCGGGATCAATACCGGTCAAGGTGCGGAGCAAAGGAAGGGAAATAACTGACCTGCATCAACGGATACAGGGGGAGATCAACGCTTTTTCGGTTTGTTTTTCGACTTTTTCTTCGGTTTTCCCAACGGCATGGCCTGTTCGAAGGCCTTGCGCACTTCATTCAGGCGTTTTTCGTTGAGGTCGTGAACCCGCTTGGCGCGTTCGGTGCTGAGGTCGATCAGTTTGTCGTCTTGGCTCATGGCGTTCGATGCATCGCTTGGACTGAATCACAACTGCCGGACCACCGACAGGACTGCGCCAATAATGCGGCCTCGGGCCGGCGCTGACCAGTCATCGACGTACAACAAATCGTGTATGCAAGACGCGATGGTCGGGCAGCCTCAGATCTCGATGTCGACCCACAAGCCCTGACGCGGCTGATCTTCCATCAGCGGCACCACCGGCACGGTGTTGTCGGCATTGAGTTCTGTGCCCGGCACGGCGAGGTGTTCTTCCGGATCTTCGTCGGCTTCGCGCTTGCGACGCTCACGCTCCTGCTGGCGGCGCTGCTCTTCGCGCAGCAGATAACCATCCTCTTCCGGATCGCGCTTTTGCAGGTCGATCGTGCTTTCGTTGGAGCTTTCCTGCACCGGCACCACCGGGGGAATGTCCGGCCGCTGGCGGATCGGGTCCTGCTGGGATGTGATCGGCACGGCGCTCAGGGGGAGCATCGGTGGCAGCATATGAAGGGTCTCCTGTCAGCAGGCTATCGGCTGCGGCATCGGGGCCTTGAGCCATCGGTCGAAAACTTGTGACCGGGTTGGCACTCAATCGTGCCGCCAGCGCTCCTGAAACCGACGCATGACCTAATCTTCCCTCAGTTGGCCGTCGGCATTTAATAGCCGTACGCGACGCCTAATCCTTTGGCCTCAGGGCCTCATTCCGTTAAGATAGCCCGCTTTTTCAAGGTGGGAGTCAGGCAGCATGGCGCAGCAGTATCAACCGGGGCAACGCTGGATCAGTGACAGCGAAGCAGAGCTTGGTTTAGGCACCGTTCTGGCACAGGACGGCCGCTTGTTGACCGTGCTTTACCCGGCCACTGGCGAAACCCGCCAGTACGCGCTAAGGAATGCGCCTTTGACCCGCGTGCGATTCTCGCCGGGCGACTCCATCACTCACTTCGAAGGCTGGAAGATGACCGTGCGCGAAGTCGAGGATGCCGATGGCCTGCTCGTCTATCACGGTCTGAACGCCGAGAACGAAGCCGTCACCCTGCCGGAAACCCAGCTGTCGAACTTCATCCAGTTCCGTCTGGCCAGCGACCGTCTGTTCGCCGGACAGATCGACCCGCTGTCGTGGTTCTCCCTGCGCTACCACACCCTGGAACACACCAGCCGCCAGTTGCAGTCCTCCCTGTGGGGCCTGGGCGGCGTACGTGCGCAGCCGATCGCTCACCAGTTGCACATTGCCCGTGAAGTCGCCGACCGCATCGCGCCACGGGTATTGCTGGCGGACGAAGTGGGCCTGGGCAAGACCATCGAAGCCGGTCTGGTGATCCATCGCCAGTTGCTCTCCGGTCGCGCCAATCGCGTGCTGATCCTGGTGCCGGAAAACCTCCAGCACCAATGGCTGGTGGAAATGCGCCGCCGCTTCAACCTGCAGGTTGCGCTGTTCGACGAAGAACGCTTCATCGAAAGCGATGCCTCCAACCCGTTCGAAGACACCCAACTGGCCCTGGTGGCCCTGGAGTGGCTGGTCGAAGACGAAAAGGCCCAGGACGCGCTGTTCGCCGCCGGCTGGGACCTGATGGTGGTCGACGAAGCGCACCACCTGGTGTGGCACGAAGACAAGGTCAGCCCGGAATACTCCTTGGTCGAGCAGCTTGCCGAGACGATCCCGGGCGTGCTGCTGCTCACCGCCACCCCGGAGCAACTCGGTCAGGACAGCCACTTTGCCCGTCTGCGCCTGCTCGACCCGAACCGTTTTCATGACCTGGCCGCCTTCCGCGCCGAAAGCGAGAACTATCGCCCGGTGGCCGAAGCCGTTCAGGAGCTGCTGGACAAGGGCCGCCTCTCGGCCGAAGCGCACAAGACCATTCACGGTTTCCTCGGCAACGAAGGCGAAGCCCTGCTCACCGCCGTCAACGATGGCGACACCGAAGCCAGCGCCCGCCTCGTGCGCGAACTGCTCGACCGCCACGGCACCGGCCGCGTGCTGTTCCGCAACACCCGCGCCGCCGTGCAGGGTTTCCCGGAGCGCAAGCTGCATCCGTACCCGCTGCCGTGCCCGGACGAATACCTCGAACTGCCACTGGGCGATCACGCCGAGCTGTACCCGGAAGTCAGCTTCCAGGCCCAGCCGGACGCCAGCGAAGAAGAACGCTGGTGGAAATTCGACCCGCGCGTCGAGTGGCTGATCGATCAGCTGAAAATGCTCAAGCGCACCAAAGTGCTGGTGATCTGCGCACACGCCGAGACCGCGATGGACCTGGAAGACGCCCTGCGCGTACGTTCCGGCATCCCGGCCACGGTGTTCCATGAAGGCATGAACATCCTCGAGCGTGACCGCGCCGCCGCCTACTTCGCCGACGAAGAGTTCGGCGCACAGGTGCTGATCTGCTCGGAAATCGGCAGTGAAGGCCGCAACTTCCAGTTCGCCCACCACCTGGTGCTGTTCGATCTGCCGTCGCACCCGGACCTGCTGGAGCAGCGGATCGGTCGTCTGGACCGGATCGGCCAGAAACACATCATCGAACTGCACGTGCCGTACCTGGAAACCAGCCCGCAAGAGCGCCTGTTCCAGTGGTATCACGAAGCGCTGAACGCGTTCCTCAATACTTGCCCGACCGGCAACGCCTTGCAGCATCAGTTCGGCCCGCGCCTGCTGCCGCTGCTGGAAGAGGCTGACGATGGCGAGTGGCAGACGCTGATCGACGAAGCGCGCACCGAGCGCGAGCGTCTGGAAGCCGAGCTGCACACCGGTCGCGACCGCCTGCTGGAACTGAACTCCGGCGGCGCCGGCGAAGGTGACGCGCTGGTCGAGGACATCCTCGAGCAAGACGATCAGTTCGCCCTGCCGATCTACATGGAAACCCTGTTCGACGCCTTCGGCATCGACAGCGAAGACCATTCGGAAAACGCCCTGATCCTCAAGCCGAGCGAGAAGATGCTCGACGCCAGTTTCCCGCTGGGCGACGACGAAGGCGTGACCATCACCTACGACCGCAACCAGGCGCTGTCGCGCGAAGACATGCAGTTCATCACCTGGGAACACCCGATGGTGCAGGGCGGCATGGACCTGGTGCTGTCCGGTTCGATGGGCAACACCGCCGTCGCGCTGATCAAGAACAAAGCGTTGAAGCCGGGCACCGTACTGCTGGAACTGCTGTACGTCAGCGAAGTGGTTGCGCCACGCTCGCTGCAACTGGGCCGTTACCTGCCGCCGGCCGCCCTGCGCTGCCTGCTCGATGCCAACGGCAACGATCTGTCGGCCCGCGTGGCGTTCGAAACCCTGAACGACCAGCTGGAAAGCGTACCGCGCGCCAGCGCCAACAAGTTCATCCAGGCCCAGCGCGATCAGCTGACGCCACGGATCAACGCCGGTGAAGACAAGGTCACCCCGCGTCACGCCGAGCGCGTGGCCGAGGCCCGCCGCCGTCTGGCGGCCGATACCGACGAAGAACTGGCGCGCCTGACCGCGTTGCAGGCGGTCAACCCGACCGTGCGCGACAGCGAGCTGGTGGCCCTGCGCAAACAGCGCGAGCAAGGCCTGGCCATGCTCGACAAGGCTGCGCTGCGACTGGAAGCAATCCGGGTGCTGGTCGCAGGCTAAACCGCCCTGCTCCATCGCCAGAAACAAAAAGGCCCGCAGCGATGCGGGCCTTTTTGTTTGTCTGAGGTTACGCAGTCACCGCTGCGCCATCCGGCTCCACCACTGCCAACAACCCCTCCTTCATCCGCTTGGCATCCCGCACAAAACACCGCGACGCCAGAAACAGAAACACCATCGTAAAGAACAGCGCCACCGGGATCAGGTACATCGCGTCATGCAGGCCGACAGCCTTGAACGCCTCGGTCATCTGTTCGGCCCCCGCCGAAATCATCGCCGACTTGGCAAAGTGATCCGACAAACCACCCACCACTACCGGCCCCAGACCGCCACCCAGCAAGTACAACCCGGCAAAGAACAACGCCATCGCCGTGGCCCGCAGACGCGGTTCGACCACGTCCTGAATCGCCGTGTAGACGCAGGTGTAGAAGTTATAGGCAAACAGCCAGCCGACACTGAACACGGCGACAAACACACCGATCTCGATCCGCCCGGCATGCAGCGCCCAGGCGGTGCACACCGTCGAGATGATCAGGCTGAACGCCGCAAACAACAGCCGGCCGCTGGCCACGCGCTGGTGAATCTTGTCGGCGATCCAGCCGCCCAGGGTCAGGCCGATCAAACCGGTCACCCCGACGATCATCCCGGTGGCCACCGCCGCCTCCTGCAACGGCATCAGGAAATAGCGCTGCAGCATCGGCACCAGAAACGAGTTGCAGGCGTAGGTCGCGAAGTTGAAGCACAACCCCGCCAGCACCAGCCACAGGAACGTCGGCACCGCCAGCACCCGGCGGATCGGCTTGTCGACTTTCTCCTGCGACACTTGCACGGTTTCCGCCGCGCCACGCTTGGGTTCCTTGATGAAGAACATGAACACCGCCAGCAGCAACCCCGGCACGGCAGCGATGAAGAACGGCGCACGCCAGCTGTCGAACGCCTTGACCATCGCGCCGATGGTGAAAAACGCCAGCAGCAGCCCCAACGGCAAGCCCAGCATGAAAATCCCCATGGCCCGCGCCCGACGGTGGGCCGGGAACAGATCGCCGATCAGAGAGTTGGCGGCCGGCGCGTAACTGGCCTCACCGATGCCGATGCCCATGCGCACCAGCAGGAAACTCCAGAAACTGCCGACCAGGCCGTTGACCGCTGTCAGCGCGCTCCAGGTCGCCAGGCCCCAGCCCATCAGTTTGCTGCGCGAGCCGGTGTCGGCCATGCGCCCCAATGGCAGGCCGGCAATGGCATAGACGATAGTGAACGCGGTGCCGACAATCCCCAGCTGAAAGTCGCTGAGGTGCCATTCCATGCGGATCGGCTCGATGATGATCGCCGGGATGGTGCGATCGAAGAAATTGAACAGGTTGGCGAGGAACAACAGGAACAGAATGCGCCAGGCATTCGCCGCTTGGGTCGAGTTCTGCATGGGTCCGTCTCTTTTATTGTTATAGGGCTTCACTGCCGACGCATCCGAGCCCGGAACCTGCAATCTAGTCACGGCCTTCGAAGCTGTCTGTGATCATTCGCCAGCCTGATAGGGAGCCATCGCACTGTAACGAAACGTAAGCCCTTGAAAAGGCTCGAATCCCCCGAAAACCGGGGGTTTTGCGGAAAAATCCGGCAATGAAAAAATACTTTCGCGCCCCCCTTCCCAACGCCGTGGCAAAGCCTAGAATGGCCGCCGGATCTGTCCGGATCCAGCCGATCAATCCCTTTGATGCCCCTCCCATGTCCGATGTCAGTCCGTGTCTGAATTGCGGTGCCTGCTGTTCCCATTTTCGTGTGTCATTTTTCTGGGGTGAATGCGCATCCTCCGGCGGAACCGTGCCTGATGAACTGGTCACCCAGATCACGCCCAGCCGGGTCGCCATGATCGGTACCGACCGCAAGGCACCACGCTGCACCGCGCTGGAAGGCGAAGTCGGAAAGGCCGTGAGTTGCACGATCTATGACAAGCGCTCCAGCCCCTGCCGCGAGTTCGAGGCGTCGTGGGAAAACGGCGAGCAGAACATTGACTGTGACAAGGCCCGTGCCCGCTTCGGCCTGCCGCCGTTGCAACCGCACTGGAACGAGGTCGCCTGAGCCTTAGCGCCAATCGCTATGGCCCTCATGCCAAAATCATTAGAACCAATGTGCCACCACGGCTTGCGCCCCGAAATCGGCCTCTATACTGCATTCATTCGCCTGCGTTGATGACGCAGTAAGGAAGCACTCAGAGACGGGGCATGCTATGGAGTGGCTTGGTTTGCAGTTTGTTGCCGAGCTGCCGGAGAGCGGGCAGGTCATCCTCAATTGCACACACAACCCCTTGCTGGTGCTGGTCGCCTATCTGGTGGCGTGTGCCGCGAGTTTCGCCACCCTCGACATGGCGGAACGCGTCGGCCATGCCGAAGACCCCGGATCGCGCAGGCTCTGGCGCTGGATCGGCGCCACTTGCCTGGCCGGCGGCATCTGGGCCATGCATTTCATCAGCATGCTGGCGTTCCAGACGCCGATCGACATCCAGTACGACCTGGCCATTACCCTGTTCTCCCTGGTGATCGCCCTGCTGGCCTCCTGGCTGGCGATGCACACCCTCAGCGAACCGCAGCCCAGTCTGCTGCAATACTTCAAGACCGCCATCGTCATCGGCCTGGGCATTGCCGGCATGCATTACGTCGGCATGGCCGCCATGCAGTCCGCCGCCACCGCTTACTACGAACCGACCCTGTTCGGCCTGTCGATCCTGATTGCCATCGGTGCCAGTTTCGCCGCGCTGTGGGTGGCCGGGAATTTGCGTGAAGGCAGCGGCCTGCACAACCAGATGCTCAAATACGTGGCCACCCTGATTCTCGGGGCCGGCATCATCAGCATGCACTTCACTGGCATGGCGGCGTTGCATCTGGTGCTGCCGGAGGGAAGCATTCCCACACTGAGGGCCGAAACCAGCCACCTGCAGCTGGGGCTCACCGTCGCCTTCATCACCCTGCTGATCCTCGGCAGCGCCATCAGCGCCGCACTCGCCGACAAGAAACTGCAGAACAAGGAGCAAGACCTGCGCCGGGTCAACATGTTGCTCAGCCAGCTCGATCAGGCGCGGATGTCGCTGCAACAGGCCGCCAATTACGACGCCCTGACCAACCTGATCAATCGTCGCGGCTTCAACCAGCTCTTTGCCGAGAAACTCAGCCAGAAATCCACCGAGGGCGGCATGCTCGCGGTGATGTTTCTCGACATCGACCACTTCAAGCGCATCAACGACAGCCTCGGCCATGATGCCGGTGACGAGTTGCTCAAGGTCATCGCCCAGCACATCAAAGGTTCGGTACGTGGCCATGAAGACGTGGTCGCGCGTTTCGGCGGCGATGAATTCTGCATCCTCATCGGCCTGCGTGACCGCGAAGAAGCCCGCAACCTGGCCCAGCGCATCATGCTCAAGATGAAGGAGCCGATCGAACTGGCCGGGCGGCGCATGGTGATGACCACCAGCATCGGCATCAGCCTGTTTCCCGAAGACGGCACCACCTGCGATGAACTGCTCAAGCACGCGGACCTGGCGCTGTATCAATCCAAGGGCGCCGGGCGCAACGGCGTGCACTTTTTCGATTCCAACCTGAAAAACCGCGCAAGCCTGGAACTGCAACTGGAGGAAGAACTGCGCCATGCCCTGCGCGAAGAGAACGGGTTGATGCTGTATTACCAGCCGATCTTCGAACTGAAGACCGGCAAGGTCACCAAGCTCGAAGCGCTGATTCGCTGGCAGCATCCGGTGCATGGCCTGCTGACCCCGGACCGTTTTATCGCCATCGCCGAAAACAACGGCCTGATTGCCGAACTCGACAACTGGGTGCTGCGCAAGGCCTGCGAAGACCTTGGCGAACTGTCGCGCCATGGCTGTGACGAATTGAAGATTGCCTGGAACTGTTCACCGCTGAATCTGGCCCGGGAAGAACTGGCCAATGAGATCGAACGCGCCTTGCGCAGCGCCGGCGTCGCCCCTGAACGCCTTGAGCTGGAGGTGACCGAAAACGCCCTGATGGGCAACATCGCCAATACGCTGGTGCTGTTGCGGCAGATCCGCGCCCTGGGTGTGTCGCTGTCAATCGATGACTTCGGCACCGGTTATTCGTCCCTGGCCTATCTCAAGCGTCTGCCGCTCAACACCTTGAAAGTCGACCGCTCGTTCATCCTCGATATTCCCAAGGCCACCGCCGACATGGAAATCGTCCAGGCGATCATCGTCATGGCCCACACCCTGCACTTGCAGGTCGTCACCGAAGGCGTGGAAAGCCTGGAGCAATACGAATTCCTCGAGCGTTCCGGCTGTGACTTCATTCAGGGTTACCTGCTCAGCCGTCCGGTGCCGCTGCACGAACTGCGCCCGGTCCTCGAAGAGATCAACCAGCGCAAACACGCCCACTCGGTCAATCCGCTGACGCTGGCTCGCGGTACATTTTCACCAGTGTCGATGGATCTCTCTCCAAAAAGCCCTGCGCCCCATGCAGGCGCATCAGTTGTGCGGCCAATCCGCTGATCGGCGTCGCCGAGCCGACTTCACGGGAAAACTTCACTGCCGTGTCGAGATCCTTGAGCAACGTGCGCACGTGCCACTTCACCGGTTCGAAACGGCTTTCGGCCATTTGCGGGGCGAGGATCTGCAGCGGCTTCGAATCGGCAAAACCACCGGCCAGCGCCTCGGCCATCAGGCTGGCGTCGACCCCGGACTGCTCGGCCAGCGCGACCACTTCGGCGATCACCAGCGCATTGCAGGCAACGATCATCTGATTGCAGGCCTTGGTCACCTGGCCGGCACCGATACCGCCCATGTGCGTGACGCGCTGACCGAGGGCGAGCAGCACCGGGCGAACACGATCAAGATCTGCGGCATCACCACCGACCATGATCGCCAGGCTGCCGGCCTCCGCGCCGACGACGCCGCCGGACACCGGTGAGTCGAGCCAGGCCATGCCGGTCTTTTGCGCCAGTTCTGCTGCCATCTCGCGAGTCGCCGTCGGTTCAAGGCTGGAAAAGTCCACCAGCAGCTGACCGTTTCTTGCGCCTTCAGCAACACCGGCCGGGCCAAACACTACTTCGCGTACCACCGCCGTATCGGCCAGGCAGAGCATCACCACGTCGGCCTGCCCGCACAGTTCGGCCGGGGTCGCGACTTGCCGGGCACCCGCCTCCACCAGCGGCGCGCACTTGTCCGGGTTGCGGTTCCACACGGTCAGCGGATAACCCGCCGCCAGCAGACGCCGGCACATCGGCAGCCCCATCAGTCCGATTCCGGCAAACCCCAACGAAGGTAGCGTTGACATCATTTAGCCTCCTTTTGATTAAAGATCGCCGAATAATGGCCGATCCATCATCAATCAGGAAAGGATTCCCCCGTGCGACACACAGGCAAAGCACCTGACGCACGGGCCAAATACGCGCAGCAAAAAGACGCGAGATTCCCATTCCGTGAGGCTCGACGACAGTGGTCGCCGAGCCAACCAGTCCAGGTAAATGGCGCACAATGACTTCTAAAAACAATCCGGCCACTGCGGTATCCGATCTGACCCTGAGCCCTGCGGCGAACAGCCCTGCCCCGATGAAGCCATTGCCTCCTTCGCGCCCTCTGGGCACCCAGCAATACCTGTATTTCACCGAAACCAACACCGACCGCATCCTCGATAACCTCGACGGCCTGCGTGACCTGGTGTTCCCGCGCCCGCCGCACCTGGAAGGCGACAACGAGCAGCACAACGACCAGGAATTCCCGTCGGTGTGCCTGATCGGCCTCGGTCGCTGCGGCTCCAACATCGCCCTCGACGTGGCGGAGCTGGTGTACAACGCGCGCAAATTCTACCTCAACGAATTCAACAACGAAGACCGCGTGGCTGACCGTCGCCTGGCCTCCGACAAAGGCTACAGCCCGACCCAGTGGATCAAGCAGAACCTGCGGATCGGCCCGAACAAGTCGACCAAACCGGTGTTCCTGGTCGAGCCGCTGGTGATGCTCGGCGACCTGGATAAAGACATTGCCGGACGCATCCGCTTCTCGCGCAAGGGCGAGAAAAGCGGTTTCCTGCGCGACTACAGCAAAATGAAGATCATGGACTTGTCCGAAGTCCACGCCGGTGGCGCCGGTAACGCGCCGATCCTCGGCCAGTACCTGGCGAAGATCATCCTGAACAAGGACACCCAGCGCTTCTCCAGCCCCGACTGGAAAATGATCCACTCGTACCTGATCGACAGCTGCGGCATCAAGGCCAACCAGTCGCGCCTGTATTTCTCGATCTTCAGTGCCGGCGGCGGTACCGGTTCGGGCATGGCCTCGGAATTCGGCCTGGCCCAGCAGCACTCGTACATGAACAAGACGTTCGACACCAAGCCGATGGACGAACATGACGGCAAGAGCGGTCATTCGTTCGTGTTCGAGCCGATCTTCACCAGCGGCATCTGCGTGCTGCCGAACATTTCCGACCACCGCAGCGAAATGTCCGAGGCGCTGCACATCAACGCCGGTCGCCTGCTGTGCAAATACCTGTCGGAAGAATGGGATTTCTCGTACAACTTCGCCAACGAAGACAGCAGCGAAGCCAGCGTCATGGGCCGTATCCGCCCATGGAACGCGATGATGCTGATCTCCAACGACATCATGCGTTACGCCGAAGAGAGCGATGACGGCAACATCCAGAACATTGATGTCAATGCGATGGAGAAGCACGCCAACCAGTACATCTCGCAGCAGATCTTCAACATTCTGACGGCCCAGGCGGTTACGACCGACTATGACCAGAACTATTTCCGTCGCGCCGGCATCGACATCGGCGAGACCATTCGCCTGGATGCCAACGACCTGTTCATGAGTCTGGCCGGCCCGGTCGCCATTGCCTACGCCGAATCGGTGGTGCCGGAAACGCCGCCACCGAGCAGCGACAAGTTCAAGGTGTTCGACAAAGAGCCACAGCGCCTGAACATCGATGACCTGTTCTTCCGCTCGATCGACCTGCCGCACTTCAACAAGGTGACCCAGGCCATCGAAGGCATCAGCCTGCTGCCGATCGAATCCAAGCGTTATCGCGCGTCGCTGGAGCAGTACAAGAATTCCGGCTACGACGCCGCCGCGCTGCATGACCTGCACTTCTTCAAGAACTGCTCGTCGGTGGTCTCGATCGTTTCGCTGCCGAAAGACTACAAACTGTCGTACATGGACCTGAACCGGTTGAAGACCCACCTCAACAGCCTGTTCCCCAACACCACGCTCAAGCGCTACGCACTGGTGATCGGTGCTTCGGCCAACCTGTCGCTGACCACCCTGATCGCCAAGAGCCCGTGCCTGTCGGACGACTTCCTGACCCTGATCGTGGCGTTCATCAAGCGTTGCTTCGCGAAGAACCCGTACCGTTTCGACGAGACCCTCGACAACTCGATCCTCGACTTCATCATCAATGAAGAATTCGACGAAGAACGTATCGATGACCTGCTCAACGAATTCGAGAACCCGGCGAAGATCCTCGATACCAA
Source organism: Pseudomonas sp. GW821-FHT09C09 (assembly GCF_059418105.1). NCBI lineage: Bacteria > Pseudomonadati > Pseudomonadota > Gammaproteobacteria > Pseudomonadales > Pseudomonadaceae > Pseudomonas > Pseudomonas sp. GW821-FHT09C09. The sequence continues at coordinate 433,343 of NZ_JBWKPF010000001.1, forward strand.
CTGGTACGCGATCAAGCCGATGTACGAGAAGAAATACCGCGAGCTGATCAACGACAAAGAGAAATTTGTCTCGATCAACGACATTCGCTTGTCGCGCGATTGCGTGAAGAAGTCGATCAAATACCTGCGCGAGATTTACCGCCACCGGATCGGCAAGACCAAGGTCATTTCGCTCAATAATCACACCGGCAAGACTTACTCGGTCTGATCCAAGACCGCGTCGCCGCCATTCGCGAGCAAGCCCGCTCCCACATTTGACCGTATGTCTACTGACACAACGCGGTTGAATGTGGGAGCGGGCTTGCTCGCGAAGAGGCCTTTAAATTCGATGAAAATTTCAGCCTTTCCAACATCCCGAAACAATTAAGCAGCCGTTAGGCTGCTTACTAAACTGTGCCCGTTACGTTTACGTCACCGTTATGCCACCCGCGCTTGTGGCATTTCTCTACGGCAACGTGCCATCACGCTACTCGGCTACACACTTTTCCTCGGCCATCATGTGCACCAACGAGGTGCAACCCCTCAAGCCGACGCCCTTTCCTGGACCAGAATCCACGGCCGCACCACCACCGCCCACATCTGCGGATCACGTTCGAAAATATCCAGCGCCCGCGTTTCAGACAGCTTGGCGACCTTGTCTTCGGCCAGCCAGGCAGCGACTTTCTCGCCTTGATCCGATGCCACGGCCTCGGCCACGGCGATCAAATCCAGGTCAGCGTCGACCCACAATAGGGCACCCTGGGCGTAGAAGCGCTCCAGCTCTTTCCAGGTAATAGATGCGGTTTCACCAAGCAGCTTGGCATAGAGGGTGCTAGGTTCTTGATTCATGGGACTGTCCGGAAAAGAAATCGGCGCGAATGATAACGTCGGTGGTCCGGCAGAAAAACCCGGTAGCAAAAGGCTGTACCGAACGAAAAGCGCAGGAAAGCCAAGGAATGCTGATGATTGGGGCATAAGCCCTCTGAAAGCCCCGCCGCAATTCTGTCTTTTTCTTTCATTAAAGCGACATCTCCAGAATTTGCCCCTGGGCGCCAGCTTCCCAGGCCAACAACCGGCGCTCTACACTGTACCGGTACAGTTGCCGGGGGCATTTCCGGAAGGTATCGCGAAGATATCCAGCCCGGTTCTGCTGCTACGGCGTCAGGACTCTAAAAAAATACAACAGTAAGAGTGGAGCACTATGACTAAGGCTACTAAGCAGATTTCCAAACTGTTTGCCGCTATGGTACTGGCCGGGGTTGCCAGCCATTCGTTCGCAGCTGACACCATCAAGATCGGTATCGCCGGCCCTAAAACCGGCCCGGTAGCCCAGTATGGCGACATGCAGTTCAGTGGCGCCAAAATGGCCATCGAACAGATCAACGCCAAGGGCGGCGTCGACGGCAAGAAGCTCGAAGCCGTTGAATACGATGACGCTTGCGACCCGAAACAAGCGGTAGCCGTTGCGAACAAGGTCGTCAACGACGGCGTCAAGTTCGTGGTCGGTCACCTGTGCTCCAGCTCCACTCAGCCTGCTTCGGACGTTTACGAAGACGAAGGCGTGATCATGATCACCCCGGCTGCCACCAGCCCGGACATCACCAGCCGTGGTTACAAAATGGTGTTCCGCACCATCGGTCTGGACAGCGCCCAGGGCCCTGCCGCCGGTAACTACATTGCCGATCACGTGAAACCGAAAATCGTTGCTGTCCTGCACGACAAACAGCAATACGGTGAAGGCATCGCCACCGCCGTGAAGAAAACCCTGGAAGGCAAGGGCGTCAAGGTTGCCGTGTTCGAAGGCGTCAACGCCGGCGACAAAGACTTCTCCTCGATGATCTCCAAGCTCAAGCAAGCCAACGTCGACTTCGTCTACTACGGCGGCTACCACCCTGAGCTGGGCCTGATCCTGCGTCAGTCCCAGGAAAAAGGCCTGAAAGCCAAGTTCATGGGTCCGGAAGGCGTGGGTAACGACTCCATCTCGCAGATCGCCAAGGACGCGTCCGAAGGCCTGCTGGTGACCCTGCCGAAGTCCTTCGACCAGGATCCGGCCAACCAGAAGCTGGCCGAAGACTTCAAGGCGAAGAAAGAAGACCCGAGCGGCCCGTTCGTGTTCCCGTCCTACTCGGCGGTTGAAGTGATTGCCCAGGGTATCACTGCTGCCAAATCCGAAGACCCTGCGAAAGTGGCGGCCGCCATTCACGCCGGCACCTTCAAGACCCCTACCGGCGACCTGAGCTTCGACGCCAAGGGCGACCTGAAGGACTTCAAATTCGTGGTCTACGAGTGGCACTTCGGCAAACCTAAAACCGAAGTTTCGCCTCAGTAAGGCGCTGCCTGACTGACTGCCAATAAAGCCCACGGCGTGCCGTGGGCTTTGTTTTACGAATGTATTGGGCCGCGCTGGCGTGATCCGCCAGTCTCCCCACCTGAAAATCTCAAAACCGTCATCAGCGGTTCGCTGGCAAAACCCGGATTCGAAGTGGATAAAGATCCACGGGGCCGGGCGGGAAAATGACTCCACCAGTGAAATGCGTATCAGGTTTTTAGGAGCGCTGTAATGCCTGACATCTATCACTTCTTCCAACAGCTGGTTAATGGCATGACCATTGGCAGCACGTATGCCCTGATCGCCATCGGCTATACGATGGTCTACGGCATCATTGGAATGATCAACTTCGCCCATGGCGAGGTGTACATGATCGGCTCCTACGTGGCATTCATCGCCATCGCCGGGCTGTCCATGATGGGACTCGACAGCGTTCCGCTGTTGATGACCGCCGCTTTTCTCGCAACCATCGTCGTGACCAGTGCCTACGGTTACAGCATCGAACGGGTCGCCTACCGCCCCTTGCGCGGCAGCAACCGTCTGATTCCGCTGATTTCCGCCATCGGTATGTCGATCTTCCTGCAGAACACGGTTCTGCTGGCGCAAGACTCCAAGGACAAATCCATCCCCAACCTGATCCCCGGCAACTTCTCCATCGGGCCAGGTGGCGCACATGAAGTGCTGATTTCCTACATGCAAATCGTGGTGTTCGTGGTGACCCTGGTCGCCATGCTCGGCCTGACGCTGTTCATCTCCCGCTCTCGCCTGGGCCGCGCCTGCCGCGCCTGTGCCGAAGACATCAAGATGGCCAACCTGCTGGGCATCAACACCAACAACATCATCGCCCTGACCTTCGTCATCGGTGCTGCGCTGGCGGCCGTCGCGGCCGTGCTGCTGAGCATGCAATACGGCGTGATCAACCCGAACGCCGGTTTCCTCGTCGGCCTCAAGGCCTTCACCGCCGCGGTACTGGGCGGCATCGGCAGCATTCCCGGCGCCATGCTCGGCGGACTGGTGCTCGGTGTGGCGGAAGCCTTTGGTGCCGATATCTTCGGCGACCAGTACAAGGACGTCGTGGCGTTCGGCCTGCTGGTTCTGGTGCTGTTGTTCCGGCCAACCGGCCTGTTGGGTCGTCCGGAGGTTGAGAAAGTATGACTAGGAATCTTAAACAGGCGCTGTTCAGCGCCCTGCTGGTGTGGGCGGTGGCCTACCCGGTACTCGGTCTGAAGCTGACCATCGTCGGCATCAACCTCGAAGTGCATGGCACCAGTACCTCGACATTGATCACCATTGCCGTCTGCTCGGTGTTGATGTTCCTGCGCGTGCTGTTCGACCAGCAGATCGGCGCGGCGTGGAAATCCTCGCCGAGCCTGCCGAAGATGCCGGCCAAGGCCAGCAGCTTCCTGACCCTGCCGACCACCCAGCGCTGGATCATCATTGCGTTGATCATCGGTGCGCTGGTCTGGCCGTTCTTCGGCTCTCGCGGCGCGGTGGATATCGCCACGCTGGTGCTGATCTACGTGATGCTCGGACTGGGCCTGAACATCGTGGTCGGCCTGGCAGGCCTGCTCGACCTGGGTTACGTCGGTTTCTATGCCGTCGGCGCCTACAGTTATGCGCTGCTGTCGCACTACTACGGCCTGAGCTTCTGGATCTGCCTGCCGATCGCCGGACTGATGGCGGCCACCTTCGGCTTCCTGCTCGGTTTCCCGGTCCTGCGTCTGCGCGGTGACTATCTGGCGATCGTGACGCTGGGCTTCGGTGAAATCATCCGTCTGTTCCTGCGTAACCTCACCGACATCACCGGCGGCCCGAACGGTATCAGCAACATCGAGAAGCCAACGTTCTTCGGTCTGACCTTCGAACGTAAAGCCGCCGAGGGTTTGCAGACGTTCCACGAATACTTCGGCCTGGAATACAACTCGATCAACAAGGTGATCTTCCTTTATCTGGTGGCGTTGTTCCTGGCGCTGTTCGCGCTGTTCGTCATCAACCGCTTGCTGCGCATGCCTCTGGGCCGTGCCTGGGAAGCGTTGCGCGAAGACGAGATCGCTTGCCGCGCTTTGGGCCTGAACCCGACGCTCATCAAGCTTTCGGCATTCACCCTGGGCGCCTGCTTCGCCGGTTTCGCCGGCAGCTTCTTCGCCGCCCGTCAGGGTCTGGTGACACCGGAGTCCTTCACCTTCATCGAGTCGGCGACCATTCTCGCCATCGTGGTGCTGGGCGGCATGGGCTCGCAGCTGGGCGTGGTACTGGCGGCGGTCGTGATGATCCTGTTGCCGGAAATGATGCGTGAGTTCAGTGAGTACCGCATGCTGATGTTCGGTGCCCTGATGGTGCTGATGATGATCTGGCGACCTCAAGGTCTGCTGCCCATGCAACGTCCTCACATGGAGCTGCGCAAATGAGCCGCGAGATCCTGAAAGTCGAAAATCTGAGCATGCGCTTCGGCGGTCTGCTGGCGGTCAACGGCGTGGCCCTGACCGTGAAAGAGAAACAAGTGGTGGCGCTGATCGGGCCTAACGGCGCGGGCAAGACCACCGTGTTCAACTGCCTGACCGGTTTCTACAAGCCGAGCGGCGGCAGCATCAAGCTCGATGGCGAGCCGATCGAAGGCCTGCCTGGCCACAAGATCGCCCTCAAGGGCGTGGTGCGCACCTTCCAGAACGTGCGGTTGTTCAAGGACATGACGGCGGTCGAGAACCTGTTGATCGCCCAGCACCGTCACCTGAACACCAACTTCCTGGCCGGTCTGTTCAAGACCCCGGCGTTCCGTAAAAGCGAGCGCGAGGCCATGGAGTACGCCGAGTACTGGCTGGACAAGGTCAACCTCAAGGAATTCGCCAACCGTCCGGCCGGCACCCTGGCCTACGGTCAGCAGCGTCGCCTGGAAATCGCCCGCTGCATGATGACCCGTCCACGGATCCTCATGCTCGACGAACCGGCCGCCGGTCTGAACCCGAAGGAAACCGAAGACCTGAAGGCGCTGATCAGCGTGCTGCGCGAAGAGCACAACGTGACCGTGCTGCTGATCGAACACGACATGAAACTGGTCATGAGCATTTCCGACCACATCGTCGTGATCAATCAGGGCACGCCTCTGGCCGACGGCACGCCGGAACAGATCCGCGACAATCCTGAAGTGATCAAAGCCTACCTGGGGGAAGCGTAAATGCTGCAGTTCGAAAACGTTTCCACCTTCTACGGCAAGATCCAGGCCCTGCACAGCGTCAACGTCGAAGTCCGCCAGGGCGAGATCGTGACGCTGATCGGCGCCAACGGTGCCGGCAAGTCCACCCTGCTGATGACGCTCTGCGGTTCGCCGCAGGCCCACAGCGGCAGCATCCGTTACATGGGTGAGGAACTGGTCGGCCAGGACTCGTCGCAGATCATGCGCAAGAGCATTGCCGTTGTGCCGGAAGGTCGTCGGGTGTTTGCCCGTCTGACCGTAGAAGAAAACCTGTCCATGGGCGGCTTCTTCACCGACAAGGGCGACTATCAGGAACAGATGGACAAGGTTCTCGGACTTTTCCCACGCCTGAAAGAACGCTTCAACCAGCGCGGCGGCACCATGTCCGGCGGCGAACAGCAAATGCTCGCCATCGGCCGTGCGCTGATGAGCAAGCCGAAACTGCTGCTGCTCGACGAGCCGTCGCTGGGCCTGGCACCGATCATCATCCAGCAGATCTTCGACATCATCGAACAGCTGCGCAAGGACGGTGTAACGGTGTTCCTGGTCGAGCAGAACGCCAACCAGGCACTGAAAATCGCTGACCGTGCGTACGTTCTGGAGAACGGCCGGGTGGTGATGCAAGGCACCGGTGAAGCGCTGCTGACCGACCCGAAAGTGCGCGAGGCGTACCTCGGCGGTTGATCGATTGCGTTAAACAGAAAACGGCCTTCGGGCCGTTTTTTTTGCGCTTTGAAAAATATTTCGTCGATCGCTGTAACGCATCGTCAGGTCGTTTCTCTAGTGGGGTAAGCAAGCGCACATCGCTTGTTCCAACCCAAGTTGAAACCGGAGAAACATCATGACTGCTACCACCCGCACCCTGTCCGCCACCGCCCTGGTTCTGGCCCTTGGTTCTGCACTGAGCATGGCCGCCGTTTCGACCGTCCAGGCGGCCGATAACACCAACATGGAAAAATGCTTCGGCGTGGCCATGAAAGGTCATAACGACTGCGCCGCCGGCGCCGGCACCACCTGTGCAGGCACGGCGAAAATGGATTACCAGGCCAATTCCTGGAAGTTCGTTCCGAAAGGCACCTGCACCACCACCGAAAGCAAGACTTCGCCGACCGGTTTCGGTCAGATGGAAGCCTTCAAGGCCAAGTCCTGATCCACGGCCTGCCCGAGTGACGATCATGATCACTTCCTGCGACCATGCCTTCCCCCGCACTCGGGCAGCCCTCCCCGGGCTCCCGCCCCGTGCCGGGCTGGGGCTCAAGACCGGGCACTTTCGTGAAGTGCTCGGCTCTCTACCGGACATCGGTTTCTTCGAAGTCCACGCCGAAAACTACATGGTGGCCGGCGGCCCGTTCCATCACTTTCTGGGTTTGATCCGCGAGGCGTATCCGCTGTCGCTGCACGGTGTCGGTTTGTCCATCGGTGCCGAAGGCTCGCTGGATGTTCAGCACCTCAAACGCCTGAGCGCGCTGATCGAGCGTTATCAACCCCACTCCTTTTCCGAACACCTGGCCTGGTCGACTCACGGCCCGGTGTTTCTCAATGACCTGCTGCCGCTCGCTTACGACACGCCGACGCTGAATCGCGTCTGCGATCACATCGACCAGGTGCAGAACACCCTCAAGCGCCCGATGCTGCTGGAAAATCCGGCGACCTATCTGGCGTTCGAGCGCTCGACAATCGACGAAGCGGAGTTCATCCGTGAAGTCATCCGACGCAGCGGCTGCGGTCTGTTGCTGGACGTGAACAATGTCTACGTCTCGTGCATCAACCATCAGCGCGATCCCCTGGCCTACCTCGACGCACTGCCGCTGCACGCGGTTGGCGAGATCCATCTGGCGGGGTTTGCCGAAGATTCCGACAGCCTCGGCGATCGCCTGTTGATCGACGATCACGGCGCACCGATCGATCAGGCCGTCTGGTCGCTATACCGACAGGCGCTGGAACGCGTCGGCCCGGTGGCCACGTTGATCGAACGGGACAATCAGGTGCCGGACTTCGACGTGCTGATGGCCGAGGCGCAACAGGCAGACGAGCTTCTGCTTTGCGCGGGAGTCCGGTCATGAATACTCAAGCGGAGTTCAGCGCCGCACTGCTCGATGTCGGTCTGCCCTGCCCCGAAGGATTGTGCAGCGCCAACGGGGCCGATCCGGCCAGTCGATTCGCGGTGTACCGCAACAACGTGCAAGGCTCGTTGAGCAATGCACTGGCCGACAGCTACCCCGTGGTGAGGCAGTTGGTGGGAGAGGAGTTCTTCCGCGCCATGGCCGGCGTTTTCATTCAAAACCACCCACCACACAGTGCGTTGATGAGCGATTACGGCAGTGAACTGGCGGACTTCATCAGCGGATTCGAGCCGGTGTCGAGCGTGCCTTATCTGGCCGATGTCGCGCGACTGGAGCGATTGCGCACGCAGGCCTATCACGCCGCCGATATCGCGCCGCTCAGCCAGGACCGGATCGCTGCGGCCTTCGCGGATCAGGAAGGCCTGAGTCGCTTGCAAATCGGCCTGCATCCTTCGCTGCATGTGTTCGATTCAGCCTTCGCCGTGGTGGATATCTGGGCCGCGCACCAGCACGACGCCACGCTGGCCGGCATCGATCTGGATCAGGCCCAGCACGCGCTGATCCTGCGCAACGGCCTGGAGGTCGAGGTGTTCGCCGTGGATCCCGGCGCCAGCCAGTTCATCGGCCAACTCAAGGCCGGCCTGTCACTGACCGAGGCGCTGGAATCCGCAGAAGCCTTCGATCTCAGCCAGACCCTGGCCCTGTTGATCAGTCGCCACGCCATCACCCATTTACATCACAAGGTTTCGCCATGAACAGCCTCATTGCCCGCGCCATTGCGCTGCTGGAAAAAATCCCGCACAGCCTGATCGCCTTCATCGCGCGTTTTTCCATCGCAGCGGTGTTCTGGAAATCCGGGCAAACCAAGGTCGAGGGCCTGGCCATCGACCTGATCGACGGCACCTTCCAGATCGGCTGGCCACATCTGGCGGACTCGACGATTCCGCTGTTCCAGAGCGAATATCACGTGCCGCTGCTGTCACCGGAAATCGCCGCGCACATGGCGGCGTTCGCCGAGCACTTTTTCCCGATCCTGATCCTCGTCGGCTTCGCCACAAGGTTTTCAGCGCTGGCACTGCTGGGCATGACGCTGGTCATCGAGCTGTTCGTGTACCCCGACGCCTACCCGACCCACGGAACATGGGCGGCAGTGTTGCTGTACCTGATGACCACCGGCCCGGGAAAACTGTCGATCGATCATCTCATCGCCCGGCGTTACCGCTGAAGCCGGTCCAGGGCCTCGCCGCTGCGCTTGAACCAGTCGATCAGGTAATCCGCCAGCACTTGAGTGCGCTTCGGCAGCCCGCCCTGATACGGGTGCACCAGGTACATCGGCATGCGCCGGGTCTGAAAATCCCGCAGGAGCCAGCGCAATCGGCCGTCAGCCAATTCCGTCTGCAACAGATAAGACGGCAGGCGGGCGATGCCGGCGCCAGCGAGTGCGGCCTTTTTCAGCAGGCTGTAGTGATTGCTGGCGAACGGCCCCGATACCCGCACTCGCAACAGCTCATGCTGTTGGTGATACAGCCATTCTTCGCGACCGCCATAGTGACTGTTGAGCAGGCAACGATGCTCGGCCAGCGCCTGTGGCGTCGCCGGTTCGCCGAAACGCTCAAGGTAGGCCGGACTGGCGCAGGTCATTTCCTGCCAGGCCAGCAAAGGCTTGGCCACCAGACGCTCATCGTTGGCGACATCGGTGCGGATCGCCAGATCAAAGCCATCGCGGGAGAGATCGCGGTAGCTGTTGTTCAGCTCCAGCTCGATCTGCACTTCGGGGTATTTCTGCGAAAACTCCAGCACCAGGCCGTCGAAGAAGGTTTCCCCCAGCGACACCGGAACCGTCATACGCACGGGACCTGCCATATCGTCCTTCAAACGCGCCAATGCCTGACGCGCCCTTTCCACCTGGACGACAAGCGCCTGAGCCTGGGGCAACAGCGCCGCACCGGCCGCCGTCAGGCTGAGCCGGCGCGTGGTGCGTTGCAGCAGCACCACGGAAAACTGTGCTTCCAGCTGACTGATGCGCTTGGACAACTGTCCCTTGCTGCACCCCAGTTGCTGCGCCGCCAAGGTAAAACTGCCGGCCTCGATCAACACCGCGAACGCCGCCAGATCATCCATCTCGCTCATGGATTGTTTCCATTTGAAAACCAAAGGTTGCCCATTAGCGCGCTTATCAGCGGAAAAAACCACTCTAGACTGAAAGCTCGTTCAATCACTTGAGGCAAGCACGATGAAAATTCTGTTGATCGGCGCCGGCGGCACCATCGGTTCGGCCGTGGACAAAGAGCTGTCGCAGCGTCACGAAGTCATTCGCATAGGCCGCAGCAGCGGCGATTTCCAGGTGGATATCAGCGACAGCGCATCGATCCGCAAGCTGTTCGAAAAGACCGGCAAGTTCGACGCACTGGTCTGCGCCGCCGGCAACGTGACCTTCGCCCCGCTGGGCGACATGAACGAAGACAGCTTCGCCCTCGGCCTGAAAGACAAGCTGATGGGCCAGGTCAATCTGCTGCTGATCGGCCGTGAATTCGCCAACGACGGCGCATCGTTCACCTTCACCACCGGCGTACTCAGCCACGACCCGATCCGCAGCGGTGCTTCGGCGGCACTGGTCAACGGCGCGCTGGACAGCTTCGTCCGTGCCGCTGCCATCGAACTGCCACGGGGCCTGCGCGTGAACTCGATCAGCCCCACCGTGCTGGTGGAAGCCATGGGCAGCTACGCTCCGTACTTCCGCGGCTACAAGCCGGTTCCTGCAGCGGATGTGGCATTGGCCTACGCCAAAAGTGTCGAAGGCTTGCAGACAGGTCAGACATTTCACGTGGGTTGAAAAACCTTGGCATGCGGCGCTGGGTCAGCGTCGCATCAAGGCCTTAATGCTCCAGCAGCGTGGGAAGCAGCTTGCTGGCGGCCTCGCGGGGCACGCTTATCATCAGACTCGGGCCTTTGATCACCGATTGAATCGTCGCACTCGACACCTGAACGCCATTGATGGACAACTGCAGGGGCTGGTGCATTCCCTCAATCGTCACCTGCTGCAGGCGACGCTGCGCATCCGGGCTCAACGTAACATTGAGCATGACGGCTTGCGGATTCGGATCATCGATTCGTTTGAGCTCAAGGCTCATTTCGGAGAAATCCGCATCCGATGAAAAAGCAATTTCTGCCGCCATCGACGGCCATGAAGCCATCATTGCCAGTACCGCCAATAGCACCCTGCCTGATCCTTTCATAAATACCTCGCGCATCCAAAAGGCGGACAAGGTACGGCCAAATGTCCTTCGTCCCGACTCCCAAAGTTAAGCCAAATGTTTCCGGTACGTGGCAAGTTCAACTCAAGGTTGTGATAAGCGGTCAGCCTGCGTAACGTGACGGCACTTGTCTGGAGAGCCGAAGATGCGTGTTGCCCGTTCCTTGATCGTTGTTGCCCTGCTCCCTCTGTTTGCCGCGTGCCAGTTGTTCGATGGCGCGCGGGAAAGCGCCTCCCACGTCGGCCAGACGCGGATGCAGGGGCAACTGACCGCTGCCGACGGCAAACTGGTGTTCCAGTCGTGCGGCGAACAGCGTCAGTACGTGGTCAACGACATTGGCGGCACCAGCATTCTGCAAGAGGCCGCCACCCTGGCCGATCAACAGGGCAAGCTGTTCGCCGACGTGCGCGGGAAGATCGCCGGTGACCGTCTCGACCTGACCCAGTTGTACCGCGTCGAACGCTCCGGCACCGCTTGCGATGATCCGAACTTCAAGCAACTGATCCTGCGCGCCGCCGGCCATGGCCCGGAATGGAACGTCAAGGTCAGCGGCAAAGGCATGGTCATCGACCGCGAAGGCCAGCCACCGCTCGCTGTGCCCTATGTTGAAGAACAGTTGGGCGACGGTCGTTTCAACCTCAGCAGCGAAGCCAACAACCAGCGCATCGAGCTGTGGGTGGCGCCGCAACGCTGCGTCGACAGCAACACCGGCAGCGTGCAGCACATGAGTGCCGAGTTGCGTATCGACGGCAAGGTGCAGCGCGGTTGCGGGTATTTCGGCGGTTCGCGCAACGACTGATCGTTTTACCCTCACGGGATCCGGCCGTTGCGGCTTATAATCGCCGCCTTCAAACGCCCTGGCGCAGTTGTGCGCCCCGCGAACCGGATCCTGTCATGTTACGAATCACTGAACTCAAGCTGCCAATCGACCATCCCGACGAAGACCTGCGCGCTGCAATCGTGCAACGCCTGGGCATCGCCAGCGATGACCTGCTCGATTTCACCTTGTTCAAGCGCAGCTACGATGCGCGCAAAAAGTCCTCCGAACTGTGCTTCATCTACACCATCGACCTCGAAGTGCGCGACGAGGCCAAGGTGCTGGGCAAGTTCGCCGATGACCGCAACGTCAACGTGGCGCCGGATGTCAGCTACAAATTCGTCGGCCAGGCGCCAAGCGACCTGAGCCAGCGCCCGATCGTGGTCGGCTTCGGCCCGTGCGGGATCTTCGCCGGCCTGCTGCTGGCGCAGATGGGCTTCAAGCCGATCATCCTCGAACGCGGCACCGAAGTGCGTCAGCGCACCAAGGACACCTGGGGCCTGTGGCGCAAAAGCGTGCTCAACCCCGAGTCCAACGTGCAGTTCGGCGAAGGCGGTGCGGGCACGTTCTCCGACGGCAAGCTGTACAGCCAGATCAAGGATCCGAAATTCCTCGGCCGTAAAGTCTTGCACGAGTTCGTCAAGGCCGGCGCGCCGGAAGAAATCCTCTACGTCAGCAAGCCGCACATCGGTACGTTCCGTCTGACCGGCATGGTCGAAACCATGCGTGAAGAGATTCGTGCGCTGGGTGGCGAAGTGCGCTTCCAGGAACGCGTCACCGACGTGCTGATCGAAGACGGCCAACTGGTCGGCGTCGAACTGGCCAGCGGCGAAACCCTGCATTCGAAACACGTGATCCTGGCCCTCGGCCACAGTGCCCGCGATACCTTCCGCATGCTCCACAGCCGTGGCGTGTTCATGGAAGCCAAGCCGTTTTCGGTGGGCTTCCGTATCGAGCACCCGCAATCGCTGATCGACCGCGCGCGACTGGGCAAATACGCCGGTCACCCGAAACTCGGCGCTGCCGACTACAAACTGGTGCACCACGCCAAGAACGGCCGTTCGGTCTACAGCTTCTGCATGTGCCCGGGCGGCACCGTGGTGGCGGCGACTTCCGAGCCGAACCGCGTGGTCACCAACGGCATGAGCCAGTACTCGCGTAACGAGCGCAACGCCAACTCCGGCATCGTCGTCGGCATCACCCCGGAAGTCGATTATCCGGGCGGCCCGCTGGCCGGGATCGAGTTGCAGGAGCGTCTGGAATCCCACGCTTTCATCCTCGGCGGCAGCGATTACAAGGCGCCGGCGCAACTGGTCGGAGACTTCATCAACGGCACGCCGTCTACCGAGCTGGGCGAGGTTGAGCCTTCGTACAAACCGGGCGTGGCGCTGGGCGACCTGGCCCTGGCGCTGCCGGACTTTGCCATCGAAGCAATTCGCGAAGCGTTGCCTGCGTTCGAGAAGCAGATTCGCGGTTATTCGCTGCACGATGCAGTGCTGACCGGGATCGAGACGCGGACTTCGTCGCCGCTGCGGATCACGCGCAACGAGTCGCTGCAGAGCATGAACGTCAAAGGTCTGTTCCCGGCCGGTGAAGGCGCAGGTTATGCGGGCGGGATTCTGTCGGCGGGCGTTGACGGGATTCGTATCGCGGAAGCTGTGGCGCGTGACATCCTGGGTCTGAAAGACTGATCTGCACGACCTGAAACACTGCAAAAACCTGTGGGAGCGAATTCGCTCCCACAGTCGTATTCGGCGTCAGATATTGGCACGCAGAACCGAGGCCGGCAGTGCCTCACCCTTCTCGGCACTCGCCGCCACGGCCGCCATCAATCCTTCCAGCTCATAGCCCTGCGCCTTGAGCCACGCCGGATCGTAATAGGTGTCCGCGTAGCGCTCGCCGCCATCGCACAGGATCGCCACGATCGACCCCGACTCCCCCGCCGCTTTCATCTGCTGCGCCGCCATCAGCGCGCCGATCAGGTTGGTGCCGCTCGACCCTCCCACATGCCGGCCCAGACGCTGCGCCAGGTAATGCATGGCCGCCAGCGACAAGGCATCCGGCACCTTGACCATCGCATCGATCACCTTGGGCAGGAACGACGCCTCCACCCGAGGCCGGCCGATGCCTTCGATCCGCGAGCCGTGGTCCAGACGCAAACTCGCGTCGCCGGTCTGGTAGTAGTCGAAGAACACCGAACGCTCGGCATCGGCGCACAGCACACGGGTGCAGTGCTGGCGATAACGCACATAACGACCGAGCGTCGCGGTGGTGCCGCCGGTGCCGGGGCTGGAAATCAGCCAGGCCGGGCACGGGTGCTGCTCGTAGCGCATCTGCTGGAAGATCGACTCGGCGATGTTGTTGTTCGCCCGCCAGTCGGTGGCGCGCTCGGCATAGGTGAACTGGTCGATGAAGTGCCCATCGTGCTCGCGGGCCAGACGTTCGGATTCGGCGTAGATCTGGGTCGGATCGTCCACCAGATGACTTTTGCCGCCATAGAAGGCGATCTGCGCGATCTTCTCCTTGGAGGTAGTCGCCGGCATCACCGCAATGAACGGCAGCCCGAGCATCCGCGCAAAGTACGCTTCGGAAATCGCCGTCGAACCGCTGGACGCCTCGATCACCGGCGCGCCGGGCTTGAGCCAGCCGTTACACAAGGCGTAGAGAAACAGCGAACGGGCCAGACGATGCTTGAGGCTGCCGGTGGGATGGCTGGATTCGTCCTTGAAGTACAACTCGATGCCCGGAAACCCCGGCAGCGGCAAGGGGATCAGGTGGGTGTCGGCGCTGCGCTGGAAGTCCGCTTCGATGATCCGGATGGCTTCGCGGGCCCACTGTCGGTTGTCGCTCATGGCTGTTGTTCTCGTTGAATCGGGCAGAAGTGCCTTCACAGGCTTAGCCCCCAAGCTTAGGAAAAATCCCACCGCACTGACAGATACAGCTGAACTTCAATACCGTCGGCAACTGCTAGGCTCTGCTGCAGGTCTGGCATGCGCCTTGTAACCATATATAACAAAAAAGAATATAACTTTTGTTTTAACAACTAACAGTACGGGTTAGGGTGTCCCACCTTTTGACTTTATCGATGGAGAGCGACCTTGCCTCTGCGTAGCACTTTCACGCGTTTCTTTCAGTTGGAAGCTGCCAGCGGTCTGTTACTGATCGCCGCGGCCATCCTGGCTCTAATCATCAACAACTCGCCGCTGTCGTGGCTGTACACCGGCCTGCTCGACACCCCGGTGGTCGCGCAGATCGGCGCATTGAAAATCGCCAAACCCCTGCTGCTGTGGATCAACGACGGCCTGATGGCGCTGTTCTTCCTGCTCATCGGCCTGGAAGTGAAGCGCGAAGTGCTCGACGGCCAGCTGTCGAAACCGTCGCAGATCGTCCTGCCCGGCGCGGCAGCCATCGGCGGCATGCTGGTGCCGGCGCTGATCTACTGGTTCCTCAACCGCGACAACCCGGCCGCCCTCGATGGCTGGGCGATCCCCACCGCCACCGACATCGCCTTCGCCCTCGGCGTGCTGGCCTTGCTCGGCAAGCGGGTGCCGGTGTCGCTGAAGCTGTTCCTGATGACCCTGGCGATCATCGACGACCTTGGCGCCATCGTGATCATCGCGATCTTCTACTCCGGCGAGCTCTCGACCCTGTCGCTGGGTCTGGCGGCCGCGTGCATTGCGGCGCTGGTGGCGATGAACCGGCTCGGGGTGGTCAAGCTCGGGCCGTACATGATCATCGGCCTGATCCTGTGGGTCTGCGTGCTCAAGAGCGGTGTCCACGCGACGCTGGCCGGCGTGACCCTGGCGTTCTGCATTCCGCTGCGCACGAAAAACGCCGAACCTTCGCCGCTGCTGACCCTGGAACATGCGCTGCACCCATGGGTGGCCTACGGCATCCTGCCGCTGTTCGCCTTCGCCAACGCCGGTTTGTCGCTGACCGGTGTGACCGCCGAAAGCTTCACCCACCACGTACCAATGGGCATCGCCGTCGGCCTGCTGCTGGGCAAGACCATCGGCGTGTTCGGCCTGACCTGGCTCGCCGTGAAAACCGGCATCGCCGCCCTGCCCCAGAACGCCAATTGGGGCCAGGTGCTGGGCGTGGCGATCCTCTGCGGGATCGGCTTCACCATGAGCCTGTTTGTCGGCTCGCTGGCCTTCGTGCCGGGTGCCAGTGAATACGCCGGAATGGACCGGATGGGCATTCTCACCGGCTCGGTGTTCGCAGCATTGATCGGTTATGCGGTGACCTTGGCGGCGAGCAGAAAGAACACCGCGCTACCTTCCTGATGCCGTAGCGAACAATCCCCACGTCTTTAGAGACGCGTCCTACAGCCACGATTTTCCTGCTTCGTTAACGTCGTGCAGCCCCTTTCGAGGGGCTGCCGATGCATGAACGAAAGGACAATCAGTGGCTGGTCAAAAGGACATTCCCCGGGTTCCCAACCCACCGGCAGGCGACGGGCATCACGTCACCTACCGCTACCTGACGGCCACCGAGCTGGCCGATCAGGACGAGCGACAAAACAAGTACGACGCCATGCTGGCGCGGCAGGACGCCTTCGAACGCGGCCGTGAGGTCGCGGCGAACAAGCCTGAGCCGGTGCGTGCCGGATGTGTGTTTGCCAAGTCCTGCAAGTTGCCGGACGCGATCATCGATTACTCGAATCCTTCGGGGATGGTGCCGACGGACAGCCTGAAAGATTACGGCGATCTGATCCTGCTCGGCGGACGTGAAGCCGATGACAGCGGCGGCGTTGCACTCAAGAAAATCAGCGGCACCGCCATTCCTGCTGGCCTGGGCACCTTTGCTCTCGCCGGTGAGGCGTTCAAGGCTTTGCCCGCGATGGCCTCCGCCGCCGTCGTGGCCCCGCTGGTCGGGTTGGTGGCGCTGTTCATGCCATCGAACCTGAGCGACAGCGCCCTCTACACCGAAGACCAGTTGCTCGCCCTCAAACAGGCTCGAACCCGCGTGCGCTTGCACGTCGAACAGCAGGCCGACGGCAGCCTCAAGGGTTACGGCTTCTACACCGGCAAGAACCGCGACTGGGAAATGGTCGATGTCGTGCAATTCACCGCACGCGATAACCGATTTGTCGCAAACCTTGGCGAAGGCATCGAACTGATCTGGACACCGGCCGTGGACGGCTCCGACATCCTCGGCATCCCCGCGCTGGAGGCCGCCCCGCAGGTACCGCATATCTGGGTGTATCCACCGACGAAAGCGGCGGACGGGATTCTGGTGAACCCGGTTTATCCGCCGGAGTATCGGGATTTCATATTGGTGTTTCCGGCGGGGTCGGGGGTCAGGCCGGTTTATATTGTTTTAAACCTTACTGGCAGAAAGCTTCCGAATCCGGATCACGACTACCATTCAGCACCTGAAACTGAGGAAATATTGGGTTTCCCGGGGTTAAGGGAAGCCAAGAAGAAAACACCCAAACAGGGTGGCGCGGGGCTTCGAGAGCGTTGGACTGACAATAAGGGTAGGACAATCTATGAATGGGACTCGCTGCACGGAGAACTGGAAGCTTATCGTGCAAGTGATGGCAGCCATCTAGGCTCTTTTGATCCGATAACGGGTGAACAGATAGATCCACCCAAGAAAAACCGAAATATTAAAAAGTATTTGTGAGGCTGCAATGGGGCTGAAGTTAAGACTGAATTGGTACGAAAAAATATCCGAGCAATCTGTGGGGAAGGAGTATTCAGCCGATCTCGGTGATGACGGATCAATCATTGAGGCTTTGGGTTTGATGGCGGAAAGCGAAATCTATGATGGGGGTTTTGATGTCAGGACTGATTGGGTATCCCGCCTTCAACCCTTTTTCACTCACAAATTTGACGAAAGCATTTACGACTATCAAATATCGTTTCGGTATAGAAAGAGCTGGTGATATTTGATGGGACTCTCAGAGCATATTGTTCAACTGGTGTGCACCGAATGACTTGCCGATACTCAAAACTAAATCACACGATCGAAGCCTACGACAAGAAAACTGAGCTTCTTGTTTTTGAAGTAAACATTCCAGACGGAAACATCGAGCAGTTAAGAAAGATCATGAACTGGACTAAACCAGAAGATGAAATTTATGGCTACGACCTCGATAGCCAGAAAATAACCGAACTGGAAAATCTAATAGGAACCGAGTTTTTCGACCCAAAATTCGACTTTCAATTAGGTTGTTATGGAAGTAACTAAATAAATTTTCAATAAAAAAACCCGACCAGTCACCTGATCGGGGTTTTTCTTTACCGCTCGTTCCCGCTTAGTGCGAAACGCGGCTGGTCCCGCCGACAGTCGAAATCCGTACGCGCTCACCGACGCGGAACACTTCATTCTCCTGCACTTGCTGCACGTAGGCGCGCATGCTGCCGTCGTCTTCGCGCACGGTGATTTCAACACCTTGAGTACGGGTCAGGCCTTCTTCGGTGGCGGAACCGATCAGGCCGCCGGCCACGGCACCGATAACGGCTGCAACGATGCTGCCTTTACCGCCGCCGATGGCGCTGCCGCCGACACCGCCGACCACAGCACCGGCTGCGCCGCCGATCGGGGTCTTGGTGCCTTCGATTTTCACCGGACGCAGGGATTCGATGGTGCCCATGCGAATCGTCTGCACGCGACGCGCTTCGTCACGGGAGTAGGAGTCACCGGTCAGGCTCGATTGGCAGCCGGCAAGCAACATCGCCATCGTGGAAAAGGAAGCAACCAGCAGAACAGACTTACGCATAGGATCAACTCCAAAGGACAGGTATTCATTAAACTCCGCAGCTTGACGCCTGTCACGGCGCCGCCCGGATAAATTTGGTTTCATTCAGGCCCGGTACAGGGCCTCCACGAACTCACCCAACAGTAGCGCCAAAATACAGAGCTTGCGCCGCCGACCCCAAGGATTTTCATGGATTACTTCATCATTGTCGTCACAACCGTCGCCGGTTTGTACTTCCACTGGTGGTTGTACGTGCGGATCAAACGCTGGATGGACCGCGATCTGGCATTGTCGCTGGCCGGGAAGGATGAAGGCAAACGCGCCTACATGCTCGAACGGCT
Source organism: Pseudomonas sp. GW821-FHT09C09 (assembly GCF_059418105.1). Lineage (NCBI taxonomy): Bacteria > Pseudomonadati > Pseudomonadota > Gammaproteobacteria > Pseudomonadales > Pseudomonadaceae > Pseudomonas > Pseudomonas sp. GW821-FHT09C09. The sequence continues at coordinate 452,025 of NZ_JBWKPF010000001.1, forward strand.
GGCGCAAGCCCGATCACAGAAGATCAGGCGTCGGGACCTGCCGAAGTGGCTTGAGGCCGCTGCGGCAGGCTATCCCGCTCGGTAGACTGCTTAAGGTGCCAGACGTTCAAGAATCCAGTCGGCGCCCTGCAAACGGTAGTTGAGGCGATCGTGCAGGCGGCTCGCGCGCCCCTGCCAGAACTCGATGCGCTCCGGCAGCAAACGGTAACCGCCCCAGTGTTCCGGGCAGTCGGGCTGAGTGTCGGTGAAGCGTTGCTCGGTAGCCTTGAGCAAGTCTTCCAGTTCACCCCGGCCGTTGATCACCCGGCTCTGCGGTGAAGCCCAGGCGCCCAGACGGCTGCCCAGCGGACGCACCTGGTAGTAGGCGTTGGACTCTTCTGGCGTGACCTTCACCACCCGCCCTTCGATGCGCACCTGGCGCTCCAGGCTCGGCCAGAAGAATGTCATGGCCGCGAACGGATTCGCGGCCAGATGCTGGCCCTTGGCGCTTTCGTAGTTGGTGAAGAAGGTGAAACCCTGCTCGTCCAGTCCCTTGAGCAGCAGAATGCGGCAGTGCGGACGCCCGTCCGCATCGACCGTGGCCAGGGTCATGGCGTTGGCCTCCACGGGCGCCTGCTCGGTTTTCACCGCATCGGCGAACCACTGGTGGAACAGCGCAAAAGGCTCGGCCGGGGCTTGCGCCTCGGTCAGGCCGTCCCGGGTGTAATCACGACGCATATCTGCCAGAGCCTGGGTCATGGCGCATTCCTTTTCGTTAGCGGATCACTGTTTTGCCGCGTCGGTCGCCGCGACTTTCTTGTCGCTGGCGGCGGCTTTGGCTGGAGCGGTTTTCTTCGCCGGGGCCTTCTTCACTGGCGCCTTGGCTGCGGCCTTCTTGGCCGGTGCCTTTTTGGTGGCAGGGACAGCGGCTTTCTTCGCCGCAGGTGCCGGAGTCACAGGCTTGGCGACTGGCTTGACGTCCTGGGCAGCGACCATGGTCACCGGCTTCGGTGCCGGCATGTTGTACTTGCTCAGCAGCGCAACCATGGTGTTCTGCGGGGTCACCAGCAGTTCGACACGACGGTTCAGGGCACGGCCTTCAACGCTGTCGTTGGCCGCACGCGGGGCATCGGCGCCCATGCCGCGCAGCATCAGGCGATCACGCTGCAAGCCGCTGAGACGGAAGATTGCCGCCACCGACTGAGCACGTTCCTGGCTCAGTTTGGTGTTGTCGGCTGCGACACCGGCGTTGTCGCTGTGGCCCAGTACCAGGACCGCGGTTTTCGGGTCGGCTTCGAGGATCTTGGCGATATTGGTGAACGGGCTCAAGGTCACCGGCAACAGCATGGCAGGGCGTTTCGGGTTGAACGAACCTTCAACCGGCGCGGTTACCACGAGGACGTTTTCACGGCGCTCGAATTGCAGGTTGCTGCCCTTGATCGCGTCACGCAGGCGCGGCTCGTAGTCGTCGAGCCAGGCCTGGGTCACTTTCGGGTCAGGCATCGGCACGGCTTTGGCGGTGTCCTGAGACTTGCCGCCGAACGGCCACCACCATTTGGTGCCGGTATCGGCATCAGCCTTGGCGACAACGGCAGGCGCGGCTTGCGGTTTGACTTCGGGCTTCACGTCGGCCTTGGCCTTGTCTGCCGAATCGTCGGAGCCGAACGGCCAGTACCAGTGGCTGCTGCTCTCGGTCTTGGCGACCGGGGCGGTAGCGGCGGGTTTCACCGGTGCTGGCGCCGGAGCCGGCTCCTTGGCCGCGACCTTGTCGGAAGAGCCGAACGGCCACCAACTGCCGCCATCGGCGTCATTCTTGGGAGTCTGAGCGCAACCGGTGATCGCGAAACACAGGGCCAGAGCGAGAGTTTGTTTGGACGACATTGGAAACCCACAAAAATTAGTAATGGACTATCAGAGGACTTTCGCCCGGATAAACAGACGCTTTGAATCGAAAAGCCGAATGAGGTTCCGGCCCTGGAACCTCCAGTAACGTTTTACAGACAAGTGGCAAGCACCCGCGCCAGCTTCTGCGCGCGCGGATCCATCAAGACGTACGGCCCCAGGGTATTTGTCACAAATCCGAAGGCCACATCGTGCTCCGGATCAGCAAAACCGATGGAGCCGCCCGCCCCCGGATGCCCGAACGCCCGTGGGCCGAGGCCATAGGTGGCGTTCGGCACATCAGGTTGATCGAGCATGCAACCGAGACCGAAACGGGTGCGAGTCAGCAAGGTCTTGTCCTCGCCGAGGCTGTGTTCCCGGGTCAGTTCGTCGAGCATTTCGCTTTCCAGCAGGCTGCCGTCGAGCAGACCGGCGTAGAACCCGGCGAGGCTGCGCGCATTGCCGTGGCCGTTGGCCGCCGGTTGCTGCATGCGCCGCCATTCCGGTTTGTTGGTGCTGGTGAGCACCGACGGCGGATTGGTGAAGGCACGGGTGGTCATGGCGGTGGGTTCACGCATCGTGACTTGCAGCAGGCGCTGGGCGGCGGCATCGCCGACATTGCCCTTGCCACGGGCGATATGCGCGACGCGGTAGAACTCTTCGTCGGCCAGGCCGACATGGAAATCCAGCCCTAGAGGTTTGGCGACTCGGGCCACGATGGATTCACCCGGGCCGCGACCGTCGGCCCGACGCAGCAACTCGCCGATCAGCCAGCCGTACGTGATCGCGGCATAACCGTGACCGGTGCCCGGCGTCCACCATGGTGCTTCCGCCGCGAGGGCGTCGACCATGGTCTGCCAGTCATACAGGGCTTCGGGGGCCAGCAGTTCGCGCAGGGCCGGCAGACCGGCCTGATGGCAAAGCAGTTGGCGCAGGGTCACGGACTCCTTGCCGGCAGCGGCGAATTCCGGCCAGTAACGGGCGACCGGCGCATCGAGTTGCAACTTGCCTTCGGCCACCAGCTGCAACGCGGTGACGGCGGTGAAGGTCTTGGTGCAGGAGAACAGGTTGGCGATGGTATCGCTGTGCCAGGCTTCGCTGCCGTCCTTGTCGGCGGTACCGGCCCAGAGGTCGAGGACGGTTTCCCCGCCGACCCGGATGCACAACGCGGCGCCACGTTCCTGGGGATCGTCGAACAGTGCCGCGAAGGCTTCGCGCACCGCTTCGAATTGAAGCTCGTAATGTCCCTGAATCTGCACCCGCAACTCCCCCGCGAAAACGCTCTACAAAGTGGCCCGCATTGTTCCAGCCCTTGAGGGTTTTGGGAACAGCGGCGGGCCGGGCGGTCCTGCCTTAATGACCGTTGCCGGAGTGCCCGCCGGTATGGCCGGCGCCCTGCCCCGGGCCTTTGCCGGCCTCGCCCTTGCGCCCGCCTTCGGTCTCGTGACCGGCCTTGTCCGCCGCCGCTGCGGCTTTCTCGGCTTCTTTGCCGAGTTGATCGAGGGTCGCCAGATTGCTCTTGCGCACGGTTTCGACGAAGCCCTGATACGGCAAGTCAGTCACGCCAACCAGACCGAAGTGACCGTTTTCGCCATCGAGCAGACGTCCGGTCACCGGTTGATCGAGGTACTGGAACCAATGCACGCCGACAATCGACGGCTCGCTCAGCGCCTGCTTGAGGAAGTTGGCGTAGGCCGGGCCACGATCTTCTTCCTTGTTCAACGGCGTCACGCCGCCCCAGAACGGGCCGCGATCGGTGGAGCCGAAGTTGAATTCGGTGATCAGCACCGGTTTGTCGAGGCTGCGCAGCGCGGCGAAGTCATAACCGTCTTGTGGTTTCAGGGTGTACATGTTGAAGCTCAACACATCGCAATACTGCGCGCAGGAGGCCACGGCTTCCGGCGTGCTGATGGCGAAGCGACCGCCCAGCAACAACTGGTTCGGCGCGTGCCATTTCAGCGAGTCGGAAATGGTCTTGAAGTAAGTGTCGGCGAAGACCTTCTGGAAGTATTTGAAGTCCGCCTCGATTTCCGGGTGTTCCGGATTCGGCAGCGGCGCCTCGAACCCCGGGTCTTCCATCAATTCCCACGCCGGCAGATCGATACCCCAGGCCTTCGACAACCCCGCCTGATTGCGATACTTGTCGCGCAACTGCTTGAGGAACGCACGCTTGGCCGGTACGTCGGTGGTCATTTTCAACGTGCCGTAGGCCAGCGCGTAACGCGACTTCGGATCATCACCCGGACCGGCCCAGGCCAGTTCGTTGTCGGCGAAGTAGCCGATCAGCCACGGATCGTCGCGATGATCACGGGCGGCAATCGCCACGGCGCGTTCAGTGGCCATGGCGAAACGCGGATCGAACGGGTCAGGCATACCGCCCCACCAGTCGTTGCCGGTACTGATGCTGGTGTAATCGCCGACGATCGACAGCGGCAAGGTGTACGGCACGCGCTCGGCGTCGCCCAGTTGCGGTGCGCTCCAGTTGCCGACGGTGTTGAAACCCCACGCCTGCAAGCGGTCGAGGGTATGGCCGGTCCACTTCTGCTCGTCGATGGTGGCCTTGCACGGCGCAGCAGGCGCTTTCTCGGTCGCCGCCGGCGTCGCGCAAGGTTCGCCGTACAGGCGCTGCAGGTTGGCACCATAGAAGTCATACCAGCGTCCGTTGCCGTAGCCACGGCCCTGATCGGCCCCGTTGCCGCCACGGTTGTCGCCTTCACCGAAGTGAATGGCCAGTGGCTCATCGGATTTTGGCAGGAACTCGAACATGTACTCGCGCCCGGCCACGTAGGTCTGATTGACCTCGGGGCTGACGGTGTTCACGCCCAGGGAATAGAACGGATGGCCCTCCGGCGTCACCAGATACCAGCGACCATCGAGTTTTTCGGTGCGGAAGAAGCCGCTGGCCTTGAACGTCGGGCCTTTGTTCAAGCCGCCGAACTTGTCCAGCGACGACTTCTCGCGCTCGGCCAGCCAGGCTTTCAGCTGTTGCTGTTCCCTGGCGGCAGCGGATTTCAGTTGTTCGTCATTGGCGACTTTCTCCGGCCATTTGCTGCGGGTCGACTGACCGTAGGCATCCACCAGATTGCCGTAGGCGGCTTTGATCACCTCGCCCTCGTCCTGCACGCCGAAGCGCTCCAGCAACAGGCTTTGCGCGGCTTTCGGCTGATCCATCGACAGACTGACGGATACCACCTGGCTGCGATCCAGCTCACCGGAGCTGCTGGCCAGCAGGATGCGCTGCCCGTCGATCGTCATCGGCATCAACGGCCCGGCCTTCATGCCCTGGCTCAACGGCGAGGTTGCAGTCAACGGCACGAGCAAGGTCTGCGCCGGTCCGGCCGGCAGATCGACGCGGCTGACCAGGGTCTTGCCATCGTTGCTCTGGATTTGTACGTAGACGGTCACCGCCCAGTTCATGGCGCTCTGGATGCGCAGGCTCATCATCCCGGACTGCGACCAGTCCCAGGCACCGGTCTGCGGGGTCAGGCGCAGGGTCGGACGCGCCACCGGGTTGAAAGTCACCCGGCGCAACACTTCGCCTTCGGGGGTCTGCTCGGCGTTGGCTTGTGGCAAGTCGGCGTTTTCGGTCGCCACTTTCACCACGTCGGCGGGGCGGACAAAGTTGAACAAGGTCTGCTGCCCGGCAGGTGCCGCCAGCAAAGGCGCAGCGAAAACCAGGGCAAAAAGGGCAGGCAACGAACGACGAATCATGAGAACAGATTTCTCCCTAACGACCAGCAATGGCCAATGGAAAAGCGATGGCGTAGAGATAGACAACGCGGCGGGCAAAACTGCCCACCGATGTCTCAGGATATTTCACGACGGAAAGGAGGCAACGCATTGAGGATCGCCTTGCCGTAGCGCTGGGTGACCAGTCGCCGGTCCAGCAAGGTGATGGTGCCGCGGTCTTCTTCGGTGCGCAGCAGACGGCCGCAGGCCTGAACCAGTTTCAGCGAGGCGTCGGGCACCGAGATTTCCATGAACGGATTGCCACCCCGGGCCTCGATCCACTCCGACAGCGCGGCTTCGACCGGATCGTCCGGCACCGAGAACGGAATCTTGGCGATCACCACGTGCTCGCAATAGGCACCCGGCAAGTCCACCCCTTCGGCGAAACTGGCGAGACCGAACAGCACGCTGGAATCACCGCCATCGACCCGCGCCTTGTGCTTGTTCAGGGTTTCCTGCTTCGACAGGTTGCCTTGAATGAACACTTGCTTGCGCCAGTCGCGGTCGAGACCGTCGAACACGTCCTGCATCTGTTTGCGCGAAGAGAACAGCACCAGACTGCCTCGCGAGCCTTCGACCAGCTCCGGCAGGTCGCGGATGATCGCGGCGGTGTGGGCGGCGGCATCACGCGGATCGGCTTTCAGGTCTGGCACCCGCAACACACCGGCATCGGCGTGATGGAACGGGCTCGGCACCACGGCGGTGACGGCTTTTTTAGGCAGCCCGGCACGCATGCGGAAACGGTCGAACGTGCCGAGGGCGGTCAATGTCGCCGAGGTCACCAGACAGCCATAGGCCACGTTCCACAGACTGCGGCGCAAGGTTTCGGCAGCGAGGATCGGGCTGGCGTTGACCTCAATGTCGAACAGCGAACCGCTTTCGGCCAGGGTCAGCCAGCGGGCCATCGGCGGGCTCTCTTCCGGGTCTTCGGCGGTGAACGCGGTCCACAGCTCCCAGTTGCCGGAGGCACGGGACAACAGGCTGCCGAACAGTGGATACCATTCTTCGGCCTGGTTGCTGGCGATGCCGATGTTGACCTCGCCGTCCATGCCTTCCTTGAGCAGGTCGGTCAGGCGGGTAAACAGGTCGTTGAGACGTGAGTAGCCTTTCTTCAGCTCGATGCCCATCTCGCGCATGTGCTCGGGAATCACCCCGCCGATGAAACGATGGCGCGGGCGCTCGCGGCCTTCGACATCTTCGCCGGGCTTGAAATCGGCGATCTGCTCACAGGCGGTGAACATGAATTGCTGCTGGGTCTTGATCTCCCGCGCCAGCTCCGGCACTTGCTCGATCAGCTTGCCGAGGTCCCCCGGCAGCGGATGCTGGGCCAGCAGTTTGGTGAGATTCTTGGCGGTGGTTTCCAGCCAGTCGGCAGTGGAGCGCAGGCGCGTGTAATGGGCGAAGTGGCCGATGGCCTTGTCCGGCAAGTGATGGCCTTCGTCGAATACATAAATGGTGTCGCGCGGATCCGGCAGTACTGCCCCACCACCCAGCGCAAGGTCGGCCAGCACCATGTCGTGGTTGGTGACGATCACGTCGACCTTGCCCATGCCTTCGCGCGCCTTGTAGAAAGCGCACTGGCCGAAGTTCGGGCAATGGCGGTTGGTGCACTGGCTGTGATCGGTGGTCAGGCGCGCCCAGTCGGCGTCTTCCAGCGCGTTGGGCCAGCTGTCGCGGTCGCCGTCCCATTTATTGCCGGCGAGCTTTTCGATCATGCTGGTGAACAGTTTCTGACTGGCCTCGTCGACCTCGATCTTGAAGCCTTCTTCTTCGAACAACTGTGCCGTGGCAGTCTGCGCGTGGCCTTCCTGCAACAGCATGTCGAGCTTGGACAGGCACATGTAGCGGCCACGGCCCTTGGCCAGGGCGAAGCTGAAGTTCAGCCCGCTGTTGCGCATCAGGTCGGGCAAATCCTTGTAGACAATCTGCTCCTGCAGGGCGACGGTCGCGGTGGCGATCACCAGGCGCTTGCCGGCGAGTTTCGCCGTGGGGATCGCGGCCAGGCTATAGGCCACGGTCTTGCCGGTACCGGTGCCGGCTTCCACCGCGACAATCGCGGGGTCGCCACTGCGCCGGCCTTCGTCGTCGGTGTCGATATCCCCGAGGACCTTGGCGACTTCAGCGATCATCAGGCGCTGGCCGTAACGCGGCTTGAGGCTCTTGGCCTCTAGAAAACGCGAGTAGGCGCCCTGGATCGTGGTTTTGAGTTCAGTGCTGATCATTGAGTGTCGGGCGCAAAAAACGCTGGATAAATTTTCAGTGGTTCGGATCGGCCGCTATCATACCCCGCTAATCAATCCCGCGCAGAACGGAGTACCCCAATGACACCTTTTAGCCTCGTTTACCCCCTGCATGTACTGGCCGCCCTGGTGTGGGTCGGCGGCATGTTCTTCGCCTGGATGGTGCTGCGCCCCGCGGCTGTGAAGGCTTTGGACGGCCCTAGACGGCTGACCCTGTGGGTGGAAGTGTTTCAAGGTTTTTTCCGCTGGGTGTGGGGTGCGGTGATTCTGCTGCCGGTGACCGGGGTCGGCATGTTGCATCTGCAGCACATCGGCTTTGAGACCGCGCCGAAGTACGTGCAGGTAATGATGGGGTTGTACGTGGTGATGACCGCGCTGTTCATCCGGGTTCAGGGGTTGATGCTGCCGGAATTGCGCACGGCGGTCGAAGCGAAGGACTGGCCGACAGGTGCGGCGGTGCTGGGACGGATTCGTCGGGTGGTGGGAATCAATTTGCTGGTCGGCGTGCTGCTGGTAGCGATTGCGGCGGCGCGACCTTCGTTTTGATGGGGTGCTGATCGTTCCCGCAGCGCGGGAACGATCATTTGGAAATTCGCTTACAGGCGCTGAACCGTAACCGAACCCGCCGCACCGGCCGGCCCCGGCTGCCCGTCAGCCCCCGGCTTGCCGTTCTTGCCACCATCGGCGCGATACACCAGGCAACCTTTGGACTTGCCGCCCGCCCCCGGTTTGCCGCCAGGCCCGGCCGGACCACCGGCGCCGCCGGCCACTTCGACCTTGATCAACTCGGCCGGAAATTCACGTGGCACTTCCAGACGCACCAACGCGCCGGGCGCACCCGGCTGGCCATTGCTGCCGTCACTGCCATCGAAACCGTGCCCGGCCTGGCCCCAGGTGCAACCCGGTTCCTGACCATTGGCGCCATCAAGCCCGACGAACCCCGGCGCACCGGTACCGCCGCGTGCATCGACGATCAGTTGCGGTGCGTTCAGCGCCTTGAATTGCAGATTGAGGTTACGTCCGGCACGGGCCGCTTTTTCATAGGTCCCCGGAGCGCCGCGAGCGGTGATCCGGCTGCCTTCGGCAAACGCGGCGCGGGTGACTTTCAGATCCAGTGCCTGTTCGCCCGGGACGATGGCAATGCGGGCTTCGCGGCCCAGTTGCAACTCGCCGACGCTCAACTCGGTCACGTTGGATGGCACCAGCAAAGTGCCGTAATCGGCGACCACCAGTTTCTCCAGTTGCAGCGTGCTGGCGGTGTTGGGCAAACGCATCAGCGAATTGGGCTCGACATTCACTACCTGTGCACAGGCCAGAGGACTGATAAAAGCAGCGAGCAGGCAAAGTTTACGCATGGGAAGCCTCCGGAGCGGCCGGGGCCGGGATGGTTTGCAGGTGGAAAACGCCGAACAGCAGGACACGGCCACGATCACGCCATGGGTGCGGCCGCCCCTTGAGGCTGGCGTTGCACAGCAGCACTTCAAGGAGGTGGATGGCCAGCAGCAGGACGCCAGCCAGATTGACCAGCAGATGCAACGGATGAACAAACGGTACCAGCTGATTGGCCAGTACCACGCAGCAGAACACCAGGGTCAACAATCGCCCCAGCCCACAGAACACCTTCATACGCTCCCCCGTGTTGCGAATTATTCTTTGGGCGCACAGTAACGGCTTCCGTACGGGATAAGCCAGAGGGGCAAATAAAAAAGTTCCGGGCACTCGTCGGATGGCTGCCGGTTCGACGTTGATCGTCGACCGACAGCTCTAGCCTGCGGACTACAGAAGAGTCCTAGCGATTGATGTGCAGTTCCACACGGCGATTTTGCGCGCGCCCTTCTTCGGTCTCGTTGTCGGCAATCGGTTCGCGCTCGCCACGCCCTTCACTGGTGAGTTTTTCCGGCGCCAGCCCCTGACTCAACAGATAGGCCGCCACGCTGCTCGCGCGACGTTCCGACAAAGCCTGGTTGTAGGCATCGGTGCCCTTGCTGTCGGTGTGACCGATGACCTTGATGCTCACCACGTCGGCATTGCGCAGTTTGTCCATCAACGCATCGAGCTGGCTTTTCGCGGCCGGAGTCAGGTCGGACTTGTCGAACGCGAACAGCACGTTGCCGGCATCGCTCAGGGTGATGACTTCGGATTGCGGGGCCGGTTCGGCCGGTTTCTCGGTGACCGGATATTGCGGCAGCGGACAGCCGCGATGATCGACCGGTGTGTTCGGTGGAGTGTCAGGGCAACGGTCGCGGCGGTCGAACACGCCATCGCCGTCTTCATCGCCATCCTGGGCATAACAGATCAGCCCGCCGGTGAGGATACCCAGTGCCGCACCGCCTGCGGCCCAGCCACCGTTTTCAATGGCGCCGAGACCGCCGCCGACCAGTCCGCCAATGACGCTGCAGATCGGCCAGGTACGTTGATTGAGGGGGGCAGTGCCATCGCTGTGGGTAGCGCAGCCGGTCAACAGGCTGCCTGCCAGCAGCACCGGTAAGACGGACCGTGAGAGAACACTCATATGAAAGCTCCTGTGTCACCGGCCCATACCGGTTACACAGGAGTAAAGACCCGCATCCACGACTGCACAAGCCGCGGATGCGAGGGCATCAACGCTCGATTTTGATTTCCGTGCGACGGTTCAGCGCGCGGCCATCGGCGGTTTTGTTGTCCGCCACTGGCTGGCTTTCACCGGCACCGGTCACCGAAACGAAGCTTGAACGTGGCACACCATCATGGATCAGGTATTCCACCACCGAGTGCGCCCGACGATCCGACAGTTTCTTGTTGTAGGCATCACTGCCCACGCTGTCGGTATGACCGGTCACAGTCAGCCGCGCTGTGCTCGATTCCTGTTTCAGGCGCGTGGCGACCTTGTCGAGAACCAGCTTGTCGGAAGGCGTCAGGGTGGCCTTGTCGAACTGGAAGTGCACATCGCGGATAACGATGGTTTCTTCCTTGACCACTACAGCTTCTTCAACGACGGGTGCAGGGGCCGGGAATGGGCAGCCGTCTGCGTCGACCTTGGTGCCGCGAGGCGTGTGCGGGCACTTGTCGCGACTGTCCGGCACACCGTCGCCGTCTTCATCGCCATCACCGTGCACCCAGCAATAGGCTGCCGCCGTACCGCCGACCAGCAACGCGCCGTAACCGGCCCAGGACGAGCTTTCCGTCGCCCCGAGACCCGCGCCGACGACACCACCGACTGCCGCACAGGTCGGCCAGTCGGTTTTCTGCAAACCTGCGCAACCAGTCAACACACTGGTTAGCAGAACCAAGGGTAATGCTGTCCGAACTATGCTCATCTAGTTTTCTCCTGAGGGATCGGCTTAGAACCGATTCAGGGAGTAAAGACCGGAGTTTTAATCTCCGCCAGCAATAGGCCACTGCTGTTTGCGAGCGTGTTCACAGGGCTTCAATGCATTTGCCGCAAACCCGCAGAACAGAGATCTAGGCCTTGACGCTCGGGCAGGCTAGTCTTGGCGATCTGATTGAGGAGCTTCGATGAACGTCGCGATTTCTTCCCGCACGCCACAGCAGGCACTGGCCGCTCTGCTCGACCGCTACGCCCCGGCACGTCTGCTGCTGATCGGCGCCAGCGAATTTCCGGCGCTGGCCGCTTTCAAGGATGCACATCCGGACACTTGCGTCGCCCACGCCGCGCCCGGCGCCTTGCCCGCAGACCTCGCCGCACAGCGTTTCGACCTCGCGCTGGTGGTCGATTGCCTGGAGCATTTGCCCAAGCGTGATGGCCTGAATCTGCTCGGCGGGATCCGCAACCTCAACGCCAGCCGCATTGCCGTGCTGGCCGACCTGCCGGCCAGTGGCTGGCAGGAAACCGATTTCTATTCTCTGGCTCTGCAGGCCAGCGAACGCTTCGCCCGGGATGAGCAGGTGCTGACCCTGTTCACCTATGATCTGCTTGACTACAAACAAGTCCCCGACTGGCTCAACTCGCGGTTCTGGGCCAATCCGGAAAACTTCGGGAAATACTGGTGGTAATGCAATGAGTACAGCCATTTGCCCCTGCGGCAGCGGCAACCTGCTGGATGCCTGCTGCGGCCATTATCATGCGGGCCATCCGGCTCCGTGCGCCGAAGCCCTGATGCGTTCGCGCTACAGCGCCTATGTGCTGGGCTTGATCGATTATCTGGTGGCGACCACCCTGCCCGCCCAGCAGGCCGAGCTGGATCGGCAGTCGATCAGCAACTGGAGCGCATCGAGCACCTGGCTCGGCCTCAACGTCGAGAGCTCGGAAGTCTTCGGCGGCCAGCCGGAACACGCCTTCGTCACCTTCACCGCGCGCTGGCACGACAGTCAGGGTGAGCACAGTCACCGCGAGCGATCTTCGTTCGTACAGAACGGCGGGCGCTGGTACTTCATCGATCCGACCGTACAGCTCAAGCTCGGGCGCAACGACAGCTGCCCTTGCGCCAGCGGGCAGAAGTTCAAGAAGTGTTGTTTCAGCTACATACAATAAGCCGACAAGGACGCCGCACCATGCAAATGACGAAACAGACTCTGCGTGAAAAACATACTGAAAATTTTCCATTATTCAAAGAATACGCTGAACATTTAGAGAATGTCCTAAAAGACAAATTATCTAAAAACAACATCAAATATCACATTACCGAGTCAAGAGCTAAAGACACCGAAAGCTTTGTAAAGAAAGCGATAAAACCGGAAAAAAACTACCGAGACCCTTTCAATGATATTACTGACCTCGTCGGCTTGAGAGTCATCACATTCTATGAAGACGACCTGGAAAAAATAGAAGAACAATTCTCCGGGATATTCAAGCCAACGCAGGACAAGGAAGTAAAAATGCCAGAAGGGGAGTCGAGCTTTGGCTATCGCTCCGTTCACTTCATTTTTCAAATAGATCCTGAACTGGAAACCCCGGAAAAATTTAAAGTTTTGAAAGATCTGAAATTTGAAATCCAGATCAGAACTGTACTTCAGCACGCATGGGCAGCCATTTCTCACAAACTTGATTACAAACGCGACTCTGACGTACCTGAAAAGCTGAAACGCAAACTCTTTCGGCTTTCGGCGCTCTTCGAAATAGCAGATGACGAGTTCGTGTCACTCAGGTCGATGTCAGCGCTGGAATCCACTAACATTGAAAGAAAAATTGAAAAAGAAGAAATCGATCTCCCGATCGACGCGATTTCCTTGAGAAAATATATTGCCCACTCGCCTACTGTCGTAGAGCTATCCACGGCTGCAAGAAACGCTGGTTTTTACGTAGACGACCAGAATGAAAACGACTATTCCAGCAGCGATACACTTTCGAGGCTGATTCAAACCTGTAATTCGGCGGGCCTGTTTGCCATCCCCGAATTCGAAAAAACACTGAAAGCATCAATTAAAGAAGCTCAGAACTACTTTAAGCAGCATATCAACTCCAATGTAGCGCGCGGCAGTCATCGCTGGTCTGCGAGTATTGGCTTCATCTGTCAGCTTATTGTTCTTTGGCAGAAGTCAACTTCTCTCAGTGAAACCCATTTGATTGACCTTGGCTGGGAACCAGAGATGGCACGACAAGTATTCAATGTTGCGGAAAACTTCAGCCACCCCTGAAATAGCCTCAAAAACCTGAGCAAATGAGCCATGTCGTGCAACGTCTCTGCCGATTGCTAGACTAGATCGCAAAAGGAGTACGGCATGAGCTTTCAGAATCTGGCACGAGGCACGTTCGCTCTGCTGACCTTCCTGGTCATGAGCGGCTGTGCCTCATGGTTCGCCGACGACACCCTCGACCCCGCCGTGCACCTGGTGAAAGTCGAAGTGGTGCGCGCCAAGTTGCTCGAACAGAAATTCATCCTGCACTTTCGCATCGACAATCCCAATGACAGCGAGCTGACCGTGCGCGGCCTGGAATACCGCGTGCATCTGGCGGACATGTTGCTGGCCGAGGGCGAGCACGAGCACTGGATCACCGTCGGCGCCAAGAGCAGTGCGTTCTATAAGGTGCCGATCCGCACCAACCTGTGGCCGAAGGTCAAGGACGTGGTGAAAATGCTGAAGAATCCGCACCAGCAGGTTCCCTACCGGCTGCAAGGCGAGATGGAAACCGGTTTATTCATCGCTCACTACGTGCACCTGGAACGCAATGGCGTGATAATCCCCGCCGATTTGATTACGGAGTGACCCCGATGACCCAGCAACCTCATGTCCATGGCCCTGACTGCAACCACGATCATGACCATCACCACCATGATCACGACCATGGCCATGTCCACGGCCCGAACTGCGGCCACGCCCACCAGGAACCGGTGCGCAACGCCCTGAAAGACGTCGGCCGCAACGACCCTTGCCCATGCGGCAACGGCAAGAAATTCAAGAAGTGCCACGGCGCTTGATGTTTCGGGCGGACATTCGTTTCGCCCGTTAGATCGCTATCGCGGGCCAGCTCGCGATAGCACCCTCCTCCGCAGCTTTCAGCCTGCTGCCAGAATCTGCTCAACCCCGACCACCGTCGCATACTCCCCGTGCAGATTCCCCAGCGACATGGCATGCACCTCTTCAGCCGTACGCAACGTACCGAAGTAATCAGCCTTGTCGAAGGTAAAGCACGCATCCTCCGCCACCCACGCCTCGAACCCCAGGTTGCCCGCCGTGCGCGCCGTGGACTCCACCGAGTTGTTGGTCGCCACGCCGACAATGACCAGTTGCCCGATCCCGGCCTCACGCAATTTCACTTCAAGCCCCGTCGCACAAAACGCGTCCGGTACCTGTTTCCGGATCAACCACTCGCCGTCCTGCGGCAGAAACCTTTCCTGAAATTCCACCCCGGACTGCTCGGGCCAGAACACCGAATCCGGCGAGCGCGACAGGTGCTGCACGTGAATCACCGGCCGCCCGCTTCGCCGCCAAAAGTTCAGCAGATCGAGGATCCGCTCTTCGGCCAACGGATTATTCCGTCGCCCCAGACGCGGCTCCAGAATGCCCTTTTGCTGGTCGATGATGATCAGTGCAGCGTTGGCCTGAAGCTCCATGGCGATTTTTCTCACGCGCGGTCATTGAATTTCCCGTACTTGAGCATCACCTCCTGTCACTAAGCAAGCTATCGAACGCACACAGGACAACCTGAAGCCGGCGTTTGCTGTCCGTACCCTTCCTGATTTGGAGCTTTCCATGATCGACCTGTATTACTGGACCACGCCCAACGGCCACAAGATTTCCCTATTCCTCGAAGAGGCCGGCCTGCGCTACAACGTGCACCCGATCAACATCAGCCAGGGCGAGCAGTTCCAGCCGCACTTCCTGAAGATCGCGCCGAACAACCGCATCCCGGCCATCGTCGATCATGAGCCGGCCGATGGCGGCGAGCCGTTGTCGCTGTTCGAGTCCGGCGCCATCCTGCTGTACCTCGCGGAAAAGACCGGGAAGTTCCTGCCCAAGGATCTGCGTGGCCGCCAGGTGGCGCTGCAATGGTTGTTCTGGCAAATGGGCGGGCTGGGGCCGATGGCCGGCCAGAACCATCACTTCAGCCAGTTCGCCCCGGAAAAAATCCCCTACGCGATCAAGCGCTACATCGATGAAACCGCACGTTTGTACGGCGTTCTGGACAAGCAACTGGCCAACCATGAGTTCGTCGCCGGCAGCGAATACAGCATCGCCGACATGGCGATCTACCCGTGGATCGTCTCGCACAAATGGCAGAGTCAGAACCTGGAAGACTTCCCGAATGTGCAGCGCTGGTTCAACCACATCAAGGATCGCCCGGCGACCGTGAAGGCCTACGCGCTGGTGCAGAAGATCAATCCGCCGAAGGCTTGAGTCACCCGGCCCGATCGTTCCCGTACGCGGGAACGATCAACGGGAAGAAATAACCGCTTGCCCCGCTTGCGCGGCCCCCTCCTGCTCACTAACGTAGCGGCTTTATTGCGCCCCCAGCCTCTACACCCCCGCAGGAGCTTTGCCATGGCCTCGCCAGCCCTTTCACATTTTCTTCCCCGGTTCGGCGTTGCCGCAGCAGTGACCGGTGTCTTGAGCCTCTCCGGTTGCCAGACCTGGAACGCTCAGGACTCCCTCCCGCCGACCTCCGGTGTACAGCCGCTCAAGGGCCTGGCGCAGAACGTTTCGGTACGCCGCAATGCCATGGGCATGCCGCTGATCGAAAGCAACAGCTTCCACGACGCCTTGTTCGCCCTCGGTTATGTGCACGCCAGCGACCGCATCAATCAGATGGTCACCCTGCGCCTGCTGGCCCAGGGGCGTCTGGCGGAAATGTCCGGTGCGTCGATGCTCGACGCCGACCGCTACATGCGCGCCGTCAACCTGAAGAAAAGCGCCGGCGAGCTGTACAAGGCCTCGTCGCCACGGCTCAAGCGCTTCTTCGAAGTCTATGCCCGGGGCGTCAACGCCTACCTGTTCCGCTACGCCGACAAGTTGCCGGGGGATCTGGCCTCCAGCGGCTACAAGCCTGAATACTGGAAACCGGAAGACTCGGCGCTGATTTTCTGCCTGCTGAACTTCAGCCAGTCGGCCAACCTGCCGGAAGAAATCGCTTCGCTGGTGCTGGCGCAGACCGTCACCACCGACAAGCTCGCCTGGCTGACCCCGTCCGCCCCCGACGAAAACCTGCCGGTGGCCGAAGCCGACAAGCTGCAAGGCATCAAGCTCAACGGACAGATTCCCGGCTTGAGCGAACTGAGCAACGCCAGCGAACAACTGGCGGCGATGAACCTGCTCGGCGCCAGCACTTCGAACAACTGGGCGATTGCCCCGCAACGCAGCCGCAGCGGCAAGAGCCTGCTGGCCAGCGACAGTCATGGCCCGCTGGCCGCACCGTCGCTGTGGAGTTTCGTGCAGATTCACGCGCCGAAATACCAGGCCGCCGGCGTCACCGTGGCCGGTCTGCCGATGGTGCTCGGTGGTTTCAACGGCAAAGTGGCGTGGAGCGCGACCAGCGTCTTCGGCGACAACCAGGACCTGTTCCTGGAAAAAATCCGTCGCCAGGGCAGCAGCCTGACCTACGAGGTCAACGGCAAATGGCAGCCGTTGGGCGTGCGCAACGAAACCTATTTCGTCAAAGGCCAGCGGCCGATTCGTGAAGCGGTGTACGAAACCCGCCACGGCGCATTGCTCAACAGCGCTCAGGCCGCTGTACAGGGTGCTGGCTTCGGTCTGGCGTTGCAGACGCCGAGCTTCACCGACGACAAATCCCTCGATGCGTTTTTCGATCTGAGCCGCGCGCAAACCGCTGAACGCGCCTCGGACGCCAGCCGGGAAATCCGTGCCATCGCGCTGAACCTGGTGTTTGCCGACGCCAGCAATATTGGCTGGCAGGTCACCGGGCGTTTCCCGAACCGCCGCGAAGGCGAAGGCCTGCTGCCGTCGCCGGGCTGGGACGGTCGCTACGACTGGGACGGTTACGCCGACCCGATGCTGCACCCGTACGATCAGGATCCTGCCCAAGGCTGGCTCGGCACAGCCAACCAGCGCGTCATCCCTCACGGCTACGGCATGCAGTTGTCCAACTCCTGGGCCGCACCGGAGCGTGGCGAGCGCCTTGCGGAACTGGCCGGCAGTGGCAAACAGGACGGCCGCAGCATGATCGCCATGCAGTACGACCAGACCACCACCTTCGCCGCCAAGCTGAAGAAAATGTTCGAAGCCCCGGGCATGGCGCAGCCGTTGAAACAGGCGATCGACGCCCTGCCGGAAGCCGACCGCAGCAAGGCCCGCGAAGCCTATACCCGCTTGATGGCGTTCGACGGCAAGCTCAGCCCGACCTCGGCGGATGCGGCGATCTACGAGTTGTTCCTGCAGGAAAGCATGAAGCAGATCTTCCTCGACGAACTCGGCCCGCAGAACAGCCCGGCGTGGAAAGCGTTCATCGCCAATGGCGACTTGTCCTATTCCGCGCAGGCCGATCACTTGCTGGGCCGCGAGGACAGTCCGTTCTGGGACGACGCCCGCACCCCGCAGAAAGAAGACAAGCCGACGATCCTCGCCCGCAGTCTGGCGGCGGCGATCAGCGCCGGCGACAGTCAACTGGGTGGCGACCGCAAAGCCTGGCAGTGGGGCAAACTGCACCGCTACGAATGGAAAAACGCCAATGGCCAGATCGTTCGCGGTCCGATCGCTGCGGGTGGTGACCACACCACTCTGAACACGGCGGCGTTTGCCTGGGGTCAGGACTTCAACACCACCCGGGCGCCGTCGATGCGTTTCATCGTCGACTTCAGCCAGAGCGAACCGCTGATGGGCCAGAACGGCACGGGGCAATCGGGTAACCCGGCCAGCCCGAACTACCTCAACGGGATCGATCCTTGGCTCAAGGGCCAGTACATCGGCTTGCCGATGCAGCCGCAGAACTTTGAGCGGGTGTATGGGAAGACGCGGTTGACGCTGACTCCAGGCAAGTAAATGCGATCCCCGTGTGGGAGCCAGCCCGGCTCCCACACGGGTTTTGCAATGACCCGCAAAATCAATCGAACTTCTGACTTCGCGCAAACCTCATAGCTAACAAGTCCCTCCATTCCGGTAACGCCATGGACCTTGTTATCGCCCGCCCCGAAGGCCTGTACTGCCCCGCCGGGGACTTCTATATCGATCCGTGGCGCCCGGTCGAGCGCGCGGTCATTACCCATGCCCACGGCGATCACGCCCGCACCGGCAACGCGCATTATCTGGCCGCCAGCGCCGGCGAAGGGATTCTGCGTGCGCGTCTGGGTCAGGACATCAACCTGCAATCACTTGAGTACGGCCGGCGCCTGACCCACCACGGTGTCACCTTGAGTTTTCACCCTGCCGGACACGTTCTGGGCTCGGCTCAGGTGCGACTCGAATACGGCGGTGAAGTCTGGGTCGCCTCCGGCGACTACAAGATCGAACCCGACGGCACCTGCGCGCCGTTCGAACCGGTGCGCTGCCACACGTTCATCACCGAATCGACCTTCGGCCTGCCGATCTACCGCTGGCAGCCGCAGGCGCAGGTGTTTGGCGAGATCAATCAGTGGTGGCAGGCCAATATTGCGTCGGGCAAAACCAGCGTGCTGTTCTGCTATTCCTTCGGCAAGGCCCAGCGCATCCTCCACGGCATCGACGAAACCCTCGGCCCGATCCTCAGCCACGGCGCGGTGGAACCGCTGAACCGGGTCTACCGCGAGGCCGGGGTGTATCTGCCACCGACGATCTACGCCGGCGACGTGAAGAAAAACGATCCGCTGATGCGTCAGGCGCTGGTCATCGCCCCGCCTTCGGCCGGCGGCAGCAGCTGGATGCGGCGTTTCGGCGACTACAGCGACAGCTTCGCCAGCGGCTGGATGCGCTTGCGCGGCACCCGCCGGCGGCGCGGCGTGGATCGCGGTTTCGTGCTTTCCGATCACGCCGACTGGCCCGGCCTGCTGTGGGCCATCGAGCAGACTGGCGCCGAACGGGTGATGGTTACGCACGGCTCGATCGGTGTGTTGGTCCGCCACCTGCGCGAAAAAGGCCTGGATGCCCAAGGCTTCAACACCGAATACGGCGATGATGAACAGGACAACCTCGCCGTCGAACCCGTCGTCGCCGAGGTGCAACCATGAAAGACTTCGCCGGGTTGTACGCCGAACTCGACGCCACCACCTCCAGCAACGCCAAACTCGCGGCCATGCAGGCCTACTTCGCCCAGGCGGAACCGCAAGATGCCGCGTGGGCCGTGTACTTTCTGTCCGGCGGGCGGCCTCGGCAACTGGTGCCGGTACGGATCCTGCGCGAACTCGCCGTCGAAGTGTCCGGACTCACGCCATGGCTGTTCGAGGAAAGCTATCAGGCGGTCGGCGATCTGGCGGAAACCATTTCGCTTGTATTGCCGGAAAACCCGCACACCTCCGAAGCCGGCCTTGCCGAATGGATCGAGCAAAAGCTGTTGCCGCTGCGCGGTGAAACCCCGGAATACCTCGCTCGTCAGTTGCCAGCGCTGTGGGCGCAACTGGACCGGCCGAGCCTGATGCTGTGCATCAAACTGATCACCGGCAGCTTCCGGGTCGGCGTCTCCAAATTGCTGGTGACCCGTGCCCTGGCCTCCATGGCCGGGCTGGACAGCAAACGCGTGGCGCAACGGCTGGTCGGTTACACCGACTTGTCCAACCGCCCGGACGCCGCCAGCTACCTGAAACTGATCGCCCCGGAATCCAGCGACGAACATGCCCAGCGTGGCGGCCAGCCTTATCCGTTCTTTCTCGCCCACGGCCTGTCGCAACCGGTCGAGCAGTTCGAAGACTTGCTCGGCCCGGCCAGCAACTGGCAGGTGGAGTGGAAGTGGGATGGGATACGCGCGCAGGTGGTCAAGCGGGACGGGCGGTTGTGGATCTGGTCCCGTGGCGAGGAGCTGGTGACCGAACGCTTTCCCGAACTCGATTCGCTGGTTGAAGGTTTGCCTGACGGCACGGTGATCGACGGCGAAATCGTGGTCTGGAAAAACACCCGGCCTGACGCCGAAACCTTTGATCCGGACTCGACAGCGCCACCAGCGGTGCAACCTTTCGCCCTGCTCCAGCAACGGATCGGGCGCAAGACTCTGGACAGGAAGATCCTTGAAGACGTACCGGTGGTGGTCCTCGCCTACGACCTTTTGGAGTGGCAGGGCGAAGACTGGCGCAACCAGCCGCAGATCAAACGACGCGAACAACTGGAACAGGTCATCGCCCGCTGCAACAACCCGGTGCTGCTGCCCTCCCCGGTGCTGACCGGCAGCGACTGGTTCGACCTCGCCCGTCAGCGCGAAGCCTCCCGGCGACTGGGGGTCGAAGGCATGATGCTCAAGGCCCGCGACGCGATGTACGGCGTCGGCCGCACCAAGGACATGGGCGTGTGGTGGAAATGGAAGGTCGACCCGTTCAGTGTCGACGCCGTGCTGATTTACGCCCAGCGCGGCCATGGCCGGCGCGCCAGCCTCTACAGCGATTACACCTTTGCGGTATGGGACGGGCCACCCGGTTCCAGCGCCCGCGCACTGGTGCCGTTCGCCAAGGCCTATTCCGGCCTGACCGACGAGGAAATGCGCGAAGTCGACAGCATCGTGCGCAAGACCACCGTGGAAAAGTTCGGCCCGGTCAGCAGCGTGACACCGAGCCTGGTGTTCGAACTGGGTTTCGAAGGCATCGCCCTGTCGCGCCGGCACAAGAGCGGCATCGCCGTGCGCTTCCCGCGCATGCTGCGCTGGCGTCAGGACAAGACCGTGGAAGAAGCCGACAACCTGGCGACGTTGCAGAATCTGCTGGTCTGATCCCTGCCCCGGAAAAGCCCTTCCTGCGCTAGAAGAGTGCATCCGATTTTCCGTGCCCGTTTTCGGGCATTCCTCCCGCTGCGCCCTCCCTTCCTACACCTTTTAAAACACTTGTTCGGGACTCTGGTTCGGAAATTGCTACTTTCTATAAGTCGTAAGCGTTCCAGTAACAATAATTCTGCGCCACAAGCGCTCATATTGGTTCTTAGGGATTGAATAATGAAAAAAGCATTGCTGACCCTTTCTGCACTGGCGTTGTGCATGGCCGCCGGCTCCGCGCTGGCCAAGGAATACAAAGAGCTGCGTTTTGGCGTCGATCCTTCCTACGCACCGTTCGAGTCGAAAGCGGCCGACGGCAGCCTGGTGGGCTTTGACATCGACCTGGGCAACGCGATCTGCGCCGAGCTGAAGGTCAAGTGCAAGTGGGTCGAAAGCGACTTCGACGGCATGATTCCGGGCCTCAACGCCAATAAATTCGACGGTGTGATCTCGTCGATGACGGTAACACCGGCCCGTGAAAAGGCCATCGACTTCTCCAGCGAGCTGTTCTCCGGCCCGACGGCCTACGTGTTCAAGAAGGGTTCCGGCCTGACCGATGACGTCGCTTCGCTGAAAGGCAAATCCGTCGGTTACGAGCAAGGCACCATCCAGGAAGCCTACGCCAAGGCCGTGCTGGAGAAGGCCGGGGTGAAAATCCAGGCCTACGCCAACCAGGACCAGGTCTACGCCGACCTGAAAAACGGCCGTCTCGACGCCTCGATCCAGGACATGCTGCAAGCCGAACTGGGCTTTTTGAAGTCGCCGGACGGTGCCGCATACGAAGTCAGCAAGCCGGTTGACAGCGAATTGCTGCCAGCCAAAACCGCTGTCGGTATTAAGAAAGGTAACAAAGAGCTGAAGGCGCTTTTAGATAAAGGTATCAAAGCGTTACACGACGACGGCAAATACGCCGAGATTCAAAAGAAACACTTTGGCGATCTGAATCTGTACAGCGGCAAATAATGCACCGGCGCCCATCCTTCGATGGGCGCCTTTTTCATCCGCTCAGGTTGCTGATTTATGTTCGAAAACCTCTTACAAAATCTGGGGCTCTCCGCCTTCAGCCTCAAGGGCTTCGGTCCGTTGCTGTTGGAAGGCACCTGGATGACCATCAAATTGTCGGCGTTGTCGCTGCTGGTGGCCGTGTTGCTCGGCCTGCTGGGCGCCAGTGCCAAACTGTCCAAATCAAAACTGCTGCGCCTGCCTGCCCAGCTCTACACCACGCTGATTCGCGGGGTGCCGGACCTGGTGCTGATGCTGTTGATCTTCTACAGCCTGCAAACCTGGCTGACCGCGCTGACCGACGTCATGGAGTGGGATTACATTGAAATCGACTCCTTCACCGCCGGCGTGATCACTCTGGGCTTCATTTATGGCGCGTATTTCACCGAAACCTTCCGCGGCGCGATCCTCGCGGTGCCAAGGGGTCAGGTTGAAGCCGCCACGGCCTATGGCCTCAAACGCGGCCAGCGCTTTCGCTTCGTGGTGTTCCCGCAAATGATGCGCTTCGCCCTGCCGGGCATCGGCAACAACTGGATGGTGATGCTCAAGGCCACCGCGCTGGTGTCGATCATCGGCCTGGCGGATCTGGTCAAGGCCGCCCAGGATGCCGGCAAAAGCTCCTATCAACTGTTCTACTTCCTGGTACTCGCCGCCTTGATCTATCTGCTGATCACCAGTGCCTCGAACGTCATCCTGCGCTGGCTCGAACGCCGTTATGCCGCCGGTGCCCGGGAGGCCGTACGATGATCGAACTCCTGCAGGAATACTGGAAACCCTTCCTTTATACCGACGGCAACAACATCACCGGGCTGGCCATGACCCTGTGGTTGCTCAGCGCCTCGATCTTCATCGGTTTCATCGTGTCGATCCCGCTGTCGATTGCCCGGGTTTCCCCGCACTTCTACATTCGCTGGCCGGTGCAGTTCTACACCTACCTGTTCCGGGGCACGCCGCTCTATATCCAGCTGCTGATCTGCTACACCGGGATCTACAGCCTGGCCGCCGTGCGCGCCCAGCCGATGCTCGATGCATTCTTTCGCGATGCGATGAACTGCACGATCCTCGCCTTCGCCCTCAACACCTGCGCCTACACCACGGAGATTTTCGCCGGGGCGATCCGCAGCATGAACCACGGCGAAGTCGAAGCGGCCAAGGCCTACGGCCTGACCGGCTGGAAGCTGTATGCCTACGTGATCATGCCGTCGGCGCTGCGTCGCTCGCTGCCGTATTACAGCAACGAAGTGATCCTGATGCTGCACTCGACCACCGTGGCGTTCACCGCAACGATCCCGGACATCCTGAAAGTCGCACGGGACGCCAACTCGGCGACCTACCTGACCTTCCAGTCGTTCGGCATCGCCGCGCTGATCTACCTGACCATCACCTTTGCGCTGGTCGGCCTGTTCCGTCTTGCCGAACGCCGATGGCTGGCCTTCCTCGGGCCGACTCACTAGGACCTCTCTGCAATGCGCCACCAGATACATGACCTGCTGGCCCCGCTGCCGGGGACCGCACGACAGATCCACAGTTTTCACTTCGGCCCGGAAAAGGCCAAAGGCAAAATCTACATTCAGTCCTCGCTGCATGCCGACGAACTGCCCGGCATGCTGGTGGCCTGGCACCTCAAGCAACGCCTGGCGGAGCTGGAAGCCGCCGGGCGCCTGATCAGCGAAATCGTGCTGGTGCCGGTGGCCAACCCGGTCGGTCTCGAACAAGTGCTGATGGACGTGCCGTTGGGCCGCTACGAGCTGGAGAGCGGACAGAATTTCAACCGCTGGTTCGTCGACCTCAGCGAAGAGATCGGCAACGAAATCGAATCGCAACTGTGCGACGACCCGCAGCGCAACCTCGAACTGATTCGCACCAGCCTGCGCAACGCCCTCGCCCGCCATACCGCCACGACTCAACTGCAATCCCAGCGCCTGACCCTGCAACGGCTGGCCTGTGACGCGGACATGGTGCTGGACCTGCACTGCGATTTCGAATCCGTGGTTCACCTCTACACCACGCCCGAGGCCTGGCCCCAGGTCGAGCCGTTGGCGCGCTACATCGAATCACAGGCGAGCCTGCTGGCCACCGACTCCGGCGGTCAGTCGTTCGACGAATGCTTCACTCTGTTGTGGTGGCAATTGAAGGAGCGTTTCGGCGAGCACTTCGAGATCCCCCTCGGCAGTTTCTCGGTGACGGTCGAGCTGCGCGGCCAAGGCGACGTCAGCCATCCCGTGGCCAGTCGTGACTGCCAGGCGCTGCTCGATTACCTGACTCACTTCGGTGCCATCGCAGGTGCCTCGAAACCGCTGCCGGAGCTGCCATTCCCGGCCACTCCGCTGGCAGGCGTCGAACCTGTCACCACGCCGGTCGGCGGCCTGCTGGTGTACACCGCCACGCCCGGGCAGCACCTGGAAGCCGGGCAGCAAATCGCCGAAATCATCGACCCGATCAACGATCGGGTCACGCCTGTCCATTGCACCGCTTCCGGTCTGCTCTATGCCCGCTCGCTGCGGCGCATGGCCACCGCCGGCATGGTGATCGCCCACGTCGCGGGCGCCGAAGCCTATCGCAGCGGCTACTTACTTTCGCCTTGAGGATGCCTATCCCATGTACAAACTGACCGTAGAAGGCCTGCACAAAAGCTATGGCGACCATCAGGTGCTCAAAGGCGTTTCGCTCAAAGCCAAAACCGGTGACGTGATCAGCCTGATCGGCGCCAGCGGCTCGGGCAAAAGCACCTTTTTGCGCTGCATCAACTTCCTCGAACAACCCAACGACGGCGCCATGAGCCTTGATGGCCAGGCGATCCGCATGGTCACCGACCGCCACGGCATGCACGTCGCCGACGCCGAGGAACTGCAACGCCTGCGCACCCGCCTCGCCATGGTGTTCCAGCATTTCAACCTGTGGAGCCACATGACCGTGCTGGAAAACATCACCATGGCCCCGCGCCGGGTGCTGGGTTGCAGCAAGGCCGAGGCCGATGATCGCGCCCGGCGTTATCTGGACAAGGTCGGCCTGCCGGCCCGGGTCGCCGATCAGTACCCGGCGTTCCTTTCCGGTGGCCAGCAACAACGGGTGGCCATCGCCCGGGCCCTGGCCATGGAGCCGGAAGTCATGCTGTTCGACGAACCGACTTCGGCGCTCGACCCGGAACTGGTCGGCGAAGTGCTCAAGGTGATTCAGGGCCTGGCCGAAGAAGGCCGGACCATGATCATGGTCACCCACGAGATGAGCTTTGCGCGCAAGGTGTCGAGCCAGGTGCTGTTCCTGCACCAAGGGTTGGTGGAAGAAGAAGGCGCGCCTGAAGACGTTCTGGGCAATCCGAAAAGTGAACGCCTGAAGCAGTTCCTCAGCGGCAATCTCAAGTAAAACTATTGCCCTGCCGGCGCGGTCACTGAAGGAACACCTTCAGAGCACACGTCGCCGGCATGGGCACTTCCACCGACTTCGCCAGACACTGGTTCAGCGCCCGCGACTGGAAGCCGTTCACCTTTCAGAAGCAGGTGTGGGCGGCGGTAAAGCGAGGCGAGTCGGGACTGCTGCACGCCAGCACCGGTGCCGGTAAAACCTACGCGGTGTGGTTTGCCGCGCTCAATCGCTTTGCCCGCTCCGGGCCTGTTGCTGAAACCACCCGCAAACGCCCACCGCCCGCCGAACCGCTGACCGTTTTGTGGATCACGCCGATGCGCGCGCTGGCCGCCGACACCGCGCGTGCTTTGCAAACGCCGCTGGACGATCTGCAAATCCCCTGGAGCGTCGGCCTGCGCACTGGCGACACAGGCAGCAGCGAACGCGCCCGGCAGAACCGGCGCCTGCCGACCACGCTGATCACCACCCCGGAAAGCCTGACCCTGATGCTCGCCCGCGCCGACGCGCAAACGGCGCTGTCGACCTTGCGCATGGTTGTGGTGGATGAGTGGCACGAACTGCTCGGCAACAAGCGTGGCGTGCAATTGCAACTGGCCCTCGCCCGCCTGCGGCGCTGGCATCCGGGACTGATTGTCTGGGGTGTTTCCGCGACGCTTGGCAATCAGTCCCACGCTGAACAAGTCCTGATCCCACAGGGCGGTGGCGTGAGTATTCAGGGGCAAAACGAAAAAACGCTGCGGGTCGATACCCTGCTCCCACCGCAGATCGAGCGTTTTCCCTGGGCCGGGCATATCGGTCTGAAAATGTTGCCCCAAGTGGTTGCCGAACTGGACGTCTGCGCCAGCAGCCTGGTGTTCACCAATACTCGGGCGCAGTCGGAAATCTGGTATCAGGCCTTGCTGGAAGCACGACCGGACTGGGCCGGGTTGATTGCCTTGCACCACAGTTCGCTGTCCCGCGAGACCCGGGACTGGGTCGAGCAGGCGTTGAAGAATGGCCAGCTCAAAGCGGTGGTCTGCACTTCGAGCCTGGATCTTGGAGTGGACTTCCTACCGGTGGAGCGGGTGCTGCAAATCGGTTCAGCCAAAGGCGTGGCGCGCCTGATGCAGCGTGCCGGACGCTCGGGCCATGCGCCCGGTCGAGCATCGCGGGTCACCCTGGTGCCAACCCACAGTCTGGAACTGATCGAAGCCGCTGCCGCCCGCGATGCGGTGGCGCAGCGACGGATCGAACCGCGACTGTCGCCGCACAAACCGCTGGATGTGCTGGTACAGCATCTGGTCAGCATTGCATTGGGGGGTGGCTTTATTCCTGAGGATTTGTACGAAGAAGTCCGCAGCGCCTGGGCCTATCGCGACCTGACGCTCGCGGACTGGGCTTGGGCGCTGGCTTTCGTACGCCACGGCGGGATGTCGCTGACGGCTTACCCGGATTACCGCCGGGTCGAGCCGGACGAACAGGGCGTGTGGCGGGTGCCGGACGTACGCCTGGCCCGGCGGCACCGGATGAGCATCGGCACCATCGTCAGCGACGCCAGCATTCAGCTGAAATTCTGGAGCAAGGGCGGAGGCGGCAAGCAACTGGGCAGCGTTGAAGAAGGCTTCATCGCCCGCCTCAAACCCGGCGACGGTTTCCTGTTCGCCGGACGCTTGCTGGAACTTGTGCGGGTGGAAAACATGACCGCCTACGTCAAACGCAGCACCGCGAAAAAAGCCGCCGTGCCGCGCTGGAATGGCGGACGCATGCCGCTGTCCAGCGAACTGGCCGAAGCGGTGGTCTCTCGATTCAGCGCTGCGGCACACGGTGAGTTTGCCGGCCCGGAAATGCAGGCCTTGCGACCGCTGCTGGAAACGCAGGTGCGCTGGTCGGGTCTGCCGACGGCCGACAGCCTGCTGGCCGAAGTGTTGAAATCCCGCGAAGGCTGGCACCTTTTCCTTTACCCGTTTGCCGGACGTCAGGTGCATCTGGGGCTGGCCAGTCTGCTGGCGTGGCGGGTCAGCCAGCGCCTGCCTGTGACCTTCTCGATTGCGGTCAATGATTACGGACTGGAATTGCTCAGCGCCACGCCGGTTGACTGGTCTGTGCAACTGGATGGCGCCCTGCTCAGTCCCGAGGATTTGTTGAAGGATGTGCTCGCCAGCCTCAACGCGGGCGAACTGGCATTGCGGCGTTTCCGGGAAATCGCGCGGATCGCGGGCCTCGTGTTCGCCGGTTACCCCGGCGCGCCAAAAAGCACCCGACAGGTACAGGCCTCCAGCGGTCTCTTTTTCGAAGTGTTCAAGCAATACGACGCCGACAATCTGTTGCTGGCGCAGGCCGGGGAAGAAGTCTTACGAGAAGAACTGGATATTCGTCGACTGGAACAGACGCTGGAGCGAATCAACCGGATGAAACTGGACATGCACCTGATCAAACGTCCTACACCGCTCGGCTTTCCGTTGCTGGTGGAACGCATGCGCGAAAGCATGAGTTCGGAAAAACTCGCCGACCGTATCCGGCGCATGGTCGGCGATCTGGAGAAAACCGCTGACAAGGGTCAATCCTGATGGGCGCGCCCTACCCTGTGCGTCTGGCGGGCGAAGAACTCTGGCTGTTGCCGGAAAAGGCACTGTACTGGCCGGCGCAACAGGCGCTGCTGATTGCCGACGTGCATTTCGGCAAGGCGGCCGCCTACCGGCGCCTGGGGCAACCGGTGCCGCAGGGCACCACGGCGAGCAACATTGCGGTGATCGAACAGTTGCTGGCGAAACTGCCGTGTCGGCAACTGATATTCCTTGGTGATTTTCTGCATGGCCCCGGCTCCCACGCCACCGGCACCTTGCAGGCATTGGCGCAGTGGCGGGCGCGTCATGCCGATCTGCCGATCACGCTGATTCGCGGCAATCACGATAAACGTGCCGGTGATCCACCGCAGACGCTGAACATTCGGGTGGTGCCGGAGCCCTTGCGGCTAGGGCCCTTCGCCTTGCAGCACGAGCCCGATCCGCACCCTGAACGCCACGTTCTCGCAGGACATGTACATCCGGTTTATCGATTGAACGGCAAGGGGCGTCAGCGTCTGCGGTTGGCGTGTTTCAGGCTGGGAGAACGCATCAGCCTGCTGCCGGCCTTCGGTGCCTTCACCGGCGGTTATCCGGTGGGGAAAGAAGACAGCTGTCGGATCTTTGTCATTGGCGACAACGAAATATGGCCCGTCGGCTGAAGTCCTGTTCAGGATTCAGTCGACGGGCCATACATTCAATCACGCGACGGGCGCAGGTGGTGGTTTGTCCGGCAGCGTAGGCTCGCCGGGCTCGGTCGGTTCTTCGTTGGGGGTGTCGGGATCAGGCTGGTGAGGAATTCCGCCAGCCAGGGTGACAGGCGGGTGTGCCAACAAGGACCAGGCCAATACGCCAACCTGATTGGGCTCGAGCCTTGCCAGTTCGGCAGTGATTTGCGGATCGATCTTCATGGAGCACTCCTCGGCGAAGGCCCGTCCCGCTGTTCGCGAAACGGGCAGTACACCCCATAGAGTGTCTACCCGCCGAAGAATTCCCGGTAACTGCCGGATGGACGGATCAGGTACGCGGCAGGGTCACGCCACGCTGGCCCTGGTACTTGCCGGCGCGGTCCTTGTAGGAGACTTCGCATTCCTCGTCGGACTCCAGGAACAGCATCTGCGCCACACCTTCGTTGGCGTAGATCTTCGCCGGCAGGTTGGTGGTGTTGGAAAACTCCAGAGTTACCTGGCCTTCCCACTCTGGCTCGAGCGGCGTTACGTTGACGATGATGCCGCAACGGGCGTAGGTGCTTTTGCCCAGGCAGATGGTCAGGACATTGCGCGGAATACGGAAGTATTCAACGGTCGTGGCCAGGGCGAAGGAGTTCGGCGGGATGATGCAGACGTCGCTGTGGACATCGACGAAGCTGCCGGCATCGAAGTTCTTCGGATCGACAATGGCCGAATTGATGTTGGTGAACACCTTGAAATGGTTGGTGCAACGCACATCGTAGCCGTAGCTCGACACACCGTAGGAGATCACCCGGCTGTCGTCGCTGCCACGTACCTGGCGCTCGACGAACGGCTCGATCATGCCGTGTTCCTGCGCCATGCGGCGAATCCACTTGTCCGATTTGATGCTCATGGCGGGGTGTCCTGAATAGCGAGGTGGAAAAAATCTGTCCGGCATCTTACCGGGCGCGCCGCCGGGTTCAAAGTCCAGGGTGCAAATCTCGCCGAACATGCAGGAAATACGCGGCTTCGCGACGAACCGTCACACCGCCGATCCTTAAAACGGAGAAACCTTCGCAAGAAGCATTGGCACGTTCCGGAAAAAGGGTTAAGGTGGCGCCACTGTGCTGCTTGTGTCACTGAGAATCTCTACACGATATGTTGAATTTCGATCCAACCATCTACAAGAATTTTTCCTGCTCTTTGCACTCAGTCTCGGCCAGGGTTCTTCCTGAGTCGCAGTTATCTTTGTTCAAGGAGTTACACCATGTCTAATCGCCAAACCGGTACCGTTAAGTGGTTCAACGATGAAAAAGGCTTCGGCTTCATCACTCCACAATCCGGTGACGACCTGTTCGTTCACTTCAAAGCTATCCAGTCCGACGGCTTCAAAAGCCTGAAAGAAGGCCAACAGGTTTCTTTCATCGCTACTCGCGGTCAGAAAGGCATGCAAGCTGAAGAAGTACAAGTTATCTAACTTGTAGCTTCCTAGCTAAGAAGCCCCGCCCTTAAAAGCGGGGCTTTTTTGTGTCCGCGTATTTAGTTTCCCCCCGTCCGTGCTCCAGCTCTTTATGCTCCGCGCCCTGGAAATCACACGGAAGAAGCAGGATGCAATTCATCTCCTGGAAGGCGTTCAACGCTCTGCTGCTGGTATTCGCACCGCCGCTCAACGCAGACCCACAACCTGATCACGCCACTGTGATCATCGACATGAACCCTCGCGCAACCTATCTGGCTAAGGGGCCCGAGGTAAATGGACATGCCCCCATACAACTAAGAGCCGCAGCGCTACTCACGCTCTCGACGCCGCACACCTGCGGGAGCAACGAAATCTACCTCACGCCAGAGTCAGCGGGCATTCCCGCCGAGTCGTTTCGCCGCGCGCTTGGCGAGATCCAGGATCTGATCGACCAAAAAATCCCTCTCTTGCTCACTCTTTCGGCTTGCGAGCGAAAACGCGCTTTCTTCGAGAAGGTACGCCCTTGCACAGTGGAAGAGTGTGGCGAGCTGATGACCCATTTAGTCGACGGCAAGCTTTATCTCGATGAACATTTTGCTCCGACCGGCAAAGGCGTGGCTTCCCACTACCTGAAAATGCCCATGCCCTATGACGCCAGTCTCAAGGTCTGGAAAGTGCAAATCTTCAACCTAGAAACCCACACCCTGAGCCGAGACTACTTTGTAGATAATGAAGACTTTGTTTCAGGGAAACCCGTCCTTGCGTACAAGTCCTACTATCCAAACGGCACGCTGCATAAAAGCCACCAGAGTGACGCCAGCGGCCAGCGTCAGGGCGAAGCGCTGACATACGACGAAAATGGCACAGTCAACCAGCGAGAGAGCTACCTGAACAACGAACTCGACGGAACGCAAACCATCTACCATGCCAATGGCAAGATTGCCGAATCCTACAAGTGGCACCTAGGCAAACGTGTGGATGGCGAGTACCTGGAATATGACGAAGATGGAGCCTTGATAGGCCGCACACACTACCGGAACAACGTGTGGGACGGCCCTAGCCTCGGTTACTTCCCGAACGGAAAGCTGCGCTACAGCACCCTTTTCGTGAACGGTAAATCCGAGGGCCCCACCATCCACTACTTTGAAAATGGAACAACACAGTTCACCCGAAACGATGTGAATGGCAAACCGGTTGGCTGGGTAATCGAATATTTCATCGACGGCAAGGCGAAGGAAAAAGCGTTCTATAAAGATGGAAATCGACTCAGCTACGAACAATGGACTCAGCAAGGCGTGCAAACGCTGCAATGGCAGTGGGACGCACAAAATCGCAAGCAAGGGGATTTCAAGCGATGGTACGAGTCAGGGCAACTAAAGGAACATCAAAAATATCAGGACGATAAGCTTCAGGGCTCATCCGTTACATGGCACGAAAATGGTGAAATGGCATCGTCTGCCGACTACGTAGACGGAAAAGAACATGGCCCAGTCCGCTTCTGGAGAGACAACGGCAGTCTGAGCTACGAATGCCAATACCTGATGGGCAAAAAGCTGGAAAAATGTACCTACATTTCCGCCAACGAAGATAAATCGAAGGAATAAAAACAAAGAAGCCCTGCAACTCTGAAGCTGCTGGGCTTTCTCCCACCTCGGAGTGCGGCGTTACCAGGCCACGCCAAACCCGGCGGTGTAGCGGGTCTTGTTCAGATCCGCATCCTTGGTGCCACTGATGATGTCACGCTCGGCCTTGAGATTGAGCGAGGCCCAGTCCGTCACCTTGTAGCGCAGGCCCACTTCCGAATCCAGAGCATAGTTGGCGACGTCCGACAGCGGCTTGCCAATCTCGCCGGTGGTGAAGAACTGCACCTTCTTGCCGATCAGGTAGCGGTTGTAGTCCCATTTCATGGCGACGGAGTAGAAGTTGTCCGTGCCGCCGTCGCTGTACTCGTAATCGGTGCGGTTGAGCAGCGAGCCGAGGGAGAACGCGCCCAGCTCGTCATCCCAGAACTGATAGCCCGGACCGGTACCGACCACCCGCTGGCGCGACAGCTCTTCGACGTAATCACGCTTGTAGTTCAGGCGCCCCTGCCAGAACCATTTGTCGGTCAGGAAGCGGTCCAGTGCATATTCGGCGCGCCAGTTGTTGGTGGTCACCACCTCATCCTGGACTTCGCGGTTGTACTCGCCCTCGGCGGTATGACGCCAGCGGCCATGGCGCGCCGAGGTCTTGAAGCCGATGTCGTAGTCATTGGTGTCTTTTTCGGCACGCTGATAATCCAGGGCCAGATCGACATTGCCCTTCCAGACCAGATCCTCGACCACCGGCTTGGGCTTGAGAATCTGCTGGATGCTCGCCAGCTCGACGGTTTTCGGCGCTTCGCCGTTGGCCAGGGTGACCTTGCCATCCTCAGCGGCGGTCAGCGACTTGGCTTTCTCGCCGCTGTAGGCGTCCTGCTTGACCAGCAGTTCCTGATCGCTTTCCAGCGTCTTGACCTGTTTCCAGTCGATGGTGACCGCGCCGGCGTACTGGGTCTGGACCAGCAACTTGCCGCCGTCGAACAGGGTGATTTTGCCGCTCAGCTTGTCTCCGTTCTTCAACCAGACGGTATCGGCAAGCAAGGGCGTGGACGCACTGAAGACAGCAAGGCACAACAGGGTTCTGGACAACATAAGCGAATCGGAAACTCGGGGTTGCGAAAAAAGGGTCGGCATTATCCGTAGGAATAATCCTCTGACAAGGAGTGACCCGGCTATTTCTGTTGAGTTCATTTCTCAATTGCCCGATCACGGATTACCCTTTAATCCATGAATCGACCCTGTTCAGGAACGGCGCACGTGACAGACCCGATACAAGCCTGCGAAAACGATCCGCAAATCCGACGCACGGCACTCTACTCGACCCTTGCCCAGGTACCTGAGGGCAAGGTGGTCAGCTATGGTCAGTTGGCCGAACTGGCCGGGTTGGGGCGCGCCGCCCGCTGGGTCGGCCGCACCCTGAGCCAGTTGCCGGGCGACACCAAGCTGCCGTGGCACCGCGTACTCGGTGCCGGCGGTCGGATCAGCCTGCCGGCAGGCAGCCTTTCGGGTGATGAGCAGCGGGCACGATTGCGTATGGAGGGCGTTACGATCCTGAACAATCGTGTGGATATTCGGCGCCATGGCTGGCGTCCGGTAGAGCACAGCGGTTAGAGTGCGCGCTTTGTTTTCGCAATCTTGAGGCAGACTTCAGCCCATGCCCCGTAAAACCTGGCGCGCCGCGCTCGCCGCCTATGCCAGTCCTTCGACGCTCGTGCTGTTGTTGCTGGGTTTCGCCGCCGGCCTGCCGTACATGCTGGTGTTCTCGACACTTTCGGTCTGGCTGCGTGAAGCCGGTGTAGCCCGCGAGACGATCGGCTATGCGAGCCTGATCGGTCTGGCCTATGCCTTCAAATGGGTCTGGTCGCCGTTGCTCGATCAATGGCGCCTGCCGTTGCTCGGCAAACTGGGCCGACGCCGTTCGTGGCTGGTGCTTGCGCAGTCGCTGGTGATCCTCGGCCTGATCGGCATGGGCTTCTGCGACCCGCAGAAACACCTGTCCTGGCTGATCGCCATTGCCGTGATCGTCGCTTTCGCTTCCGCCACCCAGGACATCGCCGTCGACGCCTATCGCCTGGAAATCGCCGAAGACAACCGACAGGCTGCCCTGGCCGCCAGTTACATGTCCGGTTATCGGGTCGCGGCCCTGCTGGCGACTGCCGGCGCACTGTTCTTCGCCGAAGGTTTCGGTTCCACCGGTTTCAACTACCAGCATTCGGCCTGGACCGGCACTTACGCGCTGTTCGGCGCCTTGATGGTGCCTGCCCTGATCACCACCCTGCTGATGCGCGAGCCGCCAGTGCCGCTGCGTACCCAGTTGCAGGCCGGGCGCTACACCTTCATGCACCAGCTGATGTCGGTGTTCGTGCTGATCGTCCTGCTGGTTTCCGTACCGGCCATGTTCACCCAGCTCTACAACACCGACTTCGCCAGCGTGCTGTTCGGCACCATGAGCCCGCTGGACCTGCTGCTGGAAGACCGGGCATTCCTGCGCGCCATTCTCTATACCCTGCTGACCGGCCTGTGCCTGTCGACCATGGGTCGCCGTGGTCTGGCGCCGGTGCTGACGCCGGTCAACGATTTCATCCTGCGCTACCGCTGGCAGGCCCTGCTGCTGCTCGGTCTGATCGCCACCTATCGGATGTCGGACACGGTGATGGGCGTAATGGCCAACGTGTTCTACATCGACCAGGGCTTCACCAAGGACCAGATCGCCAGCGTCAGCAAGATCTTCGGGCTGATCATGACCCTGGTGGGCGCCGGCATGGGCGGCCTGCTGATCGTGCGCTTCGGGATTCTGCCGATCCTGTTCATTGGCGGTGCCGCGTCGGCAGCCACCAACCTGCTGTTCGTGATGCTGGCGGACATGGGCCCGAACCTGCAGATGCTGGTGGTGACCATTTCCCTCGATAACTTCAGCTCGGGCATGGCCACTTCGGCGTTCGTCGCCTATCTGTCGAGCCTGACCAACCTGAAGTTCTCCGCGACCCAGTACGCCCTCCTCAGCTCGATCATGCTGTTGCTGCCACGCCTCATCGGCGGCTACTCCGGGGTCATGGTGGAGAAGTTCGGCTATCACAACTTCTTCATCATCACAGCGGCGCTCGGCGTGCCGACCCTGGTGCTGATCGCCCTGCACTGGTTCCAGGAGAGTCGCCGCGAAGGCCCGACACCGACACCGGAACCCGTGTCGACGCCCGTCGCCGAAGAGTCGTAAGACATCTCGCACCCGGCGGGAGGGTTTCCGCCGGGCCTGCACTTCTGTACGTCGGCAGCTCTCGCCGGTACACTGCTCCGTCATTTCCAGTCATAGCAACCGACAACGGCCAACCATGCGCACCAGTCAATTTTTGCTCGCCACACAGAAAGAAACGCCTTCCGACGCGGTCGTCATCAGCCATCAGCTGATGCTGCGCGCCGGCATGATCCGCAAACTCGCCTCGGGCCTGTACACCTGGCTGCCGATGGGCCTGCGGGTAATGCGCAAGGTGGAAGCCATCGTTCGCGAAGAGATGAACGCCGCCGGCTCTCTGGAAGTGTTGATGCCGAGCACCCAACCGGCCGAGTTGTGGCAGGAATCGGGGCGCTGGGAAGAATACGGCCCTGAGCTGCTGCGCATCAAAGACCGTCACGGTCGCGACTTCTGCGCGGGCCCGACCCACGAAGAAGTGATCACCGATCTGATGCGTAACGAGTTGAGCAGCTACAAGCAGCTGCCAATCAACCTGTACCAGATCCAGACCAAATTCCGTGACGAAATCCGCCCACGCTTCGGTTTGATGCGTGGCCGTGAATTCATCATGAAGGACGCGTACTCGTTCCACGCCGACCAGGCGTCGCTGCAGGTCACCTATGACCGCATGCACGAGGCGTACTGCAACGTGTTCACCCGTCTGGGCCTGAAATTCCGTCCGGTCGAAGCCGACAACGGTTCCATCGGCGGTGCCGGCTCCCACGAATTCCACGTGTTGGCCGAGTCCGGCGAAGACGATATCGTCTTCAGCAACGGCTCCGACTACGCCGCGAACATCGAGAAAGCCGAAGCCGTACCGCGTGAAACTTCCCGCGCTGCGCCGGCCGAAGAACTGCGCCTGGTCGACACCCCGGACACCAAGACCATCGCGGCCCTGGTGGAGAAATTCGGTCTGCCGATCGAAAAGACCATCAAGACCCTGATCGTGCACGCCGAGGAAGAAGGCAAGCTGATCGCCCTGGTGATCCGTGGCGACCACGAGCTGAACGAAATCAAGGCTGCCCAGCAACCAGGCGTCGCCAGCCCGCTGGTCATGGCGTCCGATGCAGAGCTGCGTGACGCCATCGGCGCCGGCGCCGGCTCCCTCGGCCCGCTGAACCTGCCACTGCCGATCATCATCGACCGTTCGGTCGAGCTGATGAGCGACTTCGGCATCGGTGCCAACATCGACGACAAGCACTACTTCGGCGTGAACTGGGAGCGTGACCTGCCGGTTCCGACCGTGGCTGACCTGCGCAACGTCGTGGCCGGCGACCCGAGCCCGGACGGCAAGGGCACCCTGGAAATCAAGCGCGGCATCGAAGTCGGACACATCTTCCAGCTGGGCAACAAGTACAGCAAGGCGATGAAGTGCGAAGTGCTGGGCGAGAACGGCAAGCCGGTAACTCTGGAAATGGGTTGCTACGGCATCGGCGTGTCCCGCGTGGTGGCTGCGGCCATCGAGCAGAACAACGACGAGAACGGCATCATCTGGAGCGACGCCCTGGCACCATTCCAGATCGCCCTGGTACCGCTGCGCTATGAAACCGAGCAGGTGCGCGAAGCCACCGACAAGCTGTACGCGGAACTGACCGCTGCCGGCTTCGAAGTGCTGCTGGACGATCGCGACAAGAAAACCAGCCCGGGCATCAAGTTCGCGGACATGGAGCTGATCGGCATTCCGCACCGGATCGTGGTCAGCGACCGCGGCCTCGCCGAAGGCAACCTGGAATACAAGAGCCGTACCGAAGGCCAGGCGCAAGCGCTGCCGGTTGCCGACGTACTGTCCTTCCTGCAGGCCCGTATCCGCCGCTGAAACCAGATAGAGTCCTCATGTTCAAGCGAAACACCTTAGGCCTCGGTGGTGCCGCCCTGTGCGGCACCCTGCTGGTCAGCGGCTGTGCCAATCACATGTCACAGCGCAGCGAGCACGAAGAGCGGGTCGAGCGAAAGCTGCTCGATCACAGCCTGCAGATCGATGTCGGTGAGCCTAAGGTGCTTGAGCTGCCGCAGAGACGCGTAAAGATCAACGAGCAGAAAACCTTCGAAGTCACTGAGTACGAAGTGACCCGTCGTTATGACCGTTACACGCCTTACCAGCCCTGGCGCGAAATCTACGAGATTCCGCTGGGTGCCGTGGCGGTGGTGGCCGGCGTCGGGGCCAACGTGGTCAACGTGTTCGCCTTCGGCACCCTGCCGGACAGCGTGACCAAGGACTGGCTGAGCTACGGGTTCGCCGGGCTCAACCCGTTCATGAACGTGCAGTCCCACGGTCGTGCGCAGCAGAACCTGGCCGGCATCGATGAAGTCCAGCGCGACAAACGCATGGAGTATTCGAGCCTGCCGTGGAGCGAGCGCCCGGTGCAGGTCAAGGCCGGCAGGCAGACCTTCGACATGACCACCGACCGCAACGGCGTACTGCGCCTGAACCTGCTGGACAGTCCGTTCGCCGAAAACGATCTGAACCATGTCGGCAAACTGCAGATCAGTGTCGAGGACGCCAAGGATGACGTGCATTCCGACTCGTCCCTGACGATCAGCAGTCACCTGCGCGGCAAGTTGCTGGAAGCCCACGGCCTGATTTACGACGATCTGGAAGACGACGAAGTGAGCCAGTGGGTGCACCGGGTCAAACGTCTGTCGGAACTGGGTCTGGAAGAAGAAGCCAGTGAGCTGGAACAGAGCCTGATCGAGCTGACACGTAACGATCCCGAGTTGCAGGCCGAGTTTCTCAAGTCGCTGACCAAGGATGCCGGGCGACTGGTGGCGGACCCCGGTCCGAACTGACAACGCTTATAGAAGAGCCCGAACCTGTTTCGGGCTTTTTTATATGCGCTACCGCTCGAACAACTCCATCTGCTCGAACCCGCCGCGCAAGTCCTCCAGCCGCACGCCCACCCCAAGCAACCGCACCGGTTTGCCGCCGCGATTGAACGCCTGCGTCAACATCAACTGATAACTGCCCAGATCCCGCCCTGCCCCGGCCTGCTCCAGCGTGGTCTGGGTGAAGTCATGGAATTTCACTTTGACGAACGGCTTGCCCGGCCGGTAGCTGCTGTCGATCCTTGCCATGCGGGTTTTCAGGGTCTCCAGCAATTCAGGCAGCTTGTCCAGGCAACTGCGCAGATCCGGCAGATCCACGTCGTAGGTGTTTTCCACACTGATCGACTGACGACGACTGTCGTTATGCACCTGCCGTTCATCTATCCCACGGGCCAGGCTCCAGAGTCGCTCGCCAAAACTGCCGAATTCGCGCACCAACGCCAACTTGTCCCACTCGCGCAGTTGCGAGCAGTCGTTGATGCCAAGCTTGCCCAGTTTGTCCGCAGTGACCTTGCCGACGCCGTGCAGCTTGCTCACCGGCAGGCCACTGACAAAATCTTCGACCTGATCCGGGGTGATGACAAACAGGCCGTTGGGCTTTTTCCAGTCACTTGCGATCTTGGCCAGAAACTTGTTCGGTGCCACCCCGGCCGAGACCGTGATGTGCAATTGATTGGAGACCCGGCGCCGGATGTCCTGGGCGATGCGCGTGGCGCTGCCACCGAAATGCGCGCTGTCCGAGACATCGAGGTAGGCCTCGTCCAGCGACAGCGGCTCGATCAGATCGGTGTAATCGCGAAAGATCGTGTGAATTTCCTTCGATGCCTCACGGTAGGCATCCATTCGCGGTTTGACGATGGTCAGATCCGGGCACAGTTTCAAGGCATGCCCCGAGGACATCGCCGAACGCACGCCGTAAGCCCTCGCCTCATAGTTGCAGGTGGCGATCACCCCGCGCCGGTCCGCCGAACCACCCACCGCCAGCGGTTTTCCGGCCAGACGCGGGTCGTCACGCATCTCGATGGCGGCGTAGAAACAGTCACAGTCGATGTGGATGATTTTTCGCTGGGTCATGACAGAAAAGGAAACGTGGCAAGCCGGATGAGCAGTATCTCACTGACACCTGTATATAGCACCAGTGGTATGAAGGTTCTTTTCCAGCGGTAGGAAAGGTCCGTTGAATTTATTTTCTCAATCGGAAATCGCTGACCAATAGAGCTGAAACCCGCGCCCTGCCTGACCTGCGGCCCCGCCAGCGGCCTCGAAAAACAGCTAACCAATTGAACCAGAACAGATTTTATCCGGATTCAAGGTTGACACCCCGGCGATCCTCTGTAGAATGCCGCCACACAGACGCGGGATGGAGCAG
>NZ_JBWKPF010000001.1:491240-1071939 GCF_059418105.1 Pseudomonas sp. GW821-FHT09C09
GTCTGGTAGCTCGTCGGGCTCATAACCCGAAGGTCGTCGGTTCAAATCCGGCTCCCGCAACCAAACATCAAAAAAGGCCAATCGAAAGATTGGCCTTTTTTGTGCGTGTCTGTTTTTCATTGGGTAACCATCCGGGCCAAACAGGAATCCTTTGCAATTCCGAAACTTACCGCCCTCCTGCGACGGATTGACGCGATTTCACGCTTATTTGACCCTTCGCGGGATTAACGGTTGACACCCCGCCGTTCGCCTGTAGAATGCCGCCACACAGACGCGGGATGGAGCAGTCTGGTAGCTCGTCGGGCTCATAACCCGAAGGTCGTCGGTTCAAATCCGGCTCCCGCAACCAAACATCAAAAAAGGCTGCTCGAAAGAGTGGCCTTTTTTGTATCTGTGGAAAAAGTCCTTTCGCAACAATGATCTGTCACTGTGCAGTGAACCGCTCAGGATCTTCAGACCCGCCGAGTTGCGACTATGCTTGAGTCGCAGGCAAGAGGTCTGCAATCCGAGACCTGCCCTCGCCGATACCCGACGAGAGGCGTAGTATTTTGTGATTATTTTTTTCTACAGGGATTGGTAACTTGGCTGGATACCCCCATCCTGTCGCGCACAATCCAAGAGGTGATTGATGCGCGCCAACTCGTCTGATCCACAAGACACCCTCACCGTGAATCCATCGATCAAGCCCGAGCGCATGCGCTTGCTGGATCGAATCAGCAAATACCGGCAACCGATTGGTCTGGCGGTCACTTTGCTGTTGTTCGCTATCGCGCTGATTGCCTGTCGCCATCTGCTCAGCGAACTCGACCTCTATGCCCTGCACGACTCGATTCTCGACGTGCCGAAGCCGGCCCTGCTTGGCGCTTTCGGCGCGACCGTCGTCGGCTTCATCATTCTGCTGGGCTACGAATGGTCGGCCAGCCGCTATGCCGGCGTGACCATCCCGCCGCGCACGCTGGCGCTCGGTGGCTTCACGGCTTTTGCGATCGGCAACGCCATCGGCCTGTCGATGCTGTCCGGCGGCTCGGTGCGTTACCGTTTATATGCACGGCTTGGCCTGGGCGCTTCGGAAGTCGCGCACATGACCCTGTTCGCCAGCCTGTCGCTGGGTTGCGCCCTGCCCCCGCTGGCGGCGCTGGCCACACTGAGTGACCTGCCAGCCGCTTCCCAGGCGCTGGGCCTGTCCGAAGGCCTGCTGGCCACGATTGCCTCTGCCGTGCTGCTGCTCGGCGCGATTCTGGCCATGGGCATTTATCGTCGGCGTCTGCCGGAACAGCCTTACCGCGACAACCTGCTGGTCAAGGTCGGCCGCCGCACCCTGCGCCTGCCGGGCCGCCGCCTGACATTCCTGCAACTGGTCATCACCGCCCTCGACGTCGCCGCTGCCGCTACCGTGCTGTACATGTTGCTGCCGGAAGCACCGCCATTCGGCGCGTTCCTGCTGGTGTACCTGCTGGCCCTGGCTGCCGGTGTGCTCAGCCATGTACCGGGCGGTGTCGGGGTTTTCGAAGCGATTCTGCTGGCCGCCTTCGCCGACAAGCTCGGCGCAGCACCGCTGGCCGCCGCCCTGCTGCTCT
Source organism: Pseudomonas sp. GW821-FHT09C09 (assembly GCF_059418105.1). Lineage (NCBI taxonomy): Bacteria > Pseudomonadati > Pseudomonadota > Gammaproteobacteria > Pseudomonadales > Pseudomonadaceae > Pseudomonas > Pseudomonas sp. GW821-FHT09C09. The sequence continues at coordinate 492,818 of NZ_JBWKPF010000001.1, forward strand.
ATCGCATGATCTATGTGGTGCTGCCATTGCTGGTGGCCTGCGTACTGCTGCTGATCAATGAAGGTCAGCGGCTGTTCCAGACCCAGACCATGCGCGCCGCTTCCGGTCTGGCCGCACCGATCCTCGCGGTGCTGGTGTTCCTGTCCGGCGTGGTGCTGCTGTTCTCCGGCGCCACCCCTGAAATCGACACGCGCCTGGAACACATCGCCTACCTGATTCCCCATCGTCTGGTCGATGCCTCGCACTTCGGCGCCAGCCTGATCGGCGTGCTGTGCCTGATGCTTGCCCAGGGCCTGCGTCGCCGGCTGTCGGCGGCGTGGATGCTGACCACCATTCTGCTGCTGGTGGGTGCCCTGCTCTCGCTGCTCAAGGGTTTCGACTGGGAAGAAGCCACGCTGATGACCCTCACGGCAGCACTGCTGGGGGTGTTCCGTCGTTCTTTCTATCGCCCGAGCCGTCTGACTGAAGTGCCGTTCTCGCCGCTGTATCTGGTGGCGAGCCTGTGCGTGCTCGGCGCTTCGACCTGGCTGTTGTTGTTCGCCTACCAGGACGTGCCGTACAGCCATCAGTTGTGGTGGCAGTTCACCCTCGACGCCGATGCCCCGCGCGGTCTGCGTTCGCTGCTCGGCGCTGCGGTGCTGTTGCTGGTGATCGCCCTGACCTGGCTGCTGCGTACCGCCCGCCCGGTGATTCATCTGCCGACCCCGGACGAGCTGGAGCGCGCCTCGAAGGTCCTGATGGCCTCCTCGCAACCGGACGGCGGCCTGGCCCTGACCGGTGACAAGGCGCTGCTGTTTCATCCCAACGACGAAGCCTTCCTGATGTACGCCCGTCGCGGCCGCAGTCTGGTGGCGCTGTACGACCCGATCGGCCCCGGCCAGCAACGGGCGGAAATGATCTGGCAGTTCCGTGACCTGTGCGACATCCACCACGCCCGTCCGGTGTTCTATCAGGTGCGCGCCGAGAACCTGCCGTACTACATGGACATCGGCCTGACCGCGATCAAGCTGGGCGAAGAAGCCCGGGTCGATCTGCATCGCTTTGACCTGGATGCCAAGGGCAAAGAGATGAAGGACCTGCGCTACACCTGGAACCGCGGTACCCGCGACGGTCTGTCGCTGGAGATCTTCGAGCCGGGCCAGGCGCCAATGGATGAGCTCAAGGTGATTTCCGATGCTTGGCTGACCGGCAAGAACGTACGCGAGAAAGGCTTCTCCCTCGGCCGTTTCAGCGACGATTACCTGAAGCATTTCCGCATCGCGGTGATTCGCTTCGAAGGCCGCCCGGTGGCGTTCGCCAACCTGCTCGAGACTTACAGCCATGACCTGGCCAGCCTCGACCTGATGCGCTCGCACCCGGACGCCCCCAAGCTGACCATGGAGTTTTTGATGGTCGGTCTGATTCAACATTATAAGAGTCACGGATACGCGCGTTTCAGCCTGGGCATGGTGCCGTTGTCGGGGTTGCAACCCCGTCGTGGTGCACCGCTGACCCAGCGCCTGGGCTCGATGGTTTTCCGCCGTGGTGAGCAGCTGTACAACTTCCAAGGCTTGCGCCGCTTCAAAGACAAGTTCCAGCCTGACTGGGAACCCCGTTATATGGCAGTGCCCGCCGGACTCGATCCGCTGGTGGCACTGGCCGATACTGCTGCCCTGATCGCGGGCGGCTTGACTGGATTGGTGAAACGCTGATGATTCAACGCTCCCTGAAGTACATCCTGGCCGCACTGATTGTGCTGGCCGTGATTGCCGGCGGCGGTTACTGGTACCTCAAACGCCCGGCACCGGAACCGACCCTCGAACAGCTCACGCCGGCTGACGGCACCGTGATGACCCGGGTCATCCCCGGCACCAAGCCCAAGGCCCAGGTGCTGGTGGCGGTCGAGGACGACAAGAAACTCACCGACAATCAGCTGACCACCCTGAGCCGCAGCGCCTCGGCGCAGATCGTCCAGGTGATTCTGCCCAAGGACTGCCTGCTGCAGAGCCGCGCACTGCAAAGCGGTCTGCGTGAACTGAACGGCCCGGCGACCCTGGTCAGCGGCATTGGCCCTGGCGCGGTGCTGGCCTGGCGCTGGCTGTCGGAACAGAAGGACGACAAGGCTCAGGCCGTGTCGGTCGATCTGGCCCTGGAAAAAGGCGGCTGCACCCACCTGTTGCCGAAATCCGCCGCCCACGGCCACTGGCTGGTGGCCTGGAACGACAACCCGGACGACACTAGCGCCGGTTTCGTGCGCGATCAACCGAACGCCGAAACCAGCATCAGCGACTACGACATCAACCTGCCGCAAGTGCTGAACAACGAACTGCGCAAGATCCTCGTCGGTGGCGACAAAGCCAACGGCGGCCTGCAGATCCCGGTGGTGGAAGTCCCGGCCGGCCAGGCCAAGGACACCGTGACCCTGTTCCTGTCCGGTGACGGCGGCTGGCGCGACCTCGACCGTGACGTGGCCGGTGAAATGGCCAAGATCGGCTACCCGGTCGTCGGCATCGACACTCTGCGCTACTACTGGCAGCACAAGAGCCCGGAGCAGAGCGCGCTGGACCTGACCGAACTGATGCAGCACTACCGCCAGAAATGGGGCACCAAACGCTTCATCCTGACCGGTTACTCGTTCGGCGCCGACGTCCTGCCGGCGATCTACAACCGCCTGCCGGAAACCGAGCAGCAGCGCGTCGACGCAATCATCCTGCTGGCCTTCGCCCGCACCGGCAGCTTCGAAATCGAAGTCGAAGGCTGGCTCGGCAACGCCGGCAAAGAAGCCGCCACCGGCCCGGAAATGGCCAAACTGCCACCGGCCAAGGTCGTGTGCATCTATGGCGAAGAAGAGAAGGATGAAAGCGGCTGCACCGACAAGACAGCGGTGGGCGAAGCAGTGAAGCTGCCTGGCGGCCACCACTTCGACGAGAACTACCCGGCGCTGGCCAAGCGGTTGGTGGATCTGATCGAGAAGCGTCAGAGCAAGGATCAGCCGGCAGAGTGATCTGAGGCGCTCCAACGAAAAGCCCCCGCAACCTTAGGGTTGCGGGGGCTTTTTCATTCATTGCTTGACTCTTCATGAAGCTGAAAACGCCAGGTGTCCACATTCCATAAAACGTGGACACCTGCTCCACTGGCCTTTTCGAGTAGTCAACTCCTCATTCATCTTCCGCACCGAAGAAGCGCCAAACCTCCACCAACGTTTAGTTTCGTTTACGTCTGGTGTCGCAATATCAGATGACGTCCGAGTACCTTGTAGGCAAACTCCTAATCTCGTGTTTGGGCACTTTGCCGCCCTATTGCACTGTTTTTTGACGGGATACTCTCCAGAGGTCGCTGACCCTTTCAGCGATCGGGTGTGGTAACCCGGATAAACCAGCGCAACAGCGCCCCATTCACAATCACAGGCACTTTCATGTCTGTGATTTCGATTTATGGCAGCTGTGCGTGGGACGCCTTCGGGCGTGCCGGTTTCCTTGGTTCCCGGTTTACCACCCTGCGTACAGCTGCCTCCCTTTCGTGTGGTAACGGAAGTTGCAGCTCCTCGAACCAAGGAGTAACACCATGACCGAAACGAAATCGTCTACACCCACAGACTTTACAACCATCGGCTTCACCTCCTTTCTCTATGGCTCTGGCTCCGATCAAGCGTTTTTCAATGTCCGCTCTGGCGTCCCCATCGTCGAAGCCCTGTCACAGGCTTCAGATCTGTTGTTCCTCGCCAAATCCTTCGCCGAGGATGCCGCCTACGACAAGGAAAACGACCGCCACGCCTGGGCTGCGCATTACCTGACAATCATGGGCAAGGCCTTGATGGATGATGTGACGAAATCCCTGATGCCACGAGCAGCGCGGACAAAAACCGAGTCTGAAGAAGATTTGCCAGAAAGCATCTAAAGACATAGAAACAAAAAAGCCCCCGACAGCCGCAAGGCTGGCGGGGGCTATTTAAAGGCGCCGCTCCGCTGCGTCATACACTTCTTCGTCACGTCGCGCGCCGACAGCAACGATCAACACCTGGATGGCCCGGCCATCGACTCGATAGACGATTCTCGTATCGCCCGCTCGAATTCTTCTACAACCAGCAAGACTGGCCCTCAGAGGCTTGCCACTTTTGTCGGGCTCACCATTGATGATCCGCTCCTCAATGACATCAAGTATCCGGTTGGCTGCCGTAGATCCAAGCTGATCCAGATCCCCTTGGACCTCCGGATGATAAATCACTCCCCAAACCATCCAGCACTCCTTTAATCCTTCCGCGCATACCTTGCCCGCATATCTTCATGGCTGACTGCCTGGGTCTGATCAAAATTGCTCAAACGCTCACGGGCTGCCGCTTCGATGCGAAGGTTCTCAAGTTCATCCAGCATTTCCTGATAGGCCTGCACGTTGATGATGACCGCTGCCGGTTGATTGTCCTTGAAGATAACCAGACGCTCGGTGGCACGACTGGAAATCTCCTTGAGCTTCGCGCTGAAGCTCCTGACCATGGCAGTCACGGAGATTGCCTGGTCAGCACGCTCTAATAATGCCGTCATAATTACCTCTCACTCACATGCTGATGCGTACGTTAATGCACAAAGTATTGTGCTGAATTAAACATAGTGCAACTTGCTGTTTCCACTATCCGACCAAACACTCAAACCGGACACGCACAAAAAAGCCCCCGCCAGCCACAAGGCCGACGGGGGCTTTTCAATTAAGGCGGAGCCTACATCTCCACCTGCGTCCCCAACTCAATCACCCGGTTCAATGGCAGATTGAAGAACCGCAGGTTGCCGTTGGCATTCTTCAACATGAACGCAAACAGCGCTTCACGCCAACGGGCCATACCTTCGAGTTTCGAGGCGATGACCGTTTCGCGGCTGAGGAAGTAGGTAGTGCGCATCGGGCTGAAGTCCAGGTCGTCCAGATGACACAGCTTCAACGCCTGCGGCACGTCCGGCTCGTCGGTGAAGCCGAAATGCAGGATCACCCGGAAGAAGCCTTCGCCGTGGGCTTCGACTTCGAAGCGTCGGGATGGCGGTACGCGCGGGATGTCTTCGTAGACCACGGTCAGCAGCACAACTTGCTCGTGCAAGACCTGGTTGTGCAGCAAGTTGTGCAACAGCGCATGCGGTACTGCGTCGGAGCGGGCAGTGAGGAACACGGCAGTGCCCTGCACCCGGTGTGGCGGCTGCACGCGGATACTGCTGATGAAGATCGGCAGCGGCAGCGCGCCTTCGTCCAGGCGCTCGACCAGCAATTGCTTGCCACGCTTCCAGGTGGTCATGAGGATGAACAAGGCGATACCGGCGACCACCGGGAACGCACCGCCCTGGACGATCTTCGGCACATTGGCGGCGAAGTACAGGCCGTCCACCAGCAGGAAGCCGATCAGCACCGGCACGGCCAGCACCGGAGGCCATTTCCACAACAGCAGCATGACCGCCGACACCAGAATGGTGGTCATCAGCATGGTGCCGGTCACCGCTACGCCGTAAGCCGAGGCCAGGGCGCCGGAAGACTCGAAGCCCAGCACCAGCAGCACCACACCGACCATCAGCGTCCAGTTCACTGCACCGATGTAGATCTGGCCCTGCTCATCACTGGAGGTGTGCTGGATGTACATGCGCGGGATGTAACCGAGCTGGATCGCCTGACGGGTCAGGGAGAACGCGCCGGAAATCACCGCTTGCGAGGCGATCACCGTGGCCAGGGTCGACAGACCCACCAGCGGAATCAGCGCCCAGCTCGGCGCCAGCAGATAGAAGGGGTTGCGCGCCGCTTCCGGGTTGTCCAGCAGCAAGGCACCCTGACCGAAGTAGTTGAGCACCAGCGCCGGCAGCACCAGCAGGAACCACGCCCGGGCGATCGGCTTGCGACCGAAGTGGCCCATGTCGGCGTACAGCGCTTCGGCACCGGTCAGCGCCAGCACCACGGCACCGAGGATCGCCACGCCCATGCCGGCATGCACCATGAAGAAACGCACGGCCCAGATCGGGTTCAGCGCCTTGAGCACTTCCGGGGAATGACTGATGCCGTACACGCCGAGGGCGCCGAGCACCAGGAACCAGGTGACCATGATCGGCCCGAAGAGAATGCCGATCCGCGCCGTACCGTGACGCTGGATCAGGAACAGGCCCACCAGCACCACCAGCGACAGCGGCACGACCCAGTGGTCGATGCCATCGAACGCCAGACCCAGACCTTCAATGGCCGAGAGTACGGAAATCGCCGGGGTGATCATGCTGTCGCCGTAGAACAGCGCCGCGCCGATCAGGCCGCAGACCACCAGCAGCGAACGCAACTTCCTGCGCTCCCCCGCCGCCCGTCGCGCCAATGCGGTGAGTGCCATGATCCCGCCTTCGCCCTGGTTGTCGGCGCGCAGGACGAACATCATGTATTTGATCGACACGACCCAGATCAGCGACCAGAAGATCAGCGACAGAATGCCCAGCACTCCGTCGTGATTGACCGGTACGCCGTAACCGCCGGAAAACACTTCTTTGAGGGTGTACAACGGGCTCGTGCCGATGTCGCCGTAAACTACCCCGACTGCCGCGACCAGCATGCTCAGCGGTTTTGCAGCCGAATGCTCGGCGCCCGCCGCCTGACTACTTGCCTGACCCATCCAACACTCCTGATTTCCAGACCGGCTTCTTTGAACGAAGCACTATGCTTTTTGATGCAGCATGCGCTGTTTTACCTGTTGTTACAGTCGTTTTGTTGACTGTAAAAAATTGGTAAAGCCCAACGGCGCGAAGCATAGCGCAGCACTCGTCGCATTTCCCTGCATAAAGCTGGTCAAGTGCGCTGCTCATCGCTAGAATTGCGCACTTTTTGATCAGAGGCGCACTTCAAGCGCCCGTCCGTCGGCTTCCGCCATCAGGCAAGCGGCGTCACAAAATACCGAGGTTAGACATGTCCACCACTCCTGCGCCGGCCAATCCAAAGGTTGGCTTCGTATCTCTGGGTTGCCCGAAAGCACTGGTCGACTCCGAGCGCATCCTGACCCAGCTGCGCATGGAAGGCTATGACGTGGTGTCCACCTATCAGGACGCCGACGTGGTCGTGGTCAACACCTGTGGCTTCATCGACTCGGCCAAGGCCGAATCCCTGGAAGTCATCGGCGAAGCGATCAAGGAAAACGGCAAGGTCATCGTGACCGGCTGCATGGGCGTCGAAGAAGGCAACATCCGTGACGTGCACCCGAGCGTGCTGGCCGTCACCGGTCCGCAGCAGTACGAGCAAGTGGTCAACGCCGTGCACGAAGTCGTGCCGCCGAAACAGGATCACAACCCGCTGATCGACCTGGTGCCGCCGCAAGGCATCAAGCTGACCCCGCGTCACTACGCGTACCTGAAGATTTCCGAAGGCTGCAACCACAGCTGCAGCTTCTGCATCATCCCGTCGATGCGCGGCAAACTGGTCAGCCGCCCGGTTGGCGACGTGCTCGACGAAGCCCAGCGCCTGGTCAAATCCGGCGTCAAAGAGCTGCTGGTGATTTCCCAGGACACCAGCGCCTACGGCGTTGACGTCAAGTACCGCACCGGTTTCTGGAACGGCGCGCCGGTGAAGACCCGCATGACCGAACTCTGCGAAGCGCTGAGTACCCTCGGCGTCTGGGTCCGCCTGCACTACGTTTACCCGTACCCGCACGTCGACGAGATGATCCCGCTGATGGCCGCCGGCAAGATCCTGCCGTACCTGGACATCCCGTTCCAGCACGCCAGCCCGAAAGTCCTGAAGTCGATGAAACGCCCGGCGTTCGAAGACAAGACCCTGGCGCGGATCAAGAACTGGCGCGAAATCTGCCCGGACCTGATCATCCGTTCGACCTTCATCGTCGGCTTCCCCGGCGAAACCGAAGAAGACTTCCAGTACCTGCTGGACTGGCTGACCGAAGCCCAGCTCGATCGCGTCGGCTGCTTCCAGTACTCGCCGGTCGAAGGCGCACCGGCCAATGACCTGAACCTCGACATCGTCCCGGACGACGTCAAGCAGGATCGCTGGGAGCGCTTCATGGCGCACCAGCAGGAAATCAGCTCGGCGCGCCTGCAAATGCGCATCGGCCGTGAAATCGAAGTGCTGGTGGACGAAGTCGACGAGCAAGGCGCAGTCGGCCGCTGCTTCTTCGACGCCCCGGAAATCGACGGCAACGTGTTCATCGACAACGGCAGCAACCTCAAGCCGGGCGACAAGGTCTGGTGCAAGGTGACCGACGCCGACGAATACGACCTCTGGGCCGAACAGATCTAAACGCGAAAAATACAAAAAGCCCCGCTCTCTTTTACGAGATGCGGGGCTTTTTTACGGCTATCGTTTGTGGGGGGAAGGACTCCCCTCATTCATGACAAAGAGGCTATCGGGCATGCGCCACCATTCGGTCATTCACACGCCGAAACTCAGCGATTATCAGGAACTGACCCGGGTCTGGGAGGCCTCGGTTCGTGCCACACATGATTTTCTGCCGGACAGCTACATCGAGCTGCTGCGCAATCTGGTGCTGACCCGCTACCTCGATGCGGTGATGCTGATCTGCACCAGGGACAGCCATCAGCGCATCACCGGGTTTGCCGGCGTGGCGGCGGGCAAGATCGAAATGCTGTTCATCGACCCCGAGCATCGCGGCCAGGGTCTGGGCAAAAAGCTGCTCAATTATGCGATGCAGCACCTGAACGCCGATGAACTGGACGTCAACGAGCAGAACCCGCAGGCCTTGGGTTTTTACTTCAAACAAGGGTTCGAGGTGATCGGCCGGTCGGAAGTCGATGGCATGGGCCAGCCGTATCCGCTGCTGCACATGCGTCTGAAACAACCGGAACAGCGCGCCGTACGCGGCTAAAAGCCACACGGTACAAATGCAATCGCGATTAACCGGCGCCAGGCAGGTACAATGCCCACCCCTTTTTTGTTACGGCCCTGTCATGACTGACCCGATTCGCCTCTCCAAACGCCTCATCGAACTGGTCGGTTGCTCCCGCCGGGAGGCCGAGCTGTTCATCGAGGGCGGCTGGGTCACCGTGGACGGCGAAGTCATCGACGAGCCGCAATTCAAGGTCGGCGACCAAAAGGTCGAACTCGACAAGGACGCCAAGGCCACCGCGCCGGAGCCGGTGACCATCCTGCTCAACGTGCCAGCGGGCATGGATGTCGACAGCGCCATGCAGTCGCTGAACTCCGAAACCCTCAGCGAAGAACACCGCTACGGCAAGCGTCCGCTGCGCGGGCATTTCCTGCGCCTGACCGCCAGCGCCGACCTGCAACCCAAGGCCAGCGGCCTGCTGGTGTTCACCCAGGACTGGAAGGTGCTGCGCAAGCTCACCGCCGACGCGGCCAAGATCGAGCAGGAATACGTGGTCGAAGTCGAAGGCGACATGGTTGCCCACGGCCTCAATCGCCTGCAGCACGGCCTCACCCACAAGGGCAAGGAACTGCCGCCGGTCAAGGCCAGCTGGCAAAACGAAAACCGCCTGCGCTTCGCCATGAAGAACCCGCAGCCGGGGATCATCGCTCAGTTCTGCGAAGCGGTCGGGCTGAAGGTGGTCGGCATCCGCCGTATCCGCATCGGCGGCGTATCGATCGGCAAGGTGCCGGCCGGCCAATGGCGCTACCTGTCCGGCAAAGAGAAGTTCTAAGGCCTCCGTTGCCGCCATACATTCCGGCATCGCGCCTGCGCGGTGCCCACAGCGAACGATCAGGATTGCAAACATGGTTCATAACGACGTACTGCGCAGCGTGCGCTACATGCTCGACATCAGCGACAAGAAAGTCGTCGAAATCATCAAACTCGGTGGCATGGACGTGACCCTCGCCGACGTGGTGACCTGGCTCGACAAGAAGGAAGAAGACGAAGAAGGTTTCGTGCGTTGCCCGGATGAAGTCATCGCGCACTTCCTCGACGGCCTGGTGATCTTCAAGCGCGGCAAGGACGAAAGCCGTCCGCCGCAGCCAATCGAAGTGCCGGTGACCAACAACATCATCCTGAAAAAACTGCGCGTGGCCTTCGAACTGAAAGAAGACGACATGCACGCGATCCTCAAGGCTGCCGATTTCCCGGTGTCCAAGCCTGAGCTGAGCGCGCTGTTCCGCAAGGTCGGCCACACCAACTACCGCCCGTGCGGCGACCAGTTGCTGCGCAATTTCCTCAAGGGCCTGACGCTGCGCATTCGCGGCTGATCCTTGAAAAAACGGCGACTTCGGTCGCCGTTTTCATGCATGCCCCTCCATTCCCTCGAAAAATAGTGGCTCCGCTTTTCGCGGCCGGCGACTAGGGTGTACTGAACCCTAGCCCTCAGGATTCGCCATGCACCCGTATTTCTCCCTGCAAGGCCGCACCGCCCTGGTGACCGGCGGCACCCGTGGTATCGGCAAAATGATCGCCAAGGCCTATGTCGAGGCCGGCGCCCGTGTCTATGTCTGCTCCCGGGACGCTGAGGCCTGTCACCAGACTGCTGAAGAACTCGGAGCGTTGGGCATTTGTCATGGCGTGGCGGCGAATCTGGCGACTGAGGACGGCGTAAAGGAACTGGCGGCCCGGTTGGGCGAGCAGATCACTCATCTGGACATTCTGGTGAACAACGCCGGCACCACTTGGGGTGCGCCGCTGGAGAGCTACCCGGTCAAGGGCTGGGAAAAGGTCATGCAGCTCAACGTGACCTCGGTGTTCAGTTGCATCCAGCAATTCCTGCCGCTGCTGCGCAAGGCTGGCTCGGCGGCCAATCCCGCGAGGATCATCAACATCGGTTCGGTGGCGGGGATTTCTTCCTTCGGCGAACAGGCCTACGCCTATGGGCCGAGCAAAGCGGCGCTGCATCAATTGTCACGAATCCTCGCCCGGGAACTGGTGAGCCAGCACATCAACGTCAACGTGATTGCGCCGGGGCGCTTCCCGAGCAAGATGACCGAGCACATCGGCAACGACCAGCAGGCACTGGCCGAGGACACTGCGCTGATCCCGATGAAACGCTGGGGCCGTGAGGAAGAGATGGCGGCGCTGGCGATCAGCCTGGCGAGTACCGCCGGGGCTTATATGACCGGGAATGTGATTCCGCTGGATGGCGGGTTCAGTCTTTAGGTCGGCGACGCGGCCGGACGGGTTATCATGCCCGCCCAGCTCCGCTTCGAATGCAAACCATGACTTACAGCGTCTCCCCCATCGGCTTCGTCCGCTCCTGCTTCAAGGAGAAGTTCGCCATCCCGCGCCAGCCGCAACTGGCTCCCGCCGCCCGTGGCGTGCTGGAGCTGGTGGCACCGTTCGACCAGGGCGATGCGGTGCAGGGACTGGAGCAGGTCAGTCACGTCTGGCTGCTGTTCCTGTTCCATCAGGCGCTGGAAGACAAGCCTCGACTCAAAGTCCGCCCTCCCCGTCTGGGCGGCAACAAGTCCATGGGCGTGTTCGCCACTCGCGCCACTCACCGGCCAAACGGCATCGGTCAGTCGGTGGTGAAACTGGACAAGGTCGAGGCCAATCGCCTGTTCATCTCCGGCATCGACCTGCTGGACGGCACGCCGATTCTCGATATCAAACCCTACGTGCCCTACGCCGACATCATCGCTGACGCCTCCAACAGCATCGCCAGTGCCGCGCCGCAACTGATCGACGTGCAGTGGACGGACGCGGCGCTGCAACAGGCCCACACCCACGCTCAGCGCCTTGCCGAGCCGCTGGTCGAGCTGATCGAGCAATGCCTGGCCCAGGATCCGCGCCCGGCGTATCAGACGCCCGCGCCCGAACGCGAATACGGCGCGCAGTTCTGGGATCTGGACGTGCGTTGGCATTACCCGACACCGGAGCAGATCCGTGTCCTGGAAGTCATCCCCGCCGAAGCGTGATCCCCGGAAACGAAAAAGCCCGCGCTGCCTCCTCAGGCAACGCGGGCTTTTCTGTTGGCATCGTCGGGATTACTTCTCGACGAATGCACGCTCGATCAGGTAATCACCCGGCTCGCGCATACGGGCCGAGATCTTCAGGCCGAAGCTGTCGAGCACTTCGCTGGTCTCGTCGAGCATGCTCGGGCTGCCGCAGATCATCGCGCGGTCGTCCTGCGGGTTGATCGGTGGCAGGCCGATGTCGCTGAACAGCTTGCCGCTGCGCATCAGGTCGGTCAGACGGCCCTGATTCTCGAACGGTTCGCGGGTCACGGTCGGGTAGTAGATCAGCTTGTCACGCAGCGCCTCGCCGAAGAATTCGTTCTGCGGCAGGTGCTCGGTGATGAATTCGCGGTAGGCGACTTCGTTGACGTAACGAACGCCGTGAACCAGGATCACTTTCTCGAAGCGCTCGTAGGTTTCAGGGTCCTGGATCACGCTCATGAACGGCGCCAGACCGGTGCCGGTGCTCAGCAGGTACAGGTGCTTGCCCGGGTTCAGGTCGTCCAGAACGAGGGTGCCGGTAGGTTTCTTCGAGATGATGATCTCGTCGCCTTCCTTCAGGTGCTGCAACTGGGAGGTCAGCGGACCATCAGGCACCTTGATGCTGAAGAACTCGAGATGCTCTTCCCAGTTCGGGCTGGCGATCGAGTAAGCGCGCATAAGCGGGCGGCCGTTTGGCTGTTGCAGGCCGATCATCACGAACTGACCGTTCTCGAAGCGCAGGCCCGGATCGCGGGTGCACTTGAAGCTGAACAGAGTGTCGTTCCAGTGATGAACACTGAGGACACGCTCGTGGTTCATGTTGCTCATGTACGTGGGACTCCTGGAGATTGATCTGCGCTTGCCCGGCTCGCGTTGAAGGATGCCGACGGTGCGCAATTGCATCGCATTCTAATAGCGCCGACAATATCTGTTAACTGGATTATTAAGATAAGGGTTATCGGTTATATCGATATGCGATTTACTCTTCGTCAACTGCAAGTCTTCGTCGCTGTCGCCCAGCAGGAGAGCGTGTCCCGTGCTGCGGGTCTGCTCAACCTGTCGCAATCGGCCGCCAGCACTTCCATCACCGAACTGGAGCGTCAGTCCAGCTGCCAGCTGTTCGATCGCGCCGGCAAACGCCTGAGCCTCAACGCCCTCGGCAAACAATTGTTGCCGCAAGCGGTGGCCATGCTCGATCAGGCCAAGGAAATCGAAGACCTGCTCAACGGCAAATCCGGTTTCGGCTCGCTGTCGGTGGGCGCGACCCTGACCATCGGCAATTACCTGGCCACCCTGTTGATTGGCGGCTTCATGCAGCGTCATCCGGAAAGCCAGGTGAAGCTGCACGTGCAGAACACTGCCAATATCGTGCAACAAGTGGCGCATTACGAAATTGATCTGGGTCTAATCGAAGGCGATTGCAGCCATCCGGACATCGAAGTGCAGAGCTGGGTCGAGGATGAACTGGTGGTGTTCTGCGCCCCGCAGCATCCGTTGGCCAAACGCGGCAGCGCGACCATGGAGGAACTGACCCATGAAGCGTGGATTTTACGGGAACAGGGTTCGGGTACGCGCCTGACCTTCGATCAGGCCATGCGTCACCATCGCAGTGCGCTGAACATCCGGCTGGAGCTGGAACACACCGAAGCGATCAAGCGCGCCGTGGAATCTGGTCTGGGGATTGGCTGCATCTCGCGTCTGGCACTACGCGATGCATTCCGGCGCGGCAGCCTGGTGCCGGTGGAGACGCCGGATCTGGATCTGGCGCGGCAGTTCTATTTCATCTGGCACAAACAGAAGTACCAGACTTCCGCCATGCGCGAGTTTCTCGATCTGTGCCGCGCCTTCACCGCCGGGGTTCAGCGCAGCGACGAGATCGTCCTGCCGACAATCGCTTAAAGCAGAATCACCGCCCACACCAGGGCAATCATGCTCAGTGCCACGAATTGCGCGGCGCTGCCCATGTCCTTGGCGTTCTTGGACAGCGGGTGCAGCTCCAGGGAAATGCGGTCGATGGCCGCCTCCACTGCGGAATTCAGCAGCTCGACGATCAGCGCCAGCAGGCACACGGCAATCAGCAACGCCTGCTCGACACGGCTGACATTCAGAAAGAACGTCAGTGGAATCAGCACCACGTTAAGCAGCACCAGCTGACGGAATGCCGCTTCGCCGGTGAAGGCTGCGCGCAGGCCGTCCAGCGAGTAACCGGAAGCGTTGAGGATGCGTTTCAGGCCCGTCTGGCCCTTGAAAGGTGACATAAAGTAAACAACCGACCAAAAAGAAGTGGGGAAGCTAGTTCAACGAAAGTCAAAAAAGCGTGAAGACGCCAGCCTTTACTGGCTTGGAATTGACTCAAGTTGTTGCAAGAGTAAAGCCGCCTGGGTGCGAGTCCGCACGTTCAGCTTGCGAAAGATCGCCGTGACGTGGGCCTTGATGGTCGCTTCCGACACACTCAACTCATAGGCAATCTGCTTGTTGAGCAGGCCTTCACAGACCATGGTCAACACCCGGAACTGCTGGGGCGTAAGGCTCGCAAGACCATCGCTGGCAGCCTTGGCTTCGTCGGAAACACTGACGGCCTCGAACGCCTGAGGCGGCCAGAACACGTCGCCGTCCAGTACTTTGCGCACGGCTTCCTGAATCACGCTCAAGTCGCTCGACTTGGGAATGAAACCGCTGGCACCGAACTCCCGCGACTTGACCATCACCGAAGCTTCTTCCTGCGCCGAGACCATCACTACGGGAATCTGCGGGTACTGACCGCGCAGCATCACCAGCCCGGAAAACCCGAAAGCACCCGGCATGTTCAGGTCCAGCAGCACCAGATCCCAGTCGGCCTTCTCGGTCAGGCGCGCCTCCAGCTCGGCGATGCTCGCCACCTCCACCATTCGTACATCCGGACCAAGGCCCATCGTCACCGCTTGATGCAGTGCGCTACGAAAAAGAGGGTGATCATCGGCAATCAGGATGTCGTATGTGGCCATTTTTCAAATGATCCTGTTTTTGATGGCAGACCCGATGCATTCGGGGCTCGCCAAGGCAAATCAAGATGCCGGCGCTTGTGCAGCGGCATCCACAGGGGCACGTTCAACGCCAATCACGGACAAAAACGGCGTTTCAAACCTTGGCCGCACCCCAATCGGCGCCAAGCATGCCCAGCGAAGCCGGGGTGGTCAAGCAACACGGCCACTGCTTTAGCAGTATGGGCCAGGATCAGGCCGACACCGGCTGCGGGTTGGCTATAAATGGCAGCAACTCGGCATGGGCCGGTGTCGACACATTCACCTCAAGCTGCTGCTTGGCCCCCAGGTAATGCTGGCTGAACACATCGAAATAGGCGTCCAGCGCCGAAGCGGCATCCGTATCGCCCGCCAGTTCCAGGCACAGCGCCGCGACTTCGGCGGTGCACAGGTGCTCGCTGCGGGTCGAACGGCGCAGGCGATAACGCGACAGTTTGTCGGGCAACAGACTGAGGATCGGCAGGCGATCGAAATACGGGCTCTTGCGGAAGATCTTGCGCGCCTCGGTCCAGGTCGCGTCCAGCAGAATGAACAGCGGACGCTTGCTGCTGTCGAGATCCACGGTGTTGGTGACCCGCGAAGGCTCGACGTACTCGCCGGGAAACACCAGATACGGCTGCCATTGCGGGTCGTTCAGCAGCGCCAGCAGTTGCTCGTCGGGTTCGGTCCGCGACCAAATGAAGGCTTGATTGTCCCGTACGATGTCGGCGATCAACCAGCCGGTGTTGCTCGGCTTGAACACTTCCTTGCCGGTCATGATCAGACAGACACCGGAGCGGGTTTCAACGGTCGGGCGCCAGGCGCACAGGCAATGACTGATGATGACCCGGCAGTCGCGGCAACGCTCGGAGCGGAAACCACGGGCCTGAATCGGCTTGATGCCCTCGTCCTCGCGCTGATCGCGCAGGCGGGCCACGGCGTTGGGGGCATGGTTCATTGCGGGCGACGCCGACTGACAGGAAAACTCGACACGAACAACTCTCGGCAAGGCAATAAAGGCCGGCAGTTTATCAGAGCAACGGGCACAAGCCTGTACCCTCCCGACCGGCTCCCCTATAATTCGCCGCCACTGAACGCACAGCCCCGGGGCTGGTCGAACCACCAGTCACTGAATCAGGAGAGTTTCATGCTGCGCCTTATCGTTCCTACCGCGGCCATTGCGCTGGCGTTGTCCTTCAGCGCACAGGCTGCGTCCCTGAAAGAGCAGAACCTGAACAAAGAGCTGCAAAACGTCGCCGCCCAAAGCAGCGTCGGTACACCACGGGCGATCAACGAAGACATCCTCGATCAGGGTTACACCGTCGAAGGCACCACGCTGATCAACCACCTGAGCGTCCAGGCAAGCCATGCCGACAAGATGCGCGCCGATCCCAAGGCCGTGTACTTCCAGCTGGGGGCTTCGGTCTGCAACAATCCGTCGTACCGCAAGCTGATGGCCAAGGGCGCCGTGATGCGTTATGACTTCAGCGAAGTGAAGACCAATCGGGCGATCGGTTCGGCCAGCTATCAGGAATCGGACTGCCCTAAGGCAGGCCCGGCGAAGAAGAAGTAATCAACGAGAATTGGCGCGCCGCTGTTCATCCTCGGCGCGCAGTTCGGCCAGCAAGGCCTGCAGATAGCGCGAGCGGCGCTCCCCTCCCGAAAGACGTCGGCAGCACTCCTCTTCGAGACTGACATGATTGGTCTCGGCCGATGCCTTCAACATTCGATACAGCTGCGTATCGATCTCCAGAATGACTCTGGTCATGTGTCCCGCCTCCTTGCCACCCGCAAATCCTTGAATCGCGTGCACCTTGCGTACGCTCGCTGACGCAAAGTTGTCGTACGGCGCCTTTAACTTAGTAAATCAGAGCATTTTGCCCTCGGTGCGCCATCGGACGAGCGGCGAAAGCACTTCGCAAAACGACAATAAGCAGTTGCCAGGCAAGACTTTGTGGCGCAATGCTCAATGAGCGAGAAATGCTTTGAGGGTCTAGATTCAAAGTATTCCCGATCATTTTATCAACGGCAGGAAAGGAGCTGCCGGACGTTTGTTTTTCTTGCAGCGCGGCACTGACGCCGCATGTCAGGGCCGAAGGCTCTGTGCAGAAGGAGAAGTTGCATGCCTTACCAACCGAATGACCTGCTCAGCCGTCATTTTCAGGAAAGCGGCCACGACCTCACCGGCAAGGTCGAAGAACAACTCAACCTGGTTTCCCCCAACAGCCCGAACATTCCCATCTACCGCGACATGATCCTGACTGTGCTGCGCATGGCCCAGGAAGATCACAACCGCTGGAATGCCAAGATCACCCTGCAAGCCCTGCGTGAACTGGAGCAGGCGTTTCGCACGCTCGAGCAGTTCAAGGGCCGGCGCAAGGTCACCGTATTCGGCTCGGCGCGCACGCCCGTCGAGCATCCGCTGTACGCCATGGCCCGTGAACTGGGCGCAGCCCTGGCCCGGTCAGACATGATGGTCATCACCGGTGCCGGTGGTGGAATCATGGCCGCCGCCCATGAAGGAGCCGGCCGCGACAACAGCCTGGGGTTCAACATCACCCTGCCTTTCGAACAGCACGCCAACCCTACCGTGGACGGCACCGGGAACCTGCTGCCGTTCCACTTTTTCTTTACCCGCAAGCTGTTCTTCGTCAAAGAGGCCGATGCACTGGTGCTCTGCCCCGGCGGCTTCGGCACGCTGGACGAAGCGCTGGAAGTGCTGACCCTGATCCAGACCGGCAAAAGCCCGCTGGTGCCGGTGGTGCTGCTGGACGCACCGGGCGGCACGTTCTGGCAAGGCGCGCTGGACTTCATTCGCCAGCAACTGGAGGACAACCGTTACATCCTGCCAACCGACCTGAAGTTGATGCGCCTGGTCTACAGCGTTGAGGAGGCGGTGGAGCAGATCAATCAGTTCTACGGCAACTTCCACTCCAGCCGCTGGCTCAAACGGCAGTTCGTGATTCGCATGAACCACAAGCTCAGCGACCGGGCCCTGGACCACATGCAGGAAGCCTTCGCCGATCTGTGCCTGAGCGACCGGTTCCATCAACACGCCTATAGCGATGAGGAACACGACGAGGCGCAATTCAGCCATCTGGCGCGACTGTCCTTCGCCTTCAACGCCCGGGACCATGGGCGCTTGCGGGAACTGGTGGACTTCATCAACCTGCCGGAGAACTGGGCCCAATCCAGGCCACAAACGGCGCAACCCTCCCGCGAACCGTCGAAGGTAATCTGAAGGCAAAAAAAAAGCGGCCCGCTATCGAAATAGCGGGCCGCTTTTTTATTTTTTGATTGAAGCTGGAACCGATTTAATCGTCCATCCCTCTGCCGCTGAACAAGCGGTTGATCATCTCCATCGAGAACCCCCGATACGCCAGAAACCGGCCTTGTCTGGCTCGCTCCTTGGCGTCGACGGGAAGCTGTCCGGAGAACTTCCGTTGCCACGTGTCTGTCAGTTGCTCTTGCCAGTTGATGCCGCTCTCACGCAAGGCAAGTTCGATATCGGCACGCTGCAAGCCGCGCTGACTGAGCTCCTCACGAATCCGTAACGGGCCGTAACCTGAACGGGCGCGATAAGAAACAAAGCTTTCCAGATAACGGGCTTCGGAAAGCAGCCCTTCTTCCGTCAATCGGTCGAGGGCTGTTTCGATCATCTCGGGCGGGGCGCCGCGCTGACGCAGTTTACGCGTCAGCTCGACTCGACCATGCTCGCGGCGTGCGAGCAGGTCCATTGCGGTTCGCCGCACCGCGACGAGGGTATCGAGTACGGCGGTTGTCATCGGTGCAATCAGATGTCAGCGTCAGCCAGGTCGTCTTCGGTCTCTGTGACCGCAGAAGCCTTGGAGTCAGCGATCACGGCTGGCGACAGCAGCTTGTCACGCAGTTGCTTCTCGAGCTTCGCCGCGACTTCCGGGTTGTCTGCCAGGAACTTGGCCGAGTTGGCCTTGCCCTGACCGATCTTGGTGCCTTCATAGGCGTACCAGGCGCCGGACTTCTCGACGAAACCGTGCAGCACGCCCAGGTCGATCATCTCGCCGTTCAGGTAGATACCCTTGCCGTAGAGAATCTGGAACTCGGCCTGACGGAACGGCGAAGCCACCTTGTTTTTCACAACCTTGACGCGGGTTTCGCTGCCGACCACTTCGTCGCCTTCCTTCACCGCGCCGGTACGGCGGATGTCGAGACGGACCGAAGCGTAGAACTTCAGCGCGTTACCACCGGTGGTGGTTTCCGGGCTGCCGAACATCACGCCGATCTTCATGCGGATCTGGTTGATGAAGATCACCAGGCAGTTGGCGTTCTTGATGTTACCGGTGATCTTACGCAGCGCCTGGGACATCAGACGGGCTTGCAGGCCCACGTGCATGTCACCCATTTCGCCTTCGATTTCAGCCTTCGGCACCAGTGCCGCCACGGAGTCGACGATGATCACGTCAACAGCGTTGGAGCGCACCAGCATGTCGGTGATTTCCAGGGCCTGCTCGCCGGTGTCCGGCTGGGAAACCAGCAGGTCGTCGACGTTGACGCCCAGTTTGCCGGCGTACTCAGGGTCAAGGGCGTGTTCGGCGTCGACGAATGCGCAGGTCGCGCCGGCCTTCTGGGCCTGGGCGATCACGGACAGCGTCAGTGTGGTTTTACCGGAAGATTCAGGACCGTAGATTTCAACAATACGGCCTTTTGGCAGACCGCCGATGCCGAGCGCGATGTCCAGACCCAGAGAGCCGGTGGAAATGGCCGGGATCGCCTGACGGTCCTGATCGCCCATACGCATCACGGCACCCTTGCCGAATTGACGTTCGATCTGACCCAGGGCCGCAGCCAAGGCTTTCTTCTTGTTGTCGTCCATTAAAGTCCTCACGTAATCAATAAGGCCTGACGGCCAACACCTGTATAAGTAGCCAGTATTATTCCACAGCGTTCGCGGATCGCCTACCCCTGATTTTCGATTTCTCGTGCCGCTAGTCGCAGGAGCCCCTCTAGCGCGGCCTTCACCGTTTGTCGGCGGACTTCGTCGCGGTTGCCGGGGAAGTGCTGCACCTCGCTGGAAACCGCGTCGCCGACACCCCAGGCCAGCCACACCGTGCCCACCGGCTTGTTCGGCGAGCCGCCGTCCGGCCCGGCGATACCGCTGACCGCCACGGCGAACCGCGCACGGCTGTGTTTCTGCGCGCCGCGCACCATCGCCTCGACCACCTCGCGACTGACCGCGCCCACCGTCCCGAACAGTTCGGCGGGCACGTTCAGTTGCTGGGTTTTCTGGCGGTTGGAGTAGGTCACATAACCGGCCTCGAACCAGGCGGAGCTCCCCGGGATCCGGGTAATCGCTTCAGCGATGCCGCCGCCGGTACAGGACTCGGCCGTGGTGACGTGGGCATTGAGCAACTGCAGGCGTCGGCCGAGTTCGGCCGCCAGTTGGGTGAGGTCTTTCACGGCACTCTCCGGATCGGATGGAATGCCTACCACCGTACACGAGCCGGTTGCGCTTTCAATACACAGACTCATTCAAAATGTGCGGGCGCCAGCGCTCTGATATAGGCCTGACAGGCCTGCAGGGCAATCAGTCCGCGATCGCCTTCACCGGTGATGGCGATAATTCGTTGAGCATGCGCCGGGTCAAGTCGGGCGCGTACGGTTGCATGATCCACGCCGCCGGTGCCGGAGGCGGCTGGCACACCGCAGCCTTGGGCAGCGTCGCCTGCGTCGATGAGGACTGACAGGCGCAGATCAGCAGTGGCAAGGCGATCGCGCAGGCGATCCTGATCACGTTGGGCATCACTGAGTGCTCGATAGTGGGTTTGTTCACTGGCCGCGAGCCGTTGCTCCAGGGCCAGACGTTTGTCCTGTTCGGCCTGTTGCGCCGTGGCAGCAGCCTGAGTCAACTGGTTGAGGGCTTCGGCATGCTGTCGGGCCTGCTCGGCCATTTGGCGGCCGTAGCGCCAGTCCTGGAATTGCCAGGCCAGCGCGGTAGCCCCCAGGACCAGCAATGCAACACCGGTTACACGCCAGGAGATGGACATAAAACCGCCCTCGCCCGCGCCCAGATATCCAGGCGATCCTGCAAGCCGTTCAACCCGCCGTTGATTCGACGGGTGATGGTGTTGAACTGATCGCGGTCCGCCAGTTCGTTCAAACCGTTCTGCTCCCAGAACCACGCGGCGGACTCCGCCGCCCACTGCGGTTGCTCGAGCAATTCGGGCAACGACAGCAGACGCTCATCGCCAAACAGTCCGAGACTGCACTGGCGATAGTTGGTGCGGCCAGTGATCTGGATCAGTCCGCGACCGCGATACTTCTGCCCGTCACCATCGGCTTCCGGCGTGTTGCCCAGGCGCAGGGCCAGCGTGCCGGTGTCGTATTTGCTCAGGTATTGATTGTTACCCAGTTCGCGTACATAACGCAGTTGCCCGGACTCATGGCCGACCTGGGCGAGAAACGCAGCGACGCGCTTGGGCGTATCGATGCGATGACGCGCCATGGCGTCGTTGAGCGGTGAAACAAAAACGCCCGCTTGGGAGCGGGCGTTGGGCATGATGTTGCTGAGGTTGTTTTCTGTGATTTGCATAATGCTTGGTCCTCCCTGGATTGCGCCGATTGAATCACGGCTGGCGACCGAATCCGGTCAGCCATTTCTTTGCCAGGGTTTTCAGGGCGCCATCAGGGGCAATGTCTTCTTGCGACGAAAACACCCAGCCGAGGGTGCCGAAGTTCGCCGACCAGTCGATTTGTGGTGCTGGAGTGATCTCGGTGATATCGACCCAGAGCAGATCCGGGTGAAACATCTCGACCATGTTTCCGTCGGTCGAGAACAGTTCGACCACCGTGTCGTTAACGATGCGTGCGTAGGTTTTCATCAGGCGTACTCGTAAATGATCACGACGCCGGGGGCGCCCGAACCGCCAGGCCTGCCCGGTTGAGTGAGGGCATTGGCAATGCCGCCGGCGCCGGATCCGTAGCCGGTTCCCGGTGCTGCCAGACTCATTGCCACACTGCTGCCAAAACCACCTCCGCCCAAAGGAGAGTTCCCACCATGCCCGGCCAGAATCGATCCGGTGACGTTGATTCCCGGACTGCCGGCCGCACCCGCACTGTTAACGATGCTGCCGCCGGTAGCGCTCGTACCCGGAAAGCCACCGACGAACAAGCCAAAATCAGTGATATTGATGACTCCGACATAGGGAGATCCGCCGCCGCCCGGTGCAGATACCAAGGAACCGAAGGAACTGGTCCCACCCGGGCCGGCGCTTGCTGCCACAGCCCCCGCGGCGCCTTTTGCCCCCACGGTTATGACCTGGCTGGCGCCTGTTGCGGCGGAAGAAATCCACGCTTCGGCGTAACTACCGGAGGCCCCGCCCCCGGAAAGTGAAACCTGACTGCCGTTGGTTGCGCCGATACCCGAGCTACCTCCACCACCTCCCAGGACTTTGACCAACACATTCTTCATGCCTGGCGTCGGTACATAGACACCTGAAGCGGTGAACGTCTTGATACCCAACAAACGGCCGCTGTTGGCGTTGCCACCACTTGCATACACCAGCAGCCAACTGTCCAGCGCGGCGCTGTAAACCACAGAACACACACTGCCCGCCACAATCTCGGCAGGTCGCAACGCACTCAACGCCAGACTCAATAGCGGTTTGGGCAGAAGACCATTCGGTGCAAAAGTGCTCGCGCCGGTATTGGCATTGCCTGCCGTGAAGCGCAGCGTCAGCCCGTCCTTCAACGCAGTGATGGCCGGCACATAATTGGCCATGTAGAGATTGGCAGCGCCGATATCCGCTGCATGTTTATCTTCACCGCTCTGGCTGATTTTCCTGATCGCCAGCAACAACTGCGTCGCATCGTTTTCGCTGGGTTCGAGTCCGGCAGACTTGACGACATTCAGCAGCTCATCGGTGATGCCATTGCCCCAGGTCGCGGGGATCAGCGATCCCGGCAACCCGCCGACAACGTCTTCATTGACGAACTTGCCGTTCACCAGCCCGATGCCGGGAACGCTTTTCGGATAGTCCATTTCAGTTTCCCTGATCCATTAGAGTGCCGTTGCCAACCAGCGCGGCGCCACCGGACGATGCTCGCTGAACGGGAAAAACGAAGCCTGTGGCCAGTCCCGCAGCGCGCGCCGAAATGTTTGCAGTTCGGCATATTGCTCGGTGGTCAGTGTGGTGCCGCCGCCATCCTCCAGCTCATCGCGGTCGCGGGCCACCAGACCATCGGTGGCTGCCAGTTGTGCGGTGCGCCAGCGGCGTTCGATGTCAGCGGCTTCGTCTGCCGTCGGCGGTGGTGGATCAACCAGGATCGGAAAACCGTTATCGGCCCGCACGCCAATCACCTTCGCAGTGACCGCCAACTCTTGCAGGAGCGAAGTCCAGTAGGCCTGAGGAATTTCGATGACATCGTCGGGAATGTCCGACGAGTTGATACCCGGTACATAGGCGCCCCGGGTACTGGCGCTGAACAACACGTTGAAGGGGTTCATTCAATAGCCCTTTGCAAAATAGCTCACGGAACAATTGGCGGCGAGGCTGCCGGCCGCATCACGGATTCTCAGCGTGCAGCCCTGTTGGTTGACTGCAATCAACGCGAGCATCGCTGCATCACCTCCGGCGTGAGTGGCCACGAGCGAAAAGAATCCCCTGGGAAACGAGATCGGAAACGTCACCACGACATTCCCGCTGGCATTCGACATACCTGAGCCCCACTGATCGATATTCCCACTGAGGTGCTTTTGATAACCGGGATTGGCCACCAGGCCGGAAAACAGTGGGGCATATTTCAGACTGGCCGTACCGTGTACCGTCCAGATACCGTTCTCTTTGACAACGTTGGCACTCTCGCCACTGTTCATCACAATCGAACTCAGATAAGCGCCTTGCGGGCTTATCTGCGTACTGCCCATGCAGGCAATGGTGATCGCTGCGTTGCTGCGACAGTGAAAGCCGATCGTCGCGCCGTTGGGCACACTGAGGATGTCCGGCAAGGTCACGGTGTATGACGAATTGCCACCCAGGCCGATTGAACATCCGACATCCGCAGCCGTCAGTTGCGTGGCCGCAGACACACCGCGCGCGCTGGCATAGTTGCCAAGTGCTCGCTGAACAAACTCGGACGTCGCCGCCGAACGACTGACATCGAATGGCGCAGCGGTCTGGAACAGTTGAGAACCGCGAAGAGCACCCAACAATTGAGTATTTGACGCCTCACTCGGCGTCAGGCCGCCCGCACGCACAACACCAAGAATTTCCTGCGTGACACCATTGCCCCAGCTCGCCGGGATCAATGAACCCGGCGAGCCTTTGAGCGGGTCTTCATCGACAAACTGTCCGTTCACCAGACCTGCGCTGGGAACACTCTTGGGATAGTCCAAGGCTTATCTCCTTATCTGAAAACATGGGTAGCGTGACGGCTTCAGCCAATTGGGTTGGCCAGCCACTGCGGCGCTGATGGCCGAGAAACGGATGACGGGAATGCGCCGGAATCGGGCCAGTCGCGCAATGCCTGGCGGTACTCGAGCAGCTCCAGGTATTGCTGGGCCTTGAGCGTTGTCCCACGCCCCAGCTCCTGCTCATCGCGATGGCGGGTGACCCGCCATTCGGTGGCCGCAAGTGCGGATTGGCGCCAGGCGCGCGCAGCCGTCAAAGACTCGTTGTCCTCAACCATTGCGACCTGAGCGACTTCAGGAACTGGCGGTTCGCGCAGAGGCTCGACAGCGGGCGTCAACTCAGACATCGGCGCGTCGATTTCAACATCAGCACCTTCGGGCACCTGCACCATCGCCGCGACGAACGCCGGCGCAAACAGTTGCTCGATCGCGTAGTCACCGGTGTCGATCACTTCGACCGCGACACCGTTTTCAATACGTGCATAACGGGCCATTACTCGTACTCCCAGATTTCACAGAAGGCGTTGCCGCCGACGCCGCTCACGACTGATGCGGATGCATTGTTCGAGCACGAACCACTTCCTCCCGAGCCACGAACACCGGCAATACCAATGCTGTTCACACCTATCAGCGGCGCACCGCCATCGAACGGGCTGGGGCCTCCGCCCCCGCAGACCATTCCCCAGTTACCGTTGTACATCGCAAAGGTGCCGGTGATGCCCCGAGCACTGCAGAGGTTGCCGCCCGTAACGACTTGCCCTCCCAAACCGCCTTGCACAAAGCCGGACGCCGTTGGGGACGTCAGGACGGTAATCGTCTGGCCGCCCAAGCCTCCCGAAACACTCAGGTAGGAACCGAAAGAAGCGCCGCCACCGGCCTGGCCAACCGCGTTACGCGGGGCACCGCCGGCGCCCAGAGTGACCGGAACACCGGTCAGCATTTCCGGCGTGACGTCATACAGACTTTCCCCATAAGCGCCCGCCCCGCCGCCACCGCCGATGCCTAGATAATTCGCCGGGATGGGTACACATCCACCCCCCGAGCCACCCGCCCCCACCAGCCGCACGCGAATCCGTCTGGCTCTCGGGTTCGGCTTGTAAACCGTGATCCCGACGGTTTCGATCTGCCTGACCGCCAGCAGTCGCCCGACCGCATCGGTGATGCCGTAACCGGCCAGGGTGGTCGGGGTGTTCTTCAGTTTGGTGAAGTCCACCAGCGCACCGATGGCCGTGGCCAGTTGATTGGTTTTGCTCTCGTCCGGCGTCAGCCCGGCCGCCTTGATGGCGTTGAGAATTTCTTGCGTGACACTGTTGCCCCAGGCGGCGGGGATCAACGACCCGGGCGTGCCGGCAACGGGGTTTTCATCGATAAAACCACCGTCGACCAGGCCGACGCCGGGGATGCTTTTTGGATAGTCCACGTCTGCACTTCCGAGGATCTACAGGCAGCCGGATGCTGGCAGCAATCGTCCGCCTGTGAGATTGATAAGGGGGATAGGTTCAGTCAGGCAGCAGGCGAAACAGCCGTTTTGGCCGGTGCTACAGGCCAGTCGATGGTCAACGGATAATCCGTTTGCAACTCAATCTGCGCCAGCTTCACGGTGTAGCGTTTCCACGCCTGCAGAGCGGTCAACTGTTCGTTGGAAGCCTCGCCCAACTCATAGGCGTATTGCAGCGGTGCGACACGAATGACCACTTCACGCAGGCGATTGTCACGCTCGACGTCAGCCTCGGCGACTTTACCCGCGCGCTCCGCCGCGACATCCAGGACCCAGTCATCGGTGCCCCAGACATAAAACTCGCTCGGGCGCGGTTTGAGCGTCAGGTACTCGGGCAACGGGCCCAGTTCGTTCCAGTAGAAAAAGTTGCCGTTGTCTTTGCGATAGACCGGTCGGTTGCGCAAATCGATCAGTTGCAACGCCGCTCCGTCACGCCACACCCAGACATGACCCGACTCGGCCGGTGGCAGCACCTCGGGCAATTCGATAGCGTTGCCCGGAAGAACGACACCCATGCCCGGGATGACCGGCAACTCGACCGGGCCGTTCAACTCCTGCGTTCTTTCATTCACATAGTAATAAGCCATATGCACCTCAAATAAGTTTCAATCGACCGGGGTACGCAACGTTTCTGGGACGGGTCATCCCCCAATAGCCACTCACCAGATTTTCCGCCGTCGTAGCACCGGTCCAATAAACCAGACCCGCGAACGTTGTCGGATCGGTTCCGACCGTCGAAAGGTCGCCGATCCCGTGAACGGCCGGCGCGTATCCGTTATCACCGGTTATGTTGGTGCCGTTTTGCCAGGAGCCGGCCACTCGCCCGGTATCAATGTTGCGTTGTTCATCAAGCACCCGGATGAATTCGCCCCGAACCTCCGGCCCGCGGAATGTCTTGATGCCGTCACCACTGCTCCAGCCGCCAGCACGACTGGCTTCGGCACGCAGCATTCCGGATTGAACAGCGTGATCCCACAACCAGGGCCATTCGGCGCGCAGGAATTCCCGACCGTTCAACGCGCCATAACCGCCAGGGTTCAAGGTGGTCGAACTTTCGAACACAATCCGCCCCAAAGGCGTCGTATCGAAGCGCCCGACCGGCCACCAGTTGCCCGAACCGTCGCTGCGCAGATGCCACCAGTCACCCGCCCCCACCAGCACCAGAAACGGATAACCGCTGGCGGACAAATGCGTGTGAAACCTTATGCGGTCGTTGCCGGCGGCCTGAACCACCAATCGGTTGGCACTGTTGTCGGTACGACGGACGATCACATCCCGTACTCCCGCCAGCGCACTCACTGCCGGCAAGGTAATGGTGGTATCAGCCGCATTAGCGCTGATCAGTACGAGCCCGAGCTCATCGGCGATCAACGCTTTCGAGGCAGACACCTCCGTCACCCGCGAGGTCATGGGACTGGCCAGGCTCAGAAGCTTCTTGAAAGCCGAGAGCAACTGATCGTTGATGCCTTCGGCCGGCGTCATGCCGGCCGCTTTGATCACACCCAGCAACTCTTCGGTGACACTGTTGCCCCACACCGCCGGAATCAGCGAGCCCGGCGTTCCCGCCACCGGGTTTTCATCGACGAAGCGGCCATCGACCAGGCCGATGCTGGGGACACTTTTTGGGTAATCCATGGGTACTCGTTCCTCTGTAATGACAAATGAAACGTGGCGGCGCGAAGACTTTCGCAACGGCGCAAACATTTCAGTTTCTGAAAATAAAAAGCCCACATGAAGTGGGCTTGGGTAAGGCGGACTGCGATTACGGGGCTGGAGGCGCCACTAGTTCACGAATGGCCTGCAGCGCCTCATCGGCGGCAGCGCGAGCCTGATCCATCTGGCTTTTGCTAGCGTACGCACGGATCTGGGTCTTGGCTTTCAGGCGCACGGTTCGCAGGGTCAGCAGGTTTTCGCTCAGCTGGGCAGCCTTGTCGAGGATCTGCTCGGCCGCCTGCTTCGCCGACCGGCCTTTGGCGACCCAGGCAGCAACGGACAGCGGTACTTCCTTTTTCGGGTAGCCGGCATTCTGATAGACCTGAGCGTCAATAGCTGCCTGGGCGTACTCCAATGCCTTGAGCGGATCACCTGCCAACACGCTGCGCGCACTGTCGGCGACAGCATCGACTCGGGAACAAAGGCTCTCGGCCTCTTGTTGTTCGAGTGCAGCCAGTTTCAAAGGGTTCGACACCCACTGTTGACCGTCCCACTCGTGGTCGGGCGCAGGTTGTGGCGTACGCAACTCGTCACCGAACTGATGAAGGTCCTGAATCACTTTCATCGGAGCAACTCCCACACAATATGAACATTGACGGCATTGCTGAAATTGACCCCGATACCCGAGGTGTAATCGGTGACAGGATGATTTTTGATGCCGATGCCATGCAACGCCTCGTCTTTCAATGCGCTCGTGGAGCCAAGGCCATGCTGAGACTGGAACGTCTGCCATAACGAGCGGAGTTGCGAATGATCAAAGCTGGCAGACAATGTCGATACCGTGACATCCCCTACCTCATTGTTGGTGGTAATGACGGTTGGATATTTGCCAGTCCATCCTGCCGGATTGCCCGAGATCGCCTGCGTGCCAGGCGAAAGAAAGGTGTAACTGGACCCCACCCAGCCGACCTCCGAGAACCCTACGTTCGTTACCAACGTGGCTGACGGCGTTGGATTGCCGACCGTCAGTCGTGCCGCTCGTGCATGCGGATCCAGAGGCAGATAAATCACGCCGGTCCCATTGACCGTCTGGCTCCAGGTGAGCCGTGCCCGGTTATAGATCGTCAGAACCGAAGGCAAGGTTCCAACGGTTCCGGTCAGAATCCAGGCAACGCACATATCCAGACTGGTAGACGGAAAACCGCCGCCTCCCACCCCATCTGCGGTGCCTTTGAGAGAGGCAGGCACTGCGTCAGTCGGCGTACCACGCTGCACATAAAACGTCAGTGCACCGGCGATCACCTGAGCACGCAAAAAATACCCCGTGTTAGGTAAAAGATCTGCACTGGTCCAGCTTTGCGTGGTGAAAGTACGCGACCTGCCCAACTGACCGTCCACAACCTCCTGGCCCAGGCTGACCGGCACACCGGGGGGAACCGTGACCTTGCCGCCACTGGTAGCCGCCGCGCTGCCGGTCACGGAAAGTCGACCCTCTGCACTGGCGATCGTCGGCAACGGCAACGAGCCAATCGGCAGTGCCGAATCCAGCGTCCAGCCCTTGCTCGAAACGCTGCGAATCGCCTGCAACAACTGATCGTATTTCTTCTCGTCCGGAGTCAGGTCCCCGGCCGTGATCACGTTAAGAATTTCCTGCGTGACACCGTTGCCCCAGTTCGCCGGGATCAACGATCCCGGTGTCCCGGTCAGCGGGTTTTCATCGATAAATTTCCCATCCACCAGACCGGCGCTGGGCACACTCTTCGGATAATCCATTACGTTATTCCCTAGTCATAATTGATGTGCACCCTGGTGTGCGCCGGTGCCGCCCGGTGAATCAGGCATTCAAGCGCCGAGCCCGGATTCACGCCGAAGCGTTCGCCCCAGTAACTCGCGCCGAAACGCCGTCCGAGCAGCAGGCGGCCACCGGTGTTGAGCGTCCACATGAACTGCGCTTCCCAGGTGCCCCAATGCGCCGCACCGAAACGCGAACGGCCCATGCGCGGGGCTTCGAATTCGGTGATGGTGGCGTTCGGGTAACCCTGGCTTCTGGCGATTTCCAGGTAGTAGCCGACGGCCTGGCTGCCGACCGCCAGCAAGCGGCGGCGCACGGCGAGGCGGCGGTCGTCGAACAGCGGCGTTGCGCCGAGGCACGGATCGGGCAGGTTCATCACCTGTTCCCAGTCCGGCACCAGTTCGCTGACGCCGGCCGGGTCCATCTCGTTGAGCAGGTCGGCGGCGCGGGCATCGAGACGCGCCAGTTCGGCGGCGACGCCTTGCAGCACCTCTTCCAGCTCCGGCACCCGCTCCGGGTCCCATGCCGGGCCGCTGGGCAGCAAGGCGCGCAGTTGCGCCTGGTATTGCGCGGCGGTTCTTATGGCAGCCATACGCAACCCCCGAAGGTCAGCAGTTCGCTGTCACCGG
Organism: Pseudomonas sp. GW821-FHT09C09; assembly: GCF_059418105.1. Taxonomy (NCBI): domain Bacteria; kingdom Pseudomonadati; phylum Pseudomonadota; class Gammaproteobacteria; order Pseudomonadales; family Pseudomonadaceae; genus Pseudomonas; species Pseudomonas sp. GW821-FHT09C09. The sequence goes on from NZ_JBWKPF010000001.1 coordinate 522,591, forward strand.
CGGCTACGTTCGCCACAGGGGCCGAAAGGACGTGGTCGGTTTCACCCGCCGCACTGCTGATCGCTTCGCGGATATGGCTGATCAGCAGGTCTTCACCCAAGTCGGCTTCGCGGTTGTGCAGATCGCGCAACTGGGTTTCGACGGCGGCACGTACGGCGGTGGTGTCGGGTGTCAGCTTCAACTGATAGGTCACCGCTTTCTGTTCCGGTGCCCGCACATGCACTTCGGCGGTCACCGGACGCAAGGGTTCGATGTAGGCCTGCACCTCGGCCAATTGGTCGGCCGTGGGCACGGGTTGCGGATCGTCGTCACGCATGATGTAGACGCCGACCGTGCCCGGTCCGAGAAAACCGCCACGGCACCAGGCGCGGGTTACGCCCGGCACTTCCAGCGCCCAGGTTTCGTAGTCACTGGCCGAGCCGCCATGGGGAATGACGCGATAGGAACGAATCACTCGCGAGCGTAACGATTCCAGGCTTTCCCGTGCCACACCGCCATTGAGTCCCGGCGCCAGCACCACAAAGCTGTTGCCGACAACGCCGGCAATCGGCTGCACCGGAGTCAGCGCCAGTCCGGCATCGGCGTTGCCGAGGCTGCCGGCATCCAGCGCCGCGATGGTGGTGGTGTTACTGCCATTGAAGGTGGTGCGCGCGGTGGTGACTTTGTAGGTACGGCCATCGCTCGATTGCAGCAGCGTATCTACATCCAGCACCGCGCCCGCAGTTGCAGTAAAACTGATGCTGCCGGTGGCGACTTGCGCCGGTTTGCGCGGCTGGTTCAGGCGCAGCGCGGCGATGCGCTCCAGAGTCGACTCGTCGGCGGTGTCGGGCAGGATCTGCTCGGCAATCCAGTCAAGGTAGCCATACAGACCGTAAGCGGCACCACCGACGGTGCGGGCCAGGACTTGCGCATCGGACTGGCGCAGCGAATCGCCGGCCAGGTCGCTTTGGGTGCGCTTGATCAGCACCGGCAGCGAAGGGGTTTCAAACGGCATAGATCACCTGCCAACTGTTATCGGGGTTGATGTCCAGGCGTTCGCCGTCGGCCAGGGTCAGGACCGTACGCAGGTTCAGGCGCTGGGCGTCGAGGCGTTCGCTGATGATGTCGATGGCGCTGCAATGGCCGTCGTCGATCAGCCATTGCAGGGCTTCGCGGGCATAGAACTCGGCGTCCATCTGGGTCTGCCGGGTCAGCTTGACCCGACGCAGCAGCCACAGCCGCGAGCCGATGCGATCGTCGGCCACGGTGGGAAAGGTGTCGCCCCACCAGCCGTAACGCTCCTCGTCGTCGAGGGCATCGTCGTCGGCCGCACGGCGCCAGGAGAACAGGCTGATCAGCACTGAACGGGTCAGCGCGGCGTGAAGGTTCTGACTGAAAAGCATCACTGACCTCCCGCCGGCACGCCGGTCTGGCCGCTGCCGCCCTGCACGCCGCCATGCACGTGCTTGATCTGGCTGATGCCAGCGGCCACCTGATCGCCTTTGGAAACGATCTTGCCGGTCTGGTTGATCACCGGCGTCTCGAAGTTCACGGCAGTGCTGGCGCGGATGTTGAGCGTGGCGGTTTCGATATCGATGATCCGCCCGCGCTTGAAGTGGATCTTGTCGCCTTCGTCGGTGTAGATCGCCACCTCGCCGGCCGCCAGCGATTGCAGGCGATAACGGCGGTCAGCGACCACCAGGGCGATGGCGTGGGAACGGTCACCGCCGAGGAACGTGACGACACCTTCGGCGCCGGCCAGCGGATGGCTGGTGAAGCCGTAGGGTTCGAAGTGCTCCAGGTCATCGTTCACTTCGCCGGCGGTAAGGCGCATTTGCAGCGATTGCAGCTTGGTGGCCGAACTGGCGAGCACGACAGTGCCGCGCGCCAGCAGGCGTGTCAGTAGGCTCATAGGGTTTTCCTTGGAGGGCGGTGTCGGGCTCAGGTCTTTTTCGGGGGAGTCGGGTTCGCGTCGAAGGTATGCGGCGGTGCCACTTGCAGGGTGGTCACCGAGCCCTGCGCCGACAGCGAATACGTCACCTTGGAAATCAGCATGTCTTCATCGAAGCCAAGCACCGGATCCTTGACCCGCACCAGGGTGTTGTGACGCCACAGGTCACCGTTGGACTGACGCCAGCCCTGTACCTGATAAGTCGTGGTCAGCGCCCGGCCCATGCGCGTGGCGCTCTCCCACTGGGCCCGTTGCTGGGCCAGTTCGAACGTCAGTTGCGAGCCTTCGTTGATGATCGTGGTACGCCGGCGTTTGAAACTCAGGTCGGCCGCCGTCGATTCCACTTCGCTGGCCGCCGCCCCGCTCTTCTTGTCGTTGCCCTTCTGCTGGCCGATCACCCGGTATTCGGAAAACACCTGGCTGAAATCCATCGGCGCATTGGCCGAGAGAATGTTCTTGCCCAGCTCCAGTGCATCGCTGGCGCGGCCGCCGCTGCCCGGTCTGGCGAGTACCAGCCGGCCTTCGGCGTCATCCGTGGAAAACACCCGGTACAGCGAGAGCAGACGGTCGATCGACTGAAACGCCGTTTCACCCGGCACAATCGTGTGTTTGCTCAGGCGTGCGGTCTCGGGAATTTCGTTGACCACCATCAACGCGTACTCCATGGCCAGGGCCTGGACGATGCTCAGCAGCGACTGATCCTGCCATTGGCCGGGGTTGTTTCGCGCTGCGCAATCCACCAGATCCTGGGTCTTGGAGCTGCCTTCGATGCTCAGGCTGATCTGCCGCCCGTCATAACTGATCGGGGCCTTGAAGACATAACCGGTGAGCACCAGATCCTGGCCGATCCGCACTTCGCACGGGTCGCCGGCCTTGATCCGCTGATCCACGGTCTGCCCCGGCCATTGCCAGGTGATATCGAGTTTGAAGGTGCGGAACTGGCGCTCCAGGTCCGCGGAGATCTCCACGCTTTTCCAGCCACCGAATTCCAGGTTGCCGACGGTGAGCGTGACGCGGTTGTCAGTCTCGCTCATGGCTCACTCCCTGGAAACCTTGACTTCGTTGGGTGGGAAGCTCGGGTGAGACAGCCCGTTGCGCTGAATGACCTCGGTCACCCGAGTGGCGTCGCCAAACTGCTTGTAGGCCACGACCAGCGCCGGAAAGGTTTCCTGGAAAGTCTTGCTGACCAGTCGCACACCGGACGACGCCACAGCCTTGAAGTGCCCATTCAGCGCCTCCTTCAGATCGCCGATGGCCTGGTAGTGCGCGGGATCGGCCTTGTCCTGAGCCATTTGCAGCACTTCGTTCAACGCTTTTTGCAGCGTTTGCAGATCATCCGTGACCGGCACTTCCTGACGGCTGACCGGCTGTTTCGATTGTTGGTCCAGCGAAGGTGTCGACGACAGTTTCACCGGCGTCGACGCCACCGGCATCGACGCCACCCACTGCGCCACTTTGACGATCAGGGTGTCCTGCACCAGATTGGCCAAGGCCTGCGCCGCAGCGGTGGTGTCCTTGCCGGTGGTGATTTTCGGTGCGTCGGCCTTGCGGATGGCTTCGATCTGTTGGGACACGTCGGCAATCACGCCACGGTAGCCCTCCTTCGCGAACTCCTTCAGCTCCTTGATATCGCCGAGCAAGCCCTTGAACTCCGCCGCCACTTCCTTGGGCAGTTCCTTGACGGCCCTGACCAGTTCGGTGATCTGCTTGTATTGCGCGATCAGCGGTTTGAGTTGCTCCTTGATCACGTCATACACGCCAGTGAGGCTGTTGCGCAGATTGGTGATGCCGATCCGCGCCGCCTTGATCAGGGTCATCGCCTGTTCGAAGCGCGCCACCGCCGAGCCGAGCAAACCGTCAGCCTTGGCCAGCAGCACTTTCTGCGTGCTGACCGTCGCCGTCGGAAACGGCAGCGGTCGGTCCGGGTAGAACTTCAGGCTGAAGGTCACCATCCCGCCGTCCTGACGGGTGTGCGTCATGTCGCACTCGCCGACCTTGACCTGCAAACGTCCCAGCCACGGATGCACCAGTTCGCCGCTGCCCTGCTCCAGGGCCTGGAGCAGCTTGTCGCGCTGCTCCAGGCAATCAGCACCAATGATGAACGCCGTCAGGTCGTGGGTCTTGGCTTGCTGGCCGAGATCCTCGAAAAACGGCAGGTCGCGTTGCGGGTATTCATGCAACTGCCCCTTGCGACCGACCGGGGTTTTCGCCTGGTCGATCCAGAAGCCGACACCACGAAAGGATGCCGGCAACAAACGGTCACGCCAGTTCATTGGAACCTCCTGCCGATAGCGAGCGATAGCCGATGCGCGAACTGAGCGCCAGCCCCGGTTGATTGGTTTGCGGTTGATCGGTGCGCAGTCCCGCCGGCGCGTTTTCGAAGCGCACCGTCAGGCCGCCTTCGAGTTGCGTGCGGTTGTTGGCGGCGCTTTGCTGGATCAGGCTGTTGGAGGTTTGCGACAGTGAGCCGCCCTGCAGAGCAGGTTTATCCTGCGCAATGCCGGAGCCCGACAAGCCATTCGACGCTGACTCGCTGTTGCCGCCAAAGAACGCCGGCGCCAGCTCACCCTTGCCTTCGGCATTGGTTTTTTTCTGAGCTTCGGACAGGCCTTCGATCTTGCCGGTAATCTTGGTGATAAACCCGCCGAAGCTGCCGCCAAGCATTTCCCTGATCGGCGCCATGTACGACTCGATCTTGTCCGCAAACTCACGGATACGATCGGTCAGCGGGGCCCACTTCAAATCAAACATTTCCAGCGGTGAACCCATGAACGGCAGGCCGAAAATGGCGCCCAGCGCCATCATCACCGCACGAATGGATTCTGTTTTCTCGGCAAAGAACGCAGGCACCTGGCCCCAGAGTTCGTTGATCCTGTCCATCGGAATGTAGTCGTTGAAAATCCCGCGCAACGTCTCCTTGAGTGGCACAACCAGCGCTGCCAGCAAGTCCCAGATGGCTGCGAACAATCCGGTGACAGGTCCCCAGTTGTTCACTATCAGGCCCAGTGGCGTCCAGCCGAACCCCTCCTTCAGGGCCGCGAAGGTCGAGGCCACGTTTTCCTTGATGCGCCCGAAAATTGCCGCAAATATCGGGCTGATTGTCCCCCAGTTGTTGAGGATCATCCCTAGAGGAGTCCAGGCAAACATCGATTTGTAGAACTCGATCACGGGCACTGCCACGGCCTTGAGACCTTGCCAGAATCCCCTGAAGAACTTGGTGACCGGCCCCCAGTTACTGATCAACATCCCCAAAGGCGTGTAACTGAACATCGTCTTGAAAAACTCGGCCATCGGCATAACCACCGGGGCGATTTTCTGCCAGAGCCCGATAAAAAACGTCGAGACCGGTTTCCAGTAAGCCACGATCAGACCGGCGGCCAAGGCGATGCCGGTGGCAATCAGCATGACCGGGTTGGCCTTCATCACCATGCTCATCACGTCGAAGACCTGAGTCGCACCGGCCACGGCGGTCTGCATCGTCGAGAACGCGATAGCTCCCGCCGCGAGGCCCTGCACCAGCTCGGGATTGTCATTGAGCAAGTTGCCCACCCCGGTCATCAACGGCTCAAGTCCGACGACCACCGCGCCCACCGCCGGCACCAGGGCGGCATTCACCGCCGTGGAAACCTTCTCCATCGACGCGCTGAACACGTTCATGTTCTGCGCAGCGGCTTTCGGTGCGGCGGGCAGATCCACGGTTTTCGCCGTCTCGCTGACTTCGCTCAGCTTGCCCTGAAAGGCGGCGGCGGATTTGATGCCGTCCACGAACGGCGTAATCACGCTGCCGCCCTTGAACAGACCGCTGATGTCCAGTTTGCCGAGGCCGGTCTGTTCGAGGTTTTTCTTGAAACTCTCGACCTTTACTCGCAGGGCGCCGAGTTTGGGCGACAGTTCATCGATGCCCGTCAGCAGCACCGAGGTTTTCTCTTTCTTTTCTTCGTCTGCCATCACTGCACCTGCTGCATCGCATTGATCCGTTGCGCGTGCTCCAGCGATTCGCGAAGCACATCCAGTGGCCTGGCCATCATCTGTTCGGGGTCAACCTTCCAGAACCAGGCCAGGTCATAGGCGACCGAAATCAGGTCGGTGATGGCTCCGACGCCGCACTCATGAAAAAACTCGCAACGGCCCAGCTCAGCGCGTTGAGGTCAGCCAGATCCAGCTGGTTGACCGACGACGGTGGAATGCCGGCGCACACGGCGATGTATTTGGCCGCCACGTCCATGTCGAGGCTGACTTCTTCGCTCTTGTCGATCTTGTACGGCAGCGCCTTGATCGCTCGCACCTCCTGCACCGTCGGACGGCGCAGGACGAGTTCGGTCAGGGGCTCGCCGTGAGCTTCGATCGCAACCTGAAGCTTCACGGCGCCGCTCATTGCCAGGTCCCCTTGATGCCTTCGAATTTCAGTTCGATGGTGGCGTCATCGCCCTTGGAGACTGGTTCTTCGACCAGGTAGGCACCGGCCAGCACATAGACTTTGCCGTTGCTGAATTCGCAGGTGACGGTGATGTCGGTGCCTTCGATCAGCTTCTTCAGCGGGAAGTCGGCGGTGTGCAGCGCGGTCACCTTGAACGATGGCGCGATGTCGGTTTCCTTGTAGAAACCCGGCACGACGGTTTCGCGTTTGACGGCCATCAGCGGGGCTTCGCAGCCGCCATTGATGGTCAGTTGTGCACCGTCGACCTTGACGTAGCAGGTGCCTGCAATCAGTTGACCCATGGTGTTACTCCCTTCAAATAAAAAGCCCACGCGAGGTGGGCTGAAATCACAGTCTCAAACGGGCCGATCAGGCGACGTCGTCGTACTGCAGACGGAACTGGTTGAGCAGTGCGAACACGCGCAGACCGTTGATGTAATCCGGCGGGAACAGCACGTTCACGCGGCTCGGGTCCTGCACGTCGCGCTCGACGATCAGGTGCTCGGCGAACAGCTCGGCGTTTTCCACGTGGCCTTCCAGTTCGAGCTTGGCGTACTGGGCGATCAGTTCACCGCGAATGGTCGCCGGAGTGACGATCGGCTGGCCGGCGCCGAAACGGGTGCCGTCGGAGGCCAGTTTGTGGCGACCGTATTTGCTGGTGATCACGCTTTGCAGACGACGCACGATGAACGCCGACTGGTGCATGGTTTCGCTGTCCAGGTACGAGTTGTCGGCCTGGCCGTAAGCGTTCTTCTGGTAGGTGGTGATCGAGCGCTGGATGCGCACGTAACCGCCTTCGTAGTACGCGGTGGCGATGCCGTAGTTGAGCAGCGACTGACGCTCGGTCAGGGTGAAGCGCTCGCTGGCCGGAGCCGGATCGACGCCTGGCAGGCTGCCGCTCTGGGTCGGACGGCTGGCGTCGGCGGAGATGAACACCGAAGTACGTGCAGCCAGTGCAGCGGCTTGTACCCATACCGGTTGCGGAACGCCCGGCTCCAGCGCCTGAATGGTCATGTGCTGGTCATTGCGCGCCTGACCGGCTGCCACCAGAGTGCCGACGGTGCCGCGTTTGGCGCTGTAGACGTGACCGAACAGTTGCTTGGCCCACGACCAGCGACCGGTGCTGTCGTCCATCACTGCTTGCCAGGTGTTCAGGGTGGCCAGGTCGGACCATGGCAGCGCGATGAATTCGAACGGCTCGTCACCCAGTGCGGCAACGGCAGCCACTTGATCCGGAACACCGACGCCGCCGGTCATGGCGGTGATGGCGGTGGTCAGGCCGGCCGGGGTTTCTTCGCCGTTGCTCTTGCCCAGGCGATTGAATTGCAGGCTGATGTCGTTGCCGCTCTCGCCAGTCCATTTGGCGTTCAGGGTGACCACACCTTCGGCGGCCGCAGCGCTCACCGGCAGATCGGCGGTGGCGTTGATTTTCTGTGCCAGGGCGGTGGCCGCCTGGGCAGCGGTGGCACCGTTGACCACGGTGGCCTGTACACGGACGCCGCCGACATACAGGTTGAGCACGCCAGCCTGAGTTGCGGTGCCAGTCAGGGTCAACACGCCTTTGGCGATAGCGCCGGTGGCGTTGTGCAGCGGCAGGCACCAGATCTCACCGATCGGGTCGGCCTTGCGGAAGGTCTCGTACATCGACGCCAGCATCGAGCCCTGGCCGCCAATGCTCTTGGCCAGTGCCACGCTGGAAACCAGCACCAGTTTGCCGACTTCGCTCGGGGCGATATTGTCGTTGACCTGCGCCACGATCAGGCGGCGCATGGACGAGGACGCGCTATTGGCGGCCGAGTTGTCCATTTCGGCATAGAACAGCGGTACACGAATGTCCGCAGGAATGTTGCTGAATCCGATCGCCATTATTTGGCTCCCTTTTGTTTAGCTGTTGCGGTTTTGAGGGTGATATCGCCGTCGGCCAGACGCCGGCGCCACCAGGCGCTGTCCAGCACTTCACGGCCTTCCAGTGGCAGCAGGTCGCCTGCTTCCGGGTCCGGCACGGCACGGCCGGCGGCCGGCACTACGGTGATGCGGTTGCTCATGGGGTTACGTCTCCAGAGAAAGTCATTTCCACGCGCCCGTCAGGGCCCGGGTGTTTCAGGTTGGGGTCGGCCGGGTCGATCGCATCGACCCGCACGGTGACCCCGGTAAAGGACGACAAACCGTCCAGTTCACGTTCGTGCCAACTCTCCGCAGGCTGACTTGGCAGATTGCGGCCCAGCTGGAACTCGGCAAAAAAGCGCAGCCGGTAGAACGCGCGGCTGCTGTTGATCGAGACCGTTTCGCCGCCGTCATAAACGATGGCGCTGTAGTCGGAACCGGGCTTGAAACCCACCAGCGCCCGCCACACTTCGGCACGCAGGTCGTGCAACAGATCCAGCGCTTTTGTGGCGTCCGTGGCATCAAGTACCAGGATGATTTCGAAGCGGTCGCGGATCGGCTGGCTGGCGGAGTTTTGTGCGGTGCTGGCGCTGGCCAGATCGGCCAGCGGTAAAACGTGGGCCGACGGGGTCGGCAGATTCGGGTTGCCTTGCAGCAGCGCCAGGTCGACACCTGTCGCGATATGGCCGGCAAGGCTTGGGCATTGCGCACGCAGCTGCGTGAGGATCGGGGAGATCTTCATGGGGAGCGTTCCAGGTTTTGTGAGTGACCACCGTGAGGGGTGTGGTGGTGAGATCGGGTGGATCAGTCCTTGGCTTTTGCCTCGGGATCCCGGCCGTTTGCTTCGATCAGGCAGCGATAGCTTTCTTCGGGCTTGCCGCTGGCAGTCACCTTTTCAATCGACCAGCGACCGCGCATGAAGTCCGGCCAGGTGTCATCGAGCACCAGCAGGCCCTCGGCAACCAGCAGCGGATCGCCCGGGCAGGTGACCTTCAGCTTGTATTTCTCGCGCAGCATCTTGCGCACTTCGGCTTCGCCGATGGCTTTGGCTTCTTCCACACTGGCCTGTTTCTGACGAACGACCTTGTAGGGCGCCGAGCCGGTTTTCACCTCCACCTGCTTGCCGGCATTGGCGTCCCAACAGCAGACTTTGCAACCCTGATTCTGGGTGCGGGCGGTCTCTTCCAGCGTGGCGCTGATAAAGGCGTGATCGCCCGGCCGATTGTTGTGGGTCACCGACAGCCTCACATCCGGTATCACCTGACCCGACAGGTTTTTGAGCTGCGCCGGTTTCGCCAGTACGTAGAGGTCGTTGAACGGTTTGGCCACCGCGTCGTACTTTTTCGCCAGTCGTGTGATGAAGCCCATGTCGGTTTCGTTCGACTGGTCGACATGAGCGATCCTGATCAGCGCCAGTTCGGGATCGACGCGCGGCGAGAAACCGTGCGGCTCGACCAGTTTGCGAAACAGCCCGCCAAGCGTCGTGGGGCCATGACTGGCCGTGCGCCGTTCCTTGAATCCGGTTTCGTCCTTGCCGCTGAAAGGCGCGGCGGTCGCGACCAGCGTCAGACGCAGCGGGAACAGCGTCGGTGTCAGTCGAGTGACCTTGAACTGGCCCTTTTCGACCAGTCCGGTCTCCAGATACCCCACCCGCAGGCCGATGGTTCCGCCCAGAGTCGGCAAGCCTTCAAGGCCTTCCAGGTCGAGTACCAGCGTCAGTTGATCGGACTCCATCCCCGCGGCATCGATGTGCTCCCAACTGATCAGGCGCTGGTTCAGCAGGTCCTTGTTGGCGCCGTAGATTTCGATCGCCGGCGTAAATCCCTGTGCCATGCTGCCTCCTTAATCCCAGGCCAGAACCGGTTTGATCGCGGCGGGTCTGCTATCGAGTTCCGGGAGTGTCACCCAGACACCGGCCGACAGAATCGGGCCGTGCTCGGCCAGGGTCGGGTTGAGTGCCCACAGGGCTTCTTCGGCGCTGTCATCGCTGCGACCGGTTTCGCGGTAGAGCAACAGATTCACCGAATCGCCGGCCACGCTTCGTACCTTACGCATTGTTGAACTCCGACAATCCGATGACCCACTTGATCACCATCGCGGTGCCGTCATCGATGACCTCGCTCTGGTTTTCGTCGATGCTGTTGATCCGCCACAAACCCCAGTTGCGGCCAATGCCGTCAATCAACGGCAGTGGTGCTCTCAGTGCTTGCAGCGCACGCAGCTCATCGAGCCGCTCCATCGCCACGGCGTACATCGAGGTGCCGGAAATGGTCAGGGTTTCAGGCTTCTGTCCTGTCTGATGGGATCTGGGTTTGCTGTTGAGGATCTGCAGCTCGGTCCAGCCACCCTCGGATTTTCGCGACAGCGTGCTGTAGGCAAAATCCCGGGACAGTCCGAAGATGAAACTGCCCAGGGCCATTTGTTGTTTCATGTGGCGCCTCCATCGGTCAGGGCTGCGTCGCGGCGGGTGGCGAGCGGGTTGTTGGTCAACAGCGGCAGGAACTGGCCGTGGAACTGCCCGCTCAGTTGTTGCCCGATGATCGTGCGAATCTGCTCGGCAGTGTCCGGTGCCGGACAGGTGACCTGGATCAGTGGGGAGAAGGTGACTTGCTGGTTTTGACTTTGGGTGGGAGCGTTGACCAGGTTTTTCGCGACATCTCCCGGCGCAGCGAGTTTGTCGGCGGGCGGGCTGGCGAATGCTTCTCCCGCCAATGAGCCGAAATATCCACCCGCAATACTCCCGATGGCCGTACCGATACCTGGAAGAATAAACGAGCCGACCAGAGCGCCAATGGCTGTCCCCGCCAGCTCACCCGTTGCGCTTCCCACCGCTTTTTCATCACCGTCACGCAAGCCTTTGAGACCTGTGTAAGCGGCGTGCGCCACCATCAACGGGACAGCGACCTTACCCGCCAAAGGTGCCGCCCGAGAAAGCATCGGCATAATCCTGGCTCCGACGCTCCGCACTGCAGGCAAGACCCTGGCAGACGCACGTTTGATCGAAGGCATGACCTTCATCGCTGCACCGCGCAGTCGACTGCCCAGGCTTTGACGAACAGCGGGAGTGCGGGGCTTGGCACCTTTCGCAGAGGCTTTGGCCTGCTTGCCCTGACCCGACTTGCGAGCCGATCGTTTCTTTTTGCGGCCGCCACCGTTGTCATCGTCACCGGTGAGCATATCGCCGACTTCGGACGGTAAACGTGCCGCGGCCAGGCGCAGAAGTCTCGTGGAGACCGCATCAAGCACCGCAGACACGCCGGTTTTCAGAGCGCCCGCCACGAACGGCGTGGCAGCCACACCAAGCAATGTCAGTGCAGCGGTGACGAACGGGAAAGTTTCGGCGGCTGCGCTCAGTCCATTGACCATCGCAGTGAGCCCGATGGCAAAGCCGTCCGTCACCGGGGCCAATGCATTGCCGACTGCCGTGGACAGCCGGTTGAGACTCGCATCCAGCGCATTCCAGCGCCCCTGCGATGTATTGCCATAAGCCTCAGCGGTTTTTCTCGCCGAGTCTGCATACAGGGACTTGTCAGCAACCAGCTTGAACGCCGTTTGAACATCCTCAGGTTTCTTCAACAACTCGAGGATTGCATCGTTGTTGCCAAACAGCGTTTTAGTCAGCGAAGCCTGTTTCTCTTCAGGCTGTTGCTTGAGTTGTTCCAGAACCAGCTTGATCGTTTCGGGTGCATTGTCACTCATCCCGCGCGCGAGCGACTCCGGGTTCAGACCTATGTCGGCCCAGGCCGAACGCTGCGCCGACGATGCGGATTCTCCCTTGCCCAGAACCGTCGTGAAACTCTTCAGCGCCGCTGCGGCATCTGTCTTGCTGGCGCCGCTGTTGAGGAACGCCGCCGCAAGTGCAGCCACTTGCTCGGGTGTCATCCCGGCAGCCTTGGCGCCCTCACCGGCGCTTTGAACGACGGAGCCGATGTCCGCGGCTTTGACGTTCAGGCCACTGTTGCCAAGGTAATGGGTCGCGTCTGCCAGATCCTGGCTCTGCACCCGATCAAGCTTCAGTGTGGTGCGCCAGCCCGACAACATTTCTCCAGCCGCCTTGACATCGATCTTGAAGGCCGAGGCATTGATGGCGGCATCACGGGAGAAATCCTGTAACGCCTCCGTTTTCTGCTCGCCCTTCAGACCATCACTGATGCCGGACCGCAGCGCTGCGAGCTGCACTTGCAGCAGATCCGCGCCGGTAGCCCCGCTGGGGGCAACCCGTTTGTCACTGGCGATTTCCAGGTTCTTTTCCGAGAATGCCTGAAGTGATTTGTTGCTAAGGTGCAGCACCTGATTCAACTCAAACAGCGCCGTCTCGTTGGCCATCGCCGATTGCAGTGTTTTCGGTGGCGGGCGCTGCTCGATTTCCGCCTTGAGTTTTGACTTCGGCTCACTATTGGCGGCTGGCGGTGCCGTGACGACCTTGAACAACGACTGCTGGCTGACCAGCAGTTCCCGCAGCTTGATCTGTTCCTGCGTGAGCAAGCGAATATCCACGCTGGCCAGCGCCATAGTCAGATTCAAGTCCTGCAGCGGTTTGCCAAAGCCATCGGCCACCGCCGACCCGGCTGCTGCGTTGCCACTCTCATTGGCGTATGTGAGCGCAAATTTGCTCTCTGCCATGCCGCTCTACTCCTGTTTCACGCCAAGGCGAGTGATCGCTATGTCGTAGCGGCGCAACGCCTTTTCGGCGTCCCACTCCAGAATTTCCGCCTCACTTACCGGGTAAATGAGCGGCACGATATCGAGGATTACTTCGATGTCGCGTTCTGAAAGAAGGCCGCCGGCTGGTTTAAAAAATCGTCGATGCGCACCTGCAATTGCGTCCAGTCCGGGACGCTCATCAGGGCCAGATCGGGGATCATCAGTCCGGTGCAATGGGCGGTGATGAACTCGGCGCGTTCCTTGGCCGTTTTCAGTTTCTTCATCACTTTGGTGGCCCGCAGCGCCGGCATTTCCAGGCTCAGCGAGGTCACGGTGCGGCCGGTGACGGCGAGCGGTTGCAGCAGTTGCACCTGATCGGGGTCGTCGGACTTTTCCGCGTCTTCGACCTGGTCGAGAAAGTACGACGCCGGACGGGTCGACATCTCGTGCACGTACTGCGCGATGCTCACGTAGTCCGGGCGCTTGAGCTGGTCGAGTTCCTTGACCGACATCCCGGTGGCCAGCAGCGCCAGTTCGAAGAACTGATCGTCTTCATCGTCGCCGGCGCGTTCCAGCGCTTCTTTCTGGGCGGCGTAGAACAGCGGCTTGAGCTGGATCGATTCGATCTGCGAGCCGTCGTCACCGGTGATCGGCGACAGCAGGTCATGCTTGGGTGGCATCCACGACATGAAAGGAATTCCTTGGTGATTCTTGAGTACAACCTGTGGGAGCCAGCCTGCTGGCGATGGCGGCGGGTCAGTCAACATTGAATTTGAATGTGATGGCCTCATCGCGAGCAGGCTCGCTCCCACAGGGTGGGTTGTTGCCTTTCTGGCCGAGCCTTACGGCATCAGCACCGCACGACGCGCATCGCCGAGGATGTCGACGCCGTTGAGTACGAACTTCTGGGTGCGCACGTCGATGTCGATCACCGGCACGCCATTTTCCAGACGGTTGTAGGTACGGCAGGAGAGCTCCAGGTTGGTCTTGGGTTTTTCACCCATTTTCACCGCGGTTTCCTCCAGGGATTTCAGCTTGCCGCCGACCGTGTGGTAGGTGAACCAGGTGTTGCCGTCCTGGTCCTGACCGGCTTCACGCACGTTCAGCAGGATGTCGTCGCCCAGCTTCACACCCAGTGCAAGCATGACCTCGGTGCCCATGCCTTGCAGGGTCAACTTGGCGTTGAGCGCTTTGCCGCCCTTGACCATTTCTTCAACGATAAAGCGGCCGCCACGCATCTCTTCCACGTCGAATTCGATCTTCGGCGGGGTGAATTCCTCCACGGTCGCCGACAGCGGCAGGCCTTGCAGGGTGGCCGCGATGGCCTGGCGATTACGGTTGGTAAACATTAGAGAACGTCCTCCAGGAACTGCTCGATGATTTCATCGCGGGCGTTGAGTTGATAAACCATGTGTTCGTTCGGCGCGTAGCGGCCGTAGTCGATGACCACGTACCAGGTGCCGTTCTTGTACTTCTCGACGCTGTTGAGTTCCGGGTGCAGGTAAACGCTGCCGCCAGGAATGGTTTCGTCGGCGACCAGGGTTTGCAGCCAGTCGTTGATGCGTTTGACTTCCTGATCCATGAACGACTTGGTCAGGTTCTTGGCCATGGCTTTCTGGCCGGCCTTCACCAGCTTGCGGCTGATGGCGTCTTCCAGACCGACGTAGCTGATGAACTTGCCGGTGATCGAGCGGTTACCCAGCAGCGAGAAGCCGCCCAGCACGGTGCGGGCGTAATAGCTGACGCCGTAGCGGTTGAGCAGATCGCCTTCGGTGGAGGTGTCGAGGATGTTGTACTCAACGACCCGGGACACGTCTTCGGCGTAGGTCACCTGGTTGCCCGGACTTTCCCATTGCTTGACCTTGGCCAGCGCGGCGATTGCCAGACTGGATGGTGCGAGGAAGACGTTTTTCTTCGCCGCTTTCGAGTACACGGCGGGCATGTTGTGCACCACCAGGCAACGGTCGAAACCAAGGTCGGCGCCACCCAGTTCCTGGCTGTAGGTCACCTGGTCGGCGACCGAAGCGTCCTTGCCGTCCAGCACCACACGGGCCTTGATGCGTTTGCCGAACGAGGCGAACTCGCTGGCCACCGCCTTGGTGCCGGTGAAGCCCGGCGCGCCGATGATGGTCAGGTCTTCAGGGACGCTGCCCAGCGCGGCCAGACCAAGTTTGCGACCGGTCACTGGCTCGATGCCGCCGATCACTGCGTTGACGGTGTCGGCCGGGGTCGCGCCCGCCTCGACGATCACCACGTACACCGGCACCTTGACCACTTTGAGGATCTGGTAAACGGCGTGGTACAGGGTGCCCTCTTCCGCGCCGGTCGGATCGAGCAGCGCGTGGGTGGTGAAGCTGTTGATGCGAAACGGTGCGTTGCGCGGAATCAGCGGATCGGCTTTCGGCGCGGTGCCGACCAGACCGATGACGTTGTCACCCAGGCCACCCATGGCCTCGGGGGATTCGGTGGCATTGACGGTAATGCCGTTGTGCTCGAAGTTCAGAACCTCAGCCATATTCAGTCAGCCTTCTTGGCAGCGGCCTTCACGGCCTTGGTGGTAGGTGTTTTCAGCTCCAGTCGACCGGCGCTGTGCAGGGCACTGGCCTCGACGTCGAGCAGATCGAGTTCCTGGCCGACGCTCGACCAGTGCCCACCGCCGGTGGGGAATGGAACGAGCACGGTGTAGGTTTGGCGGGTTGCCATTTTTCGTTTCTCCATAAACGGGAAAGCCCCTCGTGGGGAGGGGCTTGGCGGGTGATATTTTTTTGGGGAAAAAGAACGCCCCTGAGATTCGAGGCGTTTATTGGAGCTCTGCAATATCGGAGTTTGCCCGCAGATAAAGCGTCCGGATTGAGCTAATCATGTGACATTGCAGATCAGGGTACTCAACGGACTTTTCGAATTGCAGAACAAAAATCCAAAGGTATTCATCGTTGACCGTTGACGCTCCCGATTCCGGAAACTGCTGCTTGAATCGCCGTGATTGCATCATTAGCAATCTGCTGTGCGTCCTCGGTGGCCCCCGATGCGATCTTCTGTTTGATCAATTCCCTCGCCTGAAGACGAAGATCGCGGATTTTGGACAACACCTCTGTGTATTGTTTAGCTTCAGCCAATATGCTGTCGGCCGCCTCACGTGGGGTTCGCCCCGTGATTGCCCAAGCGGCTACCGTGCGCGGTACAGCACTGCCTGGATAGCCGTCGTCCTTAAACTGCTGGGTTTCAGCGATTACACGGCCATACTCAACTGCGCGCAATGGATCGCCGGCAACAAACCTGCGCATTTCATCAGCGTAGGTGTCGATCCGAAAACAAATATCCTCGGCCGTAGGGACTGGCTCCCCGTCCTGCAACCATACGCCAGTCCACTCCCCAGTTGTCTTGTCCCGCGCTCCGGAAAACCGGGGGTTCCAGCAGGGCTGGGGAAGTGGGATCAAAGTCCAGTCTAGATAGTTCTTGTTGGTGGCATCGGAGTAAAGAAACTCGCCGTTTGAATCAAGGATGAAATACATGGTTTGCCTTCACGCCAGTTGAGTGCATAAGTGGATTTGACCTTGATAGCCGCCAGCTCCGTTCGTCGCGCCCACCGACAAATCAATAGTCAAGTTCCCATTTGTTTCGAGTGACCAAGAGAGGTAACCAAACGCCAAAGGTGACGACGTAACCCAGTCCCCCGTACCGCAACACCTGAAACGTGGCCTGGCTCCGGGCGGCAGGACGCACAACAGAGTCGATTGGTTACCGAGTGCGGCTCCACGGGCGAAGTCAATGGAGACATACAAATTGCCATTTGCTGTCCAGTAGCGCGACGTGTTTGCGTCATAGAACCCGTTTAGAAAGGCGGGAACCGCTAAATTTTTAGTGGTTGTGAAGTCAGCAATAGCCTGGTTGACGACACTCTGGGTACCCACTGTTGTGTAGGCGTCAGTGATCCCGTACCCCGCGAGGGTGGTCGGTTTACCGGATCCAATTTTCGTCCAGTTAAGGGGCGGAATATCTGCCTCTGAAAGTGCTGATCCACCTGTAATCAAGCCTTTTGCGTTTACGGTGACCTTTGTGTACGTACCTGCAGAAATACCTGAATCGATAAGTGCCAGGGCAATGTTGGCATTCGCCGACCCGTCAAATGACGCGCTACCACTCGCCGCGCCGGAGATGGAAATACTGCGCGCCGTTTCGAGCTTTCGAGCCGCGACTGCAGTGGCGTTGATTCCAAGGGCGTCAGTGATCCCGAAACCGGCCAGTGTCACGGGGTTGGCCCCGGCGGTCGCACGGCCATATTCGTCAACGCTCAGGCTCTTGTAAGTCCCGGCAGCAATCCCGGTGCGCCCTGCCAGCATCTTGAAGGTCAGCGCTGTGGTGCCGAGGGTGATCGGCGCGTTGGTGGTCAGGTGCCACAACGAATCGCCGTTGAGCGTGCCCTCTTCCACCATCACCGTCAGGCCTGGAGTGACCTTGGCGCTGACGTTGGCATCGTTCGCTCGTACCCAGTCACCGTTGGCGACGATCCACAGGCCGTTGTCCTTGGCCAGAGTCTGGTTCGGCAGCAGCACGCGGTCACCGGCGATCACCGCCACGCCGTCGATCTGCTGCGCACCGTTCAGCACCACATTGGCAGTGGCAGCAACGCGCACCGACTGCTTGCCATCGAGTTTGCCGAGTTCTTCGGCGAGGTAGCTCATGACCCACGCACGAGTGGCCTTGACCACCGTGTCGTCGATCAGCAGCGTCACCAGCGAGGCATTGCTGGTCTCGAAAATCGAGCGGATGTAGAACTCTTTGCCCGAGCCGGAGGTGGCCAGCACCGGTTTGAACGACTCCGGGTATTTGACGATGGCGTAGAGAATGCCGGTGTCGGTCCACAGCCCGGCTTCACGCACGTACCAGCCACCGACGTCCGGCGGGATGGTGACTTCAGCGAGCAGCCAGCTCGGATTTTTCTCGTCCTGGAACAGCGCATTGAGCGGTCCGCGCCAGACTTCGCGTTTCAGCGCGGTCACTGTTGCAGCCGGGTTGTAAACCGCGCCGCCGCCATCGCCGACAGAAATCTGCGTCAGCTTGATCGGCACGCCCGCCGCCTTGCAGGCGGTTTCGTAGGCAATCCCTGCGTTGGTGAGCAGGGTGTAATAGTCAGCCATTCAGGCCCCCTGAGGATAAATAGTGGATGTTTCGACGGTGTAGAGACCGGCCGCAATGAAGGCTTCACCGGAGGTTTCGAGGCCTTCGAGGAACACCGGATAGACCGTGGTCAGTTCGCCGCAGAAGGTCGCGGCGCCAATCACATGAGAGCCGAAGGCGCTGAGGCCGACCGACACCGACAGCACGTCCCGTTCGCTCTTGGCATCGGCCAGGCGTCGGTCGAGACGGGCGTCGATTTCTTCGCTGTAGGGTTGGTCGGTGAAGGCCCGCACGGAAAAGCTGTACGGCGCGCCCGGCGGTGTCTGCTCATACCAGGCGCGGACTTCAGGCCTCAGTTGCAACCCCTTGGCGGCATTTTCCAGCGCCTTGCGAGTGCCGGCCTGGCGCGCAGTGGGCCAGGCCAGTTCGACAGTCAGGCGCTTTTCCCGCTCCGGTGCGTCGGTGCTCCATTCGGCCACGCCGCGATCCGCTGCGAGATACGGCAGGAACGCGACCGGTGTTTCGCTTGGATTCATCAGTTCGGGAAACGGCGGCACGATGCGGTCAAGCAAGGTGCCGAAGCCAATATCGAGCGCCCGTTCCAGCGCCGAGCTGTTGGCCGGCAGCAGGGTCGGACGCGGTGTCTGGTCCGTCATAGCGTCTGCACCTCGACCTCGACCGCCGTGCAATACGGCGCTTGAAACGCGCTGCACACGATGGGTGTCAGCGGTTCAAGAATCTGCAACTGGACGGCGCCGGCGCTGTGCAGCGTGTAGTCGATCCAGCTCGGGTCGACCCGGCCTTCCAGACGATGGCAACTGTCGGCGTAAGCTTGCAGATGCTGCTCGGCGGCGACTTTGGTCAGACCCGAATCCGGGCCGGAATTGATCTTCGCCACGACGCGGATCCTGTAGCGCTGAATCTCGGCGCCCTTGACCGTGACCTTGTCGGTTTCCGGGCAGACATCGGGCCGGGCGAAGTGTTGGCGCACGCCGTCAAGCAATGCAGCGGACGGTGTGCCGTCGGCATCGCGGGACAGCACAGTCACCTGCACTTCACCGGGTGCGGTGCGGCGGCCATTGCCATCCTTGACCTGTGCGGCGAGGCCGTCCGGGGCGAAGGTGTAGGTGACGTCGACGACGCCGGCATCGCTGGATTCGACTTTCACCGCCGGCCGCTCGCCGAGGGTGAACACTTCGCGGCGGTACTGCATCCGCGAACCTGCTGCCGGCGCATGGGGCGCCAGGTAATAGCGCAACCGGGCGTCATCGTCGCTTTCGTAAATCGCCGGCACCGGCGGAAATGCCGCCGGGTCGCCCGGGTCGAGCAGCTGCCGCTCCAGGCCCATGTCCGCCAGCCGTGCATCGAGATTGCTGCCGGTCGCCCACCACGCCAGCATCTGCTTGATGCGGGCGTTGTATTTGCGTTCGTGGGTCTGCAGGCGAACGCAAAACGCTTCGAGCGCCATCGTCAGCAGTTCGCTTTCGTTGTCCAGGCTGGTCTTGAGTTTCGCAGCACTCTGCGGCGAGCGGGATCCGACGTACTCCAGGACGAAGGTCTTGAACTCGGCGAGTAGATCCTCGAAGGCCTCGACCTTGATCAGCGAAGGTTCGGCCAGTTGGTTCTGGCCAGGGATCAACATGCTCATGTCACGACCTCGAATGTCTGTTGGCGGTTTTTCCAGGTGCCGGCGAAACGCAGCAGCAGGCCGGCGCCCTGTCGGGTGGCGACGATCACGCCGGGCTGGAAATCGCCGATGCCGTTCTGCGGGTTGTAGAACGCCTGCGCGGCGTGGCTCTGGGCCAGAAGCAGAACGTCATCGCCGAGGTTTTGCCCCAGCAGCGTGGGGATCAACGAACCATAAAGGGGCCTTTTTTGCCGGGTGCCCAGCGGCGTGGTCAGGGCTCGTGTCGCGCGCTGCACGAATTGCAGCCAGTCGTCGACCGTGGCCCCGGTGTCTCTATCGATTCCGATCATGGGAGGCTCTTGATTCAGGGGCTGATGACGCGACCCTGGTGATCCACCAACGGGCCGCTGAAGTGCACGCCCGAGGCGTCGATGGTCAGGCCGGTGGCGCCCAGTTGCAGGTTGATCGCTTGCGGCGTCATCGCCAGCCGCGCCGGGCCGATGCTCAGCTCAAGGGATTCGCGAGAACCGTTGAAAGCCGCAGGACCGTTTTGCCAGTGCAGGGTGTGAGAGGCGTCGTCGTAACCGCTTTCACTGCCATCGACATGCACCCGTCGCGTCAGCGTGGGGATGGTCGCAACGGGTGGAAAGCGATCACTGTTCAAGCCGAACAACGCCACGCTTTGCGCACCGCTTTCGCCGCTGCCGTAGTTGAGCAACAGACACTGTTCACCCACGCTGGGAATCCGCGACTCGCTTTGCGCGCCGGCGCTCGGGTTGAAGAATTTGATGGCCGGCGTGAGCAGTCCACCGTGACTGACACGGCAGGTGTTGCTTGCCGCGTCGACCTCCTGACAGATACCGATGCGGCAGAAACTCTCGGCGCGCCGGTGCAGGTCTTCGATCTCCGCTTCCATTTCGGCCAGGCGCTCGATGATCGGGCCCAGTTGCATACGCAGTAATGCGTCGAACATCGGTCAGGCCTCCAGCGAGGTGTATTGGTCAGGGTCGTCGATGTCGCTGACTTCCCAGGTGCGGGCGAATTTCGGGGTGCCGAGCGGATCGTCGAGCAACGTCGGACCGAGGTAGAGGGTCTGGTTGAAAGTCAGGGTCCAGGCCTTGTTGGGCTGATCGGCGCGAATCGCCAGTGACGGCAAACCATCGATATTCACAGGCAGATCACACTGATCGCCGGGCAGGCCCCAGCGGTTGTCAGTGATCAGGTTTTTCAGGGCGGCGATCAGGTCACACGCGGCAAACGCCGTGGCAGAAATGGCCGGAATGACTTGAAGAGACAGCGTCAATGCGTGAGCAATGCGCCCGTTGGCGGCGCGCTCTCCCGGTGCATTACGTTCGATGTCGATCAGCACCCAGGCCTTGTCGCCGGGGACCGTGAAGTCATCGTGAGTACCGACCTGCACGTTCAGGCCGGCGTTATTGCGCAAGGCTGTCGCCATTGCCGTGAACAGCTGCGATGGCTGTAAAACCAGTGCAGGCATGCATGACCTCCTTTTCGATTGTCCACGCGCAGCCCCGCCGCACGTGTGCAGCGAGACAGGGAAGTGAAAGGGTTATTGCGGGTCGCGCGGAGGAACTTCGCTGACGCCGATGCGCTTGGCTGCCCAGCGTTCGTACAGACCGATGGCCACGTCGGCACCGGCCATTGCGGTCAGGCAACCGAAGGCACCGGCGGCCCAGATCGACATGCCGGCGGCGTACAGCAGCATGATCGCCGAAACGCCGCAGATCATGCAGGCACCGGAGCGCAGGGCGAGGCGTCGCAGCAGTGGCCAGCCGCGGGCGCCCTCCTTGTCGGCGCGCCACATTTCGCCGGAGACCCCGCCCGCCACGGCAAGGAGGATGACCAGCCAGACTGGCATGTCCAGCAACGCTTGTTGCTCGTTTGTCATGTCACGCCTCCAGGAAAGATTGATGTGTGATGTGTTTTAGTTTCAAACGCTGTCTCTGAAAGCGGGCACTGCAGGAGTGCCCGCCGGTAATGCCTTAAAGAGGTACTACGCTGACCTTGTCGATGAACGCGAAATGAGCGTTCGGATTCTGCTCGTTCCAGAAGCTCAGGGTCGTTTGCGAAGTAGTGGCGGTGAAGTCCAGGGTTCTGGTTTCCCATACGGTTGCATCACCTGTCGCCACAGGAGTGTCGAAGCTGGTGGTTTTTCCGGCCACCTTGACGTTGATGACACCGTTGCCGGAGCGATTCACATACTTCGAGTTACCGGCACTGAAACTCAGGCGATACTTCGCGCCAACGACGGTATTGATGTTCTGCTGAATCCCGCCGCCGTTTTCGTATACATAGTTGGCAAGATCTACGGCCATGGCGCCATCGGCGGCAACCGAACTGCCGATGGCCGCGCGGACGTTCATGTACTCCACACCGGACAGGAACGTTGTCCAGCCGTTGATGAAGTCGGCCTGAGCGGGTGTATTCAAAATGCAGTCGTTGCCGCAACCGGGGGTTTCAAAGCTTCCATTGACGACCAGTTCGGCCGCGAACGCAGAATTGCTGGCAGCCAGCAGTGTCAGGGACAACAGCATCGAACCCAGATGAGTTTTGATCGATTTCATTTTTTACCTGTAGAGTCGGATGGTCTTGTGCACGCGATCGTGCTCATGTCGCTCACAGGCGATCGCTCGGGGCTCGTGGCCTTCACATGATTCAATGTTCCGCAGCGGGAACACTTGATCTGGAGCTCGGTGTACTCACCCACCCGGGCAAGCAGTCTTTTGCAATGGCCGCAGCGGCAGTCTTTCAACATCTGCAAATCCTTTTGATTCTCCGCCTGACAGTGTTTATGCCGTGACGCTTCGTTGAAGCGGCGCGCATCCGGCAGGCATTCCAAAAAGCCCGGCACTGAGGCCGGGCTTTTCAGTAATACAAACCAGAACAATCGGATCGTCGAATCAAACCAGCGAAAAAGGCTCTGTCGGCCAAATCATGGTGTACGGGTAACCCGGCTGACTCTTGTATTCGCACACAGCGACAACGTATTGCTTGAATGCCAGTAATGCCGCTTCTTCCTCTGGCGTTGCGATCCCCAGATCCTTCTTGTAATCCAACGGATTGAACGTCAGCCAGCCTTTGGCATTCGACAGCTTCTCAGTCGCGAGGAACTTGACTTCACTGGCCACCTCTTCGTAGGTGGGTGCATGCAACTCCCATTGATCGTTGACCAATCTGGCATTCCACCCCACCGCAACTTCCGCGTTTCCAGTGGCATCCACCCATTGCCCCCACAATCCGTCAGGAAGACTGACCGGCTTTCCTTCGTCGGTATCCAGCACCCGATAAACCTTGAAATTGGGCATCGTGATGAAGACGTATCGATTCATGCTTATCATCCTTTTTGATTGCCGGTTCCCGGCATTTCTGTTCCCGCCAGACCGGCAATCAGAAAGCCCGGCGGTGCGCCGGGCCATTGAGTGATGCGGTCTGCGTGCAGCGGCATGAATCGGTGTTTATGGAACTTCAGGCCAAGTGATTGTCAGCGGGTAGCCTGGCTGCTTGTTGACGTTGCTCATATCAATGAAAAACTGCTTGTAGGCTTGCAGCCCCGCGATATCGGCTGGAGTCGCCAGACCCAGTTCAACCTTTTGTTCCAGCGCGGTAGCCAGCAGAGTGGCGTTGACTCGATCAAACCGGCGCGATCGTTCGGCGCGCAGTTGATTGGACAACTGCGATGGCTGGCCCCACATATCGCTGTCGGTGAAGGTCCAGACGCCGTTGGTTTTCACTGCGTTCCAGGAATAATCGATCTTGGGCAATGCGGTGACATCCACCCAGACCTGAGTCGCCGGGAAATCGTCGGTGATCGGATTGTTGGTTTCGAAAATGTTGTCGACCTTGCCATCCACAACACGTACGTACTTCTTCATGGTCATCATCCTTTTTGATTGCCGGCATTCCGGCCTTTCTCTTTCTGCCCAGACAGGCATTCCAAAAAGCCCGGCAAAACGCCGGGCTTTTCAGTAATGCACTCCTTTGCCTTCCTTCCATCCCTGTGTACGTGAAGGAAGCTGACTTTTCGGCGCTACTGGCGCGGTACGAGCCCGTTCAAATTGTTTTTCCGACCGCGGTCCCTGCCCGCCGGATAACTGCTTCTGGTGCTTTACGCTGCACACCCGGGTCAGTTGCCAACCCTCTGAACCGTTGAGGCCGGTTCATCGCTGCCTGTTCTTGTGGAACTAAAGAGCTGTTGTTGCCAGCCGCTTTGTCGAGCGGCTTGGCGGCAAGAATATGCATGTATGCATATCCAGTCAATGCGTAAATGCATTTATTTATGCATGAAAAATGCGCGGATGCATGGAAGCCCCGCCAATCAAGGGTTGTCCGGTTTTCTACAGGCGAAAAAAAACCCGCCGTGGGCGGGTTTTATCTGAGAGAGGTATCGTTACCGGGCGTACATGCCCCACCAGAAGACGTGACCGAGGATGACGATCTGCTCTTCCTGCATGTCCTGGAAGCTGTAGTCCTCGTCCGGATGTTCGTCGCGATTGAAGCTGCGCAAGCGTATACCGGTGGGCAGGCGATAGAGCTGTTTCACCCGCAACTGACCGTTGTGGTTGATCGCGTAAAGGTCGCCATCGATGATGTCGCCGATACCGCACTTGCCCGCGTTCACACCGACGGTGGCGCCGTCACGCAGCACTGGCAACATGCTGTTGCCCCGTACGGTCACGCATTTGGCCTGGTCGAACTGCACGCCGTTATGGCGCAGGCTGCGCTTGCCGAAGCGCAGGCTAGAGCGTTCGCTCTCTTCGATGACGAATCTTCCTGATCCAGCAGCCAATTCAACCTCGCGAAGGAAGGGCACCGACACCTCGTCGTCATCGACGGGCGTGTCATCGTCCCACAGGCTTATGTCCTTGAGTTCGGAATGCAACTCCTCGCGCCCGCTGCCGGCGACCGGCGCAACATCCGCGCGCCCGCGCAACTGATCGGTACTCACGGCGAAGTACTCGGCGATCTTCGAGATGTGTTTATCCGAAGGATCGACGATCTTCCCGCTGAGAATCCGCGAGAGAGTGGATTGAGGCACGCCGGTGCGACGGTGGAGCTCCGTGGGGGAGATCCCGTGCTGATCGAGCAGTGCTCTTAAGACGGAGGATACGTTGCGTTTTTGCATAACGCGCATAGTGCTTGAAGTTTTTCGGGAAGACAAATGCTGATTTGCATAAATCGTGCATAATCGACCTTTTTGCGCCATATAACTGTCACCCGGCCGCGATGCCTGCGTCCGACAGACTGCCCATGGTAACCTTGCGCCCATCGCGGAAAAGCCCGGCGACCGCCCCGCTTTTGCCCCACATCTTCCAACGAGTTACCTGACAATCCGATGAATAAAGCCGTCTCCGACCTGTCCTCCCACACCCCGATGATGCAGCAGTACTGGCGCCTGAAGAATCAGCACCCGGACCAGCTGATGTTCTACCGCATGGGCGACTTCTACGAGATCTTCTACGAAGACGCGAAGAAGGCGGCCAAGTTGCTGGACATCACCCTGACCGCTCGCGGGCAGTCGGCGGGGCAGGCGATTCCGATGTGCGGGATTCCGTATCACGCGGCGGAAGGCTATCTGGCGAAACTGGTCAAGCTCGGCGAGTCGGTCGTGATCTGCGAGCAGGTCGGTGACCCGGCCACCAGCAAGGGCCCGGTCGAGCGTCAGGTGGTGCGGATCATCACCCCTGGCACGGTCAGCGATGAGGCACTGCTCGATGAACGTCGCGACAACCTGATTGCGGCGGTGCTGGGGGATGAGCGTCTGTTCGGTCTGGCGGTGCTGGACATCACCAGCGGCAACTTCACCGTGCTCGAGATCAAGGGCTGGGAGAACCTGTTGGCGGAGCTGGAGCGGGTCAACCCGGTCGAGTTGCTGATCCCGGATGACTGGCCAAAAGACCTGCCGGCGGAAAAACGCCGTGGCGTTCGTCGCCGTGCGCCGTGGGATTTCGAGCGCGACTCGGCGCTGAAAAGTCTTTGCCAGCAGTTTTCGACCCAGGACCTCAAAGGCTTCGGCTGCGAAACGTTGACCCTGGCCATCGGCGCTGCCGGTTGCCTGCTGGCCTACGCCAAGGAAACCCAGCGTACCGCCCTGCCCCACCTGCGCAGCCTGCGTCACGAGCGGCTGGACGATACCGTGGTGCTGGACGGCGCCAGCCGCCGCAACCTGGAACTCGACACCAACCTGGCCGGCGGCCGCGACAACACCCTGCAATCGGTGGTCGACCGTTGCCAGACCGCCATGGGCAGCCGTTTGCTGACTCGCTGGCTCAATCGCCCGCTACGCGATCTGACCGTGCTGCTGGCGCGCCAGACCTCGATCACTTGCCTGCTCGACCGCTATCGCTTTGAAAGCCTGCAACCGCAGCTCAAGGAAATCGGCGACATCGAGCGGATTCTGGCGCGGATCGGTCTGCGCAATGCCCGCCCTCGCGACCTCGCCCGCCTGCGTGACGCACTCGGCGCCCTGCCGGAACTGCAAGTGGCGATGACCGACCTGGAAGCGCCACACCTGCAACGTCTGGCCACCACCACCAGCACTTACCCGGAACTGGCGGCGCTGCTGGAAAAAGCCATTATCGACAACCCGCCCGCCGTGATCCGTGACGGCGGCGTGCTGAAAACCGGTTACGACAGCGAGCTCGACGAGCTGCAATCGTTGAGCGAAAACGCCGGCCAGTTCCTGATCGATCTGGAAGCCCGGGAGAAGGCCCGAACCGGCCTGGCCAACCTGAAAGTCGGCTACAACCGTATCCACGGCTACTTCATTGAACTGCCGAGCAAGCAGGCCGAATCGGCACCGGCAGACTATATTCGCCGTCAGACCCTCAAGGGTGCCGAGCGCTTCATCACGCCTGAACTGAAAGAATTCGAAGACAAGGCACTGTCGGCCAAGAGCCGTGCCCTGGCTCGCGAGAAGATGCTTTACGAGGCGCTGCTGGAAGATCTGATCAGCCAGTTGCCGCCGCTGCAGGACACCGCTGGCGCACTGGCTGAACTGGATGTGTTGAGCAACCTCGCCGAGCGAGCACTGAATCTCGATCTGAATTGCCCGACCTTCGTCAGCGAACCGTGCATGCGCATTACCCAGGGTCGTCACCCGGTGGTCGAGCAAGTATTGACCACACCGTTCGTGGCCAACGACCTGAGCCTGGACGACAACACCCGGATGCTGGTGATCACCGGCCCGAACATGGGCGGTAAATCCACCTATATGCGCCAGACAGCATTGATCGTGCTGCTGGCTCACATCGGCAGCTTCGTGCCGGCGGCCAGTTGTGAACTGTCGCTGGTGGACCGGATCTTCACCCGTATCGGTTCCAGCGACGACCTGGCCGGCGGGCGCTCGACCTTCATGGTGGAAATGAGCGAAACCGCCAACATCCTGCACAACGCCACCGAGCGCAGCCTGGTGTTGATGGACGAAGTCGGTCGTGGCACCAGCACCTTCGACGGTTTGTCGCTGGCATGGGCGGCCGCTGAGCGACTGGCACATTTGCGTGCCTATACTCTATTTGCAACGCACTATTTCGAACTGACCGTGTTGCCGGAAGCCGAGCCACTGGTGGCCAACGTGCATCTCAACGCTACCGAGCACAACGAACGCATCGTGTTCCTGCACCATGTGTTGCCGGGGCCTGCCAGCCAGAGCTATGGCCTGGCCGTGGCGCAACTGGCCGGTGTGCCGAGCGAAGTGATCGTGCGCGCACGCGAGCATCTGAGCCGACTGGAAGATACCGCACTGCCCCATGAGGCGCCAAAGCCTGCCGCCAAAGGCAAGCCGGCGACACCACAACAGAGCGACATGTTTGCCAGCCTGCCGCACCCGGTACTGGACGAACTGGCCAAACTGGATCTCGATGACGTGACGCCGCGACGGGCACTCGAAATGTTATATGCACTTAAGAACCGGATCTAAGCACCGAAGAACCGGATATAACGCAAACGGCTTCAAGCTGTTAGAATCTCGCGCGGTTCGGGATGCTGCTGGCTATTAGCCTGGCTGGCAGACATCGCTCCCGAACCTGGCGACCCCAACCGTGAAGGGGCAACGCTGCCGCCGCCTGAGGAGAAAATTAGAAATGACCTTCGTCGTCACCGACAACTGCATCAAGTGCAAGTACACCGACTGCGTAGAAGTCTGTCCGGTGGACTGCTTTTACGAAGGCCCGAACTTCCTGGTGATTCACCCGGATGAGTGCATCGACTGCGCCCTGTGCGAACCGGAATGCCCGGCCGTCGCGATTTTCTCCGAGGACGAAGTCCCGGAAGAAATGCAGGAGTTCATTCAGCTGAACGTTGAGCTGGCCGAGATCTGGCCAAACATCACCGAGAAGAAAGAATCGCTGCCGGACGCCGAAGAGTGGGATGGCGTCAAAGGCAAGATCAAAGACCTCGAACGCTGATCTGTCCCGCGTTTGAAGAAAAGGCCCCTTGCGGGCCTTTTTGTTTTTCCGGGTTTGCTTTTCTGCGGGCAAAAAAAGGGGCGGTTTGACCCGCCCACATTTTTTCCCTATTCCCTGTGTTCCTTTTCATCGTCCTGATGAATCGCGTCCTGCGATGTCCATTCCCTTCCTCCTTGAAGGGCGTGTCTATCCGTCGACACAACCCAGATACTAAAGAGTTCCCCGTTTCGGGCAACCGGTTCATTCCGGTAAAACCTCCTGTCATAAGCATTTAATATTTATAAATATTCATATAAATCAGAGTCTTACCAGTGACTCTACAGCCCAATGGATGTCTTCCGCAGTGTAAAAATAACGAACACTTACGAAAGAGTAAGCCAGGGCTTACACCGTGAGACTACAAACCCGGGAAATGACGACCGGTCGTCAGGTTCCGAACAGGTTGCCAGAGCCAGACAACAAAAAGCCCCGAACCAGTCGGGGCTTTTTGCGGGCGGTCATGCAGGACGCTTACTGAAACAGCGACTCGCTCGACAGGCCGTTTTTCTCGAGAATCTCACGCAGGCGCTTGAGGCCTTCCACCTGGATCTGTCTCACCCGCTCCCGGGTCAGGCCGATCTCCAGGCCTACATCTTCCAGCGTGCTGCTCTCGTGACCGCGCAGGCCGAAGCGGCGGACCACCACCTCGCGTTGCTTGTCGGTCAGCTCCGAGAGCCATTGATCGATGCTCTGCGACAGATCGTCGTCCTGCAGCAGTTCGCATGGATCGGTCGGGCGGTCATCCGTAAGGGTGTCCAGCAGGGTTTTATCCGAATCCGGACCCAGCGAGACGTCGACCGAAGAAACCCGCTCGTTCAGGCCCAGCATGCGCTTGACCTCGCCCACCGGTTTTTCCAGCAGGTTGGCGATTTCTTCGGGTGAAGGTTCGTGATCGAGTTTTTGCGTCAGCTCCCGTGCAGCCCGCAGGTACACGTTGAGCTCCTTGACCACATGGATCGGCAGCCGGATGGTCCGGGTCTGATTCATGATCGCGCGCTCGATGGTCTGACGGATCCACCAGGTCGCGTAGGTCGAGAAGCGGAAGCCGCGCTCGGGATCGAACTTTTCCACCGCGCGGATCAGCCCGAGGTTGCCCTCTTCGATCAGATCCAGCAGCGACAGCCCCCGATTGACGTAACGCCGGGCGATTTTGACCACCAGCCGCAGGTTACTTTCAATCATGCGCTTGCGCCCGGCGGGGTCGCCACTTTGCGACAGACGCGCAAAATGAACTTCTTCCTCCGGGGAGAGCAATGGGGAAAAGCCGATTTCGTTGAGGTACAGCTGCGTGGCATCGAGTGCCCGGGTGTAGTCGATGTACTTGTGTTGCTTAAGTGAAGCGGAGTGTTTGGATTTGGCACGAACGGAAGGTGGAGCAGCCCCTTCATCATTCGACATCGAATCCGAATCGATGCCGGTCTCCATCAGGAGAACCTCATCGTCGATGTCAAACTCCGGCACTTCTTTACTGAGAGCCATTGTTATAGTCCTTTGGTGAGTTCGACCCCAAGCTCAAGCGACGCCTTTATCCTTGGCAACGCTGGAGCCTGTCCCCTCTACGCGACGGAACAGGCTGGTCTGCAAATCAACGTCTTGGCAGGAACTGCAGCGGATCTACAGGTTTACCTTGTCGGCGAATCTCAAAATGCAGTTTCACCCGGTCTGTACCCGTTGACCCCATTTCGGCAATTGTCTGTCCGACTTTGACCTGCTGCCCCTCCCGTACCAACAGCCGACGGTTGTGTCCGTAAGCACTGACGTAGGTTTCGCTGTGTTTGATGATGACCAATTCGCCGTAGCCCCTTAAGCCACTCCCGGCGTAAACCACCGTCCCATCAGACGCAGCTAAAACAGGCTGTCCCAAATCCCCGGCGATATCAATTCCTTTATTCAAACTACCGTTTGAAGAGAATTTTCCAATCAGAATGCCATTAGATGGCCATCCCCAGCCGGTCGGGGCCGGGCCGGGTGGAGGCAATGGAGCCGGTGCCGGCTTGTTGGCGACGGACGGTACAACGGTCGTGGCAGCCGCCCCGGAACCCGTGGTTGTGGTGGTCGTCGTGCCATTCGCCTGGCGCCGGATTATCGTGGTTTTACTCGACGAGGACGGCGCAGAACCGCTGTTGCTCACCACCGCTGTCGACGTTGAACCCGGGCGTCCATCGAAGCGAATCGTCTGACCCGGGTGGATCGTGTACGGCGTAGGAATATTGTTCCGGGCAGCGAGGGCTTTGTAGTCCCAGCCGTAGCGAAACGCGATGGAAAACATCGTGTCACCCGGACGGACTACATACTGTCCGGTCGTCACTGTAGGACGCTGGGCGACCGCATTGTTGCGATCGACCACCCGAACGTTGTTCGATTTGGTGCTGGAGCAACCGACCAGCAAGGTGCTCAAGACAAGGCCAGTCACCAGGCGCTGAAAGCTCGTGTTACCCATACGCTGCGCAATGACTGTGAGACTCACCCGCCGCTCCCTTTGTGGTGGCTGAAAAAATGTGGAATGCCGATTTCGGCGTGTAGCTTCGCAAGTATAACGGGCGAATCCGGCTTTACCTTTAATGAAGCGTTATCGCTCGGCGCACACGTTTGCTCATGGACGATGAATTCTGTTTAAACAATCGGTGCCGCTGTAAGACAGGTGCACACGCAAGGAATTCAGCGCCGAAAAACAAATGCTCAGGCCAACGGCCCGTTGAGCAATGGCACGAAACGCACCGCCCCGAGAACGTGTCGGGAGAAGCCGTTTTCTTCGCGCACGATCAACATCAATTGCTGAACTTCGCCTGAGCCGACCGGGATGACCATCCGCCCGCCCGGTGCCAGCTGATCGAGCAGCGCCTGGGGAACATCGGTCGCCACGGCCGTGACGATGATGCCGTTGTACGGCGCCAGCGCCGGCCAGCCTTCCCAGCCATCGCCCCAGCGGAACACTACGTTGCGCAGGTTGAGCTCGACCAGGCGTTCCTTGGCCCGGTCCTGCAGCACCTTGATCCGCTCGACGGAGAACACCCGCTCGACCAGTTGCGACAACACCGCCGTCTGGTAACCGGAACCGGTGCCGATCTCCAGCACCTTGTCCAGCGGCCCCGCCTCGAGCAGCAACTCGCTCATGCGCGCGACCATATAAGGCTGGGAGATGGTCTGGTTGTGGCCGATCGGCAGCGCGGTGTCTTCATAGGCACGGTGCGCCAGCGCTTCGTCGACGAAGAGATGGCGCGGAGTGCGGCGGATCACTTCCAGCACGTTCGCGTTGGACAGTCCTTCTTCATACAGACGCTGAATCAGGCGTTCACGGGTGCGCTGGGAGGTCATCCCGATGCCGCTGCGCAACCGGTCGTCTTGTTCACGAGCCATCAGTTGAGCCCCTCCAGCCAGCCGTCGAGACTTCTGAAAGCATCATTGAAAGTGCGATCGAGCTGCAACGGAGTGATGGAAACGTAGCCCTGCATCACCGCATGGAAATCGGTGCCCGGCCCGCCGTCCTCGGCATCGCCGGCGGCAGCAATCCAGTAACCGGCCTTGCCACGGGGATCGACCACTTTCATCGGCGCTGCCGCACGGGCACGATGGCCCAGGCGCGTCAGCTGAATGCCGCGAATGTGATCAAGCGGCAGATTGGGGATGTTCACATTCAGTACCGTGCGCGGTGGCAGATCGAGCCCGGCGTGGGCCTCGACCAGTTTGCGCGCAAAGTAGGCGGCGGTGGGCAGATTGTCCACCTGCCGGGAAGCCAGCGAGAAGGCAAACGATGGGCGCTCAAGAAAGCGGCCTTCGAGGGCCGCCGCCACTGTCCCGGAATACAACACGTCGTCGCCCAGGTTGGCGCCGAGGTTGATGCCCGAAACCACCATGTCCGGTTCGCGCTCCAGCAAACCGTTGAGCCCCAGGTGCACGCAGTCGGTCGGCGTACCGTTGAGACTGATGAAACCGTTGGCCAGGTATTGCGGGTGCAGCGGACGATCCAGTGTCAGCGAACTGCTGGCACCGCTTTTGTCCTGTTCCGGGGCGATAACCACGCATTCGGTGTAATCCGCCAGCGCAGCATAAAGCGCGGCAAGACCGGGCGCAGTCACCCCATCGTCGTTAGAAATCAGAATACGCATGGGCTGTCCGTCTGCCCCACCGGCACCAGATCAACGAGTTCGCGCACCAATACGGTGGCGAAGCATCCGGCCGGGAGGACGAATTCCAGTTGCAGAATGTCAGGCTCGGGATAATGCCACGTCAACCCGCCAATGGGCAGCCGCAGGATACGACGTTCGTGGCTCATACCGGCATTAATCAACCAATCGCGCAGATCCGCCTCGCGTGCGGCGATTGCCTGCTCCAGATCATGGACAGCGCCGGCGGCCGGTGAGTCACCTTCGCCCCACTGCGGGCCGGTCGGATGCAGATCGAGTATCGCCAGGCGCGGGTCGCTGCACTCGGCAACACCCGCCGGGAAAAAGCTGCGGCTGTCGGTGAACGCCAGCAGATCGCCGACCTGGGCGCGCTGCCAGGTGCCATCGGCAACACGCGCCGCCAACACCTGATTGAATAGATAGCTGCGTGCAGTCGACAGCAGCCGCGAACGCACATTGCGTTGTTCTGGCAGAGCCTTGCGCGCCGCCCATGAACGGGCATCGACGACGTTGCCACCATCATGACCGAAGCGCTGGGCACCGAAGTAGTTCGGGATGCCTTGTTTGGCAATCTGTTGCAGGCGCTCGTCGATGGCGGCTTTGTCGCCATTGAATTGAGTCAGGCGCAAGGTGAAACCGTTGGCCGAATGCGCGCCGCGTTGCAGCTTGCGCTTGTGGCGGGTGGTCTTGAGGATCTTCAGCGTGTCGTTTTCCGCCGCCGACAGATCCGGATCGGCCTTGCCCGGCAATTGCACGCTGAACCACTGGCGGGTCAGCGCCTGACGGTCTTTCAGGCCGGCGTAGCTGACCGTGCGCAATGGCACACCGGCCGCCTTGGCGATGCGGCGCGCCGCTTCTTCGGTGTTCAGACCGCGCTTTTCCACCCAGATCCACAGGTGCTCGCCGTCACCGCTGAACGGAATGTCGAGGACTTCATCGACCTGGAAATCTTCAGCGATGGCTTTCAGTACCGCGGTGCCGAGGGCGTCGCCATAGGCCCGCGGGCCGAGCAGTTGCAGTTCGTTCATGCGCGCAGCAACAAGGCAACGGAATGCACGGCAATACCTTCTTCGCGGCCGACGAAGCCGAGCTTCTCGGTGGTGGTGGCTTTCACGTTCACTTGATCCAGTTCTACTTGCAGATCCGCGGCAATCAGCGCGCGCATCGATTCGATATGAGGGGCCATTTTTGGTGCCTGGGCAACGATGGTGTTGTCGACGTTGCCGATTTTCCAGCCTTTGGCGTGGATCAGGCTGACCACATGACGCAACAGCACGCGGCTGTCGGCGCCCTTGAATTGTGGGTCGGTGTCCGGGAAATGCTTGCCGATATCACCCAGCGCCGCAGCGCCGAGCAAGGCATCGCTCAAGGCATGCAGCAGGACGTCACCGTCGGAGTGAGCGAGCAGCCCGAAGCCGTGTGCGATTCGCACGCCGCCCAGAGTAATGAAATCGCCTTCAGCGAAACGGTGCACATCATAGCCGTGGCCAATACGCATAAAAAAACGCCCCGAATTTTGTCAGGGCGTGATTCTACCTGCATTAGCCCTTTAGAGCGCGTGCGTGATGCTGCAAGTGGTCGTCAATGAAGCTGGCGATGAAGAAATAGCTGTGGTCGTAGCCCGGTTGC
The DNA here is from genome assembly GCF_059418105.1 of Pseudomonas sp. GW821-FHT09C09. Lineage (NCBI taxonomy): Bacteria > Pseudomonadati > Pseudomonadota > Gammaproteobacteria > Pseudomonadales > Pseudomonadaceae > Pseudomonas > Pseudomonas sp. GW821-FHT09C09. Next base: position 556,426 of record NZ_JBWKPF010000001.1, read on the forward strand.
AGACGCAACGTCAGCGGATGACCCGCCTGTTTTGCCGCTTGTTGCAGGGCTTCGGGTTTGAGCTGCGTGGCGAGGAAATCGTCGCGGTCACCCTGATCGACCAGCAATGGCAGTTTCTCGTCGGCCTCGGCGATCAGCGCACAGGCATCCCACTCGCGCCATTTCGAACGGTCTTCGCCCAGATAGCGGCTGAACGCTTTCTGACCCCATGGGCAATCCATCGGGTTGTTGATCGGCGAGAACGCCGACACCGACAGATAGCGCCCCGGATTGCGCAACGCACAGACCAGTGCACCGTGACCGCCCATGGAGTGGCCGCTGATGCTGCGCTTGTCCGACGCCGGGAAATGCGCTTCAACCAGTGAAGGCAATTCCTGCACGACGTAGTCATGCATCCGATAGTGCCGCGACCACGGTTCCTGGGTGGCATTCAGGTAGAACCCGGCACCGAGGCCGAAATCCCACGCGCCATCAGGGTCACCCGGTACATCGGCACCACGGGGGCTAGTGTCCGGCGCCACGATGATCAACCCCAGTTCAGCCGCCATGCGCATGGCGCCGGCCTTCTGCATGAAGTTCTCGTCCGTGCAGGTCAGGCCCGACAGCCAGTACAGCACCGGCAGCTTGCCGCCCTGCTCTGCCTGTGGCGGCAGATACACGGCGAACACCATGTCGCAGCCCAGCACTTCGGAGCGATGGCGATAACGCTTGTGCCAACCGCCAAAACTCTTCTGACAGGAGATATTTTCCAGACTCATGTAGGACTCCTACGCAACCACGGCTGCGCATTGGCAGCCGTGGCATCGCGATTGATCAGAAATGAATAACGGTACGGATGCTCTTGCCTTCGTGCATCAGGTCGAAGGCCTTGTTGATGTCTTCCAGGCCCATGGTGTGGGTGATGAAGGTATCCAGCGGGATTTCGCCGCTCTGAGCCATATCGACATAGCTTGGCAATTCGGTACGACCACGCACGCCGCCGAACGCCGAGCCGCGCCAGACACGACCGGTCACCAGCTGGAACGGACGGGTGGCGATTTCCTGGCCGGCACCGGCTACACCGATGATCACTGACTCGCCCCAGCCTTTATGGCAGCACTCGAGGGCTGCGCGCATCAGTTGCACGTTGCCGATGCATTCGAAGGAGAAGTCGACGCCGCCATCGGTCATGTCGACGATCACTTCCTGGATCGGACGATCGAAATCTTTCGGGTTCACGTAGTCGGTAGCGCCCAATTGCTTGGCGATTTCGAACTTGGCCGGGTTGATGTCGATAGCGATGATGCGCGAAGCCTTGGCCTTCACCGCGCCAATCACCGCCGACAGACCGATACCGCCAAGACCGAAGATGGCCACGGTGTCACCCGGTTTGACCTTGGCGGTGTTGATCACCGCACCGATCCCGGTGGTCACGCCGCAACCGAGCAGGCAGACCTTTTCCAGCGGTGCATCCTTGGAGATCCTGGCCACGGAGATTTCCGGCAGCACGGTGTACTCGGAGAAGGTCGAGGTACCCATGTAGTGGAAAATCGTTTGGCCCTTGTAGGAAAAACGCGAAGTGCCGTCCGGCATCAGGCCCTTGCCTTGAGTGGCGCGAATCGCCTGGCACAGGTTGGTCTTGCCCGACTTGCAGAATTTGCACTGGCCGCATTCCGGGGTGTACAGCGGGATCACGTGATCGCCGACGGCCACCGAGGTCACGCCTTCGCCGATCGCTTCAACGATCGCGCCGCCTTCGTGACCGAGGATCGACGGGAAGATACCTTCCGGGTCAGCGCCGGACAGGGTGTAGGCGTCAGTGTGGCAAACCCCGGAAGCCACCACGCGCAGCAACACTTCACCGGCCTTGGGCATGGCGACATCGACTTCTACGATTTCCAGCGGCTTCTTGGCCTCGAAGGCAACGGCGGCGCGCGACTTGATCATGCTGACTCTCCAGTGAATCCATTGAATAAAAAACAGACTGGCAGTGTAGTCCAGCGCCGATTGATGAATAATCCGGACAAAAGCAAAACATTATTGCCATACAGGGATAATCCCGATGTCCGAAAACCGCTGGGAAGGCATCGACGAGTTCGTTGCCGTTGCCGAATGCAGCCAGTTCACCGCTGCTGCCGAACGCCTGGGCGTCTCTTCCTCGCACATCAGTCGACAAATCGTACGGCTGGAGGAGCGTTTACAGACACGACTGCTCTACCGCAGTACCCGGCGCGTCACGCTGACAGAAGCCGGCCAGACCTTCCTGCAACATTGCCAGCGCCTGCAGGATGGTCGCGAAGAAGCGTTGCGTGCAGTCGGCGATCTGACCAGCGAGCCCAAAGGCATGCTGCGCATGACCTGCGCCGTGGCTTATGGCGAGCGCTTCATCGTGCCGCTGGTGACCCGGTTCATGGGGCACTACCCGCAACTGCGCATCGATATCGAACTGACCAACCGGCAACTCGATCTGGTGCATGAAGGCCTGGATCTGGCGATCCGTCTCGGGCGTCTTCAGGATTCCCGACTGGTGGCGACTCGTCTGGCCCCACGGCGCATGTACCTCTGCGCATCGCCGTCCTACCTCGAACGGTACGGTCGGCCACACAGCTTGTCGGAACTGAGCCGACACAATTGCCTGATCGGTAGTTCGGATATCTGGCAACTGGAACAGAACGGGCGGGAATTTTCCCAGCGGGTACAGGGAAACTGGCGCTGCAACAGTGGGCAAGCGGTGCTGGATGCGGCGCTGCAAGGCGTCGGCTTGTGTCAGTTGCCGGACTATTACGTGCTGGAGCACCTGCACAGCGGTGCGTTGATCTCACTGCTGGAGGCGCATCAACCGCCGAATACGGCGGTGTGGGCGTTGTATCCACAACAACGGCATCTGTCGCCGAAGGTGCGCAAACTGGTGGATTTTCTCAAGGAAGGTCTGGCCGAACGGCCGGAATACCGGATTTAACGACGGTTGGCCCAGCGCTGGCGCAACCATTCGAGGTCTTCCGGGCGAGTGACTTTCAGGTTATCCGCGCGACCTTCGATCAGACGCGGCGCCATGCCGGCCCACTCCATCGCCGAGGCTTCATCGGTGATCAGCGCGTCGGCCACCAGACTGTCCGCCAGCGCGCGGTGCAGAGCACCGAGGCGGAACATCTGCGGCGTATAGGCCTGCCAGATCACGCTGCGATCCACGGTTTCGACCACACGACCGTGCTTGTCGACCCGCTTGAGAGTGTCGCGCGCCGGAACGGCCAGCAGGCCGCCCACTGAATCGTCGGCAAGTTCTGAAAGTAATTTATCGAGATCGTCACGGCTCAGATTGGGCCGTGCCGCATCGTGCACCAGCACCCAATCCTCATCGTCGGCACCTTGCGCATGCAGATGCAGCAAGGCGTTGAGCACCGAACCGGAACGCTCGGCTCCACCCTCGACCCGTTGAATTCGCGGATCACTGGCGCTGGCCAGGGTCGGCCAATAAGGATCATCAGAGGCAAGACTGACCACCAGGCCCTTGAGGCTCGGATGATCGAGGAAACAGCCGAGGCTGTGTTCAAGAATTGTGCGCCCGCCCAGTTGCAGATATTGCTTGGGACGGTCCGCGGCCATACGGGCACCAACGCCCGCGGCAGGAATCACGGCCCAGAAGGCCGGCAGGGAATCGATCATTGGGCCAACTGGTAAAGGGTTTCGCCGTCCTTGACCATGCCCAGTTCGTGACGAGCCCGCTCTTCAACGGTCTCCATGCCTTTTTTCAACTCGCTGACTTCAGCGTCCATCACCCGGTTGCGCTCTAGCAAGGCTTCGTTCTCGGCGTGTTGATCAGCGATCTGCTGATTCAGTTCGGCAACTTGCGCCAGACTGCCATTGCCCACCCACAGGCGGTACTGCAGACCGGCCAGCAGTAAGAGCAAGACGAGAAACAACCAGTAAGGACTGCGCATCGAATATCAGGTATCCAGTGAAAAAAGACAGCCACGCAAAAACTTTGAAGCATCTGATAGCACGAAGCCTGGAATATCCAGGCTTGTGCATATAAGGCATCAGATTAGTGGCAAATCCATCGCTGTCACGACTTTTCCGACACAATCCGGTGTCTTTTTACCATCTACAACTTAACCGCGAAACTCGGAGCGACCGTTGTACTTGGCTTTGCCATTCAACTGCTCTTCGATACGCAGCAGTTGGTTGTACTTGGAAACGCGGTCGGAACGGCACAGAGAGCCGGTCTTGATCTGGCCAGCCGAAGTACCCACAGCCAGGTCGGCAATGGTCGAATCTTCGGTTTCGCCCGAACGGTGCGAGATCACGGCGGTGTAACCGGCAGCCTTGGCCATCTGGATGGCTTCCAGGGTTTCGGTCAGGGTGCCGATCTGGTTGAACTTGATCAGGATCGAGTTGGCGATCTTTTTATCGATGCCTTCTTTCAGGATCTTGGTGTTGGTCACGAACAGGTCGTCGCCTACCAGCTGGGTCTTCTCGCCGATCTTGTCGGTGAGGATCTTCCAGCCAGCCCAGTCGGACTCGTCCAGTCCGTCTTCGATGGAGATGATCGGGTAACGCTCGGTCAGACCTTTCAGGTAATCGGCGAAACCTTCAGCGGTGAACACCTGGCCTTCGCCGGACAGGTTGTACTTGCCGTCTTCGAAGAATTCGCTGGCCGCGCAGTCCAGAGCCAGGGTCACGTCGGTGCCCAGTTTGTAACCGGCATTGGCGACTGCTTCGGAGATCACTTTCAGTGCGTCTTCGTTGGAAGCCAGGTTTGGAGCGAAACCGCCTTCGTCACCGACAGCAGTGCTCAGGCCACGAGCCTTCAGCACAGCTTTCAGGTGATGGAAAATCTCGGTGCCCATGCGCAGACCTTCCGAGAAAGACTTGGCGCCAACCGGCTGAACCATGAATTCCTGGATGTCGACGTTGTTGTCGGCGTGTTCGCCACCGTTGATGATGTTCATCATCGGAACCGGCATCGAGTAAACACCCGGAGTGCCGTTCAGGTTGGCGATGTGTGCGTACAGCGGCAGGTCCTGATCCTGTGCAGCCGCCTTGGCCGCAGCCAGGGACACGGCGAGGATGGCGTTGGCGCCCAGGGTTGCTTTGTTTTCGGTACCGTCGAGCTTGATCATCGCGTGATCCAGGGCTTTCTGGTCGCTCGGGTCGGTGCCCAGCAGCAGATCGCGGATCGGACCGTTGATGTTGGCTACCGCCTTGAGCACGCCCTTGCCCAGGTAACGGCTCTTGTCGCCATCACGCAGCTCGAGCGCTTCACGCGAGCCAGTGGATGCACCGGACGGCGCGCAAGCGCTGCCGATGATGCCGTTGTCGAGAAGCACGTCCGCTTCCACGGTGGGATTGCCACGGGAGTCGAGAACTTCACGACCTTTGATGTCGACGATTTTTGCCATTGTTGTAAACACTCCAAAGTTGACGAAAACGACGCAGCTAGAGGAAATCTTTTGACCGTCGGCAAGTGGTGTACAGCGGGCAGCTTGCAGACGACAACGCTCATACCCAAGGGCATGAGCGACAAATCGTGCGGTACTTTACCGGAGAATTGAGGTTTACGCGGTTTCTACCGTCGGAAAACTCTTCACCAGTTCGTCCAGGGCTTTGAGCTGGGCCAGGAATGGCTCCAGTTTGTCCAGACGCAAGGCACAAGGGCCGTCGCATTTGGCGTTGTCCGGATCCGGGTGCGCTTCGAGGAACAGACCCGCCAGCGACTGGCTCATGCCCGCCTTGGCCAGGTCGGTGACCTGGGCGCGGCGACCGCCGGCGGAGTCGGAACGACCGCCAGGCATTTGCAGCGAATGGGTCACGTCGAAGAATACCGGGTACTCGAACTGCTTCATGATGCCGAAGCCGAGCATGTCCACCACGAGGTTGTTGTAGCCGAAGCTCGAACCGCGCTCGCAGAGGATCAATTGATCGTTACCCGCTTCCACGCACTTGTTCAGGATGTGTTTCATTTCCTGAGGCGCGAGGAACTGGGCTTTCTTGATGTTGATCACAGCGTTGGTCTTGGCCATCGCGACGACCAGATCGGTCTGGCGCGACAGAAAGGCCGGCAGCTGGATGATGTCGCAGACCTCAGCGACGACCGCGGCCTGGTCAGGCTCGTGGACGTCGGTGATGATCGGCACGCCGAAGGCTTGCTTGATGTCCTGGAAGATGCGCATGCCCTCTTCCAGGCCAGGACCGCGATAGGAGGTCACAGAAGAACGGTTGGCCTTGTCGAAGCTGGCCTTGAACACGTAAGGGATACCGAGCTTTTCGGTGACCTTCACGTACTCTTCGCAAACCTGCATGGCCATGTCACGGCTTTCCAGCACGTTCATGCCGCCGAACAGCACCATGGGTTTGTCGTTGGCAATCTCGATGTCGCCGACGCGGATGATCTTCTGTGCCATCGGGTTACGCCTTCTTCTGGTGTTGAGCCAACGCTGCTTTCACGAAACCGCTGAACAGCGGGTGACCGTCACGCGGAGTCGAGGTGAATTCCGGGTGGAACTGGCAAGCGACGAACCATGGATGATCCGGTGCTTCGACCACTTCGACCAGCGCTGCATCGGAAGAACGACCGGAAATCTTCAGGCCGGCTTCGATGATCTGCGGCAGCAGGTTGTTGTTCACTTCGTAACGGTGACGGTGACGCTCGACAATCACATCCTTGCCGTAGCAGTCGTGCACCTTGGAGCCGGCTTCGAGCAGGCATTCCTGAGCGCCGAGGCGCATGGTGCCGCCCAGGTCGGACGCTTCGGTACGTACTTCAACGGCGCCGGTGGCGTCTTCCCACTCGGTGATCAGACCGACAACCGGATGGCCGCTGGCACGATCGAACTCGGTGGAGTTGGCGTCTTTCCAGCCCAGCACGTTACGGGCGAACTCGATGACCGCCACTTGCATGCCCAGGCAGATACCCAGGTAAGGAACCTTGTTTTCGCGAGCATATTGAACGGCAGTGATCTTGCCTTCCACGCCACGCAGACCGAAGCCGCCCGGTACGAGGATCGCGTCCACGCCTTCCAGCAGCGCGGTGCCCTGGTTCTCGATGTCTTCGGAATCGATGTAGCGCAGGTTGACCTTTGTGCGGTTGGTGATGCCGGCGTGACTCATCGCTTCGATCAGCGACTTGTAGGCGTCCAGCAGCTCCATGTACTTGCCGACCATCGCGATGGTGACTTCGTGCTCTGGATTGAGCTTGGCATCAACGACCTTTTCCCACTCGGACAGGTCGGCGCCATTGCATTGCAGGCCGAAACGCTCGACGACGAAATCGTCCAGACCCTGGGCGTGCAGCACGGCCGGGATCTTGTAGATGGTGTCGACGTCTTCCAGGGAGATCACCGCACGCTCTTCAACGTTGGTGAACAGCGCGATCTTGCGACGCGACGACACATCCACCGGATGGTCGGAGCGGCAGATCAGCACGTCTGGCTGCAGGCCGATCGAACGCAGCTCTTTTACGGAGTGCTGGGTCGGCTTGGTCTTGGTCTCGCCAGCGGTGGCGATGTACGGAACCAGGGTCAGGTGCATCAGCATCGCGCGCTTGGAACCGACTTCCACACGCAGCTGGCGGATGGCCTCGAGGAACGGTTGCGATTCGATGTCGCCAACGGTACCGCCGATTTCCACCAGGGCCACGTCGGCATCGCCGGCACCCTTGATGATGCGACGCTTGATTTCGTCGGTGATGTGCGGAATCACCTGGATGGTTGCACCCAGGTAGTCACCACGGCGCTCTTTGCGCAGCACGTGCTCGTAGACACGGCCGGTGGTGAAGTTGTTGTTCTGGGTCATGGTCGTGCGGATGAACCGCTCGTAGTGGCCCAGGTCCAGGTCGGTCTCGGCGCCGTCGTGGGTGACGAACACTTCACCGTGCTGGAACGGGCTCATGGTGCCCGGGTCGACGTTGATGTACGGATCCAGCTTCAGCATGGTGACCTTAAGCCCCCGCGCCTCCAGGATGGCCGCCAATGAAGCCGATGCAATGCCTTTCCCCAAAGAAGAAACAACACCGCCCGTGACGAATATGTAGCGCGTCATGAAAAACCCTAGAAGTCTGCGTTAAAGCGGTCCGAGCCGCCGGGGAAAGCGAAGGAAGGCCGAAGCCCCCGATCACCTGCATTAATCACAGTGCACCTTTCAAAAAAACCGCCGCGTTGGGACAGACCGGAAGTGAAAACACCGGTACGTTGCTCGCTACACATTTTTTGGAATCGCCCAGCAAAGACTGCTTGGTAATCGGCAACTCCTGCAATTCAGGCGAATCCACAGAAGTTGTATCAAGAAGGGAGCGTAGTCTACCGGAATGCCCCCTTCATCTCAAACCTTGATCTTCGTCAGAAGGCTGCCAATGCAATCGCCATCCCTCCGGTGCATTGCCATCGAGCCCCGGCAGGTTCGCCACGGCGAGCAATTCTTCACCACGAAACAGCAGCGGCAATCTGCCACGCACAAAGGCCGGCACCGCGCGCTCATTGAGCAGGCGCTTGAGATCGCGATGTCCGCGATCCGCCAGATGCATCACCTCGCCGCCCCGTCGATAGCGGATCTGCAGCGGCCCTGCGGGAGTCTGACCGCTGAACATGACACGCCCGTTATCGGGCAAGCGTAGCGCCAGCGACGTCTCGCGCCAGTCGCCGCTGACCACCGGCGTGCGCAGCCAGTGGCCGCTGAGCCACCACAGGCGACCGGCGCTGCGGTGCAACTCGCCATCCGCCAGACGCCAGACCGGAGCGGCATCGTTACCGGCATCGCGCAGATCGATCCAACCCGACCAATGGTCGGTATCCGGCAGTCGGGTCAGCGGTTCGAGCCAGTGACTGAGTGCATTGCGCTGGCGCGCATCGGACAACCCGGCGAGGACCGCGAACTCCAGCGATGGCAATCCCGACCATTCGAACTCACCGGGCAAGCTCGCTTGAGCCAGATCGATCTGCGCCAGTTCATCGAGTAAACCTTGCGCCTCCCGCAAATGCGCCGCACTGCGGGCCATGCTGACGTGTGCCTGCGGCCAGCGACCGGTCAGCAGCGGCATGACCTGATGACGCAGGTAGTTGCGCGAGAACTGTCGATCCTGATTCGACGGATCCTCCACCCAACGCAGATCATGATCCCGCGCATAGGCTTCCAGTTCGGCACGCGAGATGTCGAGCATGGGCCGAACCAGACTGCCCTGCCCCAATGCTCGTTGCGCCGGCATGCCAGACAGGCCGCGCACTCCGGCGCCTCGCAGCAACCGGAACAACAGGGTTTCTGCCTGGTCGTCGCGGTGCTGGCCCGTCATCAAGACATCATTGATCCGGGTCGCTGAAGTGAATGCCGCGTAACGCGCATCCCGCGCCACACGCTCAAGGCTGGCGCCCTTTTGCACGGTCACGTGAACGATCTGCAATGGAATGCCCAAGGCGTCACAGACAGCCTGGCAATGCGCCGGCCACGCATCGGCCGCGGCCTGAAGGCCGTGATGGACATGGATGGCACTTAGCGCCGGAAGGGATTCGGATTTGGCGATAGTTGCCAGAAGGTGCAGCAGGACGGTGGAGTCGAGGCCACCCGAGAAAGCGATACGCCAATGGGCCGCATCGAGCCAGGGCTTGAGATTACGCAGAAGCCTGGAAGGCAAATCAATCGAGGGCTGACCCATTTTTCTACCTTTTCACAAACCAAATGTGGGAGCGGGCTTGCTCGCGAAAGCGGTGAAACAGCCAACACAGTTGTTGAATGTTACATCGCATTCGCGGGCAAGCCCGCTCCCACAGTGTTTTGCATCAATGGCCGAAACGGCTCGACTTAGAGACCGTAGCTCATCAGACGATCGTAACGACGCTTGAGCAGCGCTTCGTTGTCGAGCTTCTTCAGCATCGCCAGTTGCGAGCTCAGCTCGGCACGGATCGAGGCAGCTGCAGCCGCCGGATCGCGGTGGGCGCCGCCCAGAGGCTCGCCGATCACTTTGTCGACGATGCCCAGGCCTTTCAGACGCTCGGCGGTGATGCCCATCGCTTCAGCGGCATCCGGCGCCTTTTCTGCGGTTTTCCACAGAATCGAAGCGCAACCTTCCGGCGAAATCACCGCGTAAGTCGAGTACTGCAGCATGTTCAGCTGGTCGCAGACACCGATTGCCAGAGCGCCGCCGGAACCACCTTCACCGATTACGGTGGCGATGATCGGGGTTTTCAGGCGGGCCATGACGCGCAGGTTCCAGGCGATCGCTTCGCTCTGGTTGCGCTCTTCGGCGTCGATGCCAGGGTAGGCGCCCGGGGTGTCGATGAAGGTCAGGATCGGCATCTTGAAACGCTCGGCCATTTCCATCAGGCGGCACGCCTTGCGGTAGCCTTCCGGACGCGGCATGCCGAAGTTGCGGCGTACCTTTTCACGCACTTCACGGCCCTTCTGGTGACCGATCACCATCACTGGCTGGTCTTCCAGACGTGCCACGCCGCCCACAATGGCCGCGTCGTCGGAGAAGTGACGGTCACCGTGCAGTTCGTCGAACTCGGTGAAGATGTGCTCGATGTAGTCCAGGGTGTATGGACGTTTCGGGTGACGTGCCAGACGTGCGATCTGCCAGCTGGTCAGCTTGCCGAAGATGTCTTCGGTGAGCGTCTTGCTCTTGTCCTGCAGGCGGGAGATCTCATCGCCGATATTCAGCGAATTGTCATTACCGACCAAGCGCAACTCTTCGATCTTGGCTTGCAGGTCGGCGATCGGCTGTTCGAAATCCAGGAAATTCGGGTTCATAGGCGTCCGTCTTGGGTCGTGTCCCAAGTGAGCTTGGGGCCGGCCGGTTGTCTATTCGCGCCCTACCTTAAGGGAGAGGCGCGCTGAGGTCGAGATTAAAAATTCAGGTTGTGGGCAGGCGGTTCGGTCTCACCTGCCGGTCAACGGTATTGGAGGAAGACGTTGTCTCGCCCGAACTGGTCACGCAGGGCTTGAATCAAGGCATCCGCCGGGTCGATCCGCCAGGTCTCGCCAAACTGCAGCAAGGTCTTCGCATCCGGGCTGGTGTATTCCATGGTGATCGGGCATGCCCCGCGATGACGCTTGAGCAAATCCCCCAACCAGCGTAGCTGATCGCCTTTCAGGTCCTGGGTCTGCAGCTTCAGGCGCAGGCTCTCGGCCAGGTTGGTGCGCGCATCTTCCATGCTCATCACCCGCTTGACCCGCAGGCGCAGGCCGCCGGAGAAGTCATCGTTGCTGACCTCGCCTTCGACCACCACCATCGCATCGGTCTGCAACAGCGACTGCGCGGAGTGGAACGCATCGGCGAACAGCGACGCCTCGATCCGCCCGGAGCGGTCGTCGAGGGTGATGAAGCCCATCTTGTCGCCTTTTTTGTTCTTCATCACCCGCAGGGCAATGATCATCCCCGCCACGGTCTGGGTGTCCCGGGCCGGTTTCAGGTCGATGATGCGCTGGCGGGCGAAACGGCGTATTTCGCCTTCGTATTCGTCGATCGGGTGACCGGTCAGGTACAGGCCGAGGGTGTCTTTTTCACCCTTGAGGCGTTCCTTGAGGGTCAGCTCCTTGGCCTTGCGATGCAGCGCGTAAACGTCTGCGTCTTCCTCGACGAACAGCCCGCCGAACAGGTCGGCGTGACCACTGTCGCGGGTGCGTGCAGTCTGTTCGGCCGACTTGATCGCCTCTTCCATCGCCGCCAGCAGCACCGCGCGGTTGCGGTCGATGTTGGCCTGATACGCCTTTTGCTCGTCATGGAAGTACGGGCCGAGGCGATCCAGCGCGCCGCTGCGGATCAGGCCGTCCAGCGTACGCTTGTTGATGCGCTTGAGGTCGACCCGGGCGCAGAAGTCGAACAGATCCTTGAACGGACCGGCCTGACGGGCTTCGGTGATCGCTTCCACCGGGCCTTCGCCGACGCCTTTGATCGCGCCCAGACCGTACACGATGCGGCCCTCGTCGTTCACCGTGAACTTGAACTCCGAAGTGTTCACGTCCGGCGCGTCGAGGCGCAGCTTCATCGTGCGCACTTCCTCGATCAAGGTCACGACCTTGTCGGTGTTGTGCATATCCGCCGACAGTACCGCGGCCATGAACGGCGCCGGGTAGTGAGCCTTCAGCCAGGCGGTCTGGTACGAAACCAGGCCGTAGGCAGCGGAGTGGGATTTGTTGAAGCCGTAACCGGCGAATTTTTCCACCAGGTCGAAAATGTTACCGGCCAGATCCGCGTCGATATTGTTCGACGCACAACCCTCAATGAAACCGCCGCGCTGCTTGGCCATTTCCTCGGGTTTCTTCTTGCCCATCGCCCGACGCAGCATGTCCGCACCACCGAGGGTGTAACCGGCCATGACCTGGGCGATCTGCATCACCTGTTCCTGATACAGGATGATGCCGTACGTCGGCGCCAGCACCGGCTGCAAACCTTCGTACTGGTAATCCGGGTGCGGATAAGCAAGCTCCGCGCGACCGTGCTTACGGTTGATGAAGTCATCCACCATGCCGGACTGCAACGGGCCTGGACGGAACAGGGCCACCAGTGCGATAAGGTCTTCGAGGCAGTCGGGCTTGAGCTTTTTGATCAGCTCTTTCATGCCGCGGGATTCAAGCTGGAACACCGCGGTGGTTTCAGCTTTTTGCAGCAGCTGATAGGTCGGCTTGTCATCCAGCGGGATGAACGCGATGTCCAGCGGCGGCTCGTTGACCTTGGCGCGGTCGCGGTTGATGGTTTTCAGCGCCCAGTCGATGATCGTCAGGGTCCGCAGGCCGAGGAAGTCGAACTTCACCAGACCGGCCGCCTCCACGTCATCCTTGTCGAACTGGGTTACCAGACCGTCGCCGGCCTCGTCGCAATAGATTGGCGAGAAGTCGGTCAGTTTGGTCGGCGCAATCACCACGCCACCGGCGTGTTTACCGACGTTACGCACCACGCCTTCGAGCTTGCGCGCCATCTCCCAGATTTCCGCCGCTTCTTCATCGACCTTGATGAAGTCGCGCAGGATTTCTTCCTGCTCGTAGGCTTTTTCCAGGGTCATGCCGACTTCGAACGGAATCATCTTCGACAGACGATCCGCCAGGCCGAACGACTTGCCCTGGGCCCGCGCCACGTCCCGCACCACAGCCTTGGCCGCCATGGAACCGAAGGTGATGATCTGGCTTACGGCGTTGCGGCCGTACTTTTCGGCCACGTAGTCGATCACCCGGTCGCGGCCGTCCATGCAGAAGTCGACGTCGAAGTCGGGCATCGATACCCGTTCCGGGTTGAGGAAACGTTCAAACAGCAGGTCATATTCCAGCGGGTCGAGGTCGGTGATCTTCTGCACATAGGCCACCAGCGATCCAGCACCCGACCCCCGGCCCGGCCCCACCGGCACGCCGTTGTTCTTGGCCCACTGGATAAAGTCCATCACGATCAGGAAGTAACCGGGGAATCCCATCTGGATGATGATATCCAGCTCGAAATTCAGCCGGTCGACATAGACCTGACGCTTGGCCTCGTAATCTTCGGTGGTGTCCTTGGGCAGCAGCACGCTGAGGCGCTCGTCCAGACCATCGAACGACACCTTGCGGAAATACTCGTCGATGGTCATGCCATCGGGAATCGGATAGTCCGGCAGGAAGTGCTTGCCCAGCTTCACGTCGATATTGCAGCGCTTGGCGATCTCGACGGTGTTTTCCACGGCATCCGGCAGGTCGCTGAACAGCTCGGCCATTTCCTCGGCGCTTTTCAGGTACTGCTGATCGCTGTAATTCTTCGAACGACGCGGATCGTCGAGGGCCCGGCCCTCACCGATGCAGACGCGGGTTTCGTGGGCGGCGAAGTCTTCCTGCTTGATGAAGCGCACATCGTTGGTAGCGACCAGCGGCGCGCCGAGTTTCTCGGCCAGGGCCACGGCGCCGTGCAATTGCTCTTCGTCGTTCGGGCGATTGGTGCGCTGGATCTCCAGATAGAAGCGATCCGGGAACACCGACATCCACTCACGGGTCAGGACTTCGGCCTCGGCGGGATTGCCGCCGATCATGGCCATGCCGATCTCGCCTTCCTTTGCGGCGGACAACATGATCAAGCCTTCGTTGGCCTCGGCCACCCACTCGCGCTCGATGATGATCATGCCGTTGCGCTGACCGTCGATGAAGCCACGGGAAATCAGCTCGGTCAGATTGCGATAGCCCAGGGCGTTCATGACCAGCAGGCTGATCCGGCTCAGCGGGCCATCCGGGTCCTTGTTCGACAGCCACAGGTCGGCGCCGCAGATCGGCTTGATCCCCGCGCCCATGGTGTTTTTATAGAATTTGACCAGCGAACACATGTTGTTCTGGTCGGTAACCGCAACGGCCGGCATGCCCATGCCGGTCAGGGCCTTGACCAGCGGCTTGATCCGCACCAGCCCGTCGACCAGGGAGTATTCAGTGTGCAGGCGTAGATGAACGAATGAAGCCGGCATAGTGATCCTGTCCAGTTACATAGAGACAACAAGGCCCGGATTGTACCGGGCCCCGAATAAAACATCAGCCTCGCCGCTAAACCTGCGTGAGACCTTCCAGCGCCTCGTAGGCCTGCCGCACCGGGGCAAACGAACGCCGGTGAATCGGCGTCGGCCCGAGGCGTACCAGCGCTTCCAGATGAACGGGCGTCGGATAGCCTTTATGACCGCCGATGCCGTAACCCGGGTAGATCAACTCGAACGCCGCCATTTCGCGGTCGCGGCTGACCTTGGCCAGAATCGACGCGGCTGCGATGGCCGGGACCTTGCTGTCGCCCTTGACCACCGCTTCAGAACGCATCGGCAGTTTCGGGCAGCGGTTGCCGTCGATCATCGCCAGTTTCGGCTGGATATGCAGGCCCGCGACGGCGCGCTGCATCGCCAGCATGGTGGCGTGAAGGATGTTCAGCTCGTCGATTTCTTCGACTTCGGCACGGGCGATGCACCAGCTCAAAGCCTTTTCGCAGATTTCGTCGTAGAGCTTTTCACGCTTGGCTTCGGTGAGTTTCTTCGAGTCGTTGAGACCGAGAATCGGCCGGTTCGGATCGAGGATGACTGCTGCCGTGACGACCGCACCGCACAACGGGCCGCGACCGACCTCATCAACGCCGGCCACCAACTCTTCGACTTCGGCGACCAGGGTGAAATCCAGGCCCATCTGCATGCTTGTCTTGCTCATCGTGTTTGACCGATCAGGTTCAGAACGGCGTCAGCCGCCTGATTGGAGGCGTCCAGGCGCAGGGTGCGGTGGATTTCATCGAAGCCGCGAGTCTGTTCCTCACCGCCGTCGATCAGCGGCGACAGGGTCTGGGCCAGCGCCTCGACCGTCGCATCATCCTGCAACAATTCCGGCACCAGCAACCGCTGGGCCAGCAGGTTCGGCAGAGAGACGTACGGGCTTTTGACCATGCGCTTGAGAATCCAGAACGTCAGCGGCGCAAGGCGGTAGGCCACGACCATCGGGCGCTTGTAGAGCAGCGCCTCAAGGGTCGCCGTGCCCGACGCGATCAGGACCGCGTTGCACGCTGCCAGCGCCAGATGGGACTTGCCGTCGAGCAGGGTCACTGGCAGATCACGGCCGGCCAGCAGCTCTTCAAGCTGGGCTCGACGCTCTGGGTTTGCACATGGTATGACGAAGCGCAAACCCGGACGCAGGGCGCGCAGGCGTTCAGCGGTATCAAGAAACAGCGCGCCCAGACGACTGACTTCGCCGCCCCGGCTGCCCGGCATCAAAGCCACCAGCGGGCCATCTGGCAAACCCAGCTCGGCTCGCGCAGCGGCGCGATCAGCCTCCAGTGGAATGGTATCGGCCAGCGTATGGCCGACGAACCGCACCGGTACGCCCTTCTCTTCGTAAAACTTTGCTTCGAACGGCAGCAACGTGAGCATCAGGTCGCAGCCTTCGCGGATCTTCAGCACCCGCTTCTGCCGCCACGCCCATACCGACGGACTGACGTAATGCACGGTCTTGATCCCGGCCTGACGCAGCTTGAGTTCGATATTGAGGTTGAAATCCGGCGCATCGATGCCGATGAACACGTCCGGCTTTTCAGCGATCAGGGTGGCGATCAGATCCTTGCGGCGCTTGAGCAGCTCACGCAGCCGACCGAGGACTTCCACCAGCCCCATGACCGACAACCGCTCCATGGGGAAGTAGGAATTCAGGCCCTCGGCCTGCATCAGGGGGCCGCCGACGCCGATGAACTCGACCGCCGGATGCTGTGCCTTGAGGGCACGCATCAGACCGGCGCCCAGAATATCGCCGGAAGCCTCACCCGCCACCAGCGCAATACGCAGATTGGCCATGATCAGCGAGTGATGCCGCGAGACGACGACTGGATGGAGTCACGGAACACCGCGACTTCCGGGAACTGGGCGGCAGGCTCGGCCAGTTCGGCCAGCGCTTGCTCGACAGTCAGCCCCTGACGATAAACGGTTTTGTAGGCACGACGCAGAGCGTGAATCGCATCCTCGCTGAAACCGCGACGGCGCATGCCTTCAAAGTTCATGCTGCGAGCTTCAGCCGGATTGCCGAACACCGTGACGAACGCCGGGACGTCCTTGCCAATGGCAGTTCCCATGCCGGAAAAGCTGTGGGCGCCGATGTGGCAATACTGATGCACCAGCGTGAAGCCGGACAGGATCGCCCAGTCCTCGACGTGCACATGCCCGGCCAACGCGGTGTTATTGACCAGAATGCAGTGGTTGCCGATGACACTGTCGTGACCGATGTGGGCGTAAGCCATGATCAGGTTGTGATCGCCCAGCGTGGTTTCGGAACGATCCTGAACCGTGCCACGGTGAATCGTCACGCCTTCACGGATAACGTTATGGTCACCGATCACCAGACGGGTTTCTTCACCCTTGTACTTGAGATCAGGCGTGTCTTCGCCTACCGAGGAAAACTGGTAGATGCGATTGTGCTTGCCGATTCGGGTCGGACCTTTGAGGATCACGTGTGGCCCGATCACTGTTCCCTCGCCGATTTCCACACCTGCGCCGATGATCGACCACGGGCCGACCTCGACACCTTCGGCCAGTACGGCCGAAGGATCGATGATTGCGCGAGGGTCAATCAAACTCATAGCTTGCGTTCCGCACAGATGATTTCAGCGGAGCAGACCGGCTTGCCATCGACCGAAGCCTGGCATTCGAACTTCCAGATCTGACGCTTGCAACTGATGAACTTGGCTTCGAGGATCAACTGGTCACCCGGCAGCACTGGCTGACGGAAACGCAGTTTGTCGGAACCGACGAAATAGTAGAGGGTGCCATCGGCCGGTTTCACATCGAGCATCTTGAAACCGAGGATCCCGGCAGCCTGAGCCATCGCTTCGATGATCAACACGCCTGGCATGATCGGGTGCGCAGGGAAATGGCCATTGAAGAACGGTTCGTTGATGCTGACATTCTTGTAGGCGCGAATGCGCTTGCCTTCCGTATCCAGTTCCACCACCCGGTCCACCAGCAGGAACGGGTAACGGTGAGGCAGGTATTCGCGAATCTCGTTGATGTCCATCATTTCGGGGGGAAGCCTATGTAAAGATTGGGAGCGCGACTGACGCGCACTCCTCTAGCAAATCAAGGAGGCAGTCCAGAGGCTGTGCACACTTGATATGGAAATGGTATCAGCCTTCAGATGAAGCGTTACCGCCAGGGGTCACTTCCCCTGCCTGCTTTTCCAGCTGTCGCAAGCGTCGCGCGATGTCATCGAGCTGACGGATGCGTGCCGCGCTTTTGCGCCACTCGGCAGCCGGCTGCATGGCCGTACCGGAAGAGTAGGCACCCGGCTCGGTAATCGAGTGAGTCACCATGGTCATCCCGGTCAGGAATACGTTGTCGCAAATATCGATGTGCCCTACCAGGCCGACACCACCGGCGAGCATGCAGTGCTTGCCGATTTTGGTGCTGCCGGAAATCCCCACGCACGCAGCCATGGCGGTGTGATCACCGACCTGAACGTTGTGGGCGATCTGAATCTGGTTGTCGAGCTTTACACCGTTACCGATCACGGTATCGGCCAACGCACCGCGGTCGATGGCGGTATTCACGCCGATCTCCACATCGTCGCCGATGGCCACGCCACCGATCTGGGCGATTTTCTGCCAGATGCCTTTCTCGTTGGCAAAGCCGAAGCCCTCACCGCCAAGCACTGCACCTGACTGGATCACCACCCGCTTGCCGATGCGCACATCGTGATACAGCGTGACACGCGGAGCCAGCCAGCCGCCCTCGCCGATTTCACTGCGGGCACCGACAACGCAATGCGCGCCAAGCGTCACGCCCGCCCCGATCCGTGCTTGCTCCTCGATCACCACAAAGGGACCGATGCTGGCAGTCGGATCGACCACGGCATCCGGAGCGATCACTGCCGACGGATGGATACCGGCTGCAGCTTTCGGCTTCGGATCGAACAGGTGAGAAATGCGTGCGTAAGCCAGATAAGGATCCGGCACCACCAACGCATTACCGGCATAACCTTCGGCATCAGCCGCCTTGAGCAGCAATGCTGCCGCTTGCGAGCCTGCCAGGTATTTGCGGTATTGAGGGTTTGCCAGAAAGCTCAACTGAGCTGGGCCAGCCTCCTGCAAGGTGGCTAGCCCAGTAATTTGCTTCTCGGGATCGCCACTCAGGGTGGCACCGAGGAACTCGGCCAACTGGCCGAGTTTGATAGTCACGGTCATGGGTTACTTCAGCTGATTCATGCGCTCGATAACCTGGCGCGTGATGTCGTACTGAGGTTTGACATCGATCACTGCGCCACGCTCGAACACCAGGTCAAAACCACCTTTCTTGATGACTTCTTCCACTGCGCTATCCAGTTTCGGCTTGAGCTGCTTGAGCATTTCACGGTCAGCAACAGCCTTGGCTTCGTTCAGTTCCTTGGACTGGAACTGGAAGTCACGGGCCTTTTGCTTGAATTCCAGCTCGAGACGCTCACGCTCGCCTTGCTGCATCTTGTCGCCACCAGCCATCAGACGGTCCTGGATACCCTTGGCGCTGCTTTCCAGCGTCTTCAGTTTGGTCAGTTGAGGACCGAACTTCTTCTCGGCATCCACGGCGTACTTCTTGGCCGCATCGGACTCCAGCAGAGCCATCTGATAGTTCAGAACAGCGATTTTCATGTCGGCAAATGCCGGGCCTGCCACCAGTACGGAGGCCAGGAGAACCAATTGAGTCAACTTACGCACGATGCACTCCTACAAAATCCATTGTCGTTATCTTGGGTCAGACGCTTAGAACGTCTGGCCGAGGGAGAATTGGAACACTTGAGTTTCAGCGTTATCCGGTTTCTTGATCGGTGTGGCCAACGCGAAGCTCAAAGGACCCAGTGCGGTAACCCAGGTCACGCCGACACCGACGGAACTGGCCATGTTGCTCAGACTGATGTCGTTGCACTTGGTGCTGGACTTCGAGCCATCGGCGTTCACAGTATCCTTGCACTGCGAGTCAAACACGTTACCCACATCCCAGAAAACCGAGGTACGCAGGGAACGCTGATCCTTGACGAATGGCAGCGGGAACAGGACTTCAACACCGCCCTGAATCAGGACGTTACCACCGAACGGAAGCGGATCCTGGTCCGGGTCTGCCAGGGTGCCAGGGTTAGTACCCTTACTTGGCGTACTGCGTGGACCGAGGGTGCTGTCCTTGAAGCCACGAACCGAGTTGAAACCACCAGCATAGTAGTTTTCATAGAACGGCAAGCCATCCGTCGAACCGTAGCCATCGCCGTAACCCAGTTCGGTGTGCAGGCGCAGGGTATAGTTCTCGGTAATCGGCTGGAACAGCTGACCACGATAATCAAGCTTGTAGAACGACAGGTCGCTGCCAGGGATGGTGGATTCCAGGGTCACGCTCTGGGAACGGCCACGAGTTGGCAACACGCCCTTGTTCAGAGTGGACTCGGACCAGCCGGCCGACGCCTTGAAGTTCAGGTACTGGTCGCCTTCGCGCTTAACGAAGTCGAAAATCTCGTCAACGGTGTAGGTACCGGTCTTGATCTTGTCCTGCTGAGCCGACAGACCGAAGGTCAGACGCGAAGTCTCGCTGATCGGGTAACCGACGTTCACACCGGCGCCCAGGCTGTCTACCGCATAGCTTGCTACGTCGACGTCAAGGTCTTTGTAGTCGGTGGTGCGATAGAACGCGTTGTAACCCAGGCTCACGCCATCGGCGGTCCAGTAGGGGTCAACGTAGCCGAAGTTGTAACGGCTCTGGTACTGGCTACGGGTCAGGCCGACGCTGACGCGGTTGCCGGTACCGAGGAAGTTGTTCTGGGTGATCGAGCCACCGAGGATCAGACCGGCACTTTGAGCAAAACCGACGCTGGCAGTGATCGAACCGGAAGCCTGCTCTTCAACCGCATAGTTCACGTCAACCTGGTCGTCGACGCCCGGAACAGCCGGAGTCTCGACGTTCACTTCCTTGAAGAAGCCCAGACGCTCAAGACGAGTCTTGGACTGGTCGATCAGGTACGTCGAAGCCCAGCCACCTTCCATCTGACGCATTTCGCGGCGCAGCACTTCGTCTTCGGACTTGGTGTTGCCACGGAAATTGATGCGGTTGACGTAAGCACGCTTGCCCGGATCGACAGCGAACAGGATGTCGACGGTGTGATCGTCATCGTGCGGCTGCGGAACGCCATTGACGTTGGCGAAGGTGTAGCCTTCGTTACCCAGACGGCGGGTGATCAGTTCCGAGGTGGTGGTCATCAGCTTGCGCGAGAAAACCTGGCCCTTTTGCACCAGCAGCAGCGACTTGACCTGGTCTTCAGGGACTTTCAGATCACCGCTGAGCTTGACGTCACGAACGGTGTACTTCTCGCCTTCGTTGACGTTGACAGTGATATAGACGTGCTTCTTGTCCGGGGTGATGGAAACCTGGGTCGAAGCGATATCCATGTTGATATAGCCGCGGTCCAGGTAGTAGGAACGCAGACGCTCCAGGTCACCGGAAAGCTTTTCACGGGCGTACTTGTCATCGTTCTTGAAGAACGACAACCAGTTGGTGGTCTTCAGTTCGAACAGGTCGGTCAGGTCTTCCTCAGGGAAAACCGTGTTGCCTACCACGTTGATGTGCTGAATGGCAGCGACGGTGCCTTCGTTGATCTTCACTTTCAGGCCGACACGGTTACGCGGCTGCGATACCACTTCGGTATCGACGGTGGCCGAGTAACGACCTTGTGCAACGTACTGACGTTGCAGTTCGTTACGCACGCCTTCGAGGGTCGCACGCTGGAAGATCTCGCCTTCGGCCAGACCGGATTGCTTGAGGCCCTTCATCAGGTCTTCGGTGGAGATCGCCTTGTTGCCTTCGATCTCGATGCTCGCGACCGATGGACGTTCGACGACCGTGATCACCAGAACGTTGCCTTCGCGGCCCAGCTGGATATCTTGAAAGAAACCGGTTTTGAACAACGCACGAGTGGATTCCACCAGCCGACGATCATCCGCCTGCTCGCCGACGTTCAACGGCAAGGCACCAAAGACGCTACCCGCGGAGACCCGCTGGAGGCCATTGACGCGAATATCAGAGATAGTGAAGGACTCGGCGTGAACTTCGGCGATCATCAATACGGTGAGAACCGCAGTTAGCAGCAGACGTTTCATGAAGTCCTTTCTTATTCCAACTGGCAATAAACAAACTGCCGCAAAATGCGGCAGATTCGCAATTCAGCGAAGCGTTACAGTCGACCCAGATCGTTGACCAGAGCAAGCAACATCACCCCGACCACCAAACTGATACCGATCTGTATCCCCCAACCTTGCACCCGATCCGACAAGGGACGACCACGCGCCCACTCGATCAGATAAAACAACAAATGCCCCCCATCCAGTACAGGAATAGGCAGCAAATTCAGAACCCCCAGGCTAATACTCAGATAAGCAAGGAAATTCAGGAAATCAGCAACGCCCGACTGGGCAGAAGCGCCCGCCACTTTAGCAATGGTTATCGGTCCACTCAAGTTTTTTACCGAGAGCTCGCCGAACAGCATTTTCTTCAGTGAATCCAGCGTCAGCACGCTCATGGTCCAGGTACGACGGGCACCCTCGCCAATCGCGGCCAAAGGACCATAACTGACCTCGCGGATCATCTCCGGTGGCCAGTCGACAGCTTTTACTCCTGCCCCCAGATAACCGCTTGGCGACTTGCTTTCACCACGCGCCGCCAGCGTCACGGGGACGTCGATTTGAGCACCGTCGCGCTCGACGTGCAGCATGATTTTGGTATCAGGACGCGTACGAACCGTGTCGACCACTTGCTGCCAGTCATCCAGCGCCTTGCCGTCCAGCGCCAGCAGACGGTCACCGGTCTTCAACCCGGCAGCCTGGGCCGGGCCTTTCGGATCGAGCTCAGCGAGAATCGGCGGCAATGCAGGACGCCATGGACGGATACCCAGAGAACGAATCGGATCCGGCTCGTCAGCACCTTTGAGCCAGTGATCCAGCGCAAGCTCACGCGGCGAATCGGCCGAAGAGCCCTGCTCACGCACCAATACCTGCAGGGAACCGCTTTCCCCCAGGCGACGCACCAGTTGCAGATTGACCGCCGCCCAGCCCGAAGTGGGCTCGCCGTCGATGGCGACGATTTCCTGACCTGCATTCAAACCGGCTTTCGCAGCGATACTGCCGGACTCGACAGCGCCGATGACCGGACGTACCTGTTCGCTGCCGAGCATGGCCAGCACCCAGAAGAACACCATGGCCAGCAGGAAGTTGGCGACGGGTCCGGCAGCCACGATAGCAATACGCTGGCGAACTGACTTGCGATTGAAAGACAAATGAAGCTGATCAGCGGGCACTTCACCTTCACGCTCATCGAGCATCTTGACGTAGCCGCCCAGCGGAATGGCAGCAACGACAAACTCTGTCCCCTGCTTGTCATGCCAGCGCAGCAACGGCATGCCGAAGCCCACGGAAAAGCGCAGGACCTTGACGCCACAGCGACGCGCGACCCAGAAGTGGCCGAATTCGTGAAAGGTGACCAGCACACCCAGGGCGATCAGGGTGCCGGCAATCATATAGAGCGCGCTCATCTACTTTCTCCGCAATCCTGTTCTATGCCGCGTGAAGCCTTTTACCGCAGGGTCTATCGACCGTGACGAGTCAGCCATTGCCCGGCGAGCGTACGTGCTGCCGCGTCCGCCGTGAACACCGCATCGAGATCATTCAGAGCAACCACCGGCTCGAGATTCAACACTTCCTCGATGATACTCGCGATTTCGAGGTAGCGAACCCGTCCGTCGAGAAACGCCGCCACCGCGACTTCATTCGCGGCATTGAGCATGGCAGGTGCACTGTTGCCGGCCTCGGCTGCCTGACGGGCAAGTCGCAGGCACGGGAAGCGCTCTTCATCGGGCGCTTCGAAGTCCAGGCGCGCGATGGCAAAAAGGTCCAATGGCGCCACACCGGAATCAATGCGCTCAGGCCAGGCCAGCGCATTGGCGATCGGCGTACGCATGTCGGGATTACCCAACTGCGCCAGTACCGAGCCATCTACGTAGTCGACCAGAGAGTGAATCACGCTCTGTGGATGGATCACCACTTCGACTTGCGACGGCCGGGCATCGAACAGCCAGCAGGCTTCGATCAACTCGAGCCCCTTGTTCATCATGCTGGCCGAATCCACGGAAATCTTGCGACCCATGGACCAGTTAGGATGGGCACAGGCCTGGTCGGGAGAAACATGCGCCAGTTCGGCCATCGGCGTCTGCCGGAAAGGACCACCAGAGGCCGTCAGCAAAATCCGACGCACACCGAC
Organism: Pseudomonas sp. GW821-FHT09C09; assembly: GCF_059418105.1. Lineage (NCBI taxonomy): Bacteria > Pseudomonadati > Pseudomonadota > Gammaproteobacteria > Pseudomonadales > Pseudomonadaceae > Pseudomonas > Pseudomonas sp. GW821-FHT09C09. The sequence goes on from NZ_JBWKPF010000001.1 coordinate 580,104, forward strand.
ATTGCTCAATCCACGAGCGAAATCCTGCGGCATGCACTGGAAAATCGCGTTGTGCTCACTGTCGATGGGCAGCAGGACGGAACCGCTCTTGCGCACAGCCTCCATGAACAAGGCGCCGGACATCACCAGCGCCTCCTTGTTGGCCAGGAGAATTTTCTTGCCCGCCTCGACAGCGGCGAGGGTCGGGCGCAGACCCGCGGCGCCGACGATGGCCGCCATCACGGCATCCACCTCAGGGGCTGCCGCGACCTGACACAGACCTTCCTCACCTACCAGCACCCGGGTCGACAGGCCGGCAGCACGCAAATCGTCTTGCAAACCACGGGCTGCCGCGACTTCCGGCACCACAGCGAACTGCGGCACATGGCGTACGCATAAGGCAAACAGCTCGCTCAGACGCGTAAAGCCACTGAGTGCAAATACCTGATAACGCTCGGGGTGACGAGCAATGACATCCAGAGTGCTCAGACCGATCGAGCCGGTTGCCCCCAGAACAGTGACCTGTTGTGGGCGGCTCACGGTGCAGCCATCCACAACAGCACGGCGAATACCGGGATCGCGGCCGTCAGGCTGTCAATGCGGTCCAGTATGCCGCCATGACCCGGCAGCAGATTGCTGCTGTCCTTGATACCGGACTGACGTTTGAACATGCTTTCAGTCAGATCGCCCACCACCGAGATGAACACGATCAGCGCAGCGCCAATCAAGCCTTTGAACAGTTGCGCCACTGTCCAGTCACGGAACAGAGCGACCAGCGTGGTGATGACGAGGCTCAGCGCCAGACCGCCATACACGCCTTCCCAGCTTTTGCCCGGGCTGACTTGCGGGGCCAGCTTGCGCTTGCCGAATGCACGACCGGAAAAGTAGGCACCGATATCGGCGCCCCAGACCAGCACCATCACCGCCATGATCAGCCAGTTACCCAGCGGGTATTGCTTGATCTGAACCAGCCCTTGCCAGGCCGGCAGGAGAATCAGCAGGCCGATCACCAGTTTGCTGGCGGCACTGGCCCAGCGCTCGCTGGAGCGCGGATAGCTCAGCACCAGCCAGGTCGCTACTGCCCACCAGATCACCGAAGCACCGAGCACCCAGGGCGCCAGCCCCGGCAGGATGTACATGACGAACAGCATCAGCGCGACGACTGCCGCATAACCAACGCGAAACGATTGCGCGGTGAAACCGGCCAGGCGTGCCCATTCCCAGGCACCCAGACTGACCACCAGACCGATGAACAGCGCAAAACCGGAACCCTCGAGCAGGAAAAATCCGCCCAGTGCGATCGGCAGCAGGATCAGCGCAGTGATGATTCGTTGTTTAAGCATTAAACCCGGGCTCCAGCTTCGATCTGCTCGCTCGTTTTACCGAAGCGACGCTGACGCGAAGCGAAATCGGCCAGTGCATTACGCATGGCATCGTGTTTGAAGTCCGGCCAGAACAGGTCGGAGAAGTACAACTCGGCGTAGGCCAGCTGCCACAGCAGGAAGTTGCTGATGCGGTGCTCGCCGCCCGTACGGATGCACAGGTCCGGCAATGGCAGGTCGCCGGTCGCAAGACAGGTTTGCAGCAGATCCGGGGTGATGTCTTCCGGCCGCAGGTGACCGGCCTGGACTTCACGAGCCAGGCGCTGCGCGGCTTGCGCGATATCCCACTGACCGCCGTAGTTGGCGGCAATTTGCAGGATGAAGCGATTGGCACCCGCAGTCATCGCTTCAGCTTCACGCATGGCCGCCTGAAGCTCAGGATGGAAACGCGAACGGTCACCAATGATGCGCAGGCTGATGTTGTTGTCATTGAGGCGCTTGGCCTCACGACGCAGCGCCTTGAAGAACAGATCCATCAGGGCACTGACTTCATCGGCCGGGCGCTGCCAGTTCTCACTGGAAAAGGCGAACAGCGTCAGCACCTCGACCCCGGCCTCGGCACACACCTCGATCACCGCCCGCACAGCATCTACACCCGCTTTATGCCCGGCGACACCCGGCATAAAGCGTTTTTTCGCCCAGCGATTGTTGCCATCCATGATGATCGCGACATGGCGCGGCACCGCGGACGGCGCAGTCTGCTTGGTCTTTTCCATTTAAAGCTCGACCCTTATACGGCCATCAGATCCGCTTCTTTTTCCTTGGTAGCCGCGTCGATATCAGCTTCGGCCTTGTCGGTCAGCTTCTGGATATCAGCCGCCGCACGGCGCTCTTCGTCTTCGCTGATTTCCTTGTCCTTGACCAGTTTCTTCAGGTCGCCCAGTGCATCCCGGCGAATGTTGCGCACGGCAACGCGAGCATCTTCAGCCGCTGCGCGCGCCTGCTTGGTGAAGCCCTTACGGGTTTCTTCGGTCAGCGCCGGCATGGAAACCAGCAGCAGCTCGCCAAGGTTGGTCGGATTGAGGTTCAGACCGGCGTTCATGATCGCCTTGTCGACCGCCGTGAGCATGTTGCGCTCGAACGGCACGACCTGCAGGGTACGGGAGTCTTTCACCGTAACGTTCGCTACCCCGCTCAAAGGGGTATCGGCACCGTAGTAAGGCACCATCACGCTACCCAGAATGCTCGGGTGAGCCTTGCCGGTACGAATCTGGCCGAATGCATGACTCAGCGACTCGATCGACTTCTTCATGCGCTCTTGGGCGTCTTTCTTGATTTCGTTGATCATTGTTGAACTTCCTCGATCAGGGTTCCTTCAGCGCCGCCGTGCACAATGTTCAGCAGGGCGCCGGGCTTGTTCATGTTGAATACGCGCAATGGCATCTTGTGGTCGCGGCACAGGCAGATGGCCGTCAGATCCATTACGCCCAGCTTGCGATCCAGTACTTCATCGTAAGTCAGATGATCGAACTTCTCGGCATGCGGGTCTTTGAACGGGTCGGCGGTGTAGACGCCATCGACCTTGGTTGCCTTGAGTACGACGTCCGCGTCGATCTCGATGGCACGCAGGCAGGCTGCCGAATCCGTGGTAAAGAACGGATTGCCGGTACCGGCCGCGAAAATCACCACGTCCTTGGAGTTCAGGTGGCGCATGGCCTTGCGACGATCATAGTGATCGGTCACACCGACCATGGAAATGGCCGACATCACGATGGCCGAGATATTGGCACGTTCCAGCGCATCGCGCATGGCCAGGGCGTTCATCACAGTGGCCAGCATGCCCATGTGGTCGCCGGTGACGCGATCCATGCCGGCCTTGCTCAGCGCTTCACCGCGGAACAGGTTGCCGCCGCCGATCACCAGACCGACCTGAACGCCGATGCCGACCAGCTGGCCGACTTCCAGCGCCATGCGATCGAGCACTTTCGGATCGATCCCGAACTCTTCCGAGCCCATCAGGGCCTCGCCGCTAAGCTTGAGTAGAATGCGTTTATAGCGAGCCTGATAACCACTGCCCTGCTGAGCCATTGCGAATCTCTCCTGCGGCGTATTTAAAAATTCTTTGCGAGCTGTTTGCAGCTGCGTTCACTCTAGCGCGGCGCTGCTTCAGCGCCATCGGAACATGGCTTTGTAAGTCAGTTCCAAGGGGAAACCAATTAAAAATTGGTAACCCTATCTGAAAAGAGGCTGCGCGCGTGAGCGGGCAGCCTCTTTCGGGCGACAGTTGAAAAACCGTCTTACTGCTTGGCGGCAGCCACTTGAGCGGCAACTTCGGCAGCGAAGTCATCAACTGGCTTCTCGATGCCTTCGCCTACTTTGAAGTAGGTGAAGGAAACGATTTCGGCACCGGCTTTCTTGGCCAGCTCGCCAACCTTGACTTCAGGGTTCATGACGAAGGCTTGCTCTTTCAGCGAGGCTTCGGCTTTGAACTTGGTGATACGACCGTTGATCATGTTCTCAACGATGTTTTCCGGCTTGCCGGCGATCTTGTCGGCATTCAGCTGCAGGAATACGTTCTTCTCGCGCTCGATGGCCTCGGCGGAGATTTCCGACGCGTCCAGGAACTCTGGGTTCGAAGCTGCAACGTGCATGGCGATGTTCTTGGCCAGGTCGACGTCGCCGCCTTTCAGAACAACCACTGCACCAATCTTGTTGCCGTGCAGGTAAGCGCCTACAACGTCACCCTCAACACGCGCCAGACGACGGATGTTGACGTTTTCGCCGCACTTGGCAACCAGGGCTTCACGAGCAGCTTCACGCGAAGCGATCAGCGGAGCCGCGTCGGTCAGCTTCTGAGCGAAGGCTTCTTCGAGGCTTTCAGCGACGAAGTTCTTGAAGTCGTCCTGCAGGGCCAGGAAGTCGGTCTGCGAGTTCACTTCCAGCAGAACGGCGGACTTGCCGTCAGCCTTGACAGCGATAGCGCCTTCAGCGGCAACGTTGCCGGCTTTCTTGGCAGCCTTGATCGCGCCCGAAGCACGCATGTCATCAATGGCTTTTTCGATGTCGCCGCCAGCCTTTTCCAGGGCTTTCTTGCAATCCATCATGCCTTCGCCGGTACGCTCGCGCAGTTCTTTGACCAACGCTGCAGTAATTGCTGCCATTTTCAAATTCCTCTTGGATAGGTTTTCAACCATTCCACCCGATCGAACGGGCGTTCAATTCTTCCCGAACCACCTTGTAGCCGCTGCACGTTACAGATGCTGTAGCTGCGCTGCCGACAGATGGTTTTCGAGGTGGCAAAAAGGGGGCCAAGCCCCCTTTTTGCTTACTGAGTCAACGCCAGGGCGTCAATTACTCAGCTGCAGCCTGAGTTTCTTCAGCTGCGAATTCAACAGTACCGCCAGCAACGTTGTTGCGACCACGGATAACTGCGTCAGCCATCGAACCCATGTACAGCTGGATAGCGCGGATTGCGTCATCGTTGCCTGGGATGATGTAGTCAACGCCTTCCGGGCTGCTGTTGGTATCGACAACGCCGATGACCGGGATGCCCAGCTTGTTGGCTTCGGTGATCGCGATGCGCTCGTGGTCAACGTCGATCACGAACAGTGCGTCTGGCAGACCGCCCATGTCCTTGATGCCGCCCAGGGAGCGATCCAGCTTCTCAAGATCACGGGAGCGCATCAGCGCTTCTTTCTTGGTCAGCTTGGCGAAAGTACCGTCTTCGGCTTGTACTTCAAGGTCACGCAGACGCTTGATGGAAGCACGGATGGTCTTGAAGTTGGTCAGCATGCCGCCCAACCAGCGGTGGTCGACGTACGGCGAACCGCAACGTGCTGCTTCTTCAGCAACGATCTTGCCAGCGGAACGCTTGGTGCCGACGAACAGAATCTTGTTTTTGCCCTGGGCCAGACGCTCTACGAAAGTCAGAGCTTCGTTGAACATTGGCAGGGTTTTTTCAAGGTTGATGATGTGAATCTTGTTACGCGCGCCGAAAATGTACTTGCCCATTTTCGGATTCCAGTAACGGGTTTGGTGACCGAAGTGCACACCGGCCTTCAGCATATCGCGCATATTGACTTGGGACATGATAGTTCCTTGATAAGTCGGGTTGGGCCTCCACGTATCCCAATGACCAACCCCTGATCCGAGGATCAAAGGCACCCAGGCCATCGTGTCGACACGTGTGTGGGTTAATGCTCCCGGAGCTATCCCCGGAAAGCGGCGCATTTTATACCACAGCAAGGCTGCAAACGGAACCCGGAATCTTTAATCCCGTCAGGGACATGGATGCCGGCCCCTTGGAATCGGCCTTGCGCGCACTATTGTATAGAGAGAAGCGATGCACGCAGGCGCGGATTTGCGCCTTTGGTCTGTTAGAATCGCGTTTTTCAGGGCTGCCAGGCGAAAACCGCCGCCCTGTCCGTATCAGCAAGCGCCGTCGAGCGCAGAGAGAGCCTGTATGACCGTCACCCTCAAAACTCCCGAGGACATCGCTGGCATGCGTGTCGCCGGCAAACTGGCCGCCGATGTGCTGGAAATGATTGCCGAACACGTCAAGCCGGGCGTGACCACCGATGAGCTGAACCAGATCTGTCACGACTATATCGTCGACGTGCAGAAGGCCATCCCTGCCCCGCTCAACTACAAGGGCTACCCGAAGTCGATCTGCACTTCGATCAACCACGTGGTCTGCCACGGCATCCCGAACGACAAACCGCTGAAAAACGGCGACACCCTGAACATCGATGTCACCGTCATCAAGGACGGCTACCACGGCGACACCAGCCGCATGTTCCACGTCGGCACCGTACCGGTCTGGGCCGAGCGTCTGTCCCAGGTCACCCAGGAATGCATGTACAAGGCGATCGAGATCGTCAAACCCGGCTGCCGCCTCGGCGACATCGGTGAAATCATCCAGAAGCACGCGGAAAAGAACGGCTTCTCCGTGGTGCGCGAATTCTGCGGTCACGGCATCGGCAAGGTGTTCCACGAAGAGCCGCAGATCCTGCACTACGGCCGCGCCGGCACCGGCATGGAACTGAAGGCCGGCATGACCTTCACCATCGAGCCGATGATCAACCAGGGCAAGGCCGACACCAAGGTACTGGGCGACGGCTGGACCGCGATCACCAAGGATCGCAAGCTGTCGGCACAGTGGGAACACACTTTGCTTGTCACCGACACCGGCTACGAGATCTTCACCCTGCGCAGCGACGACACCATCCCGCGCATCTCGGCCTGATACAGACACCGTTCCCAGCCTTTAGAAGGAAAGCCAATCGATGCCGCAGGTGGATCCCGAACTCTTCGACCGCGGCCAGTTCCAGGCTGAACTGGCCCTGAAAGCGAGTCCCATCGCGGCGTTCAAGAAGGCGATCCGCCAGGCCCGCGAAGTGCTCGATGCACGCTTTCGCAGCGGCCGCGACATCCGGCGACTGATCGAGGATCGCGCCTGGTTCGTCGACAACATCCTGCAAAAGGCCTGGGACCAGTTCAACTGGAGCGAAGACGCCGACATCGCGCTGGTCGCGGTCGGCGGCTACGGTCGCGGTGAATTGCACCCCTATTCCGACATCGACCTGCTGATCCTGCTGGACAGCGCCGACCACGAAATTTTCCGTGATTCCATCGAACGCTTTCTGACGCTGTTGTGGGACATCGGCCTGGAAGTCGGTCAGAGCGTTCGCTCGGTGGACGAATGCGCCGAAGAGGCCCGTGCCGACCTGACGGTGGTCACCAACCTGATGGAAAGCCGCACCATCTGCGGCCCCGAGCGTCTGCGCCAGCGCATGCTCGATGTCACCAGCACCGCCCACATGTGGCCGAGCAAGGAATTCTTCCTGGCAAAACGCTCCGAGCAGAAGGCCCGCCACCACAAGTACAACGACACCGAATACAACCTGGAACCCAACGTCAAAGGCTCGCCCGGCGGACTACGGGATATTCAGACGATTCTGTGGGTCGCCCGTCGCCAGTACGGCACCCTGAATCTGCGCGCCCTGGCCGGCGAAGGTTTCCTGGTCGAGAGCGAAAACGCCCTGTTGGCGTCGTCCCAGGAATTCCTCTGGAAAGTGCGCTACGCCCTGCACATGCTGGCCGGCCGCTCCGAAGATCGCCTGCTTTTCGATCACCAGCGCACCATCGCGGGGCTGCTGGGGTTTGAAGGTGACGACGCCAAGCAGGCCGTCGAAAACTTCATGCAGCAGTACTTCCGCGTGGTGATGAGCATCGCCCAGCTCAGCGACCTGATCATCCAGCACTTCGAGGAAGTCATCCTCGCCCCGGAAGACGAAGCCCCGCCGCAGCCGATCAACTCGCGCTTCCAGCTGCACGACGGCTACATCGAGGCACGTAACGACAACGTGTTCCGCCGCACGCCGTTCGCTATGCTCGAGATCTTCGTGCTGATGGCCCAGCAGCCGGAAATCAAGGGCGTGCGCGCCGACACCATTCGCCTGCTGCGGGAAAACCGTCACCTGATCGACGACAATTTCCGCAACGACATCCGCAACACCAGCCTGTTCATCGAACTGTTCAAGTGCAAGATCGGCATTCACCGCAACCTGCGGCGGATGAACCGCTACGGCATTCTCGGACGTTACCTGCCGGAGTTCGGCTTCATTGTCGGGCAGATGCAGCACGACCTGTTCCACATCTATACGGTCGATGCCCACACGCTGAACCTGATCAAACACCTGCGTAAATTGCAGTACTCGCAGGTGTCGGAAAAATTCCCGCTGGCCGCCAAGCTCATGGCCAAATTGCCGAAACCCGAACTGATCTATATGGCGGGCCTGTATCACGACATCGGCAAGGGCCGGCACGGCGACCACTCGGATATCGGCGCGGTGGATGCCGAGGCGTTCTGTCAGCGCCATCAGCTGCCGGTGTGGGACAGCCGCCTGATCGTGTGGCTGGTGCAGAATCATCTGGTGATGTCGACCACCGCCCAGCGCAAGGACTTGTCCGACCCACAGGTCATCCATGACTTCGCCCAGGCGGTCGGCGACGAAACCCGCCTCGACTACCTGTACGTGCTGACCGTGGCCGACATCAATGCGACCAACCCGACCCTGTGGAACTCCTGGCGCGCCAGCCTGTTGCGCCAGCTCTACACCGAGACCAAGCGCGCCCTGCGCCGCGGCCTGGAAAACCCGGTGGACCGCGAAGAACAGATCCGCCAGACCCAGAGCGCAGCGCTGGACATTCTGGTGCGCGGCGGCACCGATCCGGACGACGTCGAGCAATTGTGGGCGCAACTGGGCGACGACTATTTCCTGCGCCACACCGCCGGCGACGTGGCCTGGCACAGTGATGCGATTCTCCAGCAGCCGGCCGACGGCGGCCCGCTGGTGCTGATCAAGGAAACCACCCAGCGCGAATTCGAGGGCGGTACGCAGATCTTCATCTATGCCCCGGACCAGCACGATTTCTTTGCCGTGACCGTGGCGGCGATGGACCAGCTCAACCTGAACATTCACGACGCCCGGGTCATCACGTCCAGCAGCCAGTTCACCCTCGACACCTATATCGTGCTCGACACCGATGGCGATTCGATCGGCGACAATCCGCTGCGGATCAAACAGATCCGCGACGGCCTGACCGAAGCCCTGCGCAATCCTGACGACTACCCGACCATCATCCAGCGTCGGGTGCCGCGCCAGCTCAAACACTTTGCGTTCGCACCACAGGTGACGATCCACAACGACGCTCAGCGTCCGGTGACGGTGCTGGAACTCACCGCCCCCGACCGCCCGGGTCTGCTGGCACGGATCGGCGGGATTTTCCTGGAGTTCGATCTGTCGCTGCAGAATGCCAAGATCGCCACCCTGGGCGAGCGGGTGGAAGACGTGTTCTTCATCACCGACGCCCACAATCAGCCGCTGTCCGATCCGCTACTGTGCAGCCGTTTGCAGGATGCCATCGTCGAGCAGCTCAGCGTCAATCAGGAACCCGATATCAAACTGTCGCGCATCAGCATTTGATTGCGCGCCCGGATTCAATCGCTTTGCACGAGACCCAGCACCGATGAACAACGCTCTGACCCAGTTGCAGCCCTACCCGTTCGAAAAGCTCCGCGCCCTGCTCGGCAGCGTCACGCCAAACCCGGACAAGCGCCCGATCGCCCTGTCCATCGGCGAGCCGAAACACCGTTCGCCAAGCTTTGTCGCCGAAGCCCTGGCCAACAACCTGGATCAAATGGCGGTGTACCCGACGACTCTCGGCATCCCTGCCCTGCGCGAAGCCATCGCCGCCTGGTGCGAGCGTCGTTTCAACGTGCCGAGCGGCTGGATCGACCCGGCGCGCAACGTGCTGCCGGTCAACGGCACCCGTGAAGCGCTGTTCGCGTTTACCCAGACTGTGGTCAACCGTGGCGACGATGCGTTGGTGGTCAGCCCGAACCCGTTCTATCAGATCTACGAAGGCGCAGCGTTCCTCGCCGGCGCCAAGCCGCACTACCTGCCATGCCTGGATGAAAACGGCTTCAACCCGGACTTCGACGCGGTTTCTCCGGACATCTGGAAGCGCTGCCAGATCCTGTTCCTGTGCTCGCCGGGCAACCCGACCGGCGCGCTGATTCCGGTCGACGTGCTGAAAAAACTGATCGCCCTGGCCGACGAATATGACTTCGTGATCGCCGCCGACGAGTGCTACAGCGAGCTGTACTTCGACGAGCAGACGCCACCGCCGGGCCTGCTCAGCGCCTGCGCCGAGCTGGGTCGCAAGGACTTCAAGCGTTGCGTGGTGTTTCACAGCCTGTCCAAGCGCTCGAACCTGCCGGGCCTGCGTTCCGGCTTCGTTGCCGGTGATGCCGACATCCTCAAGGGCTTCCTGCTGTATCGCACCTACCACGGTTGCGCGATGCCGGTTCAGACCCAACTGGCCAGCGTTGCCGCGTGGAACGATGAAGTGCATGTACGCGCCAACCGTGCGCTGTATCGCGAGAAGTTCGATGCCGTGTTGGCGATCCTCAGCCCGGTGATGGACGTGCAGCGCCCGGATGGCAGCTTCTACCTGTGGCCAAACGTGCAAGGTGACGACGCCGCGTTCTGCCGTGATCTGTTTGCCGAAGAGCACGTAACCGTGGTGCCGGGTTCGTACCTGTCCCGGGATGTCGACGGGGTCAACCCGGGTGCCGGCCGCGTGCGCATGGCACTGGTTGCACCGTTGGCAGAATGCGTGGAAGCGGCCGAGCGTATCCGCGACTTCGTACTGCGTCACAAGTAACGCCTGAACGCCCGTGCCGGGCAATCCGGCACGGGCGCCTCATACATCGGGTTACAGATCCTCCAACTATTTATCTCACTTGCCATCCGGCCAGACGTTAGTCTTGAGCCGCGCCTGTCTCTGCGCCCAAACAAACTCAAAACTTAAACTTCAAGGAAGAAGTGCAAATGAACGACCTGCTGGATTGCCAACTCATTCAATGGCCCGATGATCAAGCTGCGTACACAGCGGCCATCAATGAAAACCCCGCCAATGCCGGTAAAACTACCGGCACTCGACGCAAACGCTCAATCCTTAATTATTCAAAATTGTGGGCTAATGGCCGAACCTTGAAAGTGGCTTTCATGGACGCACCCGACGCTGACCACAAGAACAAGATAATCACCGCGGCCAGGCAATGGCTGCCGTACATCAACCTGAAGTTTGAATTTGTCGACGACTTGAAAGGCGACATCCGGATTGCAACAAAAAACAATAACAACAGTTCGATGCTGGGCACCGACGCTTTATTGATTCACCCCGACCACCCCACCATGAATCTTGGGGTGAAACCGGAACACGAAGACTTCGAGGTAATCGTGATTCACGAATTCGGCCACGCATTGGGCGCGATGCACGAACATCAGCACCCCAGGGCCAACATTCCGTGGGACAAGCCGAAGGTGTATGAATTTTACAAAAAACGCGAAATGAACCCGCTCACCGAGGAGCAGGTCGACAGGAACCTGTTCGCATCTTTCGACACACTGGACGCGATCTACACCTCCTACGACCGGAAATCGATCATGCACCACCCGGTGGCAAACACATTGACGGTGGGCAACTGGGAGGTGCCGATCAATCGCCGGATCAGCAGGAAAGACAAACGACTGATGCGATTGCTTTATCCAAAATAATCAACCGATACCGACACAAAAAGTTCGCCTGGTGCAACAACCTCGCGAACTTTCAATATCACGCAATACAACCCGACTTCGCTCAGCCCGCACTTTCCTTTAACTTTCACCCGTCTGTTATCCGACCCACGTGCCCGGAATAAACAACAGCCTATTGGATCAACATCAGTACGGACACTTAGTATGAACTCCGCAACACTTTGCCCCACAGAAAAAGCAGTTTCGCTTCAACGCGCTTATGAAGTCGCTGTAGCCGAGAACCCGGCCAATGAAAAAACCTCGGCATCCACTCGAAAAAAACGAGCCGTCGGGAAACACAGTTACTTCTGGGCGCCAGGCCGGACCTTGCGCATCGCGTTCCTGAGTGGTGATCAAGCATTCAAGGACGCCGTAAAATCCGCGGCGAACAACTGGCTGCCCCATATCAACCTGACGTTCGATTTTGTCGAAGGTGAGTCAGGGGATATCCGCATCAGCAGCGAACCCGGCATTTACTGGTCGATGATCGGTACCAACGCACTGCTGGTCGAGGCAGAAGAGCCCACTATGAGGCTGTCTCCGGATCATCAGCTCGCCCCGGCATTTTTCGCCGCCAATGTCATGCACGAGTTCGGACATGCACTGGGTGCCGAACATGAGCACCTGCATCCGGAGTCAAACATTCCCTGGAACAAGCCTGCGGTTTACGCTGCACACGGAGTGGCCGAAGACGCCGATGAGGACGATTACGCGCGCCGATCTGTCGATGAACGCTACTTCAATCTGCTCGATGCCAGCGAGTTCGATTACTCGCCCTACGATCCGAAGTCGATCATGCATTATGTCGTGCGCCAGAACTGGACCCACGGCGACTTCAAGATTGATCTGAATCTGGTACTCAGCGAAAAGGACAAGGCGTTCATGGCGAAGGCGTATCCCTTCCCCGCTGCACAAACGGCGTAATCAGCACGGGGCAGGTCAATGCGATTACTTGACCTGCCCCAGATTCGCCTCACTCAGATCCAGCTCGCCCAACACTTCCCGCAACACGTCATCGCCAATCTGGTGCTGACGGCTCAGGCTGTACAACTCAAGGCGTTGCGCCCGCAGCGCCTTGAGACGCAAACGTCGTTCGAGCAGGTCCATCTGAAATGCCAGCGCCTGGGCTTCCGCCGAATCGTTGAACACCTCCAGTTGATGGCGATACTCGGACATGATCCGCGCCTTGAGCTCGGCCGACAGCGCCGCTTGCGCAGCGTCCTGCGGATTGACCTCTTCGATCTCCAGCGCGTGGATCGCCGCTTCGGCCGTCTTGCGCCAGGCATCGCGGACTTCCTGGCGACGCTTGTCGTCGGGGCTTTTCTGGATCCCGCGCAGCAGCAACGGCAAGGCGATGCAGGCTGCCACCAGCGACATCAGGATCACACCGGCGGCAATGAAGATCAGCAGATCACGCTCGGGAAAGGCCTCGCTGCCCATCAGCATCGGCACCGACATCACGCCCGCCAGGGTCACCGCACCGCGCACCCCGCCGACGGTCAGCAGCCAGCAGGAACGGGCGGTCGGCACTTGCGTCAACTCGCCCTTGCCACGCAAACGGCGCAGCAGCACGGACAGACGCCAGATGCTTTGCACCCAGATGAAGCGCAACAGCACCAGCGCCAGGAAAATCGCTACCACATCGAGACAGCGATAGAACAGGGTCGGCCACAATGAGGTTTCGTGGCTGACGACAGCCTTGATGATGTCCGGCAATTGCAGACCGAGCAGCAGGAAGATCAAACCGTTGAAAGCAAACTCCAGCAACGACCAGACGCTGCGATTGAGCAAGCGGGTACTGGTCTGGCGCGGCAGCAGATCGAGCCAGCTCTGCATCATCCCCGCCGCCACCGCCGAGAGAATGCCCGAGGCGCCAAGCCGTTCGGCCAGCACGTAAGCGGCAAACGGCAGGAGCAACATGAACACCACGTGGGTCGCCGGATCGTCCCACCCCCGGGCGATCATCCATGCGCGCAAGCGGCCCACCAGCCAGCTCAGCGCGACACCGACCGCCAGCCCGCCCACCGCCACCAGCACAAACGTCAGGCTCGCATTGGCCAGCGAGAATGCACCGGTAACCGCCGCCACCAGCGCGAACTTGAAGGTCACCAGACCCGAAGCATCGTTCATCAACGCTTCGCCTTGCAGCATGTGCATCAGCGGGGTCGGCAAGCGGTTCTGCGAAATCGCCGACACCGCCACGGCGTCGGTCGGCGACAGCACCGCCGCCAGCGCGAACGCAACAGGCAATGGAATCGTCGGCAGCAGCCAGTGAATGAAGTAGCCGGCACCGACCACGGTAAACAGCACCAACCCGACCGCCAGCGTCAGCACCGGCCCGCGCAGGCGCCACAATTCGCGCTTGGGCATGCGCCAGCCATCGGAGAACAACAGCGGCGGCAGGAACAGAAACAGGAACAGTTCGGGATCGAGCGCCACATGCAGGCCAAGAGTCGGCCAGGCCAGCAAGGCCCCGGCAGCGATTTGAACCAACGGCAGCGGCAACGGGATGACCCGTCCGACCAGACGCGAAACGCTGACCAGCATCAGCAGGATCAGGACGGTATAAGCGGTTTGCATAAAGCGGAAATCCCGGACAATCGACAGCGTTGAACTGCCATATTAGCCGCTTAGGCTGTGGCTGACCGTTGCACCTATGTCGCACATCGGTGGACGGCGGCCAGTGACAATGGGACAAACCCCGGCCAGCGGCGACGCCGAAACCGTCCGGTCGTGGCATAATCCGTCACCTTTTCTTTCCGGCAACCTGTAAAGGGGGCGATTCCTTGACCGTTTCAAGCAAAACGTTGCACCTTTTCGGCATCAAAGCCTGCGACACCATGAAGAAGGCGCGCACCTGGCTCGATGAACACGCTGTCAGCTACGACTTCCACGACTACAAAACCGCCGGCATCGACCGTGAACACCTGACCCAATGGTGTGACGAACACGGCTGGCAAACGGTGTTGAACCGCGCAGGCACGACCTTTCGCAAGCTCGACGACGAACGCAAAGCCGATCTCGACCAGTCGAAAGCCATCGAACTGATGCTCGCTCAACCCTCGATGATCAAGCGCCCGGTGCTCGATCTCGGTGACCGAACCCTGATTGGCTTCAAGCCAGATATCTACGCGGCTGCGCTCAAGTAAGCAGCCCGTCACTTTTTGTAGAGGTATTCACATGTCCAACTCTCTGTTCAGTATCGCCTTCGGCGTCGGCACCCAGAACCGTCAAGGCGCGTGGCTGGAAGTGTTCTACGCCCAGCCGCTGCTCAATCCTTCGGCCGAACTGGTCGCTGCCGTGGCACCGATCCTCGGTTACACCGAAGGCAACCAGGCCATCAGCTTCACCACCGCACAGGCCGCACAACTGGCTGAAGCCGTGAAAGGCATCGACGCGGTACAAGGCAAGCTGCTGACCCGTCTGGCCGAAAGCCACAAGCCGCTGGTCGCTACCCTGCTGGCTGAAGACGCTCAACTGACCTCCACGCCAGAGGCGTACCTGAAGCTGCACCTGCTGTCCCATCGCCTGGTCAAGCCGCACGGCGTGAGCCTGGCCGGGATCTTCCCGCTGCTGCCAAACGTTGCCTGGACCAGCCAGGGCGCGATCGACCTGAGCGAACTGGCCGAGCTGCAACTCGAAGCCCGCCTGCGCGGCGAGCTGCTGGAAGTGTTCTCGGTGGACAAGTTCCCGAAAATGACCGACTACGTGGTACCGGCCGGCGTGCGTATCGCTGACGCCGCACGTCTGCGTCTGGGCGCCTACGTGGGCGAAGGCACCACCGTGATGCACGAAGGTTTCATCAACTTCAACGCCGGCACCGAAGGCCCGGGCATGATCGAAGGCCGCGTCTCCGCTGGCGTGTTCGTCGGCAAGGGTTCGGACCTGGGCGGCGGCTGCTCGACCATGGGCACCCTGTCGGGCGGCGGCAACATCGTGATCAAGGTCGGCGAAGGCTGCCTGATCGGCGCCAACGCCGGTATCGGTATCCCGTTGGGCGACCGCAACACCGTCGAGTCGGGACTGTACGTGACCGCTGGCACCAAGGTGGCGCTGCTGGACGAGCACAACAACCTGGTCAAAGTGGTCAAGGCCCGTGAACTGGCCGGCCAGACCGACCTGCTGTTCCGTCGTAATTCGGAAACCGGCGCTGTGGAGTGCAAGACCCACAAGTCGGCGATCGAACTGAACGAAGCGCTGCACGCTCACAACTAAGCGCCGCGCAATCCTTCTGTGGGAGCGGGCCTGCTCGCTCCCACAGGATTTGGCGTACACCCGCCCAAGTTCACCAGGGCTCGAAAGCATGATGATTCCCTCCCCCTGGCGCGCCGACTTCCCGGCCATCGCCGCCCTGCAACGGCAAGACCAGACCTATCTGGACAACGCCGCCACCACGCAAAAACCCCAGGCCCTGCTCGACGCGCTGGCGCATTACTACGCCAACGGCGCGGCCAACGTGCACCGTGCCCAGCACTTGCCCGGCGCCCACGCCACGCAGGCGTTCGAGGACAGTCGCCTGAAGGTCGCCCAGTGGCTGAATGCCGGTGACAGCGGGCAGATCATCTTCACCCACGGCGCCACCAGCGCGCTGAATCTCCTGGCTTATGGCCTGGAACATCTTTTCCACCCGGGCGATGAAATTGTCATCAGCGCCCTGGAGCATCACGCCAACCTGCTGCCGTGGCAGCAACTGGCACAACGTCGCGACCTGAAACTGGTGATCCTGCCGCTGGACGATGACGGTGTGATCGACCTCGCCGCCGCCGTTCACCTGATCGGTCCGCGCACCCGCCTGCTGGCGGTCAGCCAGTTGTCCAATGTGCTCGGCGCCTGGCAACCGTTGCCGGCCCTGCTGGCGATGGCCAAGGCGCAAAACGCGCTGACGGTGGTTGATGGCGCTCAAGGCGTGGTCCACGGCCGCCATGATGTGCAGGCCCTGGGTTGCGACTTTTATGTGTTTTCCAGCCACAAGCTGTACGGCCCCGATGGCCTCGGCGTGCTGTTCGGGCGCAACGAAGCGCTCGTACAACTGCGGCCGTGGCAGTTCGGCGGCGAAATGGTGCTGGAAGCCAATTATCACGAATCCCGTTTCCGCCCTGCTCCGCTGGGCTTCGAAGCCGGAACGCCGCCGATTGCCAGCGTGATCGGCCTCGGTGCGACCCTCGACTACCTCGCCGGTCTGGATCTGGACGCCGTGTCCGCCCACGAAGCCGCGCTGCACGATTACCTGTTGCGTGGCCTCGCCGCTCGCAATGGCATTCGTCTGCTGGGCAAGCCGCAATTGGCGCTGGCGAGTTTTGTCGTGAAAGGTGTGCATAACGCCGATCTGGCGCACTTGCTGACCGAGCAAGGCATCGCCGTGCGTGCCGGGCATCACTGCGCGATGCCGCTGCTCAAGCGTTTCGAACTGGCCGGCGCGATTCGCGTGTCGCTGGCGCTGTACAACGACTCCGAAGATCTGGAGCGCTTCTTTGAAGCGCTGGATCAGGCGCTGGAGTTGTTGCGATGAGCCTGCCGGTCGAGGCCGCCGAAGCCCTGCAAACCTTTCAGAACGCCGCCGGTTGGGAACAACGGGCGCGTTTGCTGATGCAGTTTGGTGATCGTCTGCCGCCGTTGAGCGATGCGGACAAGTGCGACACCAACCGGGTGCATGGCTGTGAAAGTCAGGTGTGGCTGATCGGCGAGTTGCGCGATGGCCACTGGCAGTTCGCGGCGAGCAGCGATGCGCGGATGATTCGCGGATTGGTGGCGTTGTTGCTGTTGCGGGTCAACGGCTTGAATGCTGAAGAATTGCAGCAGGTGAATCTGCCGGACTGGTTCAATCAGCTGGGGTTGTCGCGCCAGCTGTCGCCGTCGCGCAGCAATGGCCTGAATGCCGTGCTGCAGCGGATGAACGAACTGGCCCGCTAAAAGGGCTGCCACGCAGCCCTGTGCTTCAGGCCTGAGGCTTGACCCGATCCGCCGGACGACGGACACCCGCGACAATCTTGTCCACCGCCTTGGTCGCCGCGACCATGCCGAACGTCGCGGTCACCATCATCACCGCGCCAAACCCGCCGGCGCAATCCAGCTTCACGCCGTCGCCGACAAAACTCTTCTGCAGGCAGATGCTGCCGTCCGGTTTCGGATAGCGCAGCTGTTCGGTGGAGAACACGCACGGCACGCTGTAGTGACGGGTCACAGTGCGCGAGAAGCCGTAATCGCGGCGCAGTGTGGAGCGCACTTTCGACGCCAGTGGATCGTTGAACGTGCGGTTGAGATCGCAGACCTGAATCAGTGTCGGATCGATCTGCCCGCCGGCGCCACCGGTGGTGATGATCTGGATCTTGCGGCGCTTGCACCAGGCGATCAGCGCGGCCTTGGCGTTGACCGCATCGATGCAGTCGATCACGCAGTCGATGTTCGGCGTGATGTATTCGGCCATGGTGTCGCGGGTGACGAAGTCCGCCACGGCGTGCACCTTGCAGTCCGGGTTGATCCCGCGCAGGCGCTCGGCCATCACCTCGACCTTGGGTTTGCCGACCGTGCTGTCCAGCGCATGCAACTGGCGGTTGGCGTTGCTGACGCAGACATCGTCGAGGTCGAACAGGGAAATCTCGCCCACCCCGCATCGGGCCATGGCTTCCGCCGCCCAGGAACCGACGCCGCCAACGCCGACAATCGCCACGTGGGCGGCGCGCAGACGCTCCATCCCTTCAATGCCATACAAACGGGCGATGCCTGCAAACCGCGGATCTTCTGTACTCATGACCATTACCCCAAAAACCGGCGCGCATTATAGGGCCGTCGGCGGCCAAGAGCACCTTTGCGCTATGAACGGCGAACCTGCCTGCTTTAATTAAAGCTGCACGTAACAAAGTTTTGCCTTACATGCTGAAACGAAAGAACTTAAGTCGGGTTGGATTGCCCAACGTCCGGCATTTCCCTGTCTGTTGTAGGACTCGGCGAACTGCCGGTGTAGGATGCGCGCCCTCAGGCGTCAACCAGCCGACCCTTCGTTCCACAGACCTTGGAACCCGACACAGCTATGTCATCGCGTAAATTTGGACTCAACCTGGTGGTGGTTCTGGCAATCGCCGCCCTGTTCACCGGTTTCTGGGCGCTGATCAACCGCCCCGTCTCCGCGCCGAACTGGCCGGAGCAGATCTCCGGTTTCTCCTATTCACCGTTCCAGCAAGGACAGTTCCCGCAGAAGGATCAGTATCCGACTGACGACGAAATGCGCCGCGACCTTGAGATCATGAGCAAGCTGACGGACAACATCCGCATCTACTCGGTCGACGGTTCCCTGCAAGACATCCCGAAACTGGCTGAAGAGTTCGGCCTGCGCGTGACCCTGGGGATCTGGATCAGCCCCGACCAGGAACGCAACGAACGGGAAATCACCCGCGCCATCGAACTGGCCAACACCTCGCGCAGCGTGGTTCGCGTGGTGGTCGGTAACGAAGCGATCTTCCGCAAGGAAATCACCGCCCAGGAACTCAGCGTCCTGCTCGACCGCGTGCGCGCGGCCGTGAAAGTGCCGGTGACTACCTCCGAACAGTGGCACGTCTGGGAAGAACACCCGGAACTGGCCAAGCACGTCGACCTGATCGCCGCGCACGTTCTGCCTTACTGGGAGTTCATTCCGGTGGACAAGGCCGGGCAGTTCGTTTTCGACCGCGCCCGCGATCTGAAAAAGATGTTCCCGAAAAAGCCGCTGCTGCTGTCCGAAGTGGGCTGGCCGAGCAACGGCCGCATGCGCGGTGGCGCCGATGCGTCGCCGGCGGATCAGGCGATCTACCTGCGCACGCTGGTGAACAAACTCAACCGCCAGGGCTTCAACTACTTCGTGATCGAAGCGTTTGACCAGCCGTGGAAGGCCAGCGACGAAGGTTCGGTCGGCGCTTACTGGGGCGTGTTCAACGCTGCGCGCCAGCAGAAATTCAACTTCGAAGGCCCGGTGGTAGCGATCCCGCAATGGCGCGTGCTGGCCATCGGTTCGGTGGTGCTGGCGCTGTTGTCGCTGACCCTGCTGATGATCGACGGCTCGGCCCTGCGCCAGCGCGGCCGTACCTTTCTGACCTTTATCGCGTTCCTGTGCGGTTCGGTACTGGTGTGGATCGGTTACGACTACAGTCAGCAATACAGCACGTGGTTCAGCCTGACGGTGGGCTTCCTGCTGGCGCTCGGTGCGCTCGGGGTGTTCATCGTGTTGCTGACCGAGGCCCACGAACTGGCCGAAGCCGTGTGGATTCACAAGCGTCGCCGTGAATTCCTGCCGGTGGTCGGCGATTCGGACTATCGCCCGAAAGTCTCGATCCACGTGCCCTGCTACAACGAGCCGCCGGAGATGGTCAAACAGACCCTCAACGCCCTGGCCAACCTCGACTATCCGGACTTCGAAGTCCTGATCATCGACAACAACACCAAGGACCCGGCAGTCTGGGAACCGGTGCGCGACTACTGCGAAACCCTCGGCCCGCGCTTCAAGTTCTTCCACGTTTCGCCCCTGGCCGGCTTCAAGGGCGGTGCGCTGAACTACCTGATCCCGCACACCGCCAAGGACGCCGAAGTGATCGCGGTGATCGACTCCGACTACTGCGTGCACCCGAACTGGCTCAAGCACATGGTGCCGCACTTCGCCGACCCGAAAATCGCCGTGGTGCAGTCGCCGCAGGACTACCGCGACCAGAACGAAAGCACCTTCAAGAAGCTCTGCTACGCCGAATACAAAGGCTTCTTCCACATCGGCATGGTCACCCGCA
The DNA here is from genome assembly GCF_059418105.1 of Pseudomonas sp. GW821-FHT09C09. NCBI lineage: Bacteria > Pseudomonadati > Pseudomonadota > Gammaproteobacteria > Pseudomonadales > Pseudomonadaceae > Pseudomonas > Pseudomonas sp. GW821-FHT09C09. Next base: position 600,297 of record NZ_JBWKPF010000001.1, read on the forward strand.
ACGACCGCGACGCGATCATCCAGCACGGCACCATGACCATGACCCGTCGCTCGGTTCTGGAAGAACTGGGCTGGGCCGACTGGTGCATCTGTGAAGACGCCGAACTCGGTCTGCGCGTATTCGAAAAAGGCCTGTCGGCGGCGTATTACCACGACAGTTACGGCAAGGGTCTGATGCCGGACACCTTCATCGACTTCAAGAAGCAGCGTTTCCGCTGGGCCTACGGCGCGATCCAGATCATCAAGCGTCACACCCGCAGCCTGCTGCGCGGCAAGGACACCGAATTGACTCGCGGCCAGCGTTACCACTTCCTCGCGGGCTGGCTGCCGTGGGTGGCGGACGGCATGAACATTTTCTTCACCGTCGGCGCGTTGCTGTGGTCGGCGGCGATGATCATCGTGCCGCAACGGGTCGACCCGCCACTGCTGATCTTCGCGATCCCGCCGCTGGCGCTGTTCGTATTTAAGGTCGGCAAGATCATCTTCCTCTACCGTCGCGCCGTGGGCGTGAACCTGAAAGATGCGTTCTGCGCGGCACTGGCCGGTCTGGCGTTGTCGCACACCATCGCCAAAGCGGTGCTGTACGGTTTCTTCACCAGCAGCATTCCGTTCTTCCGCACCCCGAAAAACGCCGACAACCATGGCTTCTGGGTGGCGATTTCCGAGGCCCGGGAAGAGCTGTTCATCATGCTGCTGTTGTGGGGCGCGGCGCTGGGGATTTATCTGGTGCAGGGCATTCCGAGCAACGACATGCGCTTCTGGGTGGCCATGCTGCTGGTGCAGTCGCTGCCCTACGTGGCGGCGCTGATCATGGCGTTCCTGTCGTCGCTGCCGAAACCTTCGGCGGCGCCTGAACCGGCACCTGTCGTCTAATTCCTCGACGAAGCACTAAACGGCGGCCAATGGTCGCCGTTTTGCTTTAAGATAACCGCCATTTTGCGGGGCTTGGCGTGATATCCAACCCTGTGGGAGTGAGCTGGCCCGCGATGGCAATGTAACAATCAGCCTTTATGTTGACTGACACACCGCCAACGCCAGCAGGCTGGCTCCCACTTTGGCCCTCGCCCAATTTCAATCCGGAGTTTTCCATGACGGCCCACGCCGACCTTTCGCCGACCCTCCAACTCGCCATCGACCTGATCCGCCGTCCTTCCGTGACGCCGGTCGACGCCGATTGCCAGAAACAGATGATGCAGCGCCTGGGCGATGCCGGTTTCACCCTCGAGCCGATGCGCATCGAAGATGTGGATAACTTCTGGGCGACTCACGGCAAAAGCGACGGCCCGGTGCTGTGCTTCGCCGGTCACACCGACGTGGTGCCGACCGGCCCGGTGACGGCGTGGCAGATCGACCCGTTCAACGCGGTGATCGACGAACACGGCATGCTCTGCGGCCGTGGCGCAGCGGACATGAAAGGCAGCCTGGCCTCGATGACCGTGGCAGCCGAGCGCTTCGTCGCCGACTACCCGGATCACAAGGGCAAGGTCGCATTCCTGATCACCAGCGACGAAGAAGGCCCGGCGCATCACGGCACTAAAGCTGTGGTCGAGCGTCTGGCAGCCCGTAAGGAGCGTCTGGACTGGTGCATCGTCGGCGAACCGTCGAGCACCACGCTGGTAGGCGACGTGGTGAAGAACGGTCGTCGCGGCTCCCTCGGCGCCAAGCTGACCGTGCGCGGAGTGCAGGGCCACGTGGCCTATCCGCACCTGGCGAAGAACCCGATCCACCTCGCTGCCCCGGCCCTGGCCGAGCTGGCCGCCGAGCACTGGGATCACGGCAACGACTTCTTCCCGCCGACCAGTTTCCAGATTTCCAACGTCAATTCCGGCACCGGCGCGACCAACGTGATTCCGGGCGATCTGGTGGCGTTGTTCAACTTCCGCTTCTCCACCGAATCGACCGTTGAAGGCCTGCAGAAACGCGTCGCCGACATCCTCGACAAGCACGGCCTGGACTGGCACATCGACTGGGCGCTGTCCGGTCTGCCGTTCCTCACCGAGCCGGGCGCGCTGCTCGATGCAGTGTCGTCGAGCATCAAGCAGATCACCGGCCGCGAGACCAAGGCGTCCACCAGCGGTGGCACCTCCGATGGCCGTTTCATCGCGACCATGGGCACGCAGGTTGTTGAACTGGGCCCGGTCAACGCGACCATCCACCAGGTCAACGAGCGCGTGCTGGCGGCCGATCTCGATGTACTGACCGAGATCTACTACCAGACCCTGATCAAGTTGCTTGCCTGATGCTTGCGTGCCCGATCTGCAGTGAACCGCTGAACGCGGTGGACAACGGCGTGGTCTGCCCCGCAGGCCACCGCTTCGACCGTGCGCGTCAGGGTTACCTGAACCTGTTGCCGGTGCAGCACAAGAACAGCCGCGATCCCGGCGACAACCAGGCGATGGTCGAGGCCCGCCGCGACTTTCTGAACGCCGGGCATTACGCGCCGGTGGCCAAGCGTCTGGCGGAACTGGCGGCCAGTTATGCGCCGGCCCGCTGGGTCGATATCGGTTGTGGCGAGGGCTACTACACCGCGCAGATCGCCGAGGCCTTGCCGGACGCTGACGGTTACGCACTGGACATTTCGAAGGAAGCGGTCAAGCGCGCCTGCAAACGCAATCCTTCGCTGACGTGGTTGATTGCGAGCATGGCCCGTGTGCCATTGGCTTCCGGCAGCTGCCAGTTTCTGGCCAGTGTCTTCAGCCCGCTGGACTGGGAAGAGGCCAAGCGCCTGCTCAGCGTTGGTGGCGGTCTGATGAAAGTCGGCCCGACCAGCGGCCACCTGATGGAACTGCGCGAACGCCTGTACGACGAAGTGCGCGAATACACCGACGACAAGCACCTGGCCCTGGTGCCGGAAGGCATGACGCTGGCCCACAGCGAAACCCTGGAATTCAAGCTGACGCTGGACAAGCCCGAGGATCGCGCCAACCTGCTGGCGATGACGCCCCACGGCTGGCGCGCGAGTGCCGAGCGCCGCGCGGCGGTGATCGAGCAGGCCGAGCCGTTCGTGACCACCGTGTCGATGCGCTACGATTATTTCGTTCTTCAATAACTTTTGGACTCGGGCAAGCAGCCCGGGACCGGCTAAATCCGCGAATGGATTTTTCAGACCCGCAGTGAGGATATCCATGCGCCAACCGGACATCGAGATTTACCTGAAAGACGCCGACGTCGACCACAAGGCCATTTCCGCCTGGCTGGGCGCCGCCCTCGGCCCGTGCAGCGACTGGGTACAGAAAGGTCAGACCTACAAGTGCAAGGCCGGCAATATCCCGGTGACCTGGCTGCCGAAAGCCGTGGGCAAGTGGAACAGCCTGTACCTGGAAAGCGACCAGACGCCATGGGATGACGATATCGCCTGTGCCCGTGCAGCGTTTGCCGCGCTGAACGTCGAAGTGCGCTGCGCGCCGGGGACGTGGATCGAGGAAGAAGGTGAGGAAACGGCGGACCGCTGGATCCGGATCAGCGCCGATGGTGAAGAAGAGATCACCTGGAAAACTGCCTGACGCTGAACACTCCCGCGCTCTGTGCCCCACGGTGGACGCAGAACGCGGGAACGATCGTTACAGGCCTACAACATCCTCAGCCTGCAAGCCCTTCTGCCCTTCCACCACCGCGTATTCAACCTGCTGACCCTCGGTCAGCGAACGGTGGCCTTCGCCGCGGATCGCGCGGTAGTGCACGAACACGTCCACCCCGTCTTCGCGCTGAATGAAGCCGTAGCCCTTGGCATCGTTGAACCACTTCACGTTGCCGGTTTCACGTGTTGCCATCTGTTCATACTCCTTTTTTATTATTGAACAGGCTTTTCGCAGGAAAGCCTTTGCGGAACGTCAGCCTGCGTCCGACGTCCATAAGAGGGCCCCGGCGACAGACCGCCGAGTATATGACAGGCGGCAAAACTCTCAACAGGAGATTACTTCGCCGCTTTTTTGCCGATTTTCCATGAATCCGGCACACTATCGACCGCCCGAGCAAACGCTCGGTTTATCCACTCACGCAGAAGCCGTATGACCCGTTCCCCGTTCCGCCGTCTTGTGTTTGGCACCTTGCGCCGACTGTTGTATCTCTGGGTCCGCTCCGAGACGATCAACCAGTCGTCGTTCACCCTCAACCTCGACCGCAGTCGTCCGGTGTTCTACGTCCTGCAAAACCCATCGCTGACTGATCTGGCGGTGGTCGACACCGAGTGCACCAAGGCCGGTCTGCCGCGCCCGGTGCTGCCGGTGTCAGTGGGTTCGCTGATCGAACCGGCGGCGTTCTTCTATCTGACGCCGGACCCGGACTGGCTCGGCCGTCAGGACAAGCGCGGCGCACCGCCGACCCTGACCCGACTGGTCAGCGCCCTCAGCCAGAATGCCGCCGAGGACGCACAGATCATTCCGGTCAGCGTGTTCTGGGGCCAGTCGCCGGACAGCGAGAACAGCCCGTGGAAACTGCTGTTCGCCGACAGCTGGGCCGTCACCGGGCGCCTGCGTCGGCTGCTGAGCATCATGATTCTGGGTCGCAAGACTCGCGTGCAATTCTCCGCGCCGATCCACCTGCGCGAGCTGATCGAACACAACAAGGGCCACGAGCGCACCGTGCGCATGGCCCAGCGGATCCTGCGGGTGCACTTCCGCAACCTCAAGGCTGCAGTGATCGGCCCGGACATCTCCCACCGCCGCAACCTGGTCAAAGGTCTGCTCAACCAGCCACTGGTCAAGCAAGCGATCCTCGACGAAGCCGAGCGCGAAAACATCTCCCCGGAAAAAGCCAAGGCCCAGGCCCTGCGCTACGGCAACGAAATCGCCTCGGACTACACCTACACCGCGATCCGTTTTCTGGAAGTGGTGCTGAGCTGGTTCTGGAACAAGATCTACGACGGAATCAAGGTCAACCACATCGAAGGCGTGCAGAAGGTCGCCCAGGGTCACGAAGTGATCTACGTGCCGTGCCACCGCAGCCACATCGACTACCTGCTGCTGTCGTACTTGCTGTTTCGCAACGGCCTGACCCCTCCGCACATTGCGGCCGGGATCAACCTCAACATGCCGGTGATCGGCAGTCTGCTGCGTCGTGGCGGCGCGTTCTTCATGCGCCGCACCTTCAAGGGCAATCCGCTGTACACCTCGGTCTTCAACGAATACCTGCACACCCTGTTCACCAAAGGTTTCCCGGTCGAATACTTCGTCGAGGGCGGTCGCTCGCGTACCGGGCGCATGCTGCAACCGAAAACCGGGATGCTCGCGATCACCATGCGCAGCTTCCTGCGCTCGTCGCGGATGCCGATCGTGTTCGTGCCGGTGTACATCGGTTACGAACGCGTACTCGAAGGTCGTACCTACCTCGGCGAACTGCGTGGTGCGAGCAAGAAGAAAGAATCGATCTTCGACATCTTCAAAGTCATCGGCGCGCTCAAGCAGCGCTTCGGCCAGGTGGCGGTGAACTTCGGCGAGCCGATCAAACTGGCAGAATTCCTCGACAGCGAGCAGCCGGGTTGGCGCCAGCAGGAGCTGGGCCCGCAATTCAAACCGGCGTGGCTCAACGAAACCACCAATCGCCTCGGCGAGAAAGTCGCGCAGCATCTCAATGAAGCGGCGGCGATCAACCCGGTGAATCTGGTGGCGCTGGCGCTGCTGTCCACCACTCGTCTGGCACTGGATGACCGGGCCATGGCGCGGGTGCTGGATCTGTATCTGGCGCTGTTGCGCAAGGTCCCGTACTCGCCGCACACCACCCTGCCGGAAGGTGATGGCCGGGTGTTGATCGAACACGTGAAGGACATGGATCTGCTGTCCGAGCAGAACGATGCACTGGGCAAGATTCTGTATCTGGACGAGCAGAATGCCGTCCTGATGACCTACTACCGCAACAACGTGCTGCACATCTTCGCCCTGCCGGCGCTGCTGGCGAGTTTCTTCCAGAGCACTTCGCGCATGAGCCGCGAGCAGATCCTGCGCTACACCCGAGCGCTGTATCCGTATCTGCAGGCGGAGCTGTTCATCCGTTGGAGCCTGGACGAACTGGATGCGGTGATCGATCAGTGGCTGGAGGCTTTCGTCGAACAGGGCCTGCTGCGTTTCGAGAAAGACGTCTACCTGCGCCCGGCGCCGAGCTCACGGCATTTCGTGCTGCTGACCCTGCTGTCGAAGAGCATCGCCCAGACCCTGCAGCGCTTCTACATGACCGTGTCGTTGTTGCTCAACGCCGGCCAGAACACCATCAGCGCCGAAGAACTGGAAGACCTGTGCACAGTCATGGCCCAGCGCCTGTCGATCCTGCATGGCCTGAACGCACCGGAGTTCTTCGACAAGAGCCTGTTCCGCCACTTCATCCAGACGATGCTCGATCTGGATGTGCTGCGTCGTGACGAAGCAGGGAAGTTGAGCTATCACGAACTGCTCGGCGAACTGGCCGAAGGCGCAGCCAAACGGGTGTTGCCGGCGGAGATTCGTTTGTCGATTCGTCAGGTGGCGTTGCATCGCAGTGAAGATGCAGCGGAAACAGCAACGGCTCCAGACATCTGAAACTTGAGGACAACTAACCGGAAGACCGGATCGTTTTCCGGTTAGTTGTTTTATGAATTAATGGGCTCTTTTTAATCGATAAGGAAATCGAGATGAGCCTGTTAAACGAGTCTCTTCAAAACATCACCGTAACGTTTAGCCTTCCAGCAGAATTCAGTGCCCCTCTCGACGGAGATAATGAAACCGTTGTAGACGTTCAAGTGATCAATACCCGGCAACCGTTAAGCATCAAACACTGGAAACATCCCTCCATTGTCGACGGCCAGTGGAATTTCAGTTTTCCCCATCGATATAGCGATGTGAGCATCAAATACCGCGTCACCATCCAGCTGTTTCATAACGGGCAGCCCTTGTTGCTGGAACAGGATCACTTCGTCATTGTTCATCAGGCGCCCCATCGGCAGACGCTGCATCTGAGTCCGATCGGTTACTTGTACGTTGAAGTGCAGGAACCCGAAATGATTCCCCCCGAACAGGCAATCACCATCAGCCTGCATGAAAACGAAAGTCCCGGTGTCGAACTGGCGCGCGTTTCTCACGATGAGGAAACGGCCACTTCGTTTTATCTTGAATATGATCCGGAGCATGTGGTGCCGGGCAAACGCTATGCACTTACCGGCATAGAAAACAGATACCACCAACGGCTTTCTGTATTTCCTGAAGCTATCGAACTTGTACCAGCGACACGTCCGGCCCGATCGCGCCTGTTGCGGGTAATCGATCAGTGGCTGAATGAACCGTTACGTTTGTTCACTGACTCATTATCCAAAATCCGCTAGATTTCCTTGGGCGCCCCTCTGGCGCCCAAGTCTTTTGAGGTCCCCATGAAAAAACTTTCTCTTCTCGCCGCCGCCACCTTGTTGAGCGCCTGCCAGTCCACCACACCGAGCGGTAAAGCGAGCCTGGACGGCGAAGTGTTCTACCTGCAACGCATCGCCCTGCCGCCAAGCGCGACCTTGAGTGTGAGCCTGCAGGACGTTTCGCTGGCCGATGCGCCGGCCGTCGTGCTCGACGAACAGAAAGGCCCGATCAAGGGACAAGTGCCGCTGCCGTTCCATTTGAGCTACGATCCGGCCCAGGTCAAACCCGGCCACCGCTACTCGGTCAGCGCACGCATCGAGGTCAACGGCGAGCTGATGTTCATCACCACCGAAAACCATGCCGTGCAGCTTGATGGCAAGGATCCGCAGCCGCTGAAGATCCGCGTCGACGCCGCCCGCTAACGCTCTTATGAACAAGGAAGCCTTGATGCTCCGCCCTACCCTCCGCTTCGCCGGCCTGTGCGCGGGCCTGATGATCTCCGCCAGCGCCATGGCCCTATCCCTCAGCGACCTGTCGCAAGGCGACGCTACCGGCGGCCTCAAGGACGCCCTGACCCAGGGTGCGCAACTGGCCGTCAAACAACTCGGCACCCCTGGCGGCTTCAGCAATAACCCGGACGTGAAAATCGAACTGCCGGGCAAACTCGGCAAAGTCGCCGGCAAGATGAAAGCGTTCGGCATGGGCGCCCAGGTCGATGAACTGGAAACCGCCATGAACAAGGCCGCGGAAACCGCCGTGACCCAGGCCCAGCCGATCCTGGTCGACGCCGTGAAGAAAATGAGCGTGGCCGACGCCAAAGGCATCCTCAGCGGCGGCAACGACTCCGCCACCCAATACCTGGACAAATCCAGCCGCGAACAAATCCGCGTCAAGTTCCTGCCGATCGTCAAACAGGCGACCGACAAGGTAGGCGTGGCGCAGAAGTACAACTCCTTCGCCGGCCAGGCTGCGACACTGGGCGTGGTCGACGCGAAGAGCGCGAACATCGAAAGCTACGTCACCGAACAAGCGCTGAACGGCCTGTTCGAGATGATCGGCAAACAGGAAGAAACCATCCGCAAAAACCCGGCCGCTGCGGCGACGAGTCTGGCGAAGAAGGTGTTTGGCAGCCTCTAGGCCAACGCTGCACGGGAGCGAGACAACTCGCTCCCGTCCTTCAATACACTGGCTGGACTGCGTAAAAAGAACACCCACTCGCTGCCCATTTTCCTTTTCTCGAAGACCTGCAATTCGACCAGCCCATTCAGGGCCGACATCGCGGTGCTGCAAGAACAACCCAAGTGTTCCCTCACGTTGCTCGCCGTAAACTCCTTCGCCACTCCGCTCTTGGCCACCTGATACAGCGCCCGCTGCCTTGGCGTCAGCCGCTCGAAAAAACCCGACGCCATCAGCCAGCGCTCAAAGTCTTCCGTGTACGCCAGGCTTTTGCGGTAGACATCCGTGAAGCGACTGACCGCACGCTGAATCACCGAACACTGAAACTCGATGAAATACGTCAGATCCAGTTCATCAGCCTCGCTATGCAAATACGACCGCCCGTACTTCACCGGCGCATTGCGCAGCAAAGGACTGATCGCAATGTAGCGAAATGCCGAAAACTCGTGCTTGAACATGAACCAGTAGAACAACGCCCTCGCAACCCGTCCGTTGCCATCGCGAAACGGATGTTCGTAGCCCAGAGAAAAATGCAGCGTGATCGCCTTGATCAACGGGTGCAGGTAGTCCCTTTCTTGAGGTGAACCGAGTGGCTGATTGATCCAGCGTACGAGCCTCTGCAAACGCATCACCAGCCCGATAGCGGGCGGCGGTGTATGCACCGTGTTGCCCTCGCCATCCTGTACCACCACGTCATCGTTCGTCCTGAAAAAACCGGGACTGTATTGCGCGTCATCGATCCCCTCGACACCCACCCGATGCATTGCCGCGATCAAGTCGACGCTCAAGGGTTGGTAACGGTTTTCCCAGGCGAAATTCATCATCCTGTAATTGCCCATGACCATGCGCTCATCCGGCGTGCGCGGCTGCCGTTGATACTTGAGCATGTCCTTGGCAACTCGCGTGGTGGTGGCCGCACCTTCCAACTGGCTGCTGGCGATCACTTCGTCTTCGATCAGATCATTGAGCAAATAACTGAAATGCGACCGTTCGCCAATCTGCCCGGTCATGCATTCCAGCGAAGCGGAAGTCGTCTGCAGATCGACGGCCGAAAGGGTTTTCCGTGCCGAGGGTGTCAGCAAATACTTGCCCCACTGCGGCGGCTCACCCAATGGCAGGAGATTGATGTACTGCGCAGCCCTCGCCCTCTTCACCAGCGCCCAACACAAACGAGCGTCCAGCCCCGGCGCCCAGCGATAGCGCAAATCCTCGAAAGGCAAGTAACGCCCCCGATCATCGAGAGGCTTGAGCAGCGCCAGATAATCCACCAGATACTGCTTGTGCGGCGCCTGCGCCAACAAGTCGAACACCGGATCGGACCGTCCTTTCAATACTGGCGGCTTCTTCACAAAAAACCTCTCGATCACTCAAAAAAACAGAGAACCGAGTACAACACCCCAGACCAGACGGCCTCAATATCAGAAAATTCTGAAAAAGCTGTAAGAGACACCGCAGCCCATAGCCACTCAAACACGATGAGCGTTAGCTCGAGTAAAGCTTTTGACGCGCCGGCCCCATCGGCAGGCTGAGTGGAGGGATTTATCCGGGGGTAGGCGCGAAGCGCCGTTCGACGAAGTCGAACACATCGAGAGGAGGTGCAGCGAAGCAAACCGGAGGCGATGCCCCCGGATGAATCCCGTAACGAAGGAACACCGAGCCAAAGCGAGGTGCCGTACGCCGGGGCCCAGACCTTTGGTTCCTTTGGGGCGTTTGCCAAAGGGACTCGCCGTAAGGGCGAAACCGCCAGCCGCAACACCCGCAGAAACGGATATACACCCAAAACCCAAGAGCCTGGCCGGCCCGAAGGCCGCCACGCTCACCAAACCAAATCAAGCCTCCTTACGCACCCGGAACCAGGCCGCATACAACGCCGGCAAAAACAAAAGCGTCAAAGCCGTAGCCACAATCAACCCCCCCATGATCGCCACTGCCATCGGCCCGAAAAACACACTGCGCGACAACGGAATCATCGCCAGCACCGCCGCCAGCGCGGTCAGCACAATCGGCCGGAACCGCCGCACAGTCGCCTCGATGATCGCCTGCCAGGGCTTGAGCCCCGCCGCGATATCCTGCTCGATCTGATCCACCAGAATCACCGAGTTGCGCATGATCATCCCCGACAGCGCGATCGTCCCGAGCATCGCCACAAACCCGAACGGCTGACGGAACACCAACAGAAACAGCGTCACCCCGATCAACCCCAGCGGCGCCGTCAGAAACACCATCGCCGTACGCGAGAAACTGCGCAGCTGCACCATCAGCAACGTCAGCACCACGACAATGAACATCGGCACACCGGCATTCACCGACTTCTGCCCGCGCTCGGAATCCTCGACGGTGCCGCCGACGTCCAGCAGATAACCGTCAGGCAATTCGGCACGGATCGGATCGAGGGTCGGCTGGATCTGTTTCACCAGCGTTGCCGGTTGCTCCTTGCCATAGATATCGGCCCGCACCGTCACGGTCGGCAGTCGATTGCGATGCCAGATGATGCCTTCCTCGAAGCCATATTCCAGCGTGGCAATCTGCGACAGCGCAACGCTGCGACCGTTGTCGGTAGGCACCGCCAGACTCGGCAGCAGCGACAGTTCGGTACGCTCATGCACGGTGCCGCGCAGGAGGATTTCGATCAACTCGTTGTCTTCGCGGTACTGGCTGACACTGGAACCGGTCAGTGAACTCTGGAGGAATTTCGCCAGGTTCGCCGTGCTCACCCCCAGCGCCCGGGCGCGGTCCTGATCGATGTTCAGGTACACGACCTTGCTCGGTTCTTCCCAGTCCAGATGCACGTTCACCACATGCGGATTCTCGCGCACCTTGGCCGCGACTTTGCGTGCCAATGCGCGGACTTCTTCGATGTGTTCACCGGTGACGCGGAACTGCACCGGATAGCCGACCGGCGGGCCGTTCTCCAGTCGCGTGACCCGCGAGCGCAGGGCCGGGAATTGTTCGTTGAGGGTATCGATCAGCCAGGTGCGCAGGGCTTCCCGTTCCTCGATGGCTTTCGCCAATACCACGAACTGGGCAAAGCTCGCCGCCGGCAGTTGTTGATCCAGCGGCAGATAGAAACGCGGCGAGCCGGTGCCGACGTAGGCCACGTAATTGTCGATGCCGGCGTGATCCTTGAGCATCGCCTCCAGTCGTTTGACCTCGCCGGTGGTGTTGGCCAGCGACGCGCCTTCCGCCAGTTTCAGGTCAACCATCAGTTCCAGCCGGTTGGAGGCCGGGAAGAACTGCTGCGGGACGAACTTGAACAGCATCACCGAGGCGACGAACAGCCCCACCGTCAGCACGATCACTGTCTTGCGCCGACGCACGCACCACTCCACCAGACGTCGAACCCGCTGATAAAACGGTGTGGCATAAGGGTCCGGCTGACCGTCACCACTGCCGTGTTTGGCCGCGTGAATTTTCGCCAGGTCCGGCAGGAGTTTTTCCCCGAGGTACGGCACAAACATCACCGCCGCCACCCATGAAGCGAGCAACGCGATGGTGACGACCTGGAAGATCGAGCGGGTGTATTCACCGGTGCCGGACTGCGCGGTGGCAATCGGCAGGAAGCCTGCGGCGGTGATCAGCGTACCGGTGAGCATCGGGAACGCGGTGCTGGTCCAGGCGTAACTGGCCGCCTTGATCCGGTCAAAGCCCTGCTCCATTTTGATCGCCATCATTTCCACGGCGATGATCGCGTCATCCACCAGCAAGCCCAGCGCCAGCACCAGAGCACCGAGGGAAATCTTGTGCAGCCCGATGCCGAGGTAATACATGCAGGCGAAGGTCATCGCCAGCACCAGCGGAATGGTCAATGCCACCACCATGCCGGTGCGCACGCCAAGGGAGAAGAAGCTCACCAGCAACACGATGGCCAGCGCTTCGACCAACACCTGGACGAACTCGCCGACGCCACTTTTCACCGCCGCCGGCTGATCGGACACCTTGCGCAACTGCATGCCGGCCGGCAGGTTTTTCTGGATGCGGGAGAACTCGACTTCCAGCGCCTTGCCCAGCACCAGAATGTCACCGCCGTCCTTCATCGCCACCGCAAGCCCGATGGCGTCTTCGCCCATGAAGCGCATGCGCGGCGCCGGCGGGTCGTTGAAACCGCGCCGTACATCGGCGACATCCGAGATGCGGAACGTACGATCACCGACCCGGATCGGGAAGTTTCGGATCTCGTCGACTGTCTGAAAATTCCCCGAGACCCGTAGCTGCAATCGTTCGCTGCCGGTTTCGAAGAAGCCGGCGGTGGACACCGCGTTTTGCTCTTCCAGCGCCTGCTGGACTGCCGCCAGCGGCAAGCCGAGGGTGGCGAGTTTGACGTTGGACAGCTCGACCCAGATCTTCTCGTCCTGCAGCCCGAGCAAGTCGACCTTGCCCACGTCCTTGACCCGTTGCAGCTGGATCTGGATGCGGTCGGCGTAATCCTTGAGCACGGCGTAGTCGAAACCGTCGCCGGTCAGGGCGTAGATATTGCCGAACGTGGTGCCGAATTCATCGTTGAAGAATGGCCCCTGAATGCCCGGCGGCAAAGTCTGACGGATATCGCCGACCTTCTTGCGCACCTGATACCAGAGGTCCGGAATCTCGACCGAATGCATCGAGTCGCGGGCGATGAAGGTGACCTGTGATTCACCGGGACGGGAGAACGAAACGATGCGTTCGTACTCGCCGGTTTCCATCAGCTTCTTTTCGATGCGCTCGGTGACCTGGCGCGAGACTTCCTGCGCCGTGGCGCCGGGCCAGCGGGTCTGGATGACCATGGCCTTGAAGGTGAACGGCGGGTCTTCGCTCTGTCCGAGTTTGGTGTAGGACAAGGCGCCGACGATGGCCAGCAAAAGCATCAGGAACAGTACGATCTGGCGATTACGCAGCGCCCATTCGGAAAGGTTGAAGCGCATCGGGACTTACTCCTTGTCCGCCAGATTGACCACACGGTTGGAGCGATCCACGGGACGCACCTGCTGCCCTTCCAGCAGCACATGCACGCCGGCGGCCACGACCCAGTCGCTGGCGTTGAGGCCTTCGAGCACCGGCACGGTTTTCTCGCCGAACGGGCCGATGCGCACGGGCGTCTTTTTCAAGGTGTTGTTGGCGCTGACGACCCAGACGTAGGTCGCGCCGTTTTCGGCGGTCAGGGCCGAGAGTGGCACCGACAGCGGGATCACGTCGGCGGTCTGGACGAACACCCGGGCGCTCTGGCCGAGTTCGACAGGCACGTTGCCGGCGGTGAAGGCGATGCGGGCGGCGAAGGTTCGGGATTTCGGATCGGCCGCTGGCGAGAGCTCACGGATTTTGCCGGCGAAGCGCTGGTTCGGTTGCGTCCACAGCTCCACGGAAACAGGCTGGCCAACCTTGAAGCGGCCGAAGCTTTGCTCCGGGAGGCTGATCAGCACTTCGCGTTCGCCATCGGTGGCGAGGGTGAATACGGTCTGCCCGGCGGCGACCACTTGCCCGACTTCCACCGAACGCTTGGCTACCACGCCATCCTGAGGCGCACGCAGCACGGCGTAACTGGCCTGGTTGGTCGAGACGTTGAATTCGGCTTTGATCTGCTTGAGACGCGCCTCTCCGGAGCGGTAGAGGTTTTCGGCATTGTCGTAGGCCGAGCGGCTGACCATCTGCCGCTCCATCAGGGTCTTGTAGCGGTCACGCTCGGCGCGCACCAGATTCAGATTGGCTTCGGCGGCGGTGACCTGAGCGCGGGTGGCTTCCAGTTGCAGGCGTACGTCCTGCGGGTCGAGTTCGGCCAGGGGTTGATCGGCCTTCACGCGCTGGCCTTCCTCGACCAGTCGTCGGCTGACTTTGCCGCCGATGCGGAACGCCAGATCCGGTTCGTAGCGGGCGCGAACCTCGCCCGGATAACTTTCCATTGCCTGCGCCGAAGGCTCTGGCTGCACCACCATGGCCGGTCGCACGCTGACTGGCGTCACCTCTTCCTTACCACACGCCGACAATAAAAACGCCAGAGTGACTGGCACCGCAAAGGACAACGCATGGCGGAACATGGTGAAGGACCTTTCGCTAAGGAGGCTTGGAATAATTATACTGGCCGGTATGTTATTAATAGCAAACTCACCAGTCCAGTATTAAAAGCGAAGAATGTCGAACAATCTTTCAGCTCCAAACGGCCCCGGCCGCCCGAAGGATCCGGCCAAGCGCCAGGCGATTCTCGAAGCGGCGAAAATCCTGTTCCTGAGTCACGGCTATGCCAACACCAGCATGGACGCGGTGGCCGCCGAGGCTGGCGTGTCGAAGCTGACGGTCTACAGCCATTTCAATGACAAGGAGACGCTGTTTTCCGCCGCCGTCGTGGCCAAATGCGAGGAGCAATTGCCGCCGCTGTTCTTCGAATTGCCGGACGGCATCGCGGTGGAAAATGTGTTGCTGAACATTGCCAGAGGCTTTCACCACCTGATCAACAGCGATGAATCGGTGAACCTGCATCGCCTGATCATGGCGCTGGGCAGTCAGGATCCGAAGCTGTCGCTGATCTTCTTCGAGGCCGGCCCGCAGCGCATGGTGCAAGGCATGGAGCGGCTTCTGCGGCGGATCGATGAGACTGGCGCGCTGCGTATCGACAACCCGCACAACGCCGCCGAACACTTCTTCTGCCTGATCAAGGGCGCGGGGAATTTCCGGTTGCTGTATGGCTGCGGTGAACCACTGACCGGCGAGGCGGCGGAAAGCCATGTGCAGGAAGTGGTCGAGCTGTTCATGCGTGCCTATCGCCCCTGAAAACAAAAATCCCACGCCATGCGTGGGATTTTCTTATGAGCCGGCTCAGGGCTTGAGCGCTTTCTTCGGGTAGATGTCATAGCGGCTGGATTTGCCATCCAGCGCATGGCTCGGCTTCGGCCCTTCGATGCACGGCGCCTTGCGCGGGCGCTTGACCACCACCCGGTGCGTGGCCAGCGCCAACGCGGCTTCCAGCAGGGCCGGTGCATCCGGATCGTCGCCCACCAGCGGGCGGAACAGGCGCATTTCCTTCTTCACCAGTGCGGTTTTCTCACGGTGCGGGAACATCGGGTCGAGGTAGATCACCTGCGGCGGCTCGCCTTCCCAGTTGCGCATCACGTCGATGGAGTTGCCCTTGAGCAGTGTCATCCGCGCCACGATCGGTGCCACGTCGAAATCTTCCGCCGCGCGGGCCAGACCATCCTCCAGCAACGCGCCAATCAATGGCTGGCGCTCGATCAGGCTCATCTCGCAGCCCAGGCTCGCCAGCACGAACGCATCCTTCCCGAGCCCCGCCGTGGCATCCAGCACCCGCGGACGCACGCCTTGGGCGATACCGACCGCCTTGGCGATCATCTGCCCGCTGCCACCGCCGTACAACCGGCGATGGGCCGCGCCGCCCTCGACGAAATCGACCCGCACCGGCCCCGGCGCATCCGGCCCCAGCTGTTGCAGCTGCAAGCCCTGCTCGCCGACCTGCAAGGCAAACTCGCCGTCGGCCACCTGCAACGGCAGATTCAGGCGCTGCGCCCACTGCTCGGCCTGCGCTTCGAACGTCGGGCCGAGGGCTTCGACATGGATGCGGCAGGCCGCAGGTTGCTCAATCATGGAAAACACGCTCAAAAAAGTTAAGGATCGGCAAAAACCGCCGATAACCCAATCAACGCGCATTTTGCCAGAGCTGAGCGTCGACCGAAAAAAATGTCAGGCATTCTTCCCACATCGATCGGCTACATTTCGCCCACAGGCGATTTCAGCCGTCATAACACTCAAGCATTGGGCGGCGTCAGCCACCTGTGGCAGGATTTCTTTGCCCAGGCACTGGCCGAACAATCGAGTGATGTAGTGCCGGCCTGTGGCACTTTCCCACCGGTCGATCTGGAAAGCCCTGAAGAACCGACTATCGGCAGCGAGCTGCACGCCCACATCATCGACCAGCGCGAATGCGATGTAGTGGAAACCCAGGTACGTCCGCCCGAGCCGTTGTTCCTGCCGATTGCCGAAATCGACATGACCCTGGCCGAGCCGTACCCACCGTTCCCGCCGGAAGACATCAAGACTCAGCAAAAGCAGCAGGATTTCGACAGCAGCTGGGTTCGCCCGATCGTGGTCAACAACGGCCAGCCGATTCCGGAGCCGGGCCCTGCCCCGCAGAAAAAGCCGCTGTACCTGCCGATTGCCGAGTTCGACCTGGATCTGCTGCAGCCTTACCCGCCGTTCCCGCCGGAAGAGATCGTCGAGCAGCAGAAAGCCCTGGACTTCGATAACGGCTGGGTACGCCCGATCGTTCAGCAGAACCTGCGTATCGCCGCCTGATTCCGCCCTGCTTCAGCCCTTGAAAAACTGATTGGCCTTCGCGTACGGCATCGAACGCGAGGTGAAACCGAACGTGCCCGACTGCTGGATTTCTTCCGCAGCCCGGAAGAACTCGCCAAACGCCGCCAGCGCCAGCGCCGAACCGGTACTGATGCGCTTCACACCCATTTCCTCCAGTTGCTGCACGGTCAGCTTCAGGCCACCGGACATCAATACGTTGACCGGTTTCGGCGCCACCGCTCGCACCACCGCCAACACCTCTTCAGCCGTCCTCAGACCCGGAGCATAGAGCACGTCGGCGCCCGCTTCGGCGAACGCCTGCAAACGGCGAATGGTGTCGTTGATGTCCGGATTGCCGTGCAGGTAGTTTTCCGCACGGGCCGTCAGGGTGAAGGGAAACGGTAAGGTTCGAACAGTGGCAACGGCGGCTTCGATCCGTGCCACGGCGTGTTCGAAACAGTAGATCGGTGCATCCGGCCGGCCAGTGGCATCTTCGATGGAGCCACCCACGGCGCCCGCCTCGGCGGCGCGCAGCAGGCTTTGCGCCGATTCAGCAGGATCATCGGCAAAACCGTTTTCCAGATCCACCGCCACCGGCAAGTCCGTGGCTGCAGCAATTGCCCGGACGTTGTCCAGAGTCTGTTCAAGCCCCAAAGCGCCATCGGGCTTGCCCTGGGAAAACGCATAACCGGCACTGGTGGTCGCCAGCGCCTGATAACCCAGGCTGGCAAGCATCTTCGCGGAACCGGCATCCCACGGATTGGGAATCACGAAAATCCCGGGACGTTCATGCAGGGCTTTGAAGGCTTCGGCTTTACGGACTTGTTCTTTGCGGGCTTGGGCGTCCATCGGCAGGCTCCTGGGCAGAAAAAACCGCCTCAGAGCAGGCCAAGTTGCTCGGCGGCGGGTTCTCTGTATAGCTCAGGCAGCGATGGCAGGCCAGGCAAACGTTGCATCAGCTGTGCATGGAATCGCTGCGCGAGTTTGGCCGCCAGGATGTTATCGGCGGTATGCAGGAAGATGTACGGCGTGCGGCCCTCTTCGATCCACTCGGCGATTTTCGCCACCCAAGGCACCAGGAACGGGTCGTTGGCTTCAAGCTCGGGATGGCCGATGAAGCGCACCTGCGGGAATTGGGTGAACGCTGCCGGACGGGTCGGCACGCGAGGTTTTTTCGATTGGGCGTGGATCACCGAAGACTCGGTGGACAGGCAACTGAACAACGCGCGCGGATCGAGGCAGATGCGCTCCACGCCGCGATCCAGCAACAGGCGATTGAGCAGGCGTTCACTCTCGCCTTTGGCGAAGAACTGTTCGTGTCGCACTTCCACCGCCAGCGGTCGATCAAACGCGTCGATGAAGGCTGCGAGCTCTGGCAAGCGTTGCGGGGTAAAGCTTTTCGAGAGTTGCAGCCACAGCGGAGACACGCGCTCACCGAGGGGACTGAGTAACTGGATGAAGGTTTCGGCAGCAGTCAGTTGATCGCGCAGGTCACCGCCGTGGCTGATGTCGCCGGGGAATTTGGCGGTGAAACGAAAGTGCTCGGGCATGACCTCGGCCCAACGCGCCACGGTGGCCGGCGAAGGGCTGGCGTAGAAAGTCGTGTTGCCTTCCACGGCGTTGAACACTTGAGAATAGAGACCGAGGAAATCGGAGGTCTTGGCGTCTACCGGATACAGATACTCGCGCCAGGCGTTTTCACTCCAGGACGGGCAACCGAGGTAGTAAGGCAGATCCATCAGATGTACAGGTCGAGGCCCAGCACGTCTGCGTCCCAATCGACAAAACCGGCGGTGCTCAGGTAGCTGGCCAGGGCCATGGCCACGCTTTTCTTCATCGCACGGTGATAAATCATGTCTTGTTGGCGGGCGGGCAGATTGCTCAGGCGTTGCGCAGAGGCCTTGGCGGCGCGGGCAGCCAGTTGCGCTTCGGTGGGGAATTCCAGCTCGCCTTCAATATCCTCGACGGATTCATCCAGCGCCGGATTGCCTTTGCGAGGCTTGCGCTTGATGGGGTAGGAATGAGTGGAAACGCCGTCTATACGCATAAAGTCATGCTCGGTATCGATGATGGCAATTTAGCGGCACCTGACCGACTTAGCAAATCGCCGAGTGATAACTAGAACACATAAAAGACAAAAGGTTTAAAGCGCGGGGTTGGAAACGGACGATTGGCAGGCATTGGCATGACCCTGCGGCGAATGCCACAGGGTCGAAATCATCAGCGGGCTTTCGGCGTGGCGACTTTATCGCGCAGGTAAACCGGCTGGGCGTCGTCGGCCGGAATCGACTCGCCACGTTCCCAGGCGAATCGCGCCAGCGTCAGCAGGTCTTCGGCGTGAGGCAGCATGCCCGCATCGGAACCGCTCAGGTTGACAGCGATGCGCTCGCCGTAGCCCCAACCGGTGCCGGCACCGAACCAGTCGCCAGCCGCATCGTCCGGCAGCGCGGCGACTTCCGGCGGCAGCACCGCTTCGGTGCCGACCAGACGCATCTCGCCTGCCGTCTCGCGATAGCAGCCCCAATACACTTCATCCATGCGTGCATCGATGGCTGCCGCGACCTGGCTCACGCCGTGTTCGCGATAAGCGCGTTGCGCCAGTACCGCGAGGTTCGACACCGGCAACACCGGACGATCCAGCGCGAACGCCAGGCCTTGCACTACGCCGATGGCGATGCGCACACCGGTGAACGCGCCCGGGCCGCGACCGAAGGCAATCGCGTCCACCGCTTGCAGCGTGGTGCCGGCGTCGGCCAGCAATTGCTGGATCATCGGCAGCAGTTTCTGCGCGTGCAGGCGCGGGATCACCTCGTAATGGCTCGTGACCTTGCCGTCATGCAGCAAGGCAACGGAGCAAGCTTCAGTCGCGGTGTCCAGGGCCAGCAAGGTGCTCATCGATGTGTCCGTAAATCAGGTGGGGAAAAGTGCGCCAGTATAAACAACTACGGCCCGCAAGCGGGCCGTGGATGATGCAGCGGATCAGGTTTTTCAGCTCAGCGCTTCAAGAACCTTGGCGGTGATCGCTTCAACCGAACCGACACCCGGGATGTGGCTGTACTTCGGCTTGCCGTTGGCAGCCGACAGCTTTTGGTAGAAGTCCACCAGCGGCTTGGTCTGCGAATGGTAGACCGACAGGCGATGACGCACGGTTTCTTCGGTGTCGTCCTTGCGCTGCACCAGTTCTTCACCGGTGATGTCGTCTTTGCCGGCAATCTTCGGCGGGTTGTAGACGATGTGGTACACGCGGCCGCTGGCCTCGTGAACGCGACGGCCAGCGATGCGCTGAACGATTTCTTCGTCTTCAACGGCGATTTCAACCACGGCATCCAGCTCGACACCGGCAGTCACCAGCGCTTCAGCCTGAGGAATGGTGCGCGGGAAACCGTCGAACAGGAAACCGTTGGCGCAGTCAGCCTGAGCGATGCGGTCTTTTACCAGTGCGATGATCAGGTCATCCGACACCAGGCCGCCGGCATCCATGATGCTCTTGGCCTTGATGCCCAGTTCGGTGCCGGCCTTGACCGCAGCACGCAGCATGTCGCCGGTGGAGATTTGCGGAATGCCGAATTTCTCGGTGATGAACTTAGCCTGAGTACCTTTACCGGCCCCGGGAGCTCCCAGCAGAATGACGCGCATTAGATGTGCTCCTCAATTTTTTTATAAAAAGCTTTTGCAAAACAACGGATTCGCCTCATGGGGCGAAATCCTGGAAATAGGGTCGTGACCGCCCAAACGGCCAGAGGCTGACCAAGATACACAGCAGGCTGCGCCCACACAAGACGCCAAAAGTCGGAGAAACCGGCGCCTGCCGCGACCTTGCGACGCGGTTCCCCAAGTCGCAACCCCATCATTAACTGTCGCTTGCCCGCATTTTTCCCACGTCCGATAAACGGCACCCGAGGTTTGCCCCGGGTGCCCCGCCCCACGCAGAAAACCTTAGCCGGTATTTCGCAAACCGGCGGCAATCCCCGCCACAGACACCAGCAACGCCTGTTCTACCGGGCTGTCCTGCTCGACGTTCGGCTGCCGCGAACGCGCCAGCAGTTCGGCCTGCAATAGATGCAGCGGGTCGAGATAGGTGTTGCGCAGGCGGATGAATTCCAGGGTGTCCGGGCTATGTGCCAGCAGTTGCGACTGACCGGTCAGACCGAGGACCACGGAACATGCCTGCGACAATAGGTCGCGTAAGTGCACACCCAAAGGTAACAAGTCCGACTCAACCAGTCGCTCGTCGTAGGACAGCGCAATGTCGGCGTCGGCCTTGGCCAGGACCATTTCCAGCATGTCGATGCGAGTTCGGAAAAACGGCCACTGCTCGCGCATCTGCCCCAGCAGCTCGCCTTCGCCGCGCTCCAGCGCCTTGCTCAGCGCGGTTTCCCAACCGAGCCACGCTGGCAGCATCAAACGCGTCTGGGTCCAGCCGAAGATCCACGGAATCGCCCGCAGACTTTCGATGCCACCGGCGCGACGCTTGGCCGGACGGCTGCCCAACGGCAAACGTCCCAGCTCCTGCTCGGGTGTCGACTGGCGGAAATACTCGACGAATTGCGGATTTTCCCGCACCACCGCGCGGTAGGCAGCCACACCGTCGGCGGCCAATTCGTCCATCAGATGCCGCCACTCCGGCGTCGGTGGCGGCGGTGGCAGCAAGGTCGCTTCGAGCACCGCAGCCAGATACAGATTGAGATTCTGCTCGGCGATGTCCGGCAGGCCGAATTTGAATCGAATCATTTCCCCCTGCTCGGTGGTGCGGAAGCGTCCGGCCACCGAACCCGGCGGCTGCGACAGAATCGCCGCGTGTGCCGGGCCGCCGCCACGGCCCACGGTGCCACCGCGACCGTGGAACAGCAGCAGTTCGACTTGCTGCTCGCGGCAGATTTCCACCAACCGCTCCTGAGCCCGGTATTGCGCCCAGGCCGCTGCAGTGGTGCCGGCGTCCTTGGCCGAGTCGGAATAACCGATCATCACTTCCTGCGGGCCTTGCAGACGTGCGCGGTAACCCGGCAGCAGCAACAGACGTTCGATCACCGGGCCGGCGTTGTCGAGGTCGGCCAGGGTTTCGAACAGCGGCACTACGCGCATCGGCCGCAGCACACCAGAGTCCTTCAACAGCAGTTGCACCGCGAGGACATCGGAGGCGGCACCGGCCATGGAGATCACATAGGAACCCAGCGAAGCCCCCGGTGCGGCGGCGATTTCCTTGCAGGTGGCGAGCACTTCGGCAGTGTCCGCCGAAGGTTTGAAATGCGCCGGCAGCAGCGGCCGACGGTTTTGCAGTTCGCGGGTCAGGAAGCTGATGCGCTGTTCTTCGTCCCAGTCTTCATAGCGACCGAGGCCGAGGTAATCGGTGATTTCGGTCATGGCCGCGCTGTGTCGCGACGAGTCCTGGCGTACATCGAGGCGCACCAGGAACAGGCCGAAGGTCACGGCACGACGCAGACAATCGAGCAACGGTCCGTCGGCGATCACGCCCATGCCGCACTCGTGCAGCGAGTGGTAGCACAGCTCCAGCGGATCAAGCAGATCGCGATTGTTGTGCAGCACATCGGCCGGTGCCGGGGTGGTTGCGGTCAGCGATGCATGAGCCCAGTTGCGCGTGGCGCGCAGGCGTTCGCGCAATTGCTTGAGCACCGCGCGATAGGGTTCGGCGCTGTCGCCGGCCTTGGCCTTGAGCGCCTCGCTGGCCTGCTGCATCGACAGTTCGGCGGCCAGGTGATCGACATCACGCAGGTAAAGATCCGCCGCCATCCAGCGCGCCAGCAGCAATACTTCGCGAGTCACCGCAGCGGTGACATTCGGGTTGCCGTCGCGGTCGCCGCCCATCCACGAAGCGAAGCGGATCGGCGCGGCTTCCAGCGGCAATCGCAGGCCTGTGGCCGCAAACAGTGCCTGATCGGCCTTGCGCATATGGTTGGGAATCGCCTGCCACAGCGAGTGTTCGATCACCGCAAAACCCCACTTGGCTTCGTCCACCGGGGTCGGTCGGGTGCGGCGGATTTCTTCGGTGTGCCAGGCTTCGGCGATCAGGCGTTGCAGGGTGTTGTGGATCTGCTCGCGCTCGGCGCTGGTCAGGTCTCGGTGATCCTGAGCGGCCAGTTGCGCAGCAATCGCGTCGTACTTCTGGATCAGCGTGCGCCGGGCCACTTCGGTCGGGTGCGCGGTCAGCACCAGTTCGATTTCCAGTCGTGACAATTGCCGGGCGAGGGAGTCCGCGCTGTGCCCTTCTTCACGCAGTCGGGCGAGCAATTCCGGCAGCACCCGGGATTCGAACGGCGCGGCCTGCGACTCTTCGCGGCGATGAATGAGCTGGTACTGCTCGGCGATGTTCGCCAGGTTGAGAAACTGGTTGAACGCCCGCGCCACCGGGAGCAATTCGTCTTCGCTCAACTGATTGAGGCTGGCGCTGAGTTCGGCGTCCATCGAGCCGCGTCGGTCGGCCTTGGCGCCCTTGCGAATCTGCTCGATCTTGTCGAGAAACGCCTCGCCGTACTGGTCACGGATGGTGTTGCCCAACAGCTCACCGAGCAGGTGAACGTCTTCGCGCAAGCGTGCATCAATATCGGTCATCAGCATCTCTCCAGCAGTAATCGGTGACGGATCGCAAGTGAGTGGATGAACAGAGAGTGCCGCTCTGCAACGCTTCTTACAAGCAGACGACGAAGGGACTTTAAACCTTGCGCCCTGAAGCTAGTCTCAACAGTAAGCCCCACAACGGCTGCCGCCGCCTGACGGCGGACACTCACCCAGACCTGCCACGAGCAGGTACGACATGAGGTCATCATGAAAATCCGTGAACTCGCCCAGCATTGGGAAGAAACCGCCAAGGGTCGCCTGACCGACACCGGCTACACGATTCATCTGGATGTGGAGGCCGCCGCGCGCCTGGCGGCGATTGCCGAGATGTACCCCAAACGGCATGCCGAAGAACTGCTCGGCGAATTGATCGGCGCGGCGCTTGAAGAGTTCGAGGCGAGCCTGCCGTATGTGAAAGGCTCGACCGTGGTTGCCACCGATGAAGAAGGCGATCCGCTGTATGAAGACGTCGGCCCGACACCGCGTTTTCTCGCGTTGTCGCGGCGGCATCTACACGATTTGTCGACCGCAGCCGGCAAGCAAAAACACTGACACAACATAAATCGAAACGTGGGAGCGAGCTTGCTCGCGAAAGCGGTTTGTCAGGCACTGTAGTGGTGACTGATCCGACGCTATCGCGAGCAAGCTCGCTCCCACATTGACTGTATTCAAATTCAAAAATCACACGCCTTATTACCCCCGCGCGTACCACTCTCCCCCGCCAAAGTTCCCGGTTTAGAGCCCTGTCCATTCGGTCAGAATATTTTTTGGCGATGAGCCATCTTTTCTGAACTTTTAAAAAAAGCCTTCGGTCGGAACAGGTAACCACGCCTGGAACGAGCGTTTCAAAACGCACTTGCACATGACGGTTGCGGCTCCGCTACCAGGATGGATTTCGAAGCTTCCAAGGAGTTAACCAATGGAGTTGAAGACCATGAAGACCCAAACCTCGTTCTCCCACCTGCGCGGTCTGAAACTGGCCGCCCTGGCCATCGGCACCAGCTTCGTGCTGGCCGGTTGCGCCGGCAATCCACCGACCGAGCAATACGCGGTGACTCAATCGGCCGTGAACAGCGCGGTCAGCGCCGGCGGTACCGAGTTCGCCGCCGTGGAAATGAAGCAGGCGCAGGACAAGCTCAAACAAGCCGAAATCGCCATGCACGACAAAAAGTATGACGAGGCTCGCACGCTGGCCGAGCAAGCCGAGTGGGATGCCCGTGTTGCCGAACGCAAGGCTCAGGCGATGAAAGCCGAACAGGCTGTAAAGGATTCCCAGAAAGGTGTTCAGGAACTGCGTCAGGAAAGTCAGCGCACCGTGCAGTAAGCGCGCATCCCGACCGCAAGGCTGAATCTCTTATCGATAGAAAGGACGAACGATTATGCGTAAACAACTGATGATCCCCGCTCTCCTGGCCGCAAGCGTTGCCCTGGCTGCCTGCTCGACGCCGCCGAACCCGAACCTGGAACAGGCCCGCACCAACTACGCCGGCCTGCAGGCCAACCCGCAGGCGAGCAAAGTGGCGGCACTGGAAACCAAGGACGCCAGCGATTACCTGGACAAGGCTGACAAGGCCTATCTGGACAAGGAAAACGCGGCCAAGGTCGACCAACTGGCCTACCTGACCAACCAGCGCGTGGAAGTGGCCAAGCAGACCATCGCCCTGCGCACCGCTGAAAACAACCTGAAGAACGCCGCTGCCCAACGTGCCCAGGCGCGTCTGGATGCCCGCGATCAGCAGATCAAACAGCTGCAGGACAGCCTCAACGCCAAGCAGACCGATCGCGGTACGCTGGTGACTTTCGGTGACGTGCTGTTCGCCACCAACAAGGCCGACCTGAAATCCAGCGGTCTGGTGAACATCAACAAACTGGCGCAATTCCTCCAGGAAAACCCGGACCGCAAGGTGATCGTCGAGGGCTACACCGACAGCACCGGCGCCGCTTCGTACAACCAGTCGCTGTCCGAGCGTCGTGCAACCTCGGTGCAGGTTGCGCTGATCAAGATGGGCGTCGATCCGTCGCGCATCGTGGTACAGGGCTACGGCAAGGAATACCCGGTCGCGGATAACGGCAGCGTCTCGGGCCGTGCGATGAACCGTCGGGTGGAAGTGACCATTTCCAACGACAACCAGCCGGTGATGCCGCGCTCGGCAGTCAGCTCGAACTAAGCCCCACGCCGCAACGAAAAAGCCCCGCCTGAGTTGATCAGGCGGGGCTTTTATTTGTCCCGGGTTTACTCTTCCAGTTTCTGCGGGGTTTCCTGCCCCATGCAGCGCACAGCCTTTTTCTGCGCGTTGATCAGCACCCCGGTCAGGCCTTTCTGTTCGGTGTCGAACAGCACCAGCACGCCATCGATGCACTGCGCCACTTGCGGCGCCGGGTCCAGAGAGACCTTGTAGTCTTCGCCGGGAATGGTCTTGAGCATGGTGAATTCGTTGAGCAGCAACGCATCCTCGGGTTTGGCGAAGTGCAGGTAGCCGTAGTACCACAGGGCGCCGACGGTGCCGAGGATGCTGCAGATACCGGTGATGATCAGCGGGATGGCGTTGCGTTCTTCACTCATTGCGGACTCTCGTTTTCGGAATTCGGAGGTTGCGGGTAATTCGGGACTTCGCCGAGGCGGCGCAGGCCGTTGAAATGCTCGGGATCGTCGAGGTAACGCAGCATGACCTGGCGCCACACCGGATCTCCGAAGGTCTGCACATGGCCACCGCGAGTCAATTGCAGGACCCGGGGCGGCGGCGCAGCTTGATACAGGCGGATGCCGTTGGAAAGAGGCACCAGCGGATCGTCGATGCTGTGGAAGATCAGTTTCGGTACGCCTTTGAGCTGCGGCATCGAGTTGATCGCGCTGTCGCTGTCGGGCACCAGCCACGACAGCGGTACCTGGAATGGCCAGGTCATCCACGATGTGCTGAGGGCGTATTGACCGACGCTGCGGTAACTGGCCGGAACCCCGTCGAGCACAAAGGCCTTGAGCCGTTTTTGTCTTTCCGGATGTTGCACCAGCCAATGCACCGCCATCGAGCCGCCGAGACTCTGGCCGAGCAGGATCAGCGGTTTGCCTTTGACTTCCGGCGCGTTGTCCAGCCAGGCAAATGCGGCGTCGATGTCCTGATAGATCGCCGGCAGGCTCGGCTTGCCTTCGGACAGTCCGTAACCGCGATAGTCCACCAACAGCACCTGATAGCCGTTTTTCGGCAACCACCAACTGCCGCCCAGGTGCATCGGCAGGTTGCCGCCGTTACCGTGCAGGTGCAGCACCGTGCCTTTGACCTCGACACCGGGTTTCGCCGGTAGCCACCAGGCGTTCAGCTTGAGGCCGTCGGCGGTGGTCAGGGTGACGGTGCGGTATTCGAGTTTGGCCTTTTCCGGGGTGAATATCTGGCCCGGCTCGGGGTAGAACAGCAAAGAGCTGCAACCGCCGAGGGTCACGAGCAGGCAGAGGATGCCGAGGATTCTCATCCGGTGAAACCTCGCAAGGTTTGGATTCCCGCGCTCAGCGCGGGAATGATCAATGGGCCTACAGGATGTTGGAGTAATCGGCCTCGATCCGGTCCAGACTCAAGTGATTGAGGAAGTTGGAGAAGCACATCCACGCCGACAACGCATTCATGTCACGGAACTGGTCCGGCAGGTACTTCGGCGGCACCACCAGGCCTTCATCCACCAGTTGCCGCAGGGTTCGCATGTCCTCCAGCGTGGTCTTGCCGCAGAACAACAGCGGGACCTGCTCGAGCTTGCCCTTGCGCACGGCCAACTGAATGTAGTTGTAAACCATGATGAAGCCCTTGAGGTAGGACAAGTCTTTGGTGAATGGCAGACCGGTCGGCGTCGATCCACGGAAAACCCGACTGGCGTTGCCGTAGCTTTCCGCCATCTCGAAGCCCTGCTCGCGGAAGAACTCGAAAATCTGCAGGAAGTCCGCGCCCTCCTCCACCATATGAATGGCGCGAGTGCGGTTGGTCAGCTTGCGCAGGCGGCTCGGGTAGGAGGCGAAGGTGATGATTTCCATCAGGATCGCCAGGCCTTCCTGAGTCACGGTCGACGAGGGCGGGCCCTTGGACAGGAAGGTGCAGATCGGCTGGTTCAAACCGTTGAGCGTGGTGCCGACGTGCACCAGACCTTCGTGGACTTCCAGCGCGCGCACGTCGCGGTCGTTGAACATCGCGTCGGTGCGGATCTTGATGTAGTCGGCGCCCGCCGCCGCGTCGGCGACGATGCCGTCGGACTCGAACACGCGGATGGTTTCCTCGGCCTCGCCGAACACCTTGTTCAGGCGGGTCTGCAGCAAGTGCACGGCGTCCTTGGCGGTGAGGATCTTCGGTTCGTCCTTCAGGTCGCCACGGCCGTCGATGTTGTTCAGGTAGTCCGACATCATCAGGCCGAGGTCGGCCAGGGTCGGGTCACCGGCGTGAAACGCATCGGACGCAGCGCCATACAGTTCCTGGGAAATCAGGCCGAAATCTTCGGTGCCGCGCGCTTCGAGCATGCGCACCACCATCCGGTATTCCTTGCACATGCGCCGCATGATCTGGCCGACCGGGTTGAACTGTCCGAGCTGGCGGGTGATGTCCCGTTCGATGTTCTGGAACTCCAGCTTGACCTTGCTCGAATCGAAGGACAGCGGCCGGTTGAGGTAGTAGTCGCGATCCACCGCCGGCAATTCCTTGCCCTTGGCCTTGAGGAAACCCTTGCGGATGTTCTCGTCCCACTTGACTGCGTCAAGGACGCGAATCGGCGTCTGCGCCAGCACAATGCGATCGGACAGCGTGCGTATCGTCTGCTGGTAATCGTCCACCCGAAACTCCTGTAGAAAACGTGACGAACTGAATTATTTGGCCTTGGCCTGATGCTGGTAGCGCGCCGCTTCGACGAAAACGTCCGAGTTGGCCGGGTCGTCGAGGTAAGCAAAGACCTTTTCCAGCGGACTGTCGACTTGCACGCCCTGACCGTCATCGGTCGGGAAGCCCTGGCCGTCGAGGCTTTTCTGCGCAATGGCCTGGTTGATCTGATCGAGATCGAGGTTGTAAATCACCAGTTCATGTTTGTCGGTGATCTCGAAACCGGCGATGGTGAAGTGCCCGCCATATTGCGCCGGCACCTTCGCCGACAGGTACCAGCGGTTGCCATGACGCGACACGGTGAACGGGTAGGCTTCCCGCTCATGGGGACGGGCCTTGAACCAGGTGACCGCCTGATAGCGGTCATTGCCCAGGCGCGTGAGTTCCAGGTTCATCGGCTCGCCCCAGGCATTGGTGCTCGCCCATTCGCCGAGCAGGCCTCTGGGCGCCGGCTCACGGGCGGGCAGCGGATCCTTGAAGGTCACCAGACAACCGCTGAGCAGCAGGAACGACAGCGCGATCAACGCGCCACGCCAGGCTTTCATTCAACACTCCCTATGAACCGAACTCGCCACCGGACCTGTGGGAGCGTTACACCGACGCAAGCACCAGATGCATATAGCGCGTCAGAATGCCGAGCATGTCCTCTTCGGCCAAAGGCTCGGCGTCGTTGAGCAGGCCCTGATATTCCATCCGTCCGATAATCGCCGTCAACACCTTGGCATCCTGCTGCGGCTCGCGGGAGCCCAGCACCTGGAACAACTGGCAGGTGCCCTGCAACAGAATCTGCTGATGGGAACGCACCAGTTCCGCCAGACGCGGATTGAGCAACGCCTCCTGGCGGAACGCCTGTTCGGCCATCAAATGCTCGCGGCGGTTGACCAGTTGCCGGTGCACGTAGTCGGCCATCAGCCGGGCAATGTCATCCGCCAGTTGCGAACGCGACTCCGGGCTGCCGTCGCCGCTGACAACCATTTCCCGCAGCAAACCTTCGTTGTTGATCCACAGCTTGGCCATGTAGGCCGCGCTGCGTTCGACGTATTGGGCAAAGGTATCGGTGAGCAGGTCATCGATGTCCTTGAAGTAATAGGTGGTGGCCGACAACGGCACACCGGCCTCGGCCGCCACCGCACGATGGCGCACGGCGCGCACGCCGTCGCGCACGACAATGCGCATCGCCGCATCGAGAATGTCCTGCCGACGCTGCTCGCTGCCCTGTCGGCTGGCCTTGCGGCCCTGGTACTGAACACTTTCAGCGACCGCAGTGGCGATACCCGCTGCACCCTCTTGAGCCATTGCACCGATCACGACAGGACTTCCTCTGTTGTTTTTTTCAAAAGTAACCATTTGATACGTTTGTACCAGACAGGCAATAAAAAGCCGCCCATTTCAGGCGGCTTTTTTATTGAAACACTTACGCTTGCGGCCGCATGTGCGGGAACAGGATCACGTCGCGGATCGACGGCGAGTTGGTCAGCAACATCACCAGACGGTCGATACCGATACCTTCACCGGCCGTTGGCGGCATGCCGTACTCCAGCGCGCGAACGAAGTCGGCGTCGTAGTGCATGGCTTCGTCGTCGCCGGCGTCCTTGTCGGCCACCTGCGCCATGAAGCGCTCGGCCTGGTCTTCCGCGTCGTTCAGCTCGGAGTAGGCGTTGGCGATTTCACGGCCGCCGATGAACAGCTCGAAACGGTCGGTGACGTTCGGGTTGTCGTCGTTGCGACGGGCCAGCGGCGACACTTCGAACGGGTACTGGGTAATGAAGTGCGGCTGTTCCAGCTTGTGCTCGACCAGCTCTTCGAAAATCATCACCTGCAGCTTGCCCAGACCTTCAAAGCCCAGCACCTTGGCGCCGGCCTTCTTGGCGATGTCGCGAGCCTTGTCGATGTCGTTCAGGTCATCGGCGGTCAGCTCAGGGTTGTACTTGAGGATCGAGTCGAACACCGACAGGCGCACGAACGGCTCGCCGAAGTGGAACACCTTGTCGCCGTACGGCACGTCGGTGCTGCCCAGAACCAGCTGCGCCAGTTCGCGGAACAGTTCTTCGGTCAGGTCCATGTTGTCTTCGTAGTCGGCGTAAGCCTGGTAGAACTCCAACATGGTGAATTCAGGGTTGTGACGAGTCGAAACGCCTTCGTTACGGAAGTTGCGGTTGATCTCGAACACTTTTTCGAAGCCACCAACCACCAGACGCTTCAGGTACAGCTCCGGCGCGATACGCAGGAACATTTCCATGTCCAGCGCGTTGTGGTGGGTTTCGAACGGCTTGGCCGCAGCGCCGCCAGGAATGGTCTGCAGCATCGGCGTTTCGACTTCGAGGAAGTCGCGCTTCATCAGGAAGCTGCGGATGTGCGCGATCACTTGCGAACGCACGCGGAAGGTCTGGCGCACGTCTTCGTTGACGATCAGGTCAACGTAGCGCTGACGGTAGCGCTGTTCGGTGTCGGTCAGGCCGTGGTGCTTGTCCGGCAGCGGGCGCAGGGATTTGGTCAGCAGGCGCACGCTGGTCATCTCGACGTACAGGTCGCCCTTGCCGGAACGGGCCAGGGTGCCTTCGGCGGCGATGATGTCGCCCATGTCCCAGGTTTTCACCGCGGCCAGGGTTTCTTCGGACAGGGTCTTGCGGTTGACGTAGACCTGGATGCGACCGGTCATGTCCTGGATCACCATGAACGAGCCACGGTTGAGCATGATGCGACCTGCAACCTTGACCGGGATCGCAGCCTCTGCCAGCTCTTCCTTGGTCTTGTCCGCGTACTGTTTCTGCAGTGCTTCGCAGTAGTTGTCGCGGCGGAAGTCGTTCGGGAAGGCATTGCCCTTGGCGCGCTCGGCAGCAAGCTTTTCCTTGCGCAGGGCGATCAGGGAGTTTTCTTCCTGTTGCAGGGCCTGGTCGAGTTGTTGGTCGCTCATGTCTTTAAATATTCCATCACAGGTTCGTTGCCCCCGCCGATGGCGGGGGACTTGAGGTCGGGTGAAAGCTTACAGCCCCGATTTCAGGCTGGCTTCCAGGTATTCGTCGATATCGCCGTCGAGCACCTTGTCGCAGTCGCTGCGTTCAATGTTGGTACGCAGATCCTTGATCCGCGAGGCATCGAGCACGTACGAACGGATCTGGTGACCCCAGCCGATGTCCGACTTGGTATCTTCCAGCGCCTGGGACGCCGCGTTGCGCTTCTGCATTTCCTGCTCGTACAACTTGGCCCGCAGCATTTTCATGGCGGTGTCCTTGTTGGCGTGCTGGGAACGTTCGTTCTGGCAGCTGACCACGGTGTTGGTCGGTACGTGGGTGATACGTACGGCCGAGTCGGTGGTGTTTACGTGCTGACCACCGGCACCGGAGGAACGATAGGTGTCGATCCGCAGGTCTGCCGGGTTGATTTCGATTTCCACCTTGTCATCGATCTCTGGCGAGACGAAAACAGCGGAGAACGAGGTGTGGCGACGGTTGCCGGAATCGAACGGGCTCTTGCGCACCAGACGGTGCACGCCGATCTCGGTACGCAGCCAGCCAAAGGCGTATTCGCCCTTGATGTGCACGGTGGCACCCTTGATCCCGGCGACTTCACCGGCCGACAGCTCCATGATGGTCGCGTCGAAACCGCGTTTGTCGGCCCAGCGCAGGTACATGCGCAGCAGGATGTTGGCCCAGTCCTGGGCTTCGGTGCCGCCGGAACCGGCCTGGATGTCCAGGTAGGCGTTGTTCGGGTCCATCTCGTGGCTGAACATACGGCGGAATTCGAGCTTGGACAGGGACTCTTCGAGACCTTGAAGGACTTCGACGACGTCGTTGACCGCGCCCTCGTCGTTCTCTTCAACGGCCATGTCCAGCAGCTCGCGGCAATCGGCCAGGCCACCGTTCAGTTCGTCGAGGGTGTCGACGATCTGCGCCAGCGCAGCGCGCTCGCGGCCCAGTTCCTGGGCGTATTCAGGTTTGTTCCAGACTGCAGGATCTTCAAGCTCGCGATTGACTTCGATCAGACGCTCATGCTTTTGATCGTAGTCAAAGATACCCCCGAATAGTTTCGGAGCGCTCGGACAGGTCCTTGATGGTGTTCAGGATCGGGTTGATTTCCATGACGGGCAGCACTCGTTGGCGAACTTTTGAAAGCCGGCGAGTATAACGTAATCAAGCTGTCACGGCAGCCCGTCTGGCGGCTCTCGACGCGAATGAACCCGATGGTTCACTCGATCCCCACCTGGTTGCGCCCGTTGTTCTTCGCCAGATACAGGCCACGGTCCGCCGCCGAGATCAGCAACCGGCAGTCGCTGCCCGCCTCCGGCACCATGGTCGCCAGGCCGATGCTGATGGTCAGGCTCGCCCCTTCGGCCGGCGCATTGTGCGGAATCTTCAGCGCCGCCACAGTCTGACGCAGCTTCTCCGCTACCAGCCGCGCCCCGCCCGGCGAGGTGTTGGGCAGCACGAGCGCAAATTCTTCGCCGCCATAACGCGCCGGCAGATCGGACGGCCGGGCGCTGGCCTCGCGGATCGCCGTGGCGACCTTGCGCAGGGCCTCGTCGCCTTCGACGTGGCCGAAGGTGTCGTTGTAGGACTTGAAGTAATCGACGTCGATCATCAGCAACGACAACTGACTCTGGTCACGTAGCGAGCGGCGCCATTCCAGCTCCAGGTACTCGTCGAAATGCCGGCGGTTGGACAGCCCGGTCAGGCCATCGGAGTTCATCAGGCGTTGCAGCACCAGGTTGGTGTCGAGCAATTGCTGCTGGCTGACCCGCAAGGCGCGATAGGCCGCGTCCCGTTGCAGCAGGGTCATGTAGGAGCGCGAGTGATAACGGATGCGCGCCACCAGTTCGATGTTGTCCGGCAGTTTCACCAGGTAATCGTTGGCCCCGGCGGAAAACGCCGCGCTCTTGATCAGCGGATCTTCCTTGGTCGACAGCACGATGATCGGAATGTCCTTGGTCGCCGGGTGATTGCGGTATTCGCGCACCAGGCTCAGGCCGTCGAGGCCGGGCATCACCAGATCCTGCAGGATCACGGTCGGCTTGATCCGCACGGCGTGGGCCACGGCCTGATGCGGGTCGGAGCAGAAGTGAAAGTCGATGTTCTCTTCATTCGACAGCCCGCGGCGCACGGCTTCGCCGATCATCGCCTGATCGTCCACCAACAACACCATGGCGGCGTTCTCGTCGGTTTTGATGTCATCGATCTGTAAGTCATTCATGGGCGGTCACCTGAGTGCTGCGGGGGCCTGGATTGCGGAGTAATGCGTTCATTTGGGGAAAATCTCCAGCAATCGTGGCGCTATCTTTTCCAGTGGACGGATTTCTACGGCTGCATCGATGGCCGCGGCGGCCTTGGGCATGCCGTACACCGCACTGCTTTGCTGATCCTGCGCGATGGTCAGGTAACCCTGTTGGCGCATGAGCTTAAGCCCTTGAGCCCCGTCGCGTCCCATCCCGGTCAATAAAACCCCTACTGCGTCACCGTTCCAGTAATTGGCGACGCTTTCGAAAAACACGTCGATCGAGGGGCGGTAGATCTCGTTGACCGGCTCGGCGGTGTAAGCCAACGTGCCGTTCTTGAGCAACCGGATGTGATGGTTGGTGCCGGCCAGCAACACCGCGCCGGCCTGCGGCGGCTCGCCCTCCCGGGCCAGACGCACGTCGAGGCCGCTGGCGCTGGCCAGCCATTCGGCCATGCCGGCGGCGAACACCTGATCGACATGCTGCACCAGCACGATGGCCGCAGAAAAGTTGCGTGGCAGGCCTTTGAGCAAGACCTCCAGCGCCGCCGGCCCACCGGCTGACGAGCCGATCGCCACCAGCCGCTGGCACGACCCGGAACTGCGCGGCGTTGTCTGGGCCGGGCGGGCGCGAGCGGTTTTCTCGCCGATCAGCCAGCCGATATTCAGAATCTTGCGCAACAGTGGCGCGGCCGCCTGCTGGGCATTGCCGGCGCCGAGGGCCGGGGTGTCGACCACGTCCAGCGCACCATGGCCCATGGCTTCGAACACCCGGTGCACGTTCTGCTGGCGGTCGACGGTGACGATGACAATCGCGCAGGGGCTCTCGGCCATGATGCGGCGGGTGGCCTCGACGCCATCCATCACCGGCATGATCAGGTCCATCAGGATCAGGTCCGGGGTGTTCTCCGCGCACAGGCGCACCGCTTCGGCGCCGTTGTTGGCGATCCACACCACCTGATGCGCCGGCTCGAAGGCCAGCGCCCGGCGCAGGGCCTCCACCGCCAGGGGCATGTCGTTGACGATTGCGATCTTCATGCCCGCGCTCCTCCGATGAGCTCAACCACTGCGTCGAGCAGGGCATCGTCATGAAAACTGGCCTTTGCCAGATAATAGTCCGCCCCGGCATCCAGTCCACGGCGACGATCTTCTTCGCGATCCTTGTAGGACACCACCATCACCGGCAGCGATTGCAGGCGATTGTCGCGGCGCAGCAGCGTCACCAGTTCAATGCCGTCCATGCGTGGCATGTCGATGTCGGTGATCAGCAGATCGAAATCCTCGGAGCGCAAGGCGTTCCAGCCGTCCATGCCGTCTACCGCGACAGCGACGTCATAGCCGCGATTAAGCAGCAGCTTGCGTTGCAGTTCGCGCACGGTGAGCGAATCATCGACCACCAGAATCCGTTTGCGCGCGGCTTCTGCGGCCTGATTGCCATGGCGGGCGATGCGTTCCAGACGCCCGGTGTTCAGCAACTTGTCCACCGAGCGCAGCATGTCTTCGACGTCGACGATCAACACCACCGAACCATCGTCGAGCAAGGCCCCGGCGGAAATGTCCTGTACCTTGCCCAGCCGCTCGTCCAGCGGCAGCACCACCAGCGTGCGCTCGCCGATGAAGCGTTCAACCGCAACGCCGTAGATCGCATCGCGCTCGCGGATCACCACGACCTTGAGCGTGTCGCCGCTGTTCTGGCTCGCCGGGCGCTGCAGCAACTGACTGGCCGCAACCAGCCCCACATGCCGGCCCTCGTGCCAGAAGTGCTGGCGCCCTTCGACCTGCACGATGTCGTCCGGCGCCAGATCGCACATGCGCTCGATGTGCGCCAGCGGGAACGCGTAGGCCTCGTCGCCGACTTCCACCACCAGACTGCGCACCACCGACAGGGTCAGCGGTACCTCGAGATGGAAGCGACTGCCCTCACCCGCCGTCTGTTCCAGCACCACCGCACCGCGCAACTGGCGGACCATGTGCTGAACGGCATCGAGGCCGACGCCCCGACCGGACACCTCGGTGACCTTGTCCCGCAGACTGAAACCCGGCAGGAACAGGAACGTCAGCAGTTCTTCTTCGCTCAACTGAGCGGCGGTTTCCGCCGGCGACAACTGGCGTTCGACGATGCTGCGGCGGACTTTTTCCAGATCCACACCGTTGCCGTCATCACTCAACTCCAGCACCAGCAGTCCGGCCTGGTGTGAGGCACGCAGTCGGATCAGCCCTTCCTCGGGCTTGCCTTTTAGCAGACGTTCTTCCGGTGTTTCGATGCCGTGATCGACCGCGTTACGCAGCAGATGGGTCAGCGGCGCTTCGAGTTTCTCCAGTACATCGCGATCGACCTGGGTTTTCTCGCCCTCGATCTCCAGCCGCACCTGTTTGCCGAGGCTGCGACCGAGGTCGCGCACCATCCGCACCTGGCCGGACAGCACATCGGCGAATGGCCGCATGCGGCAGGCCAGCGCGGTGTCGTAGAGCACTTGCGCGCGCTGACTCGCTTGCCAGGCAAACTCGTCGAGTTCGGCGTTTTTCTCCGCCAGCAATTGTTGGGATTCCGCGAGCAGTCGCCGCGCATCTTCCAGCGCCTCTTGAGCTTCGAGGCTCAGGGCATGCTCCTTGAGATGCACGTTGAGACTTTCCAGCGCCCGCAGGCCGTTGTTCTGCATGCGTTTGAGGCGCTGCATCGTGGCCAGGTGCGGTTTGAGACGCTGGGTTTCCACCAGGGATTTGCTCGACAGATCGAGCAGGCTGTTCAGGCGTTCGGCGGTGACCCGCAGCACCCGCTCGCCACCTTCTGTGGTGCGTTTGCTCTTGCGCGGCGCAGGCTCCGGCTCGGCCACCTCGACGGGGATTTCAACGGGCGTTGGCTCAACCACTGGCGGCTGAAGCTGCAACTCGGCCATCGGTGGTGCGCTCGGAGCGGTGGCCACCACGGCCGGCGCCGCCGGATCGAGCAAACCGCCCATCAATGCTACGTAAGCCTCGATGTCCGCGGGTTGCGGACCATTGGCCGGGGTGGCGATGCGCATCAGCAAATCGGTGCCCTGCAACAGCGCGTCGATATGCTCCGGGCGCAGGAACAGCCGCCCTTCCTGCGCACTGACCAGACAATCTTCCATTACGTGAGCAACGCTGACGCCGCTGTCGATGCCGACAATCCGCGCCGCGCCTTTCAACGAGTGTGCCGCCCGCATGCACGACTCAAGCTGATCGGCCTGGGTCGGATTGCGTTCCAGCGCCAGCAGCCCGGCACTCAGGACCTGGGTCTGGGCTTCGGCTTCGAGGCTGAACAGCTCCAGCAGGGAGGCGTCGCGCATTTGCTCGGGGGTCATGTGAGGCTCCGGGACACGGCGGACAACAGCTGTTCTTCATCCAGCCAACGCAGGCTGCGACCTTTGAAAGGCAACACGCCTCGGGTGTATTTGGCACTGGCCTGCGCCCCGGAACGCGACGCGGCATCGAGAATTCGTTCGTCGATGGCGTGAATTCCGTCGACTTCGTCCACCGGCACCACCACCGGCCCGCCCTGGGCCGCGATGATCAGCATGCGCGGCATGATCCGCGCGCCGGTCGCCGGGGCGGCGTTACCGTCAAGATCGAGCAGTTCGACCAGCGACAGGCACGCCACCAGCGCCCCGCGCACGTTCGCCACGCCGAGCAAGGCCCGGGAGCGCTGGTGCGGCAAGGAGTGAATCGCCTGCAACGGTGCGACTTCCACCAGACTGCGAGTGGCCAGTCCGAGCCATTCCTCGCCAAGACGGAACATCAGCAGCGAACGGGTTTTCAGCTCGGTTTCAACCTGGCTCGCCACCGGATCGCGCTCGTCCTGCTGCAACGCATAACGGTCGAGCAGGCGCGTGGCGGCGGCGGAATACACCGAGCAATTGCGGCAATGAATGTGTTCTTCCAGCAGCGGGCAAGACTTGTCGCCGTGGATGCCGATGCGGTTCCAGCAATCGTCGATGGCCCGGGCGTCTTCGTGGGTGACGTTCAAGGTGTCGGACGGGATCATCGTTTACGCTCACTGTCGGCGGTGCGGCCGCTGCGGGCGGCGCGCTCCTGCAATCGTCTGGCACCGGCCGTGTCACCCTGGGCCTGCAGCAGCGCGGCCAGGTGCATCAGGGCTTCGGGGTGTTGCGGTTCGAGGTACAAGGCTTTGCGATAGTAGCTCTGGGCTTCGAGAGCAGAACCGGCGACATCACTGAGCAGCCCGAGCCAGTAGAACACCTGAGCCACCGGCTCATGACTGCGCAAATACTGTTCGCACGCGGCCCGGGCCTCGGCGCTTTTGCCTTCATTGGCCAGGGCGGCAATGTTGGCCAGCAGGGTCGCCGCGTCGGGATTCGTGCTTTTGGCGGTGGCGGGCAACGGCGTCACAGCGGCAAACGGACGATTGCGCACCGGCGGCGGTGGCGTGCTGCGCACCGGTTGGCGCACGGGTAACGGGGACGGGAGAGCGACCGGCATCGGCAGCGGTTCGGGCTGCGGATCGCTGTGGCGACTGAACGCGAAAGACTGCGGAATCCCGATCGAGCGCATGCCCAGCCGCCCGAGCAGACTGCCCTCGGCGGGGCCGATAAACAGCACGCCGTCGACATGGGTCAGGCGCTTGAGCACGGCGAATACCTGCTGCTGGGTCGGCTGATCGAAATAGATCAACAGGTTGCGGCAGAACACGAAATCGAACGGTGGTTCGTTGACCAGCAATGACGGATCGAGCACGTTGCCGACCTGCAGGCGGACTTGCTCGCGGACGATTTCATTCACCCGATAACCTTCGTTCTCGGCGAAAAAATGCCGCTCGCGAAAGTCCAGTTCCTGGCCGCGAAACGAGTTCTTGCCGTACAACGCCCGCCGCGCCTTCTCCACCGACAGGGGGCTGACATCCATGCCGTCGACCTTGAACTGATGGGGCTTGAGGCCCGCATCGAGCAACGCCATGGCAATCGAATAGGGTTCTTCACCGGTGGAGCACGGCAGGCTGAGAATGCGCAGCGCCCGCATGTTGTTCAGCTCGGCCAGGCGTTTGCGCGCCAGTTTGCCCAGGGTGGCGAAGGATTCCGGGTAACGGAAAAACCAGGTCTCCGGGACGATTACCGCCTCGATCAACGCCTGCTGTTCGTCCCGCGAGCCTTGCAGCGTTTGCCAATATTCATCGGCCGTGACCATTTGCGCCAGGATGATGCGCTGGCGCACCGCCCGCTCGATGATTGCCGGCCCTACCGAAGCGACGTCGAGCCCGATGCGTTCCTTGAGGAAATCGAAGAAGCGCTGGTCACTGCTCATGGCAGATCCTCAAGCCGCGCCGGATCCAGCGGCGGCGTCGGGAACAGCAGCGGGCGCACCGTATCGTCGAGCAAATCGTTGACCCGCACCCATTGCACCAGGCCCCGGGCGTCTTCACGCACCGGACCGAGGTACGGCGCCTGACGATTGTCGAGGCCGTAGGGCTGGAATTCATCCGGGTTGCAACGCAGGGTGTCGGTGGCCTGTTCGAGGATCAGCCCGAGCCATTGCGAGGGTTGTGAATCGTCGGCGCGGTAATGCACCAGCACCAGTCGCGTGCTGGTGCGCGCTTCGGCAGGCTGGCCGAACGTCAGGGCGCTGAGGTCGATCACCGGCACCACCGAACCGCGATAGGCGAACACCCCCGCCACCCAGTGCGGCGCCCGGGCAATCGGCTTCAGCGGCAGGCGCGGCAGCACTTCCGCCACCTCCGTGGCACGCAGAGCGTAGC
Source organism: Pseudomonas sp. GW821-FHT09C09 (assembly GCF_059418105.1). Lineage (NCBI taxonomy): Bacteria > Pseudomonadati > Pseudomonadota > Gammaproteobacteria > Pseudomonadales > Pseudomonadaceae > Pseudomonas > Pseudomonas sp. GW821-FHT09C09. Next base: position 639,406 of record NZ_JBWKPF010000001.1, read on the forward strand.
GTTCGTTGCCGATGCGAAACAGCAGGAACAACGTCTGCTTCGCCACCGGTGCAGCGCTGCGTTTGGCGATGATTTCGCTCATCAGACTTTGAATCGCGAAACGCCGCTGCGCAGGCCCACGGCCACCTGGCTCAGTTCGTCGATGGCGAAACTGGCCTGACGCAACGACTCGACGGTCTGGCTGCTGGCATCACCCAGCTGCACCAGCGCGTGGTTGATCTGCTCGGCACCGGTAGCCTGGGCCTGCATGCCTTCGTTGACCATCAACACCCGCGGCGCCAGCGCCTGCACCTGATGGATGATCTGCGACAGCTGCTCGCCGACCTGCTGCACCTCAGCCATGCCGCGACGCACTTCCTCGGAGAACTTGTCCATGCCCATCACCCCGGCGGACACCGCCGACTGGATCTCGCGGACCATCTGTTCGATGTCATACGTGGCAACAGCGGTCTGATCCGCCAGACGCCGCACTTCGGTGGCGACCACGGCAAAACCGCGACCGTATTCGCCGGCCTTCTCCGCTTCGATCGCGGCGTTCAGGGACAACAGGTTGGTCTGGTCAGCGACCTTGACGATGGTCACGACGACCTGATTGATGTTGCCGGCCTTCTCGTTGAGGATCGCCAGTTTGGCGTTGACCAGATCCGCCGCGCCCATCACCGAGTGCATGGTGTCTTCCATGCGTGCCAGGCCTTGCTGCCCGGAACCGGCGAGCACCGAAGCCTGATCGGCAGCGGTGGAGACTTCGGTCATGGTGCGCACCAGGTCACGGGAGGTCGCCGCAATCTCGCGGGACGTCGCACCGATTTCGGTGGTGGTGGCGGCGGTTTCTGTGGCGGTAGCCTGCTGTTGTTTGGAGGTGGCGGCGATCTCGGTCACCGACGTGGTGACCTGCACCGACGAGCGCTGGGCCTGAGACACCAGCGAGGTGAGCTCGGTCATCATGTCGTTGAAGCCGGTTTCCACGGCGTTGAATTCGTCCTTGCGGCCCAGGTTCAGGCGCGAACTCAGATCGCCGGTGCGCATGGTGTCGAGAATCCGCACGAGCAGGTTCATCGGGGCCATGATCGCGCGCATCAGCAGAAGACCGCACAGACCGGCGGCCAGCACGGCCACCAGCAGGGAGATGCCCATGCTGACTTTCGCCGCCGCGACCGCGTCGTCGATGTTGTTCATGGCTTCATCGGCAACGGCCTTGTTTTCGCGAATGATGTCGTTGAGTTTCATGCGGCCGGCCGTCCAGGCCGGGGTCAGTTGTTCATTGAACAACTTCGCGGCCGCGTCCTCCTGGTTGCGCACATGCAGGTCGAGCACCTGCGCCTGAATCTTGTTGTAGTTGAGCACGTCCTGCTTGAACACGGTGTACTCGGCCCGGTCCTCGGCAGTGGTGACGGTGCTTTCGTAGTTGCCCATCTGCTCGTTGAGACGCGCTTCGAAAGACTTGAAGTCCGCCGCGTCTTCGGCACTGATGCCCTGGCCTTTTTTCAGGCCCAGCAACTCCTGGGTCTGCAGATAGCTGTCGACCCAGGCACTGCGAATCATCGAGCTGAAATACACCCCCGGCACCGCGTCCTGACGCACGCTCTGTTCGCCGGCTTCGATCTTCAACAACCGTGAATACGAGACGACCACCATCAACAGCATGATGGCGATAATCACCGCAAAGCTCGCCAAAATGCGTTGGCGCAACGTCCAGTTCTTCACAGTCAGTCCTCGGGGCCAGATCGAAATTGCGGGGGAGTATAGCTGAGGGCGGTGTTTCATTTATAAGACGGTTTGCCGCGCTCGCGCCGCCCGAGCGTAAACGTGACGGGCTCTGGATAAGGACTTTCAAGGAATCGCAGGGCAACGTGCCAGTGGCGCAATGGCAAAAAGGGGCGATGGATTGGCCATTTCTGCAACGGAGAGGTCTGGCACCGACATAGCCATGTGCCATGGTGCGCAACTTCTTGCGCACTTGTTTCGCAAAATCGCCGCTTGATTCCTCTACAGCCCCCGGGTTCCGTCGCCTGTAGCCAAGTGCGCAACTTCTTGCACACCACTGCGCAAGAAGTTGCGCACTTTTGGCCTTAAATTGGCATGAAACATCTTGAAACATGCACTAAACAGCAGTTTCACCCCCGTATCACGGAGACTTTGGAAAACCTGGCACGGTCCTTGATATAGCTTTGGCACCCACCGGGCGATTTCGCCTCCCGGGCACCCTAACTTTATCCGCAAGGAGCACCTCCCATGGCAACACCAGCGTACATGTCGGTTACCGGCGAAAAACAAGGCCTGATCACTGCCGGCGCCTTCACCGCCGACTCCGTTGGCAACACCTATCAGGAAGGCCACGAAGACCAGGTCATGGTTCAGGCTTTCACCCACGACGTGATCATCCCGCGTGACCCGCAATCCGGTCAGCCAACCGGTCAGCGCGTGCACAAGCCAGTCGTGATCACCAAGGTCTACGACAAGGCTTCGCCTCTGCTGCAAGCAGCACTGACTTCCGGCGAGCGCATGAGCGAAATCGTTATCCAGTGGTACCGCACTTCGGCTCAAGGCACCCAAGAGCACTACTACACCACCAAACTGGAAGACGCGATCATCGTCGCCATCAACAACAAAATGCACAACTGCCAGGATCCAGGCAACGCGCACTTCACCCACCTGGAAGAAGTGCAGTTCACCTACCGCAAAATCACCTGGACCCACGAAGTATCCGGTACTTCGGGTTCCGATGACTGGCGTGCTCCAGTCGTTTAATTACGGCTGATCGTTTCAAGCATCGGCCAGCTCTGCTGGTCGATGTTGTTTACGCCCCTCCAGAATTTCGCGCGCGCTGACCGGTCTTGCGGTCGACGGGCGCCGCTGTACAGCACGAGGAACAAGGGATGTTCGCGCCGGCCAATGAAACCCACTTTGCCCTGACCATCGAAGGGCTTTCCGCCGATTTCCAGGTGTTTACCCTCACCGGTCGGGAAGCCATCAGCCAGCCGTTTGCCTTCGAGGTGGAGCTGGTCAGTGAGCAGCCGTCGCTGGACCTCGAAACCCTGCTGCACAAGCCGGCCTTCCTGCAGCTGTCGCCCGACGGCAGCGGCATCCACGGCCTGATCGACCGCGCCGCGCAGGGCGATTCCGGCAAGCGCCTGACGCGCTACTCCGTGACCCTGCGCCCGCAGCTTTCGTACCTGGCGCACCGGATCAACCAGCGGATCTTCCAGAACCTCAGCGTGCCGAAAATCATCGGCAAGGTCCTCGAAGAACACGGCATCCAGGGCAACGCCTACGAATTCCAGACCGGTTCGATCTACCCCGAGCGTATCTACTGCGTGCAGTACGACGAATCGGACCTGCATTTCATCCAGCGCCTGTGCGAAGAAGAAGGCATTCACTACCACTTCCAGCACAGCGTTTCCGCGCACAAACTGGTGTTCGGCGATGACCAGACGGTGTTCCACAAACTGGCGCCGGTGGCCTATCAGCAGGACTCCGGCATGGTCGCCAGCGACCCGGTGATCAAGCGCTTCGACCTGCGCCTGGAAACCCGCACCAGCCGCACCACCCGCCGCGACTACGACTTCGAAAAACCGCGGATCACCCTCGAAAGCGAAAACCGTGGCGACGCCCTGCCCGACCTCGAGGACTACGACTACCCCGGCCGTTTCGTCGACCGCGAGCGCGGCAAGCACCTGGCCAAACGCGCCCTCGAACGCCATCGCAGCGACTTCCAGCTCGCCGAGGGCAAGAGCGACCAGCCGTTGCTGGTCAGCGGCCATTTCCTCGCGCTGAAGGAACACCCGAAAGCCAAGTGGAACGACCTCTGGCTACTCACCGAAGTCCACCACGAAGGCAAGCAGCCGCAGGTGCTGGAAGAGTCCGTCACCAGTGACACCACGGCGCTGAAAGACGATTTCCATCAGGGCTACCGCAACCGCTTCCAGGCCACCCCGTGGGACGTGCCGAACCGCCCGCCCCTGCGCCACCCGAAACCGCGCATCCTCGGCAGCCAGAGCGCCGTGGTCACCGGCCCGCAAGGCCAGGAAATCCACTGCGACGAATACGGCCGCGTCAAAGTGCAGTTCCACTGGGATCGCGACGGCCTGGCCGACGACAAGACCAGTTGCTGGCTGCGCGTGTCGTCAGCCTGGGCCGGCGCCCAGTACGGCGGCATCGCCATCCCGCGCATCGGCATGGAAGTGCTGGTGACCTTCCTCGAAGGCGACCCCGACCAGCCGCTGATCAGCGGCTGCCTGTACCACAAGGAAAACACCGTCCCCTACGCGCTGCCGGCGAACAAGACGCGCACCACCTTGAAGACCCTGAGCTCGATGGGCGGTGGCGGCTTCAACGAACTGCGCATCGAAGACAAGAAAGGCCAGGAACAGATCTTCCTCCACGCCCAGCGCGACTGGGACGAGAACATCGAACACGACCAGAAAATCCGCGTCGGCAACGAACGCCACGACGTCGTGGAAAAGAATAGCTACACCGAATTCAAGGCCGAAGAACACCACACCGTCTACGAAGACCGCAAAGTCGAAGCCCGCGCCAACGACCACCTGACCGTGGGCGTGAACCAGCACATCAAGATCGGCACCGGGCAATTCATCGACGCCGGGCAGGAAATTCACCTGAGCAGCGGCATGAAAGTGGTGCTGGAGGCCGGGGCCGAACTGACGTTGGTCGGCGGTGGCAGCTTCATCAAGATCGATGGCGGCGGCGTGACCATGAGTGGGCCGGCAATCAATATCAACTCCGGTGGTGGACCGGGGAGCGGCACGGGGGCGGCGCCGTTGATGCCGGGCGTGCTGAAACAGGCGGATGCCGATAAGGCGGGCGCTGTGCTGACGCCGGCGCAGATCAATACCCTCAAGCGTAATGCACCGTTTTGTGAAGAGTGTGAGAAGTGTAAGGCGGGTGCATGCACGATCTGACTGTCGAGAGATTCGCATGGGCAAACTCAATGCGAGTTTTTGCAGCCTGCTTGCTGAGTGTCTTGCTGAATCAACCAATGACTGCTTCCGCCGCCGAGGCTCGCAGCACCGTACCCGACGACGTATCCAGCTACGTAATCAAGAGAAACAACTGTGACTCGCTTCGCGGTGATATTCCCGAGCAAGACCCGGCCGACCCTGACAACATTCACCGGCTCGCCAGCGAAGCGAACACATACTGCAAAGGCACAGATCAGCAACTGAAGCAGTTGAAAGAAAAATACGCAGAAAACGAAAGCGTGCTGAAAAGGCTTTCGGGTTACGAAGAACACATAGAAGCGGATATGAGCCAATAGGCTCACCCATCAAGGACGGTTGTTGTGGCATCTGAAAAAATCACCCCCCAGGCCTGGCTCTCCGCGCACCCGCTCAAGGCGAACGAACGCCTGTACCTGATCGTCAGCGCCGCCAGCGATGCCGACGCGCTGAAGACCTTGTATCAGAGCGAACCGTCCGTCCAGGCCATTCCCGTCTGGGGCGGAACGCCCTACTCCACCTGGCAACCGGTGATGCCTTACGTCGCCGAACTCAAGGCCAACTCGGCTTTCCTGCCCTGGATCACCGAAACCGACGCCCTCGACTGGGGTTGGCTGGCGGTCTCCCGCTCCGAACCCAACGAAGTTTTCGAACACCTGCGCAGCCTGACCCAGGTGAAAATGCCGGACGGGACCGAAGTGTTTTTCCGGTTCTGGGATGGGCGGCATATCTATCCGATTCTTGATGGGTTGGGTGAGAGCGCTGGGGAGGTGCTGCCGGTGTTTGAGCGGTATCTGATCAATGGCCGCAGCCTGGAAGTCGGACCGAGGGTGGTGCCGAAGGTGAAGGAGTGGCCGTGGTGGGAGGTGCCGAAGAGGTTGCTGGATCAGTTGGCGAAAGAGGATCACACGACGCTGGTCGGCAACTTGATGCAATGGCTCGAAGAAGCACGCCCGGACCTCTACAGCGCATGGCCCGAGAACAACCTGAAACTGAAAATCACCCGTTTCGTGCGTCGCCCGGATGCTCCGGACAACCTTAAAGAAGCACTGTTAAACCACCTGATTCTGGAGCAAGGCTGATGGATCGCGTTGCCTTTGTTGACAACCAACTGAACACCTTCAAGGACAGTTTGAAGCTGTATCAGGAACAGACCAAGACCTGGTACGCGAGAGCCGCCGACAAGGCCAGTCGGGCAGCCGACCTGCCTTCCCTTTTGGGCATGGAGCGAGTGATCAAGGTTGGCAACACCAGTAAGTCGGTGAGCATGACCGACGGCGACTTCTCTTCGAACGTGGCTCAATGCCCGTTGAAGGGACCGCTGCTGATCGAAAGTAAATTCGAATCGGTTTATGACATTCCCATCGGCGATATCGAAGTCGAGATCGTCGCAGTGGAAGGTGGTGCAGTCAGCAAGGTCAAACTCGATCAGCAAGGCAAGGCCAGCTGGACCGGCGGAATTCCCGGCAAGTTCTACAAAATCCGTGTTCACAACGAAGTGACGCCTGCGCAGATCGACGCTCTGTTCAGCTCCTACAGCGGCGTAACAGCAGACCTTGAAGGTTTCCTGCGCAAGGAGTGGGCCGGGTTCAAGCCGCAATGGTCGAATCTGTCGGCTTCGGGCACAGCGATGGCGATCGGCAACGGAATTCTTGAGGGTGGCTGGGAAGCGATCAAAGGCGTGTGGGATGGCATCAGTCTGGTGCTCGACATTCTGCAAGACCCCAAGAAATTTGCAAAAGATCTCGGTGCCGGCGTCCAGGACCTGATCAAAGTCGCCGAAAGTTCGCCAGACATCATGAAAAAAGCCATGTTGCTGGCCAGCGACGAAGCCGCTTTGTTCCTGCTGGTACGCAGTGCCGTGATCTGGTTGGCAGGCTTGCCGCCAATGAAAATGGCCGGCGACGTTGCGAAGATGACCACGGCCATTGTCGTCGGCATCGCGATCGACATCGTGATTGGCGTGGTCCTGACCATTGCGGCTGAAGGCACAGGGGTTATCTACCTCGCCGCCCGACTGAAGAAGTACGGTGAGCTTGTCATCAATGCTGTCACCAGCTTCGTGAAGTCGCTGTTCAAAATCATCAATGGCTTTATGGAGTATGTCGCGAAGTACACCGCTGTTGCGGCGCGTGGGGTGACAGCCAAGGTGAGGAACGGCGTCTCTCAGCTGCGCTTCGACGGGAAAAAGAACGCAAAACTGGGTAATGGCAAAGTCGGTGACGACGCTTCCAAACAGGCAAAGTCGCCCGCGGAAAAAAGTGCAGAGCCGGCCTCGGGGACATGCACCAACGGATGCCCGGTTTCGATGGTCACCGGCGAAGAGCTGCTGACGCTGACAGATGGCCAACTTGACGGCTTACTGCCGTTTGAATGGACACGCCTGTACAGAACCAGCGCCGTGGAAATCGACTGTGGCCTGGGCTACGGTTGGAGTCACGCTCTTGCCCACCGCATCGAAATCGTGGGCGATGAGGTCGTTTGGACCGACCACGAAAACCGCTCAACACCGTTCCCGCTTCCAAGCGAGCAACGCCCGGCGATCACTAACAGCCTCTCGCGTGCAGCCATTTTCCTCGGCGATGACCCGTCCGAATTGGTACTGGCCCAAGCAGGCAAACGCCCATCGTTCTACCACTTCCGCTTCAACAGCAAAGGCGCAACCCTGATCGCCATCAGCGACAGCTATGGCAATCGCCTGCACGTCACACGGGACATCCACGGGCGCATCAAACGCCTCGACAACGGCGCAGGTCGTGCCCTGCTTTTACGCTACGACCGCAAACATATTGTGGCTGTGGACTATCAGCAGTTTCTACCGGCGGACAATCTTGAGGATGCCTGGAACACCGTCCAGACGCTGTTCACCTACACCTATGACGCGCAACACCGGTTGATTGAAGCAAAGAACGCCTCAGGGGAAGCCGAGCGTTATAGCTACAACGATCAACACGTGATTCTGGAGCGGCAACTGGCCGGCGGCGCGAGCTTCTTCTGGGAGTGGGAGAACGAAGGCAAACTGGCTCGATGCATCCACCACTGGGCAAACTTCTCGCAGATGGACGCGCGCTACGCCTGGGATGACAAAGGCAGCGTGACCGTTACCAACGCCGATGGCAGCGAAGAGGTTTACACCCACGACGATCAGGCGCGATTGATCAGCAAGATCGATCCGGATGGTGCCGAGCATCTCAAGGCCTATAACGACAAAGGCCAATTGGTCGCGGAAAAAGATCCGCTCGGCGCCGTGACCGAATACCGGTACGACGACAACGGATTGATGACCGCCGTCATCCCTCCTGAAGATGAAGCCACCACGTACGAATACAGCAACGGATTCGTCAGCGATGTTCACCGTGGCAAAGCCAGCTGGAAGTATCAACGCAACAGACAGGGTGATGTCACTCAGCAAATCGACCCGGATGGAAATTCGACGTTCTACAGCTACGACCGTCAAGGACGTCTGCTGGAGATCCGTCACCCGGATGGCAGCCGCCACCAACTGGGCTGGAACAACCTCGGTCAATTGCTTGAGGAACGCCTGCCCGATGGTGGTCAACGCAAATACCGCTACGATGCGTTGGGCCGGCAAATAACTCGGCAAGAAGAATCAGGTGCCATCACCCAATATCAGTGGGATACCGCCAACCGCCTCGCACAAATTATCTTGCCGGGCGGCGCAACGCGCGCGTTCACCTATAACGCCTACGGCAATGTCACTGCCGAACGCGACGAACTCGGCCGCGTCACCCGTTACGAATACGCCGATAAACTGCACCTCGTCAGCCGTCGCATCAACCCGGATGGCAGCCAGCTGCGTTACCGCTACGACAACTCGCGCCTGTTGCTGACCGAGATCGAAAACGAGCGCGGCGAGCATTACCACCTCGACTACTTCCCGAATGGCCTGATCCAACAGGAAACCGGCTTCGATGGTCGTCGCACCGCATACGAATACGACCTCAACGGCCAATTGCTGAAGAAAACCGAATTCGGTGAAGACGATAGCGAGTTGGTAACTGAGTACCAACGCGACACCGCAGGCCGGTTGCTGGTGAAGACCCTTCCCGACGGCGAAGAAATTCACTACAGCTACGACGCCCTCGGCCGCCTGGTCAACGTCGACGACGGACACTGGCCACTCGCCTACGAATACGACCTACAAGACCGCCTCGTCACCGAACACCAGGGCTGGGGCACCTTGCGTTATGAGTACGACAGCGTCGGCCAGCTCAAGCACTGTCGCTTGCCCGATGGCAGCAAACTCGACTACCGCCACCAACCCGGCGGTATGCTCAGCGGCATCGACCTCAACGGTTCGCGTCTGACGACTCACCAGTTCAGCGGTGGTCGCGAACAGCAACGGCAGCAAGGCCTGTTGCTCAGCCAATATCAATATGACGAACAGGGCCGCTTGCAGGCCCACAGCGTCAGCCAGCGCGACAAAAACCTTTTCCAGCGCCGCTACAACTACGACGCAAACGGCAACCTCGCCGGAATCGACGACAGCCGCAAAGGCAGCCGCAGCTATCACTACGACCCGCTCGATCGCTTGATCAGCGTGCGTGGCGCGACACCGGAAAGCTTCGCCCACGACCCGGCCGGTAACTTGCTCGGCCAGAACAACGAAGGCACAGCCAACCTCGCCAACGTCAAAGGCAACCGCCTGCTGATGCAAGGCGACCGCCATTACGACTATGACGCCTATGGCAACCTGATCCGCGAGCGCCGTGGCGCCGGACAAAATCTCGTCACCGAATACCGTTACGACTGCCAGCATCGACTGATCGGCGCGAGCCTTCCGGGTGGCAGCACCGCGTCCTACAAGTACGATGCTTTCGGTCGCCGCATCGAGAAAACCGTCGATGGCCAAACCACCGAGTTTCTGTGGCAAGGCGAACGCCTGATCGCCGAAAGCGGCGACAACCGTTATCGCACCTACATCTACGAACCCGGCAGCTTCCGCCCGCTGGCCATGCTCGACGGCGAAGGCCCGCGCAAGGCAACGCCGTTCTACTACCAGCTCGACCATCTGGGCACACCGCAGGAACTCACTGACTACAGCGGCGAAATCATGTGGTCCGCGAAGTACCGCGCCTACGGCAACCTCGCAGCACTGGATGTCAGTGAAATCGACAATCCGTTGCGATTCCAGGGTCAGTACTTTGATGCCGAGACAGGGTTACATTACAACCGGCACCGCTACTACAATCCGGGGACTGGGCGTTTTCTGACTCCGGATCCGATCAAGCTTGCGGGTGGACTGAATAACTACCAGTACGTGCCTAACCCTACGGGATGGGTGGATCCTCTCGGCCTAGCTAGTGGACCAACAAATTGCCCACAGCCAGTTCCAGGCGGAACATGGAAATTCAACTCTGAAGTTGACTTAGACTGGAGAGGAACTCCGGGCACCTCTTATCAGCAAATGCATAAAGGACTGGACGAAGCATTTACTAGAACTGGTGTGCCGAAAAACGAATTTACAGTAACAAAATGGGGAAAAGATCAGTATGGAAAGTCCTACCCCACAGAATGGCGTGTACTAGAAGGCAAAAACAAAGGGGCAGAAGTAAACATAGATGATCCTCGTCTTGTTCCTTCCACTGATGGTCCTGCAGACCCCCATGTTGGATACCAGACGCCGGGGAAACGCGGTACTGGCGGCGCAGTTAGAGGACACATCTTATTAGAATCAGTGCCTGTATCACGCGCGAGAATTGGAGACCCGCAATGAACTACCTAGAAAAAGAAATAGACTCTGTCTTAGAAGAGCAAAAACTAGCAAATAAAAAACTAAGCGAAACTGAACTAGCCAACCTAATCAACGATTTAACGATCGCATTCTTCTCCTCCCCAGCGAAGAAGCTGGACCCATATTTTTTGAAAAACACCGAAAAAAATCATGATCCTGAATTTTGGAAAAAAGTTGACACCATAGACGACCTTGAATATCCCACTATAATAGTTCACGACAACAAAGCTCACGCTTGGAAACTAGAGTCTTCTACTGACCTCAAAGCGTTGCTACTCGAAACAACTGGCTTCCCATTCTGGATAATAGGTGAAAATTTTAAAACCTTGACATACATGGATGACCACGACTGCGTACACATCAGCAAAAAAACAAACAAATAACCCCCCCAAAATAAAATAAAAAGGAAGAGTAAAAAAGGACAGACTTATTTTTCGACGAAGAAAATAAATCTGTCCCCTTTCAATTACGATAACGGCCTACCTAAAATATCATTTCCGAAATATGAAAAATTAAAAATGAAACTAGAGCCGACACTTGACATAATTCCATCGCTACTATTCCCTTTCGACATAAATAGCGATCAAGATGAAACCGTAGAAAACCTAATTGCAAAAACCGACATAAATAATGATGATGAGCTAACACACCTATTTAACACCCTGATCAAGCCTGAGTTTACAAAACGCATCATAAGCGAGCAGCAATGGTATATCGATACACTGACATTCTTTTTAAATAAAAATGAAAAATTTAATCGCGTATTTTCCGAAATCACGACGTACTTCTCTGAGGAGCCCATTGATAAGCGCCATTTCATGTCGGTCCTTCTTGAATGCTTGAAAAATACAAAACTTCATAACAAGCCAGACTAAAGGGGAAAGATCTGTTTTTCGCTGAAAAAATAAATCCGCCCCCTTTTAATCTTTATTTCTAAAAATCATTTTATTACAAAATTTGACAGATTTATTTCTCCTGACACCAGTAACACTAAACATCAACCCGGGTTTAACCACCACAAAGGACTGTCTTTTGACAAATCTAACACGCCCCCTAACCCTATTTCTCGCACTGTTTTTTTCAGTTAACGCAACTGCCCTGTCTCTACACTCAGAGAACCGTTCCGACGGTACAGTTGCTTTACTACTGACAAATGATCCCTCTTCGCCAAGCCTCCCGAAACTCAACGATGATCCGGCGATCCGTTCCGCATTAGTTGATTTCCTCGGTTATTCAACGGGCAGCTATACAAACGACAACACAATGATCGTGCAACAGGTTCTCGAATCGCTGGATTCAGAACTTTCATCTTTTGACGAAGGAGTTCCTGCCGGAAAAACCATGATCACGGCGATGAACGACGGGAACAACGGTCTCGAGCGGGCTGCATTGCTGCTGGATGAAAAGGGTCAGCTGGTTGCGGTCGGACTGGTAAACGGACACTGCACAGTAAAATCCCGAGAAGAAGCGTTGACCTGCAATGATCTGCCGGACACGGTGTTGACTATTTTCCAACCCAAAGGCTCGAAAAAAGATGATGCCGCTTCTCTTGTAACCTGGAGCAAACAGTTACCGCCCATGCTGGCCATCCGCGCCGAAAGTGATGACCCGGAAACACGGGCCAGTGCGCAGAAAATTGCGACTGTCGAATATGTTTCTACAGATCCGGAAAAAGGGGCGTGGACCACCTCGCAACTTCCCGCCGACTTCCCCAAACCCATGCTCTCGATGCTTCCTCAACGGGCTCACTTGATCGGAGCCGGAGCACATGGCGAATTCACGACACCCGGCATGGAAGGCACGCCCATGGAGGGTGACTGGGATGAGATGGCTGGCCGGCCTAAACACGAGTTCGAGGTGATCCTGCGTACCTATACCGACTACGCAAGCGTACTGGACTTCTACAAGCTGCAGGCCAAAAACGCCGAGATCAGCGGCAATGACAAAAAAGCACTGGTCGAAGGTTATATCGGTGGCGGGACCTACAAAGTGGAAATACGCAACAAGGAAAAAGAAGGCACCGTAATAACACTCTCAGCCTGGAAACAGGAAGTCTGATGACTAACAAGGGGCGCCCCCTGTCGCCCCTTGTCGCTTACCACTTCAAAGGCTGTTTAACGCCTCCTCTGCCCCTGGAGCCGAGCGTTCAACTGCCTTGAGCATCCAGAATTTCGCCTTGGCTTTGCTCTTGGTCAAACCACCTCTGCCTTGTGCGTACATGTTTCCCAACGCCAATTGGGCTTTGCCATATCCGGCATCGGCCGCCTTGCGATAGAGACTGGCAGCCTCGCGTTCATTGCGCTTCGCTCCACGGCCCTGTTCGAACATCCGAGCCATTTCATACTGGGCGTATTCATTTCCCTGAGCCGCCGACTTGCCAAACCAATCGAAGGCACTGGCTTCATCCTTTTCGACACCACGTCCTTCAGCCAGGACTTCTGCAAAATCAAACTGCCCAGAAGCATTCCCCGTCTCGGCAAACTTACGGAACCATTTGGCTGCCGCTACGTCATCCTGTGGAACCCCATCCCCTTCTTGGTAGATCATCGCCAATAGCATGTAGGCATCGGGATAACCGCCCTCGGCGGACTGGTTGTAGTAGGCCATAGCCTTGTCCATATCCTTGAGATTTTTTATCGAGCGGCCACCACGATGATAAATCTGCGCCAGATGGAATTGCGCTTTCGCATTGCCCTGCTCCGCAGCTTTCAGACTCCAGTAAACCCCGGCGTCTTCACCTTCTACACTCCAGTCCGAACTCAGTTCGTAGGCGAGTTCGGCTTGTGCCTCGGCATTTCCCTGTTCTGCAGGTTTGCGAAACCACTCTTCAGGCATGCCGGGCGAGAATTGCTCTACCACCCCGCAAAGGTTCTGCTGAATGGCTTTGCCAAATTCCAGTTGTGCTTGCAGATCACCCTTTACCGCGTCTTCGTGCAAGCGCTCCGAGTTAGGCGAACAGACCCCACCCTTCATCGCGTCGTACAGCGCTCGCGGTTCCTGTGCCCATGTGTTGCCTGTGCTGAACAGAGTAAAAAGCACCACACCGACCGGGATGAAAGTCTTGAAACAGCGGTTCATTGAAACGTCCTTGTGAATCGATAAAATTGAAAAAAACAACAACCAGCCAATAGATTTACGTCACCTCAAAAGCGCCTTCCCCCACCTCATACTTAACCACCACCCGATTCCCATACAACCTCCCCCTCTCCACCAAAGCCCCCACCTGCCCCTTCTCCCGCACCTCCCGCCAAATCTCATTCTCCCGAAACACCCTTCCCCCCTCCCGCACAAACTTATGCCCCAACTCAAACACGTGATACCGAAACTCCCGCTCCCGATCACACAACAACTCCCCCTCCAGTTGCGTCTCCCCGACCTTCAACTTCAGCTGAAAGCTCCGATCCGTCGGGTTGTGCAGCACCAGGTCAATGTAGTTGTAGAAGATCGCCGCGCCGGAGCCGAACGGCAGGACGCGGCCGTCGTCCGGGAAGGGGTCGAAGCTGTGGTTGGCGCGTTCGATGACGACCAGGGGTGAGTGAATGGCCATCCAGTGGATGAGGTTGCTGAGTTGGCAGATGCCGCCGCCGATGCCGGTGCGGGCCTGGCCGAAGGACAGTTCCATGCCTTCGACGTAGCCGCGTTGGCGGGTCGGGCGGCCGACGAGGCGGCAGAAGGAGAAATACTCGCCGGGGGCGATGGTGACGCCGTCGATGGCGGCGACGGCGAGTTTGAGGTTGATGACTTTGTTGTGTTGCAGCGCCAGGTCGGAGTCGCCGAGTTTGCGGATCAGTTTTGAGGTGTGTTTGAGGTAGCGATACGGCAAGCGCTCAGGCGTCGCGGCAGGTCGTGCGTAGCGTTTGCTCGAGCAGTGCCAGGCGATGTGGCGGAACAGTCTTTTTTGCCACACGCGCAGCCAGTAGAGGGCCGGGTGGTAGAGGGAAAGTGGTTTCATCCGTGGCGAACGGCGCGGGCCGTTATCTTCCTTGATCTGAAAAGGGCGGCGCATCTTACCGTGGAATATCGCCGTGTGCGCTGCTCGCGCAGGCGTCGCAAGCCGTTACAAGTCGGCCGACGCCGAGCGTTTCGAAATTAAGTTTGAACTAAGGTTGCGTCCCTACCATCCGGGCCACAAAGCAGCGGGTGCGAGCGTTGATTGCCGCACACAAAGCCATTCCATTCGATGTGAGCCCGGATCATGAGAGAGTTTGATTTCCCCTCGGCACAACAGCCCGCGTTCAGTCTTGTATTGGTCAATTACAAAACCCCGGAAATAACCCGGATGTGCCTGGAGTTTCTCCAGGAATACGTCAAGGAACAGCAGATTCCGGTGTGGGTGGTGGACAACGATTCTGCCGACGAAAGCCTGGCTTACTTGCGCTCTCTGGACTGGATCAACTTGATCGAGCGCCCTTCCCCTTGCAAAGAAGCCGGGCATATTGCCCACGGCAAGGCACTCGATCTGGCACTTGAAAAGGTTGAAACCGATTACCTGTTTTTACTGCACACCGATACTTTCGTATTCGACAACACTGTCTTTTCAATGATGATGAAAGAGTGCATGCAATCTTTGGATACAGCAGCCGTCGGTTGTGTCGAACAGCTGGACCGGGGTGTTTTAAGAGACACCTGGCGCTTGTCTTCGCGTTACTTCAAACACTACTTCCGGCGGGCCAAACTGCAGTTGGGCCTGCGCTCCCGGGAGCCAAAACCCTACCGGGAAACCCACCTGAAAAGCTTCTGCACCTTGTGGAATGCACGGTTGATCAAGGCTCATGGCCTGTATTTCTCGATGGATGACCGGGTCCCGGGATACACGCTGCAGGATCGATTAAGCAGCCTTGGTTACGGCATCAGATTTCTTTCGCCGCGGACGATCTTCCGCTACCTGGATCACATCCAGGCCGGCACCGTGGCGGCTGCTGGTGGCTACGCGAAAAACCACCGCCGCACCACCATGTATCAGCAAACACTCAAGCGTATTCAGATGCAGCAAGGCATGCGGCCTGCCAAATCCTGAGAACAATAAAAAGGGCGACTTCACAGTCGCCCTTTTTTTATCCGAATTCTTTAGTCCTCTCTCCGGAGGAGGTGTCCGCCCAGTGTAATGGCCTGGCAATCCATGCACCGGTAAAGAGCCCTGACACTGGGCGAACGGGAAGGATTTTAATGGAAGTTGGCGGATATGTCGTGCTAATTGAGGATGAAATTTATGTACTAAAACGTTAACGGATATTGATCACCGATATTTCCCGAGAAACTTTCAGAATTATCGGATCCGATCATTTTATATGACTGTTCTCATACCACTACTTGTACAAGAACAGTCACGCTGTAGAGTTAATACTCAGCTTTCATGTTCACTGGTCACTTTTAATACATCGGTGTAAGTGACCACGACACTCTGCCCGATTTTCAGATCTTTGAGTTTGGCTTGGATTTCAGGCTTTTCGACATTGAGGGTTTTCGACTGGCCCGAAGGGTTTTCCAGGGTGACCTGGTTTTTCTTCAAATCAATTCTGGTGATTTTCAATTGCACCTGAATCTGGCGGAATGCCTCGCCGCCAGGGTTGCTGCTGCCCACGGCGTTGCGCAGCTCGCCGGTACGCTCGGTGGAGCCAGGCAGACCTTTATCCACGTCGGTGTCCAGGAAAGCCGCCACGGATCGGGTGACTTGAATGTCGACCTTGTCTCCAACCTTCAGGTTGGCGAGGTTTTTCGCCTTGTCGCTGAGCTGAACATGCACCTGGCGACCTTCTTCACCTTCAAGGACAACCTGATGATTGGCCGGATCAACCGCCAGTACTTTGGTGGTGACCTGATCCTTCTCGACAGTCGCCGACAAAGGAATATCGGCCGCGAACGCCGTGGAGGCAGACAGGACAGTGGCGAGTGCAATGGCGTGCGACAGTGATTGAAGCTTCATAAGCGGTACGTTCCCTGTGATGGATGGCAGCACACGGCACATTCGGCGCCGTGCGTGCCAAGGAGCATAGACGCTGATCCGCCGTCGCTCTTGGCACAGGGTGAATCAGTACCCGGTCATCTCCAGATAACCGCGCCCGCCCTGACTGCCGCTCAACCGTACCGGCCCTTCCCAGTAGGGAATGCGCAACCCCATCCAGGCGCTTGGATTGATTGCATCGAGGGTGATTTGCAGACTCTTTTCCGGAATCCCGATCGACCAGCGCACCGGCATCGAACGGCCAGCGACCTTCGCGGTGTCCTGCGGCGTCAGTTTGATCTGCCCGGAGTGCAGCGTTTCAGTCTGGCCATCGGTGCCAATCCAGGTGCCGGTCAAGTACGGCGCCCCTTCCTTCTGGCGCATGCGATAAAGCATCACGTGCGCGCCGTCATCCAGATGCAGGGAGAACCAGTCCCAACCGGTCTGGTTGGCGGTGAGCGGCTGGCTGCTCCATTCGCGGTCGAGCCAGGCCGGACCGTTGACGGTGTAGGTCTTACCGTCGATTTGCAGGGTGCCGCTGGCCTGAAAAAACGGCTGGCTGTAGTAATACGAGGCCTGGCCCTGTTCGGATTTCTGACTGAAACCGTGATCACCTTGCAGCACCAGCGGACGGCTGGACGTCAGCCGTAGTTGGTAGCTGAAGTTTTTGTCCTTTGCGCTGAGCTGCATGTCGCCCAGCGGATCGCTCGCCTGACTGACGAAGCGCCAGTCATCGATCCACGCCTCGAACGGCACCGCACTCACCCCCGCCTGCCCGACGCCGCCACGGGCATACCGCTCGGCGGCGTGATGAACGCTGGCCGAGGTCACCGCCGCATGACCGAGCCAGATCGTTTGATTGGCCCAGCCCGGTTGCTCCGGCGATGGGTTCAGGGCGCTGCGGAACAACGTCCACTGCACACCGAAATCATTATCCTGGGCGTCCTTGAGATTGGCGGTCACGTACCACCACTCGATGCGAAAACCGTCATGGGCGCCATGATCCGCCGGAAAGCTGAACACCCGCCCCGGCACCACCGGCGTGAAGGCCTGCGCCTGAGCGCCCATCCCGGCGAAACCTTTCTGTTCCGGCGCCGGTTTGTCGCAGCCACTGAGCAACAGCGCCAGGCACACCACGGCGAAGTTAATCCTCATGGGCAAACGTCCTCAGCAAGTCCGCCGGTTGCGTGCGGTACAGCGAATACAGCGGCCACGCCGAAGCCAGCAACGTCGCCAGCAAGGCCAGCCCGGTCAGTTGCAGCAACTGCAACGGAAACACCCGCAACGGCAGGCGCCAGCCAAAGGCCTGCACGTTGATCACCGCATCCAGACACCACGCCAGCCCGATGCCCAACGGCAAGGCCAGCACCAGCGTCAGTACCGCCAGCAGCCAGGTCTGGCCGAGGTTGAGCAGCATCAATTGCCGTCGCGTCACACCCAAGGCCCACAACGGCGCCAATTGGCCGAGACGGCTCTGGCTCTGGGTCAGCAGACTGATAAACAGCGCCACACCGGCAACCGCCAGCGTCAGGCTGTTGAGCGCTGCCGTCGCGGCGAAGGTCCGCTCAAAAACCTGCACCGACCAGCCCTTGAGCCGCGCCTGATCGACGATGCGGCTGTCGTCGAGCTGGAAGCGTGCCTGCAAGGCACTGAGCAATGCCGGAATCTTTGCCGGTTCGATCCGCAGGTTGAAACGGTTCGGCGTCAGTTGCGGCCAACTGCGCAACAGGTGATTGCTGTTGACCAGCACATGCCCCTTGGGATTGCCGTAGTCGGCGTAGATCCCGACGATGCGCGGCGACCATGACAGGCCCGGCGTTGGAATCGTCAGGTGATCCCCCGGCCGCACCTTGAGCCGGCGCGCGAGTTGCTCGCTGAGCATCACTGCGTCGTCCGTGGCCAGCAAAGCCCACGGATCGTTGCCCCGGGCTTCGAGCAGCGGCCAGTGCTGGCGATAGTGCGGATGGTCGATGATGCCGAACACCTCCGTCGGCCAGCCTTGCAGCGTCACCGAAACCTGCCAGTTGGGCAGGATCGCCGTGACACTCGGCTGTTGCTTGAGCCAGCTGTACAGCTCGCGGGCCTGGGCCGGGTTGCTCGGGTTCAGATACAGCTCGGCAGTGAGCCGTTGTTCGAGCCAGTCATTGAAGGTCTGGCGGAAACCGGCGGTCATGCTGCCGGCGCCGATGTTGGCCGCCATCGCCAGCAGCAACGCCATCAATGCCAGACTCAGTGCCGGAAGTTGCTGTCGGCAATCGGCGAGAAACCACTGCCCCAGCACCGAACGAATGCGCCCGAGCAAACCGTTCAACAGCGCACTGAGCACCACCGGCAGCGCCAGCGCAGCGCCGAGCAACAACCCGCCCATCAACACGAAACCACTGGCCAGACTGTCACCCAACACCAACGCGATCAACGCAATCGCCGCAAACACCCCGGCCACCCAGCCCTGACGACGCAACCAGCGCGCATGCTGTTCATGCCAGGCTTGCGGATCGGCCACCGCCAGCAACGGCAGGCGCGCCGCCCGCAGCAGACTGTTGGCCCCGGCCAGCAACGCGCCGAGCAGGCTCAAGCCGATGCCGCTGAACCACCACCAGGGACTCAGGCGCAACTGCCCCGCCACTTCCGCGCCGTACAACCCGCGCAGGCTGGCGGCGACATCCGGCAGCAGCACACTGGCCAGCCAGTAGCCGCTGACGACACCGAAAAGTCCGCCGATCAACGCCAACGCACCGAGTTCGACGATCAGGCAAGCGATCAGCATTCGCGCACTGACACCGCAGGCGCGCAACGTGCGCAGCAGCCCGCGACGCTGCTCCAGTGCCAGACCGATGGCGGCATGCACGATGAACAGGCCGACGACAAACGAGAGAAAACCAAGCGCATCGAGGTTGAGGTGAAAGCTTTCGGTCAGCCGCGCCAGATTGTTTTCTTCGCCGCTGCTTTTGAGCTGCAACTGGCCTTTGAACGCCGCCGGCATGTCGGCGTGAAAATCCTTGGGCAACAGCAGCCGCGACAGTTGATCGGGTTGTTCGAGCACACGTTGAGCGACACCGATGTCCACCAGCAGTACGCCGGGCGCCATGTCCTTTTGCGCCAACAGCGGCGGCAACGTCTGACCGGTTTCGGTTTGCGGTGTCGCGCCCTCGGTCAGATTCAACGCTTGCAAGGTGTCGGGGGAAATCCAGGTGCTGCCCGGCGGGCTGAAGAACTCGACGATGCGCTCGATCGGCATCGCCTGCCCCGCCACCGCGCTGTCAGCCGGCAGCGACACTGGCTCGATGCCCATCAATTGCAGGCGCTGGGACTCATGGCCCTTGAGGATCAAACGCCCTTGCAACATCGGCGAAACCGGCCAGCCTTGCCGACGCAGATCGACAAACCATTGCTGGGAAAACGTCGCACCGTTCGGCGTGCTCAGGCTGGCCTGGGGTTCGCCGCCGATCATCTGGCTGGCGCGGGCGTAACTGTCCCGTGCCTGACTGTTGAGTGCTTCGACACCGGTTAACAGACTGGTAGCCAGCCACAACCCGGTAAGCACGCTGAAGAACTGCACCGGGTGTCGCCGCCAGTGACTGAGCAACGCGATCAGCGTTTGCCGGAAAACCCTCACGTCAGTCGACCGCTGGACAGCACCACCCGCTCTGCCAGTCGCGCGGCCACGCGCTGACTGTGGGTGACCATCAGCAACGTGGTCGGCGTGTCGTCGAGCAACTCCAGCAACAGCCGCAGCACCTCGTCGCTGGTCACTTCGTCGAGGCTGCCGGTGGGTTCGTCGGCCAGCAACAACTTGGGCCGCGAGGCCAACGCCCGGCCGAGCGCGACCCGTTGCTGCTGGCCGCCGGAAAGTTGTTCGGGATAACGCTTGAGCAGTTCGCTCAGGCCAAGACGCTGCACCAGATGGTTCTGCCAGCGCGGGTCATGACGCCCGGCAAGTCGCGCCTGAAACGCCAGGTTGTCTTCGATGCGCAGGCTGCCGATCAGGTTGTACTGCTGGAACACCAGACCGATTTCCGTGCGCCGCCAGTTGGCCAGTTGCGCTTCGCTCATTGCGTCGAGTCGATGTTCGCCGCTGAGGATGCTGCCGCTGTCGACTTTATCCAGGCCGGCGATCAGGTGCAGCAGCGTGCTTTTGCCACTGCCCGACTCGCCCATCAGCGCCAGACTGCTGCCGGGTTCGAGCGTCAGGTCGATGCCTTGCAACACAGGCAACGGGCCTTGCGGGGTGAGGTAGCTTTTGAAGACGTTTTGAACCTGCAGCATGCCGCCATCCGATCGTTGCGTGTTGGGCAAGGATAGCGGATACCGATGGGTTACTGTCCTGCGGCCACACTCGTCGGCGCCTCACCCGGCGTGACGATGCTGTTCAGGTCGATGTGTTTCCACTCGGGCTTGGCCCCCAACCGCGCATTGAATCGGTAGTTGAAGGTGAAGTCGTCCGTCGTCGGCACGCTCAGCGGCTTGCCGTAGACCGACTCGATCCCCGCCAGGTCGTAGCCCATCAACTGCAGCAGGGTCGGGAAGATGTTGTAGTGACTGGAGCGATCCTTGTTCGCCGCCAGTTGGGCCGACCAGTCGAGGGTGTGCAACTGATCGCCCTGGATCACCACCAGCGGCACCAGTCCTTCTTCTTCCACCGGGTCGCCGCCGCAATGGGTGTTGAGCCCCGGGTTGCCACGCTCGTGCAGGTCCTGACCGTGGTCCGAGGTGTAGATCAGCAGCGCGTTGTTCAGGTTGGCCTGGGCAAACACCCGCGAGAAAAACTCGCCGACATTCCACAGCACGGTGTTCTTGTAGGCGTTGCGGTACAGCACCCAGTCATCCGGCTGGCCGTTGAAACCGTCGCGCTTGCCGGTATCGGCGATTTCGGTGAACTGGCCGCGCGGCAAGGTCGGGCGGTAGGCCATGAAGGCATCCGGATATTTGTCGTGGACCGGAAAATGCGCTCCGACCTTGTTGATCACCACCAGCTCGGGCTTGTCGTCGTTGAGCAGTTCGATCAGCTTGGCAGCGGCGGCCATGTCGCGGTCGCGGACGCTGGTCTGGTCGAATTGCACGAATTCGTCGATGTCCTTTTTCTCGGTGTCGGTCATCAGGTTCTGCAGGTTGCCGCCGGTGCGCTGGGCGTCGATGTACACGGTGCGCAGGCCGGCCTTTTTCGCGTATTGCCAGATCGACGGCAGCGTGCTGTTGATGCGCATGTAATCGGCGCGGGTGCCGCCGTAACGCAGAGTGACGTTGGTGTCGGCGCTGCAATTGGCAATGGACGCCGCATAGCCGTAATTGAAAATGTCGACGCCGGGATGCGCCTGCTTGAGGTTGCTGTGTACGCCGAACGGCGCGTTGATGTCCAGGTAGTTGCCGGAAATGCTTTCGTCGATGATCAGCACGATGTCATGGCCGACCGCCGGGCCATTGCGCGCCAGGGTCACCGGCTCACGGGGGCCGACAGTGTTGTGCAACGCCTCGTAGCCAAACAGGTTGAGGTAGGCCAGCGGCGTGTACATGATCGGCAAGCCCCGCGCCCCTTCCCCGGCCCGCACGAACAGCACGGCGCTGAGCAGCAGCACCCCCAGCACCGGCGCCGCGACTCGTAGCGCATTGGGAACCGGGATCGAATGACGCGGCCGCAGGCCGATGCCGATCAACAGCAAAAGACCGTTGAGCACCCCGTGGACGATCGCATCCCGATACTGGTACGCCGCCTCCTGGATGAAGCCACCCGAATAAACCAGAGAGACAAAACTGCTGTACGTCAGGTAATCGGCAGTGACCCGGGTATAGACATCAAAGAACACCGCCGAAATAAACATCGCCAATGCGAACAAGTGCCGAATGAAAGTCTGCCTTATATACGCCGTTAGTAGTAATGCGAAAGTCAGCGCCAAAAACATCGCGCCAAAAAGCAGTACTGCCGGACCGATACCCATGGCGTTTAAACGTTCAAGGTAATAATCGGAATAAAGCAATAGATAAATAACTAAAAGCAGTTCTTTCAAATATCGAAACATGGCGGTTCCGGGGCGCTGCCGACGGGGCACGGTCAATGAATTGTCGGTCAATTTCTGACACTAGCACCGCGCTATCAAAGCGCAAGAATTGTCGGACTTTTGCCAAAAGCGTCAAAAAAACATTGACTCATTACTGACACACCCAAGTCTCTACAGCCCTTGAATTTTGCGGCCTACGACCGTTTATCGTTTTCTTTGAATTGTGAAAAACATGTCAAGGACGGGACAAATCCAGATGCAGCAAGTACTTGATGGCTAATAGCCCCCAAAAACGGGGGTGTTATACACATGCAACATGTCATTTTGCTGACACGCTTTTCCCACCCTGCGCTATACCCCTTTTGACAGTTCCAATTCGATCTTCCTCCACCGTCTTACGAGGCACGCCAATATGGACGTGAGCGTATTTGGTACGGGCTATGTTGGCCTGATACAAGCTGCGGCACTTGCCGATGTCGGACATCGAGTACTGTGTGTCGATATAGACCCGAACAAAATTAAACAACTGCAACAGGCAGTACCGCCTATCAGTGAACCGGGTCTGTCGGCAACTTTGGAAGAAAACATCAAGGCCGGGCGTTTGCTGTTCACCACCCAGGCCAGCGATGCCGTTGAACACGCCGAACTGATCTTCATCGCCGTGGGTACACCGGCTGACGAAGACGGTTCCGCCGACCTCAGCCACGTGCTCAACGTGGCACGGCAGATCGCAAGCTTCATGGAGGCCGATCGCACCCTGATCATCAAGTCCACGGTGCCGGTCGGCACGGCGGATCAGGTACTCGACACCGCCAACAACGAATTGCGCCGGCGCGGCAAAAGCGGCCTGAACGTGCGGATCGTGTCCAACCCGGAATTCCTCAAGGAGGGCAGCGCCCTCGCCGACTGCATGCGCCCGGACCGGATCATCGTCGGCACACTGGACCCCGAGGCCCGGGAGCAGTTGAGCGAGCTGTATGCACCGTTCTGCCGCAACCACGAAAAACTGATGTTCATGGACAACCGCAGCGCCGAGCTGACCAAGTATGCGGCCAACGCGATGCTCGCCACCCGCATCAGCTTCATGAACGAACTGGCCAATCTCACCGAGCTGCTGGGCGCCGACATCGAAGCCGTGCGCAAGGGCATCGGCTCCGATCCGCGCATCGGCTATCACTTCATCTACCCCGGCTGCGGCTTCGGTGGCTCGTGCTTTCCCAAGGATCTGCGCGCCCTGCTGCACACCGCCGAGCACAACGGCATGCCGCTGAAATTGCTGCGCAGTGTCACCGACGTCAACGATACGCAGCGGCACATCCTGTTCAGCAAACTGAAGGCGCAGTTCCCGCAGGGCCTGGCCGGCAAGTCCATCGCCGTCTGGGGTCTGGCGTTCAAACCCAACACCGATGACATGCGCGAAGCCCCCAGCCGTTATCTGATGGATGCGTTGTGGGCCGAAGGCGCCAGCGTCCAGGCCTATGATCCGGAAGCCATGTCCGAATGCCGGCGCATCTACGGCTACCGCGATGACCTGCACCTGTGTGCCACCCGCGACGACACCCTGGAAGACGCCGACGCACTGGTGATCTGCACCGAGTGGAAGAACTTTCGTGTAGTGGACTTCGAACTGCTGGCCGACAAGCTGCGCTCGAAGGTGATCATCGACGGACGCAACCTCTACAACCCGGAACAAGTGGCCGCCGCCGGCCTGCACTACAGCGGCATCGGCCTGCGGCATATCGCGCCTGACGGGTTGCGGTCATGAAAATCCTCGTCACCGGTGCGGCCGGGTTCATTGGCGCTCATTGCGTGTTGCGGTTGATGCGCGACGGGCATCAGGTCGTCGGCCTGGACAATTTCAACGCCTATTACGACCCGCAGCTCAAGCATGACCGCGTGCGCTGGGTCCGCGGTCAGGTCGGCGACTTCCAGATCGCCAGAGTCGATCTGGCCGATGCCGCCGCCGTCGATGCGCTGTTTGTCCGCGAGTGCCCGCAAGTGGTGATCCATTTGGCGGCGCAGGCCGGGGTGCGTTATTCGCTGGAAAATCCACAGGCCTATCTGAACAGCAATCTGAGTGGTTTCCTGAACATTCTGGAAAGCTGCCGGCACCACCCGGTCGAGCACCTGATCTATGCCTCGTCGAGCTCGGTGTACGGCGCCAACCAGCACACGCCGTACACGGTGCATGACGACGTCAATCACCCGTTGTCGCTGTACGCCGCGACCAAAAAAGCCAATGAGCTGATGGCCCACAGCTACAGCTATCTGTTCGGCATTCCCTGCACCGGGCTGCGCTTTTTCACGGTTTACGGGCCCTGGGGCCGGCCGGACATGTCACCGATCCAGTTCGCCCGGGCCATCACCGAAGGCCTGCCGCTGAAGCTGTTCAACTACGGCCTGCACCAGCGCGATTTCACCTACATCGACGACATTGTCGAGAGCATCGCCCGCCTGACGACGCACCCACCGCATACCCATCCGGAATGGGACCGTGAACACCCCGACGCGGGCAGCAGCATGGCGCCTTGGTGCCTGTTCAACATCGGCGGCCACCATCCGGTGGAGCTGAAAACCTACCTGGCCCTGATGGAAAAACACCTCGGTCAGAAAGCCATTGTCGAGCTGCTGCCCCTGCAACCGGGCGACGTGCTCAACACCTGTGCCGACACCGACGATCTGGCCCAGGCCACCGGGTTCCAGCCCCGGATAGAGCTGGATGAAGGCCTAGGGCGGTTCATCGCCTGGTATCGCGATTACTACCCGACTGCCTGTCGCCCACGCGCCGTTCGCGGCTGAACACCAGCGGAGGACTCCATGACTGGACATGAGAAAGGTGTACCGATCCAACATCTGGTTCGTGACAAACGCATGGATCCGGAACATCGAATGCGCCTCGACGCGGCCATCCACCGTCAGGGGCAAGGCTGGGTGACCGGGCGCGAGGGTGGCCGGCCATGGCAGCTGTCGCGCACCAACCGGGTGCTGGCCTGCTTCGGCGCGCTGGTGATTCTGGTGATGATTTCGCCGCTGCTGATCGGTCTGGCACTCGCCATCAAGTTCACCAGCAAAGGCCCGGTGATGTTCGTGCAGAAACGCACCGGCTATCGCGGCCGCAAGTTCGGCATGTACAAATTTCGCACCATGGTCGCCAACGCCGAAGAACTGAAAGAGTCGCTGCGCCACCTCAACAAACACGGTGCCGACGCCATCGACTTCAAGATCGACCAGGACCCGCGCATCACCCGGATCGGCGGTTTCCTGCGGCGCACCAGCCTCGACGAACTGCCCAACCTGATCAATGTGGTGACCGGCGACATGCGCCTGGTCGGCCCTCGCCCGACCTCGTTCAACGCCTACCGCTACAAGGACAAGCACCTCGCCCGTCTGGCGATCTACCCCGGCATGACCGGCCTGTGGCAGATCTCCGGGCGCAGCAATATCGACTTCGACCAGCGCGTTGAGTTGGACCTCAGCTACATCGCCGAGCAGAGCCTGTTGCTTGATTTGAAGATCCTGTTGAAAACCCCTTTCAAAGTATTCAGCGGCCACGGAGCAAGCTAATGGACGGTTCAACCAACAAAAGCCTGAGCATTGCCAGCCCCAGCGAGTCGAACCTGACCTCGACCGTGCTGGACCTGGATCTGCGGATCCTGTTCCTGACCGCCGCCAACCCCGGCGCCGGCACCACCACCAGCGCCCTGGCCATGGCCAGTCAACTGGCGCAAATGAGCAGCGGACTGGTGCTGTATGTCGATGCCAGCCAATCGGCGAACAACCTCACCCAGCAACTGAACCTGGGCAAGGAACGCGGCCTGCGCGACCTGCTGTTCAACCCGGACAACCCGCCGCTGTTGCAGGACTGCGTGGTGCAGGTGTCCAGCCTGCCCTTCCACGTACTGCCCAACGGCCGGCCGATCCGCACCATGGACATGCTCACCGCCGAACGCCTGAGCCCGCTGCTCGACCAGTTGGGCAGCCAGTACCGCTTCGTGGTGATTGACGGCGACGCCGTGTACTCCGCCGCCGACACCCTGGTGCTCAGCACCCAGGCCGACGGCGTGGTGTTCGTGGTCCGGGCCGAGGACACCCGCTGGGAAGTCGCCCAGGCTGCGGTGCAACGGCTGACCCAGGCCGGGGCGAAAGTGGTCGGCAGCGTGTTCAACCGGCGCAAGTACTACATGCCCAAATGGCTGTACAAAAACCTGTAAGCAACGCGAGGGATGACGCAATGAACGCCAAGATACTGGTTCTGCTGATGCTGCCGCTTGCAGGTTGCTCCAGCAACTCCGAAACCCAGACCATGCCGGTGAATATCCTCACCGCCACCCCGGCCAACGCCCAGGCCACCGACATGCCGAAGGTCGAGCAGACCCTGCGCCCGCAGGATGTGCTGGACGTGATCTTCCACATCAGCACCAGCGGCTCGGACGCCTACCGCGTGCAGTCGGGTGACCAGATCGGCCTGAACTTCACCGCGGCCAGCCAGCTCAACGGCAACCAACTGGTACTGCCGGACGGCACCATCAATCTGCCGGGTGCCAACACTTCGGTGAAAATCGCCGGGCTGACCAGCGATGAGGCCCGGGATGAAATCCAGCGCGCCTATCAGCGCAAACAGTTGTTCCAGCCCAACCGCAATCAGCTGACCGTGCAGATCATCAGTCCGCTGACCAACGAGCAGAACCTGAAAAGCGCCCTCAACCACCCGGCCACCGGCATGAGCCGCGAGATCACCGTGGGCACTGACGGCTATGCGAGCTTCCCGGAAATCGGTGCCGTGCCGCTGCAAGGCATGACCGTCAATCAACTGGAAACCTTCCTCAACAAACGCTATGCGCAACTGCCGGGAAGGATGACCGTGGACGTGCTGCTCAAGTCCACCGCCGGCAACGAGATCTATGTGCTGGGTGAAGTCGGTCAGCCGGGTTCCTATCCGATCCGCCGGCCGGTTTCTGTGCTCGAAGCACTGACGCTGGCCCGAGGTACCAACGTCAAGGCGCGTCTGGACTCGGTGATGATCATGCGGCGCAACGGCAATCAAGTGCAGGCCGTGCGCTACGACGTCGAGAAAGCGCTGGCCGGCGACGCCTCGCAGATTGCCTACCTGCAACCGGACGACATGCTCTACGTGCCGAAGACCAAACTGGCGAGTGCCGGTGATCTGGCACGGCAACTGGCCGACGTGGTGCTGTTCCAGGGCGTGGGGTTCAGCTTCGGCTACCGCGTCGACAACAAGGGCAGCAACAACAACTGACTCTCGGGTGACCTGACATGAATCCAAAGGAAAACTACCTGCATGAGTTCTTCAGGATCTTCTTCGCCAACAAACGGCTGGTGAAGCGTGTCTTCCTGATCTTTGCAGTGATCGCGCTGGTGCTGCCGATGGTGCTCAAACAGAGCTTCGATATCACCGCCCAGGTGATCGTGCAGTCGAAAAAACTCTCCCAGGGCGACGCCACCACGTCGCTGACCGTGGACAACGCCACCTTCATTCCGCCGTCACTGGCGGACATGGAAACCGAGAGCAATATCCTGCGTTCGCCAGCACTGATTCGTCAGACCATCAGTGAACTGCGGGACAAGGGTGAATACACCCCGCCCCCCGGAATGTTCGCCAAACTGATCGGCGATCCGTTCCGGCGCTACATCACCTCGCCGCTGCGCCAGTACCTGATCAACCCGCTGCGCAACGTGCTGGGGCTGGAAACCGATCCGGTGCGTGACACCGTGCTCGACGGGCTGACGCAACAGGCCATCGACAGCCTGAAGATCGAAACCCTGCCCGGCTCCAACGTGATCTCGATCGTCTACAGCTTCCCGGATCCGCATCAGGGCACGACCTTCGTTGCCGCCCTGCTGCAGAACTATCTGGTCAGCCGTCAGGCGTTGCAATCGATCGACCTGCCGCAGTCTTTCTACGAGACCAAGAAGCACCTGTATCAAGTGCGCCTCGATGGTCTGGAAGCCAATCGCCAGGCCTTGCTCGAACGCGTCGGCGCAGCGGATCCGAAGGAAGAAATCACCTTCCGCCTGAACGCGATCAACACCGAAGAACAGGCGCTGAACCTGTATCAGGATCGCCTGCTGCAAAGCCAGCGCTGGCTGGAATACCTGAAAACCAGCCTGGCCGCCGCCAGTAACAACAAGCTCAATGACTACACCTTCCCCTACACCTTCACCACCACCGTCGACAACGTGGCGTTCGAAGACCGGGAGATCAAGCAACTGGGCGAGCAACTGACCACCCAGGTCAGCCGCTACATGAACGATCTGGCGGTGTTCCAGCCCGGCAGCGAGCCGATGCTGTTGACCCGCGAACAGATCGCCCGCACCCGCCAGCAGTTCCTCAAAGTGGTGAGCAACCGCATTCAGGAACGCACCAACGATCTGGCGGTGGTGCAACAGGTGATCGATCAGAAGACGGCGCGCATCGCCGAGTTCAAGTCGCGCATCCATGACCTGCAGCAGACCCAAAGCAAACTGCGGCAGATGGACACCGAAATCGATGCCCTGCACGCCGCGTTCTCGACCTACGCCCAGCGCTTTGCCGAAAGCAGCACCACCCGCGCGCTGAACGACGACCTGTCGAACGCCCGGGTCTTGAGCCCGCCGTTCGAACCGACCGAAGCGGCGTTCCCCAAACCGTTGCTGATCATTCCGTTCGGTCTGTTCACCGGCCTGCTGCTGGCGATTGCCCTGGTCTACGTGCGTGAGTTCTTCGATCACCGCTTCAAACACCCGGCGCAAATCAGCCACGAGCTGGGCGTACCGGTGCTGCTGGTGATCAACGATCAGAGCACCCAACCGGGCAATCCGCACAAGAACTGGACCGTGCCAAGCTTCGTGCACTGGGTGCGCAATTGAACACGCCGTCCTCCCCGAACGCCGCGCTGCCGATCATTCATTTGCTCAGCAGCGGCGGCTTCTATGGGGCCGAGCGGATGTTGCTGGATCATTGCCTGGCGACACCGGGGCAGCATCAGGTGCTGTTTCTCGATGCGCCAGCGCAGCTGATCGAGCGCTTTCGCGAGGCTGGCGTCGATGCGCAAGGGTGCGCCGGGCTCGGCGCACTGCTCGGGCATCTGCGCCAGCGCCGGGCGGAGCGTCCGTTGATCAACACCCACAATTTCAAGGGCCTGTTGTTCGGCTGGGTGGGCGCTTCGCTGTTGCGTCTGCCGCTGGTGATCACGCAACACGGTTTTACTCCGCGCAGCCGCAAGCAGAAGTTCTACACCTGGCTCAGCCTGCAACTGTGCCGCACGGCCTCGGTGGACCGGGTGGTGTGCGTGGCCGAAAGCATCGCGGTGTTGCACCGCCAGGCCAGCGTGCGAGCGGAGAAGCTGCAAGTGATCCCCAACGGCCTGCCGGCAGCAGTCGCCCAGCAAACGCTGCAAACCGAAAATCCGCGCTGGCTCGCCGGTTATGTCGGCCGGCTGAGCAGCGAGAAAGGCCCGGACCTGTTCCTCGACGCCCTGATCCCGCTGTGTCATCAGCACCCGCAGCTCGACGCAGTGATGCTCGGTGACGGCCCGGAACGCGAGGCGTTGCAGGCGCGGATCGACGCCGCCGGGTTGCAGCAGCGCATTCGCCTGCCGGGTTATCAGACCGACATGCGCCACTGGTGGCAGCGACTCGACGCGCTGGTGATCAGTTCGCGCACCGAAGGCACACCGATGATTTTGCTCGAGGCCATGCAGACCGGGGTGCCGGTGGTGGCCTTTGCGGTCGGCGGGATTCCCGATGTGCTGGAACACCGGCACAACGGCCTGCTCGCCGCGCCGACCGACAGTACCGCCCTGGGCCGTCAGCTCGATACGCTGCTGAGCGACAGCGGGCTGGCGCGCCGGCTGCGGGATAACGCAAAACGCACGCAACAGGACCGCTACGACCTCAAGGCCCTGGCCGAACGCTGGTCGCAGCTGTATATCCGCACGGCACGGGAGGCACGCGCATGATTTTCCCGCTCTCGATCGTCAGCTTGCTGGGTCTGGTCTGCATCGCCTTGCTGGCCAGCCCCTGGCCCTATCTTGCGCCGGGCGCAGTGCTCGGTCTGGTGGGGTTCGCCGTGCTCTACCGCAAGCCGACCTGGGGTCTGCTCGGCATCGCCGCGCTGGTGCCGTTCGAGGGTTTCTTCAAGGACAGCTCGCTGTCGGGCAGCAAGCTGATCGGCGCGTCGCTGGCAGTGATCCTGATGCTGCAGCTGGCGATGCATCAGATCCCGGCGGAACGCCTGCGCAGCAATATCTGGCGTTACCTGATCTGGTTCATGGTTCTGTACTTTCTGAGCCTGCTCAACACCGATGACATGGGCATGTCCCTCGGTCATCTGCGTGAACTCAGCGTCGGTCTGATTCTGTTCGTCATCACCTTGCTGATCGGTCGCGAATTGAACCTCGACCTATTCGCCCGCCTGGTGACACTGGCCGTCAGCGCCACCTGCGCGATGGCGATGTTTTCGACCAAATTTCAGGATCAGGGCCGCGCTGCCGGTCTGCTCGAAGACCCGAACGCCTTCGCCATGCTGATCGCCTTCGCCGTGCCGCTGGGCCTGCTGCTGATCATTCGCAGCCCGAACCTGTTGCACCGGTTGTTCTGGGGCGGTTGCTGTCTGCTGCTGCTCGGCGGCATGACCAAGACCGAATCGCGCTCCGGACTGGTGGTGCTGGCGCTGAGTCTGGTGATCGGTTGCTGGCACTACCGCGCGCAACTGACACGCATCCGTCCCCGGCACCTGGGTTTCGCCATGCTCGGTATGGCAATCGTGATTCCGCTGGCGATCTATGCGATGCCAGCCGGCTATCTGGCGCGTATCCAGTCGCTGAGCGTGCTCAGTGCCGGCGCCCGTGGCCACGATGACGAATCCCTGGGCCGCCGCGCTTCCTACATCGTGGTCGGCAGCCAGATGATCCGCGAGAACCCGTTGCTCGGCTCCGGCCCCGGCACCTTCCCTCTGCATTACGCCACCACCGGGTACGCCAAGGCGTTTTCCGCCAACCGCAAGATCGGTGACCTGTACCGCCGGGCGCACAACACCTACCTGGAAATCTTCAGCGAACTGGGGATTCCCGCCGGGCTGCTGTTCGTCGGCATGCTCGGGCTTGGCCTGTACAACCTGATCCGCGCACGCCGCGCCTGGATGCAGCGCCGCGACTGGGAGCAGGCCGACATGATGACCCACCTGGGGGTGGGTTTCCTGTCGCTGACCCTGTTTCTGATGTTCCTCAGTGCACCGAACCAGAAGTACGTGTGGATCATGCTCGCGCTCACCAGCGTCCTGCGCCTGAAGGCCGAGCAAGCACCGTTGGTGGAGACCAGGACATGAGCCGGATCAGTGTCGTCATCCCGATGTACAACGAGGGCCGCCACATCGGCCGCACCCTGCTGGCGGCGCAGAAAGCCGCCCATGCGGCCAATGTCGAGTGCGAACTGATCGTGGTCGATAACGGCTCCAGCGACGAGGGCCCGCAGATCGCCCGCCAGTTCGGCGCAAAAGTGCTGGTGGTGCCGGGTGTGTTGATCGGCGCCCTGCGCAATCGCGGCACCGCCGTCGCCACCGGTGACTGGCTGGCGTTCATCGACGCCGACATCGAAATGCCCGAAGACTGGCTCACCGGGCTGTTCGCCCTCGAAGCCGAGGGCCACGCCGATGTGTTCGGGCTGGACCTGCACACCCCCGCCTCTGCACCGTGGTACGCCGTGGCCTGGCAACGCCGCACCCTGCGCCCGACCAGCCACACCGCCCATGCCGTGGACTGGTTGCCCAGCTCCAACCTGCTGATGCATCGGCGCTGGTTCGACAAGGTCGGCGGGTTCAACGAATCCCTGCGCACCGGCGAAGACAAGGAGTTCACCCTGCGCCAGAGCGAACAGGGCGCGCGGCTGCTGTCGGTCAACGAATCCGTGGCCCTGCACTGGGGCTACGAAATGAACTGGCGCGAATGGATGGGCAAGGAAATGTGGCGTCAGGGCAGTCATCTGCAACTGCTCCGCACCCACGGTTTCAGTTTGCGCCTGTTGCGTTTTCCACTGTTGTCGCTGGCGGCGTGGCTGCTGGATCTGCTGGCGATTTCCGCGC
The DNA here is from genome assembly GCF_059418105.1 of Pseudomonas sp. GW821-FHT09C09. NCBI lineage: Bacteria > Pseudomonadati > Pseudomonadota > Gammaproteobacteria > Pseudomonadales > Pseudomonadaceae > Pseudomonas > Pseudomonas sp. GW821-FHT09C09. The sequence goes on from NZ_JBWKPF010000001.1 coordinate 672,128, forward strand.
TGCTCAACGGTTTTCCTCATCACGCCGCGGTCATGGTGTTCATGACCACTATCCCGGCGCTGGTGCTCAGCATCCGTCAGAGTCGCCGCCAGCACGATCTGCACCTGACCCTGCAACTGTGGGGGCTGCATTGGGTGCGCCTGCACCTGGCCGGCGCGGCGTTCATTCTCAGTCTGTGTCATTGGAACGCCAGGAGGCCTGCCCGTGGCTGAGTTCATTTTCTGGATGTGCCTGTTGCTGCCGGTGTACGCCTACGTTGGCTACCCGTTGCTGCTGACGCTGCTCGCTCCGCTGTTTCCGGCGTGGCGTCACAGCCCGGCGCCGCCGCTGAATATCAGCATCGTGATCGCCGCGCACAACGAGGCGCGGCATATCGAACACAAGCTGCGCTCGCTGCTGTCCCAGGATTATCAGCCGGCCACCCTGCAAATCATTCTGGCCAGCGACGGTTCCAGCGACGACACCGTGGCTTGCGCGCACAAGGTCGTCGACCCACGGATCACCGTGCTCGACCTGCCGCGTCAGGGCAAGGCGGCGACACTCAATGCCGGCGTGGCCCTGGCCACGGGCGACATTCTGGTGTTCACCGATGCCGACAACCAGTGGTCGCGGGAAACCCTCGGCTACCTGCTCGCGCCCCTGAGCGATCCGCAGGTCGGCGCCTGTGCCGGGCACATGGTGATCCCGGTCACCGGCGGTGGCTTGAGTGTCGGTGACAGCCTCTATCGGAATTACGAAGGCTGGCTGCGCCGGGTCGAGAACCGCACCGGCTGCATGGTCTCCGCCGACGGCGCCCTGCTCGCCCTGCGCCGGGAACTGTTCGAAAACGTACCGGCGGAAGTCAACGACGACTTCTTCATCAGCACCTGCGCCCCGGTGAAATTCAAACGCATCGTCTACGTGCCTGAAGCGCAAGTGATCGACCACGGCGTCGATGAAGCGGACAAACAGTTTCGCCGGCGCCAGCGGGTCACCGTCGGCGGTCTGCAAAGCCTGGCCCAGCGGAGCGAGCTGCTCAATCCGCTCAAGCACGGGCTGTATTCGATTGCGTTGATCAGCCACAAATTGATCCGGCGGCTGGCGCCGATCCTGTTGCTGCCGCTGCTGCTGAGCAATTTCTGGCTGTGGGATGACCACGGTTTCTATCGCCTGAGTCTGATCGCGCAACTGATCGGCTACGCCATCGCGATTGCCGGTCTGCTGGATTCGCAACACCGCTTACCCAAACCGTTCCGCCTTGCGGCATTCCTGCTGGTGACATTGGCGGGTATGAGCATCGGCCTGTGGCAGTTCCTGCGCGGCCAGCGTTACGCCCAGTGGAACCCTGACCAAAACCGTTGAGAGGGCTCAAGCCATGGCGATCAAACAACTGATAAAACGCACCAGTGGCTGGCTCTATCTCAACTCGCCCGTGGGACGAAACCAGTTGCACGGCGCCGGGGTGATCCTGATGTTGCACCGGGTGCTGTCCAACGATCGCGCCGCCGACCTGCCGCATCGCAACGAACTGTGCGTCGGCCCGAAAGCCTTCGAGCATTTGCTGGTGTGGCTGCGCAGGCATTTCGATTGCGTACCGCTGATGGAAATCCTCCAACCCAACGCCCTGCGCCGCGAGCGCCCGCAAGTGGCGCTGACCTTCGATGACGGCTGGCGCGACAACGCGGCCAACGCCTTTCCGCTGCTGCAAAAGCATCAGGTGCCGGCGAGCATTTTCCTCTCCACCGATTTCATCGGCAGCCGTCAGCGCTTCTGGTGGGAAAGCATCGGTGAAACCCTGTGGGGCAGCCACGGTGAAAAACCGCGCATGCACCTGATCGACTGCCTGCAGGCGCTCCACCATCCATTGCCGGTGCTGATGGACGACATCGATGTGGATCGTCGTAGCCTGACGTTGCTGCACTATCTGCAAAGCTTGAAGAACACCGACCCTTCGATCCTCGAACGCCTGACCAACGAATGCCCGCCAGAGTCACTGCCCCAGGCGCTGGACTGGCATCAGGTGCGGGCGATGGAGGCTTCGGGACTGGTGCGTTTCGGCCCTCACGGTGCCAGCCACGCGATCCTCACCCAGCTCGACGATGTGCGCCTGAGCGAAGAAATCAGCCGCAGCCGCGACGCCCTGAACAACGGCTGCAACCGGCCATTGCCGGTGTACTGCTACCCCAACGGCGACAACGACGCGCGAGTTCGCGAACAGATTGCCAGCCACGATTATCCGTTCGCCCTCGGCACCGGCACCGGGATCTATCGCGGCGCCGGCGATCCGCTGAACCTGCCGCGCTTCGGCGTCAGTCAACGCACGGCGCGCAACCCCGAGCTGCTGTCGTGGCGGATCTTTCGCGGGACGCGACCATGAGTCGAAGCAGTTACCTCAAGCATCTGGCGCTGAGCATGGGCACCAAACTGGCGATGATCGCCCTGCGCCTGCTGAGGAATGTGTTGCTGGCGCGGATCCTCGGCCCCAGCGAGCGCGGCTTGTTTGCCCTGCTCAGCACCCTGCCCGACCTGATCAGCGCGGCCACCAGCGGTGGCTTGAACTCCGCCGTCGGTTACCAGGCTGCCAAGCAACGGCCGATGGGTTTGCTGCTGGCTCAGGTGCTGGTCTTCGGTTGCTTGCTGGCGGGGTTGTTGACCTTGCTGGTGGTGGCGCTGGTGCGCGAGTTCGGCAGTGAACTGGACGTGACCGTGCAACTGGGCCTGCTGGCGTGGCTGTTGCTGTTGGCGGTGCCGTTGACCGTGCTCAAGAGCGGCCTGCTGACGTTGCACAATGCGTCCGGCGGCGTGGTCGCGTTCAATGCCTTGCGTCTGGTGGAATCCCTGGCACCACTGCTGCTGTTTCTCGCGCTGTTCTGGATGTGGAAGGAAGCGGCACTGGAAGCGGCGCTGATCAGCTGGCTGGCCGGGATCAGTCTGGTGGTGCTGGCCGGTTGGGTATGGCTCAAGCGCGCGCAGCCGTTGCAGCTGCAATGGGACCGCGCCAGCCAGAACGAACTGCTGCGCTACAGCGCCCGCAGCCATCCGGACCTGTTGTTCCAGCAAGTCATCCTGCGTTCCGACTACCTGTTCATCGGCGCCCTGCTCGGCAGTGCCGCGCTCGGTCATTACGCCATGGCCAGCGCAGCGGCCGAACTGCTGCTCATCGTCCCGGAAGCGGTGACCACGCCGCTGATGAAACGCCTGCTGCAACAGGACGAAGGCATGGACAAGGTCACCCCGCTGGCCCTGCGCCTGACGGCCACGGTAATGCTCGGCGCCTGCCTGACCATGGCGGTAATCGGCGAATGGCTGATCGTCACCCTGTTCGGCGTCGCCTATCAGCCGGCGTATCCGGCGCTGCTGGCGTTGCTGCCCGGTCTGTTGGGCCTGTGCTACGCGAGCATTCTGCGGCTCGACCTGCTGGGCAAGAATCGCCCCGGCACCGTATCGCTGCTGATGGGCCTCGGTGCCCTGCTCAACCTGGCACTGAACGTGGTGCTGATCCCGACTTACGGGATTGTCGGCGCCGCAGCGGCATCGTCGATTGCCTATCTGGCGGTGACCGTCGCGATGCTGGTGTTGTATTGCCGGTTGAGCGGCGTGCCGTTCTGGCAAACCCTGATCATCCTGCCCGCCGACATCGCGCCGATGTGGCTGATGCTGCAACGTCGGAAGGCTGCATGAAACGCCTGGCCCTGCTGCTCGGTCTCGGCCTGTCGCTGGACGCCTTCGCGGCGTCGATGCGCTGGGGCGACATTCGTGACGGCAGCCTGTACCTGCAAGCGGATCGCCCCGACACCGTGACCGTGCGCTGGGCGCCGGCGTGGCAGGCGGACGCCAACGAAGAGCACCTGTACCTGCTCGACGGCCAGGGCAAATTACAGGGCGAGCGGTTCATCAAGGCCAGCGAAACCCGTGGCAGCCAGAGCTGGCCGTTGGCGCCGGGCGCGGCGAGTTATCAGCTGGAAATCCCCGGCTACAGCTTTCGTAATTACCGGGTCGAGCACGACGAAAATACGGTCGCGTTGTTCGCCCCGGCCAAGGTGCATTTCAGCGCTGAGACTCGTGACGGCGATGAGCTGTTTTTCAAGACTGCACCGGGTGAACACGCGGTGCTCGCAGGCAAGTTCCACGGTGGCGTCAGCGCTTTGCAAGCGCAGCGGGTCAGCGATGGACAACAGCTTTCACTGGCGCTGAAACCCTATCGCGCCTATTGGCAATTCGATCAGGTCGCGCTGCCGGTCAGTGACCGTGAGCAAGTCTGGCGCCTGCGTCTGCAAGGCAGCGGTAAAGCGGCGTTCTGGCTCGACGGCACGGCCAATCTGTTCGCACAGAACCCGCAGCAGCTCAAACCGCTGCGCGAGGACGACGGCCAGACCCGCCTGACCCTGCACGACAAAGTCCTCGGCCGCACGCCGGACCTGGGCATCGCCCTGCCCTACGTGATGCCGCCGCCCGCCAGCCATGCCGCCCTCGATGCGCTGAAACCGACGGCCGCCAGTTACTACAGCTTCGTCGACGTGACGGCGAAGAAGCCGCAGTTCGAAGATGCGTTTCGCCAGGTCTATCAGGACCGTTTCGGCATTCGTCAGGACATCACTTTGCTCGCCGGCAGCCAGCGTCAGGCCGACCTGCGCGCCGACGTGCAAAGCAACGGCGGCCTCGACGCCTGGCTGGCGAGCACTCGGTTGCTTGGCGGCAAAGGCACGCACTACATCGGCTTTGCCGACGAGCCCAACCTCAATTATTCGAGCTACGAGCAGTACCGTTCGATCTTCACCAGCATGGCCCGCCAGGTGCGCAGCGATCCGGCCAACGCCCGGGCCGGTGTGCGCATCGCGATGCCGGCCAGTTCGCGGCTGGTGAACGGCCCGTTCGCCGACAACGCCGCGAACAAACGCGGCATCGACTGGGCCCGGCGCCTGCTGGGCGAATCTGCCGATCAGGTCGATGCACTGGCCTGGCATGAATGGATGATCCGCGACCTGCTCGCCACCCGCGTGTACCGCGACAGCGTGCGCCGCGCCGCCGATCTGGTGGGCCTCGATGCCAAGGGCCAGCCGCGCAAGGTCTTGCTGCTGGATCAGACCAATCTGTCCAGCGGATCGAGCCTGAGCCCCTACGATCAGGAAACCCATTACACCTCGCTGTGGTGGGCCTCGGTGGTGATCAACGCCTCCCAGGACGGCTTGCTGACCATGCTCAACTGGTTCCAGGCCGCCGATGAGCCGGAATATCCGAAAGGCATGTTGCGCGTCTCGGCGGATGAACAGCACTTCGAACTCAAACCCGTGGGCCTGGCCCAGCAGTTCATCCAGCAACACTGGCTGCACAAGGTGCTGTGGCTGGAAAACGATGCCTTCGAAGTCGATGTGCTGGCCATGGCCGGCGACGATCAGCGCGGCTTGCTGGGTGTGAACAAGGGCACGCGGTTGCAGCGTGTTGATCTGGCGGGGGCCAAGTGCCCGTTGAACAACGGCGCCCTGCGCTACTTCGGCGCCGACAACCGCAGCCGCGACGCGCCGTACCGTTGTCAGGACGGGCGCGTGCGCTTCGAGTTGCCGGGGCAGACCCTGTTTTCCCTGAGCTGGCGCACTTGATGAACCGCCCGTTGATGTCCTGCCGCGCAGGCCACTTTCCGCGCGATGCCACGTCATCAGGAGTAACGACCATGAACGTTGTGACAAAAATCAGCGAACACATCAAACAAAAAGGCCTGCGTGCCACGCTGGCCAAGGTGTGGAAACACTACGTATTTTCCCATCAGGAACTGCTGTGGATGGAGCGCGACCTCGTCAGCCCGGTGCCGCCCCACAGCCTCAAACCGTATCCGCCGCTGCGGGTGGTGAAGATCACCCCGGACAACGCCAGCGCCTTCGCCCGCTATTTCGGTGACCGCGTCGGCACCATGGCGGAGCTGGCCAACGAAGGTCACACCGGGCACATGCACCTCGACGATCACGGCGATGCAGTGGCCTTCATCTGGGGCAGCGCCCGGGACTATTTCGACCGTCACTATTACGGCTGCATGTTCCCGGTGAAACCCGGTGAGTTCTTCGAGTTCGGCGGTGAGCTGACCCGTTCCTATTGGGGCACCGAACTGTCGGTGGACCTGCAACTGGAACTGTGGAAAGCCATGGCCGCCCAGGGCTGCGACAAGGTCGTGGATGTCTGCGAATTCCACAACATCCCGGCGCTCAAGCTGCACCTGCGCATGGGCTACACCGAGCAGGGACGGATCATGAACGTGTACACCCTGTTCGCCCGCTGGCGCTTCTACCGCGAAACCCGCTACAGCGGCTCGCGTCTGGATGCGTTGCGCAAACCGTCCCGTCCCTCCGTCACAGCAACGGCGACCTGAGCCTATGGCGCGATTCGAATGGCGCACCTCGTTGTGCGCCCCTGACTTCCCGGCAGCGGCTTATGAAGCGCTGCGCCTGCGGGTGACGGATCACACGCCGTTCAACAGCCTCGGCTGGTTGATCGCGGCAGAGCAGACACTCGACACGAACGAGCATCTGCACATTCTGCTGGGCTGGGAAGCGGACGAATTGCGCCTGTGCCTGCCGCTGGTGGCCGGCCGTGAACGCTTTGGCGGGATACCGTTTGCCGTGGTGCATCACCTCGGTTATCCGCTGGCGGATCGTCTCGCGCTGCTGTCTGTGTTGACGGCCGAGGACATGCGCCAGGCGCTGCTGTTGATTCGCCAGCACATGCCCCACGCCTTGCTGCAACTCAACGAACTGTCGGAGCCTGCGGGCGAGGAAAGTGTCCTCACGCAATGGATGGCCCGCAGCTCCAACGCCGAACGACGCCTGAGCTGTCGGGTGCCGGTGCACCTGATCAGCGACGCCGATCATCAGGAAGTCTCCGGCGATCCGCGCTACAAGCTGCGCCGCGCGCGCAAACGGATTGCCGCCTGTGGCGCGGTGGTGCGGCGAATCACGCCCGATGCCCTGACCATGGGCCCGCTGTTGCAAGCCATCCGCGAAGTCGAAGCGGTCAGCTGGAAAGGCGACGAAGGCGTCGGCATCTTCGCCACCGAACGCAGCCGACGCTGCATCGAAAACGCTTTCACTGCCCTCGCCGCCCAGGGTCTGGTGCGCGTCGTCACGCTGGAGCTGGACGGCCGCTGCATCAGCTACCGGCTCGGTCTGCTCGAACAGGGTCGGCTTTACGATTACAACCTCGCCTTCCTGCCGCAATACGCCGACCTGGGCAGCGGTCGGGTGTTGCTGGAGGAATGGATACGCTGGGGGCTGGATGACCATTGGAGCTGGATCGATGCCTCGCGGGTCAGCCTGGAAAACTCCAGCCATCAATTGCACGAACGCATGACCGGACAACTGGAGCACTGGCGCTGGAGCTTCTACTCCTGGCGGCCGAGCGGTGTTTTGCTGGGGCTGGGATTACGGCTCTGGCAGCGACTCAAGCCGAAGCTGCAACAGTGGCGGGCCAGACAGGCAACCACCAAACCCGCAGCTCTTGTGAAACCGGCAACCCACCCCACCACGGAGGGCGAACATGCCTCGCCAAGTCATAGTCAACGCTGACGATTTCGGCCTGAGCCCGAACGAAAACGCGGTGATCTTCAGTGCGTTCCAGGCCGGGGTCATCAGTTCCGCCACGGCCATGGCCAACATGCCGGCCTTCGAAGCCGCCTGTGCGATGGCTCGTCATCACATGCTGGAAGGTCGGGTCGGCCTGCACTTCAACCTGACGTATGGCCGGCCATTGAGCCAGAGGATTCTCGCCCGTCCCACCTTCTGCGACAGCCACGGGGTTTTCGATCTGAGCCTTGCGCGGCACAGTCTGTGGCTGGGTCGTGAAGATCGTGAAGCGGTGCAGGAAGAATTGCAGGCGCAGTGGCAACGTTGTGTCGATCACGGCGTGCGCCCGAGCCATATCGATTCACATCAGCACGTGCACAACATCTGGCCGATCGGCGAGATCGTCGCGCGCTTCGCCGCACACCAGGGTGTACCGGTGCGACTGGCGCGCAACCTGGGACAGAACCTCAGCCTGCCGAAGCGCCTGTTCAAGGGTTTGCTCAACCGTCGTCTGCAAGGGTTGGCCGGTGCGACGGCGGACTATGTGTGCACCCCGGTGGACCTGCGCAACGAGCCTGCGCCGACCGACGGTGTGCTGGAAATCGTCGCCCACCCGAATCAGCTCGGGGCCGATTTCGGTGATGCTTATCTACAACCCGGAGAGTCCCTGAGTCGCGTGCTAGAGCGCCGGCTGCCGGGGGTTCCACGGGTTTCCTACGCCGACTTGAACAAGGATTTTCTACGCGGTGCCGCGGCACTCGACTGAGTTACACAACTGGCAACACTTTCGAAGATGGCACTTTGAAATGTACTTGCCAGCTTGATCTATACCCACAAAAGCCAACTACAAAAACACCCGGGCTTCGGCCACGGAGGGCATCATGAGCGTCATCGAAAAGCTGCGCGAACGCATCAAGCAAAAAGGCCTGGGCCGCACGTTTTCCACCTTGTGGAAACGCTACGTGTTCTTCCACTGGGAACTGCTGTGGATGGAGCGCGACCTGATCAGCCCGGTGCCGCCACACAAGCTGCGCCCTTACGAAGGCCTGCGCAAAGTCGACATCACGCCACAGAATGCCGGCGCGTTCGGCAAACATTTCGGTGACCGTGTGCAGACCATGGCCGAACTCGCCAGCGAAGGCCACACCGGGCACATGTACCTGGACGCCGACGGCCACGCCGTGGCCTTCATCTGGGGCAGCATCCGGGATTATCACGACCGTCACTATTACGGCTGCAACTTCCCGGTCCAGCCCGGCGAGTTCTTCGAATTCGGCGGCGAAATGACCCGCGCCTATTTTGGCAGCAGCCTGTCGGTGGACGTACAAGTCACCCTCTGGCAAGCCATGGCCGCCCAGGGTTGCCACAAGGTGGTGGACGTCTGCGAAACCCACAACATCCCGGCGCTGAAGCTGCACATCCGTATGGGCTATCACGAACAGGGCCGCGTCACCCACGTCTATGGATTGTTTGGAAAGTGGCGGTTCTTCCGCGAGACGCGTTATGAGGGTTCGAGACTGGAACCGTTGCGCAAACCGGGGCGGCCGGTGGTGACGGCGGCTGCGCAGGCCTGAAATGAAGAAGGCGGCCATTCGGCCGCCTTCGTGACGCTCAATTCGGACTTCAGTTTTTCACCCCCACCCACGTAAAACACATCGGCATCTGCGCCTCGCGGTTCAGGTACTGGTCATACGCCTCTTCCCGGTTCGAATGCGGGTATTCCTTGAAGTGCGCGATGTTCAGCCCGGCGTCGAGGGCGGCGGTGAAGATGGCGCCGAGGTTGTGCACGAACCAGTACGACGGCGCGACCTGTTGCTCGACCTTGCCGACGTAGACGATCGGTTCCTGCTGCACGAACGGCTCCTGGCGAAAGTACGAGGTCGCGAGGCGAAACGGATCTTCGGCGTCGGGATCGACCATTTCCAGGAACGGGTGGGTCTCGTAGATCACCAGTTTCCCGCCCGGTTTCAGGGTCGAGGCGACATGGCGGAAGAATTCGCCGATGTCAGGCATCCAGTTGAGGACGCCGATGGTGATCAGCGCCACGTCGAAGCGACCACGCAGTGATTCGGGAAGGTGGTGAATATCGGCTTCGATGAATTCGGCCGTGTGCGGCGAACGGCTGTTCAGCACACGGGCCTGTTCAAGAAATGCCGCCGACTGATCGACCCCGACGACACTGCGCGCCCCCAGCGCGAACAGCGAGAGGCTCTCGCGGCCGTTGTTGCAGCACAGTTGCACGACGTCTTTTCCGTCGACGCCAACCTGCTCCAGCAACCCGCGCAGGGTTTCGTCGAGGCAGGAGAAACCGGTCTGGGTGACCTCGCTCAGCAAGGCCTTCCACTCGGGCGATTCCTGATGGTGACGGGCCGAATCGTTCCACGCCTGACGATTGCTTTCGATGGCGTTCTTGTTGTTTGGCACTTCCATGGCGCACTCCGCACGATGCTCTTGATTGAGCGGCCCGAGTCTAGTTGAGCGCGATGATCCAGGTTGTTGCGAACTTGTAAGCCAACGGGCGGCTATAGTTAATAGCCTTGGGGAAAACCGCTTCCACAGGTGCCGCCATGCAAACGCTCAACCGGCTGCTGTTATCCGTCTGTCTGCTCGCCGCCACCCAGGCGCAAGCCCTCGACAGCAACTTCAATTACTACGGGGCCGACCAGCCCTTTGCCCACCCTGCTCCGCCGGCGCTGAATGCACAACCACCGCGAGCGTTCGATGACACGCCGCCTCAGGATTTTATCGTCATCCCGGATCACCACGTGTTCCATGACTCACAGCTGCCGACCGTGGCCGATGCGACGGTGCGGGTGTTTATCCGCACCTACGATGCCGAGCGCGGCATCTACGTCAATGACGAGGTGCTGGACCCGACGTGCCTGCTGGAGTGCCTGAGCCCGCCGAACCCACGAACCAGTGCGGTTTACCACTGACGCTTGTCCGGGCGCGCCAGACCGAGTTTCTCGATGCGATAGCGCAGCATGTCGCGGCTCAGGCCCAGCAAGCGGGCGGACTTGGTGACGTTCCAGTCGGTCTTGTCGAGCATCTTGCGCACCATGTCGCGCTCGACTTCCGGCAGGTTCATCGACTCGGTGTTGCTCGCCGGACGCGGCTCGAAGTGCGGCACCTCGTGATGTTGATGCAGCGACGGTTCGTCCACCAGGCTCATGCACACGTTCAACTGGTGCGCGGCGATGGTGTCGCTCGGTGCCAGCAGCACGGTCTGCTCAAGCATGTTGCGCAGTTCGCGCACGTTGCCCGGCCAGGTGTAATTGAGCAGCAACTCTTCGGCTTGCTGGCTGAAATGCAGGTTCGGCTTGCCGTAGCGCTTGCCGTGGCTGGCGAGAAAATGCCGGGCCAGCAGCAGCGCGTCGTCGCCCCGGGCATACAGGCGCGGCACCTTGATCGAGATGATCCGCAGGCGGAAGAACAGGTCGCGGCGGAACTTGCCCTGCTGGACCATTTGTTCGAGGTTGCAGTTGGTGGCGCTGATCACCCGCAGATTGACCTTGCGCTCCTTCACCGAGCCGACCCGGCGAATGGTGCGGTCTTCCAGCAGCTTGAGCAGTTTGGCCTGCAGCACCAGATCCATCTCGCCGATTTCATCGAGGAACAGCGTGCCGCCGTCCGCCGCTTCCACCAGCCCGACGCGGCGGTCCTTGGCATCGGTGAACGCACCTTTCTCATGACCGAACAGCTCCGATTCCACCAGGTTGGCGGGGATCGAAGCGCAGTTGAATTCAATGAACGGGCCTTTGCTGCGTACGCCATCGAAATGCAGCGCACGGGCCACCAGCTCCTTGCCGGTGCCGGTCTCGCCTTCCACCAGCACCGGCGGCAGGTCACCACCGGTCATGCGCCGTTCGGCTTCGAGCAACTGGCCGATGGTGTTCTTCAGATGCAGCATCGGCTCTGACTCGCCGATCAGCGCCTGCACCCCGGACTTTTGCGCCTCGCGCTCCTGATAGAACGACAGCGTGCGCTCCATGCGTTCGGTGGCCAGGGCCTTGTCCAGCAACAGTTTGAGTTCCGGCAGCGCGACCGGTTTGGTGACGTAATGAAAGGCGCCCTCCTTCATCGCGACCACCGCGTCTTCGACGTTGCCGTAACCGGTCATCATGATCACTTTCAGATCCGGCGCGCTGATGCGCAGCTTCTGGATCAGGTCGTGACCGCTCATGCCCGGCAGCGAGTTGTCGGTCAGCACGATGTCCGGCATGAAGCTTTCCAGTTGCCCCAGCGCGTCTTCAGCCGAGTGGCAAACCGTCACCTCGAAGTCTTTGCGCTCCAGGTAGGTCTGAATATTGTCGGCCAACAGTTCGTCATCCTCGACCAGCAGAATGCTGTGTTCCATATTCCCCTCCCGATGCCACTTTAAAGTTGAGACTGACGCGGGTTCCTTCCTGCTCGCGGCTGGTCAGCACGACCGAACCCTGAAAACGCTCCATGATTCTTTTGACCAGTGCCAGGCCAACCCCGAGGCCGCCCTGCTTGGTGGTGAAAAAGGGTTTGAACACCAATTGTTGTTGCTGCGCGTTCATGCCTTTGCCGGTGTCACCCACCGTCATGCAGACCTGGCCGGCGTGGGGGGCATCAATCTCGACACTCAGCACGCCGCCCTTCGGCATGGCTTCCAGTGCGTTGGCAAACAGGCTATTGAGAATCTGCGTCAGCAGCACCTTGTGGCTGACCACCGGCGGGCAGTCCTGCAGGTTGAATCGCACCTCGACACCGTTGCGCCGTATCAGCGCCTCGAACGCTCCGAGGGAATCTTCCACGGCGGCGCGCAGTTCCAGCGCCTCGCCGTCGTCACTCATCGGCCGCAGTGAAACCAGCAACTCCCGGACCCAGCGCGACATGCGGTCCACCTGACTGATGATGTCGCCGATGTTGCGCTGGGCGCTCTGGCTGGCCACTTCCTGAGCCAGTTCGGCACTGGAGCGAATGGTTGCCAGCGGATTGCGCAGGCTGTGGGCCACCGCCGAGGACATCTCGCCCAGGGCGACAAAGGTTTCGTTGCTGATCAGTTGCTGTTGCTGGCTGTGCAGCAGGGTCGAGGCTCGCCGCACGATCCAGAACAGGCCCAGGTAAATCGCCGCCCCGCCGAGAATCGTCGCCGCCCAGATCGAGGCAAACCCGCGGTCGATACGATCTACCAGATCCGCCGGCTCCTTGTAGATCTCGACCATGGCGATGACTTTGCTTTTATCGGCGTTGAACATCGGGATGTAGTTCTCGATGAACAGGTATTTGGGTTCACGGGAGAGTTTCTGCTCGGGTTTCTCGTCGTCGATCTTGTGATAGCTGGAAGACACCGGCACTTTCATTTCGAACGATTCGTCCAGTTCGTCATCGTCCTCGAACTTGACGCCAATGAGTTCCGGGTTGGTCGACCAGATCACCGAGCGATCCAGGGCATAGACCGTCGCCAGCAGCACATCCGGCAGGTGTTCGACGTGATCGAGAAACTCGGCCCGGGCCGCGCCGTGGGCCATCGGATCGACATCGGGAAAGTTTTCGTCCTGACGCGGGTCGAGCATTTCACCCATGGTGCGCAGCGGCGTGATGCCGGCATGGCGCATTTCCGCATCGCCGATGGCCTGGACGAATTGCGCAGTGAGCAGCGCATCGCGCTCGACGCTTTCAGTGACCACGAAGCGCGTGGAGATATAACCCAGCCCCAGCGCCACGGCGGCAATGATGAAAAAACTGGCCAGCGAGAACCAGCGCAGCAGATTGAACTGCGCGCCCCAACCCTTGATGGCGGCCGCCGCGACGTTTGGCGCCGGTGTTTGTTGTTCTTCCAGTCGTTGCATGGGGGTGCCCTGGCGTTTTTTTTGTATCGAACCGGTTACAGCCACCTCACGAGTGAGTGTAGGTGGCTATCACCGCAATACAGGACTCAAAGTCGCTATTTGGTCGCTAGCGCATACGGCTCACCGTTTCGCTGCTCGCGGCCGCACGGGTTGGCGTCAACACCCCGTCAGCCAAGGGCTGCGCGGTCGGGTGCTGGCGCTCGGTTTCATCGCGCAGAAAGTCGATGATCGACTGCGCCGACTGTTCGTCGAGGCGCAGGTTGGGCATCGGGATCCGCTCGTATCGTTCGAACAGTTGCAGTGCGATCGGGTCTTTTTCTGCCAGTACCCGATCCGGCTCACGGATCCAGCGGTTGAGCCAGGCCGGGTCACGCTGGCGGGTCACGCCGATCAGGTCCGGGCCGATGTTGCGCATGCCGATGCCTTCACCGTCCTGCGGGCCGAGGCTGTGGCAGGAGGCGCAACGGGTGCGGAACAGTTCTTCACCGTTGCTCGGCGGGCGAATTTCCGGCGCATTGGCGTAGCTTTCTTCGATACTCGGCTGCTTCCAGTTCTGCAGGGTGTTGGCCAGTTGATCGGCGAGGATCCACGGGTTCTCGAACGGCGAGGCCTTCATCCAGCGCCCGGTGCTCTGGTTACCGACGATCAGGCTCAGGTTGTGATCCTTGGTGCGGCCGTTGTCGACGCCCTCGATGAACAGCCCGAGTTTCTTGCGCAGGTCGGTGACGTCTTCGAATTCGCCGGTGAGGAATTTCCAGCCGGGGCCGACCTTGAAGCGTTGTGAATAGGCCTTGAGGACCTCGGGTGTGTCGCTCAGCGGATCGATGCTGATCGAGTAGAAAAAGATGTCCTGGCCGACCCGGTCCCCCAGCAGTTTCTGCACCTGGCGCAGGCGTGCGGTTTCCAGTGGGCAGGAGTCGCTGCAGGAGGTGAAGATGAAGTTGATCACCACCACCTTGTCCTTGATCAGGTCATCGAAAAAGCGCACCTGCTTGCCGTCCTGATCGGTCAGCAGGGTGTTGGGGAAATACTCGCCACCCCACGGGGTGGCGGATTCGCTGGCGCCTTCGGGCAGCGCTTGATGGGCGATGAGCACCTGACTGCCCAGCAGGCAGGTGACCAGCACCAGGATCAAGTGCATGCCCAGGGCGCGGGAGCGCGGCGTTGGTCGGGTCATGTCGGCTCCCTCCCTGCTCATTTCTTCACGGTCACTTGCGGGCCGAAGCCATCGCCAGTGCGGAAGGTCGGCAGCGCGGCGGAGTTGACGTAGCGCACGCCATCCCAGCTCGGCAGCGGTGTCGGCATCAACTGCAGTTGCCCGGGTTTCTCGAGGTCCCAACGCAGCAGCATCGAGTTGTCCTCATGCTGGGTGTTGTGACAGTGCTCCATGTAGGTCCCGGCAAACTCGCGGAAGTTGATCGCCATTTCCACGCTGTCCAGCCCGTCGGCTTCGGAGCCGATGCGATAGACATCCTTGCGTGCCCATTTTTCCCATTCAGGCGGGGCCTTGCCGCCACGGCTGAGGATGATCCCTTCCTCGAAGTGCACGTGCACCGGATGGCTCCAGCCCTTGCCGCCAAGTTTGATGTTCCACACTTCCAGGGTGCCGAACCCGGCGGTGCCGGCATCGGTCGGGCCGCTGGCCAGTTTGGTTGACGCGTTCAACCGGCGCGGGTCCATGTGGAAGCCGAAGCCGCCATCGGTCTTGACCGTCCACGGTGCTTCATCGGTGCCGTCGCTGCGGCCGAATGTGAAAGTCCGGTGACGGGCGTTGGCCAACAGCGCCTTGTCGGCGGCGTTGTCGCGGTGGATCTTCAACGGGATCATCACCATGCCTTCAGCCTTGCCCGGTTTGGCCGGTTCGTAGGCTGCCGGGTCCATGGCCAGGTCCTGGCCGGTAAAAGGCTTGACGTTGAGCTGCAAGACCTTGCCCACCGCCGGATCGCCCTTGTCCCATTGCGGGCCTTTGCTGGTCTGCTTGATCACCGCCAAGTACTTCTCGGAGAGCACGTCGGACAACGAGATCGTCTCTTTCGGGCCTTTGCCGTCGTCCTGGGCCTGGAGGTTGACGAAGAACAGCTTGTCGCCGGGCTTGATGCCGTTTTTCGAGAAGTTGACGATGATGTCGAACCGCTCGGCGATGCCCTGGGTCGGCAGGATCGCGTTGTGGTTCTGTTTGTCACCGTCGGCATCCAGATCCATCGAGCCGTCGAACGGCACGCTGTGCTCCATGATGTTGCCGTCGTTGGCAATCATGTGGAACGGCACGCGGCTGTAGGAAACGCCGGAGTTCTTCGGCCCCTGGAATTCACCGCCGGTGCCTTTGATTTCCCGCACCAGAGCGAGTTTGAAGTAGCGCGAGACCGAACCGTTGAGGATGCGGAACCGATAACTGCGGGCGCGCACGTCGAGGGTCGGTTTCCACTGCCAGTTGACCAGCACCTGATCGCCGATGAAGCCGTCGGTGTTGAACGGGTTGAACCACAACTGGCCTTCCTGATCCCAGGCCTTGTCGGCGAACACCAGGTTGACGTCATAGTCGCGGTTACCCCACGGCAAGGCGCTGCCGCTGGGGAAACGCAGGTTGACCCCGTCGTTCACCGATTCGTTGCCGCGATCCAGGGCGCTGTAGTAGTTCATCATCGCCGCGTTGCCCTTGTAGACGTTCTGCGCGGTGAAATCGAGCATGTGGTCGTGGAACCAGTGGGTGCTCATGGTTTCGCGCCAGTCGCCACGGATCTTGATGGTGCCGTGGTCGCAGGTCTTCTTCGCAGGCTGCAGGTCGTTGACCCACAGGGTTTCCCCCGGCGCGCACGGGAACGCTGCGCGCGGATCTTCAGCCTTGGTGTTGATGCTGTCGTAACCGGCGAGCTGGATCGGCCAGCGATAGTCGTAGTACTGGCCGGGGAAGAAAAACGCGTTGGCATAGCCGTCGCTTTCCGCCGGTGCGTGGCCGTTGTGTTCGTGGGTGGTGATGGTGTGCAGACCGAAACCACGGTTGGCCGACGGATCGATCGGCAGGCCGTTGTAGTGACGCATCATCACCGGTTGGCCGTAGCGCACCATCAGCAGTTTCGGCGGCAGCGTGCCGTCGAAGGTCCACACCGAGTTGTGGTTCTGCACCGGCATCGCCGGGTGGAAACGTGCATCGACACCCTTGGCGGTGCCATCCGTCGCCGGCACGCCGGCGACGTTGTGGTACAGACCGCCGGGGCCGAATTCGCCGACGGCATAACCGTGCATCTGCCGGCTGTCACGCAGGCCGCCGTTCACACGCGCACCGGTCTGCACGGTCTTGTAGGCGACTTGCGGGTAAAACTCGTTCCAGCGCTGGTGCGCCCAGCCTTTTCCCGGCGGCCGGCCTTCGGCGGACGAACCGATGTGGCGGTTGAGGAACAGCTCGATCTGCGACTGCCACGGGTTGCGGTCGACGACGTTGGAGAACTGACTCGGGAACGGTGTCAGGCCCGGTTGGCGCAGGAACGCATCCAGCGCGGTGCCGGGTGGTGCGCTGCGGGCGACACTGCTCGGGTCCTGGGCCGGAGCCGGACCGATGGCCGCAGGCGGAAAACCCAGCGGCGCAGCCGGAGTGGTCGGGTCGAGTTTTTCCGGGCCGAACTCTTCGAACAGGACGATTTGCTGGGTGAACGGCTGAGCGCCAAACAGCGGGCTCGGCTTGCCGTTGGTGGGGTAGTTGAAACTGGTCTGCACGGTGGGTGGCAGGATGTTTTCCGAACGCGTGGTGTTGCGCGTGCCTTTCACCCCGTCGGGCAGATCGAAGGAATCTTCGTTGGCCTCGGGCATGGTCAGGATGGCGTTGAGGGCCGCCGGTTCATCCGCCGGCTCGTCGTAATACGCGGACGGGTCGGAGGCTTCCGGCTGGTTTTCGTCGTCGATCGGGCTCGCTCGGACCCCGGCCATATTGCCCAGAGCCAACATCAGAAAGACGCTCAACGGCGTCAGCAGAAACAGCTTTTTGGGGTCACGCGTTGTTCTGTCCATCACCAGCCGCCTCATCTAAGGAAGGGGTGATGGTGTTTTGCAATTAGCTCGCCAAAGTATTAATCCCCGTTGAAACAAGCTGTTACAGGCGCTATTGGATTCCCCACTCCCCGGTGACCGGGGCCTGACACCCGCTCCTGGGGAAAAGTTCACCCCATTTACTGGATGAGCTGAAACGCCAGACGAACGGTGGTGCCCTCGCCTTCGCGGCTGTCCAGGGTCACCCCGCCGCCGAAACGTTCCATGATCCGTTTGACCAGCACCAGCCCTACGCCGAGGCCGCCCTGCTTGGTGGTGAAAAACGGCCGGAACGCCATGCTGCGCTGTTCTTCGTTCATGCCTTTGCCGGTGTCACTGAGCATGACGCTGACGCCGCCGTTGTTTGTGGGTTCGAGGGTAATGGTCAACGTGCCGCCCTTGTCCATGGCCTCCAGTGCGTTGGCCAGCAGGCTGTTGAGGATCTGCGTGAGCTGCACCGGCTGGCTCAGCACCATCGGCGTCTGCTGCGGGTGAAACACCACGTGCACCGCGTTTTTGGCGATCTGTTGTTCGAACGCCACCAGACTTTCGTGCAACGCCGCCACCAGGTTCACTGGCTCCGGTTCGTCGTTGAGCGGTCGCAGCGACTGCAGCAGTTCGCGCACCCACTTCGACATGCGATCGACCTGACCGATGATGTCCTTGATGTTCTTCTGCGCCGGCCCCGCGTCGAATTCCAGGGCCAGCTCGGCGCTGGAACGGATGGTCGCCAGCGGGTTGCGCAGGCTGTGCGCCACCGCCGAGGACATCTCGCCCAGTGCGACAAAGGTTTCATTGGCAATCAGTTGCTTCTGCTGCACCGCCAGCAGGATCGCCGCCCGCCTCACGATCCAGTACAGCCCCAGATAAATCAGCCCGCCGCCCAGCGCGGTAGCCAGCCAGATCAGCGTCAGACCGCGCTCCATGCGGGCGATCAGGTCCTTGGGTTCCTTGTAGATCTCGACCATCGCGGTGACGTTCTTGCCGTCGGCGTCGAACAGCGGAATGTAGTTCTCGATGAAGATGTAATCCGGCGGCACCACGAATTTCTGCTCTTCACGGCCCTTGTCGACGTTGTGATAACTGGCCGACACCGGAATTTTCTCGTTGAACGCGCGATCGAGGTCTTCGTCGGCATGGATACGGGTGTTGACCAGTGCGGGGTTGGTCGACCAGATCACCAGTCGATCCGGTGCGTAAACGTTGGCGAGGATCACGTCCGGCAGATGCTCGATGTGATCGAGAAATTCGCCCCGGGCGCTGGCCCGGGCCGCCGGGTCGACGTCGGGAAAGTCCCGGTCCTGGCGCGGGTCCAGCAAGTCGCCCATGGTGCGGATATTGGGAATCGAAACGTGGCGAACCTCAGCCGAAGCGATGGCCTGAATGAACTGCGCCGTCAGCAAGGCATCACGCTGCACACTTTCTTCGATCACGAAACGCGTCGACACCGTGCCAAGCGCCACGGCTACCGTACCGATCACCGCCATGCTGATCAACGAAAACCAGCGCAGCAGATTGAACGGCTGCTTGCGCGAGCCCAGCCGCAGGCTGCTCTCCTCGACCGGTAGCGATTTTGACTGCATGTTCATGGCGGCGACTTCCCGATACGTCCCTATAGGGTTATAGCCCACGGTTGGGTGATTGCCCGGATGCGGGGGGTGAACGGCCCCACGATCACAAATCCGCAAATCCGCAAATCCGCAAATCCGCTTTGCCGATGGATCCCCACAATCCCCAATGCTGGGGACTGTCGCCCGATGGCAGCGCTGCAAAAAATCCCCACCTTCTCTCGCCAACCTTTGCACCACGGGCCTTTGCGGCCCGTTGCCCGGCCGTTGGTATGGAAGTTGTAAAGCCCCTCTGCAACTGACCCACCCCCAAGGGGCAGGCACTTCGATAGAGGGATTAACTCATGCACCCTTTACTGTCCAAAACCGCGACCGTCCTGGTCGTGAGCGCCCTGGCCCAGGGCATGGCCCAGGCCGCTCTGTTCGCCGTCGATCCCGGACCCTATGCCCCGGCGACCGGCGGATTTGCCAGCTGGTATCAGGACACCCACGGACGCACCCTGGACCTGTGCCTGTCCAAAGCGCTCAGTTCGCGGGTGCCGAGCACGCCCGGCGCGCCTTCGTACATGTGCTCGCTGATCCCTGCGCCCGGCGTGTTCGACGACACCCAGCCGATTGTCTTCCCGGGCAATTTTCCCGACGAAGCGTTCTGGTTCACCGCCGACGGCACCGTGGTCGATGCAGCCCGGGGCATCAATCTGTCCTACGGCTCGGCCGTGGAAGCGGCGTTCAGTGGTGGCGATCCGGTGGAAGGCGACCAGATCAGCTTCGCCCGCATCCGCATCCGGGTCGATGTGCCCACCGCCGGTACTTATGTGATCACTCACCCATATGGCGTCGAAGTATTCAACGTCGACACCCCCGGTCGTCGCGCGATCAACATGACCCGCGACATCGGCATCGGCAGCCCGAAAACCTACGACGGCGCGCTCAAGGGGGACGTCGGGCCGTTCCTGCGCAGCGTCAACGGGCCCTACACCGAAACCAATCCGGTGAGCGGCGGCGCCGAACAGTTCGTCGGCGACCCGAACCTTGAAGAAGCGGTGACCGGCAGCCCGTTCAACACCAACTACCTGCGCATCGAAGGCCCCGGCGGGATCGACCTGCGTACCACGGTGTTTGCGGTTTCCGGCAAGTTGTCGACGGTGGTTCGACCCACGCCGTTGATCACCGAGCGCAGTACCTATTCGCGCAAACCCGGCGACAGCGCCCCGGTGGCCCAACAAGACGTGTTCGTCAAAGCCCCGCCCGCCCCGGCCACCGTCGCGGTCACCAGCAGCACACCGGTGCTCAACCTCAAGGAGGCCGACAGCACCGGCAGCTGGTACGCGCAATCGCAGGTCAATCCAACCCTGCCGGCCACCTTGCAAGTGACCGCCGACAACCACCTGGCTATCGCCACCAGTTCGCCGACCACCCTGCCCATGGCCTTGACCGACCTGGTGGTGATCCAGCGCGCCGAGTACAGCCTGAGTTCCGGGCAACTGACCGTGGTGGCCTCGACCAGTGACGAAACTTCGCCACCGGTGCTCACCGCCACCTCCGGCACCGGCGCCGCCATTGGAGCCCTCGGCGGTGACGGTGCAGTGAAAACCCTGGCCACCGGGATCTCGCCGATTCCGCCGGCCAGGGTCCGGGTGACGTCGTCCAACGGCGGCAGCGATACCGAAGAAGTGGTCATCGTGCAATGAACGCTCACATGCCCAGATCCGCATCAGGAGGCATCATGAACAAGTGGCCACGCTTCGCGCTCAACGCGCTCGGGCTGACAATCTCGCTGACCGGCAGTGCGTTCGCGCAACTGGCCGCCGTCGATCCCGGCCCCTACACCTTCGCCACCGGGAAATTCCCGATGTGGTACCAGGACAACAACCTGCTGTCGATGGAGCTGTGCCAGTCGCGCGCCGCCAGCTCGCGAGTGCCGGCTGCCACCCCGCCGGCGTACATGTGCACCCTGCTGCCGGAGCCGGGGATTTTCGACGATACGCTGCCGATGGTCTTCCCCGACAACTGGCCGCCGGAAGCCTTCTGGTTCCTGGCGGAAACCAACATCCCCAACAACGGCGCCGGTTTCGGAATGGACGCTTACGTCGCCGGGATCGAAGCGGCATTCGCCTCGGGAAACCCGGTGGACGGTGATCAGCAGAGCTTTGCGCGGATCCGTATCCGGGTGAACGTGCCCGTGGCCGGCACCTACACCATCACCCACCCGTACGGTGTCGAAACGGTCACCGTCACCACGCCAGGCCGGCGGGCAATCAACATCACCAAGGACGTCGGCATCGGCGCCCCGGGTAACTTCAGCGGTGCGCTCAACGGCGCCATCGGGCCGTTCCTGCGCAGCATCAACGGGCCCTACACCGAGGTGAATCCGGACACCGGCAACATCGAAACCTTCGTCGGTGACCCGAACCTCACCGAAGCGGTGACCGGCAGTCCGTTCAACACCAACTTCGTGCGGATCGACGGTCCCTCAGGCGCAGGCTCGATTCAGACCACCCTGTTCACCGTCGCCGGCAAGGTCCTCGACAACCGTCAGCAAACACAGGTCGCCCTTGATCGCGCCACCTATCGCCGGACGTCGGCCGGCGTGCGTACCGAAGTGTTCGCCAAGGCTGACAGCAGCTCGACCCTGTGCTTCCGCGAAACGTTGGCGCTGCTGCCCGGCCCACCGAAGACGCCGTGCCAGACCAGCCTGTTGGGTGACAACAACGGCCTGTTCTTCGGCCAGCGTCTGGGTAACGGCACGCTGCCGTCGGTGGTGGTCGTGACCGCGACCAACCCGGCCGGGACGACGCGCCCGACCTCGGTCTCTGCCAAGCTCACCGACGTTGTGAAAATCCAGACCGCGCGCTACAGCTGGGCCAATCACAGCCTGCTGATCGAAGCCACGTCGACCGATGAAGTCGCCGTGCCGGACATGGTCGCCCAAGGCTACGGTCGCCTGTCGAAGACCGGCACCCTGCAAAAAATCACTGTCGCCGACCTGACCCAGCCACCGGCTACTGTCACGGTCAAATCCGCCGCCGGCGGCAGCGACACCGAGCCGGTGGTAGTTGTCGGCAACGCGCCGGACACCGGTGAAAACCAGGCGCCGCTGTCCGTCGCCGACACCGGCAGCACCAGCTTCGGCGTGCCGATCACCCTCAACGTGCTGGCCAACGACAACGACCCGGACGGCAACGTACCGCTGACCATCACCGCGCTGACTCAACCGCCAGCCGGCCAGGGCACCGTGGCCCTGAACGGCACCACGTCGGTGGTCTACACCCCTCCAGCCGTGGTCAACGCACCGCTGACCACGACCTTCACCTACAAGGCTCAGGACAGCAAAGGCCTGGCCTCGGTGAACCCGGCCACGGTGACCATCAGCGTTGCACCGAACCGGCCACCGACCGCCGTTGCCGACAGCGTCGCAACGCTGGGCGTGGCGATCCCGATCAACGTCCTGGCCAACGACACCGATCCGGAAGGCAACGTGCCGCTGGGCGTCGCCAGCCTGACCCAGCCGCCGGCAGGACGTGGCACGGTCAGCACCGACGGCACGGTGATCACCTACACCCCACCGGCCACCGTGACCACCGCGTTCACCACGACCTTCACCTACATCGCCCGGGACAGCTTCGGCGCCCTGTCGACGCCGGCCACGGTCACTGTGCAAGTGTCGCCACGACCAGCAGCGGAAACCTTCACGATCACCACCTCGACCGTGCAGGCCCGTTCCGGCAACCGCTTCAACTGGGACTTCGCCGGCACCTCCTCGGTGACCACCGGCAACACCATCACCGTGCAGGTCACCACCCCGACCGGGCTGGTCACCCTCGGCACGACGACGGTACCGGTCACCGGACGCTGGCGGCTGACGCTGAACAACACGACGGTGGTGCCATCGGCCAACCCGACCGCCACGATTCGCTCGTCCCAGGGCACCGTTCGCACCATCTCGGTGACCACGCTGTAAGGCTGCGCCCCGCCTGCTTTCGGGTTGGCGGGGCAACGCTCGACGCTTAACGCCACACAGGACAACGCCATGAACACGCCGACCGCCGCCCTGCTTTGCCTGCTCGCCCTGTGCGGCAGTGCGGGCGTGCGCGCCGACGACCTGATGGACAACGACGACCTGGCGCCCTCCGCCGACCTTGGTGAACTGCCGCCCCCAGTGGGCCAGCAAGCCCTGATCGACCAGAACGGCCAGGCCAACCTCGCCCTGCTCTCGCAGAACGGTCAGTCGCTGCTTGGAAAGATCGTGCAATCGGGCAGCAATCAGGAAGCGTACATCCTGCAACAAGGCAGCGACCTGATGGCCTTGATCACGCAAAACGGTTCCGGCAACGCCGCATCGATCACCCAGAACGGCAGCCACAACCGCGCGCAGATTTCGCAAAACGGCAACAACAACGACGCCAGCATCGAGCAGGCCGGCACGGGGCTGCAAAGCGCCGTGACCCAGTCGGGCAACGGCATGAGCGTTTCGGTCAAGCAATATCGCTAAGCACTGCAATCATCGGAGAGTTCATCATGTTCAAACTGACGCCCCTCACCGCCGCCATCCTGGTCATGATCAGTGCCCAGGCCATGGCCGACGACAGCCTGTCCACCCAGAGCCAGGTCGGCACTGCCAACATCGCCGATGTAAAGCAGACCCAGGCCCCGTTCAGCAGCGCCACCCAGACCCAACTGGGCCAGGGCAACGACGCCGCCGCCGTGCAAGACCATGCCAGCAGCGTCATCACCCAGGACGCGGTCGGCGACTACAACGCCGCCTATGCCGAACAACTTTACGAAGACAACGGCACCATCACCCAGCAACAGACCGGCGCCTTCAACACCACCCACGCCAGCCAGTCGCTGGGCTTCGGCTCACCCAACACCGCCCTGCAACAGCAGCAAGGCACCGGCAACTTCTCGTTCGTCTACCAGGACTCGCAAAACGGCAGCGAAGGCAAGACCTTCCAGTTCGGCGACAGCAACGAAGCCAACATCGAGCAACTGTACGAAGGCAGCGGCAACAGCTCGGTGATCACCCAATACGGCACCGCCAACTACGGCACCGCCGAACAGGTCACCCACAACGGCGGGCAGATCGGCATCAACCAGGCCGGCGAAAACAACTACGGCTACGGCGACCAGCGCAACGGCACCGGCGGCAACATCACCATCAACCAGTTCGGCAACCTCAACGGCACCGAGATCTGGCAGGACTCGCAACTGGCCAGCCAGGCCACCGTCAACCAGTTCGGCGACAGCAACGAAACCGTGGTCGACCAGAGCTACGGCGAAAACAACACCGCCGCCGTCACCCAGGTCGGCAACACCAACGCCATCTACGCCGACCAGTTCGAGTCGGTCAATTCGACCCTGGCGCTGTATCAAGTCGGCAACGGCAACGTGCACTACACCTACCAGAGCGGCGACGGCCACACACTCAACGCCACCTCCGTGGGCAACGACAACAAGGTCTACGCCAGCAACTGGAAAGGCCCGCAACACGGTGGCCAGTTCGGCAGCAACCAGCGCGCCACAGTCAATCAGGCCGGCAACGGCAACATCGCCAGCTTCACCCAGGACGGCGTCGGCCACGTCATGACCACTCACCAGACCGGGACCGGCAACAAAACCACAGTCAGTCAGGCCGATTCCTACAACGAGCTGTACTTCGACCAGAACGGCAGCGACAACATCCTGATCTCCGACCAACGCGGCACCACCAACCTGGCCCAAGGCACCTCGAACGGCTCGGGCAACAGCACCGAATTCGACCAGTCCGGCACCGGCAACCAGGCCTACACCGCGCAGCTGTATGGCAGCGACAACATGATCACGGTCAAACAAGCTGACACCATGAACGTGGCGTACGTGACCCAGGGCGGGACCGGGAACATTGCCAATGTGGATCAGAGCGGGATGACTCAGACGGCGAATATTCAACAGTTCGGGTCGGCTAACCAGGCGACGGTTTTGCAGCAGTAGGTGTTGGGTGTTGGAAAACCGCGACCTGTTGAGGGTCGCGGTTTTTTTTGCGCTGACGCTTGAGTGGCGTCCTACGGAAAACGGAACGTTTTCAGAAATTCGAGGAGTTTTCTGACGAATTCTGGCGGTTGGCCGTCGGAAGTGCAGGCTCTAGGATTTGCCGGGACAACTTGATCCCCACGGAGCTCGGCCTACATGCAATTCATCCAGACAGCGACGACAGCCACACCGTTACCGAATAGACTTCCAGGCACCAAACCCGGAGGTTCCATGATCGACCCGTCTTTGATCGACCCACTGTGCCCGGTTGTTTCGGATCTTGCTCCTGAGGAACAGGCTGCGAGTTATGACCGTTGGTTTCGGGCCGAAGTACAGGCCTCTCTCGATGATCCGCGTCCGAGTATTCCCCATGAGCAAGTGATGGAGGAAATAAACGCCTTGATGGAATCAATGCGCAAAAGCGCGGATGCAGATTAAGTGGCGACCCAAGGCTAGGGTCGAACTCTCGAAAATACTGAAGTACATTGGCGAGCGAAATTTTGTAGCGGCGACTGCACTTCACAAGTCCGTCGTAAAAACTACATCTTCACTTTCCTGGCATCCACACCTGTATCGAAAAGGTCGTTCTCCCGGTACTCGGGAGATTGTTGTAAGCCCGAACTATCTCGTCGTTTATCAAGTGGCGGACCACATTGAGATTGTGAGCATCTTGCACGCGCGTCAGGAATACCCTAGACGCGACCTCAATTAAGATCGCTTACTCGTCCCAACACAAGAAACCGTGCTTCCCGTGGAGGTACGGTTTTTTTTATCTCAGTACTCAGTTAACTGAGATGAAATATGCGACTTATAGCGGCTCGAGCCTTCTTGCCGTCTGCCTCGTAAAGCCCCTGCAACAAAGCCTGATCAGTTAACCGATGGAGGCGAAAATGGTTGTAGAGGGCTTGTCCCAATCGCTGGTTATCAAAAAAACCCATTTCCCACAGGCCCAAAAATTCTGCATAGGCTGCGCTGTCGATTTCCAGTGGTGGTGAACGGTCCATGCACTCCTCAAAAATAGTCAGTCGTCAGGAAGCCTTAGAGTAGCCAAAATCGGCATCGCGCTTTTCTACTTTTCGCATTGCCACCGGAAAGCACTTACCCCGCCTCATGTTTTCTTCGTTTTTCCTCCATCAGGGCCAACATTTCAACCATCACCTGCTCATTCGGAATGCTGGGTCGTGGGTCATCGATTGAAGCCTGTACTTTGGCACGCAACCAGCGGTCGTAGCTGGCGGCCTGCTCTTCGCTTTCGAAATCTGAAACGATTGTGGAGATCAGGGGATCCATGGTGACTCCAATTTAAATGTGAAGAACGCGACCTCGTTCTTGGGGTCGCGTTCTTTTTTGTTTCTGAAGCTTCTCAAGCTATTGGGGAGTATCTAATGGTCTCTCCGGACGGATCAAAGAACCGACCCAATCCAGCACTGTTTGATGGTCAATTACCCGATCTGCATCCACATCGTCCATTGCCTCTGAGGTAAGTCGACTATGTTCTGATTCGAAGGGGCTTGGTTTCTGTATCGAGCTATTCATCGTTCAGCTCGACGTGATCCAAGGCCTGATTCACGGCCAGCTCACTCAGCATGAGGATCTGCGCGATACCCAGCGCGGTCTTGCGGTGGGCGGGGTCGAGGGCGGCGGCGAAGTTGTTGAGCATTTCGCTGGCGGAGCCCAGGGACTCGCAGGCGTTGGCGAGCAGGGATTCGGTGTTGTAGGCCGGGTTGGCGAGGTACATCGGGGCGGGTTCGTTGACGCTGCCCATGATGTGGGCGCCGGGGCAAAGGTAATGGTCCAGGGCGCGTTCGGCGGCTTCGTGGAGTTTTTTCGAGTTGATGGAGGTGTATGGGGAGGTTGGGTCGGTTTCGAGACTGGCTTGGTTTTCGGGTGGGTTGGGTGTTGGTTTTTTCATGGTTATTTCGTCCTCATTGATGGTTGCAGCCGGCCCAATCGACTTCCAGGAAGAATGGGTGGCAGCTGTACGCGGGCTGGAAATCCGGGGAGAACGCGACCCGGCAGACATAAATGTCTCCCGCGCACAGCCGCCATAACAGCGTGCACACAATGAAGGTGCGCAAGCATACGTTATGAAAAGCGATTTCGCTTTCTCGCACATCCGGGTTTCCAGACCCGATCGCTGAATTGGCAGCGACCAAAACAGGCTAGAGCCCGCGCTTCCGACGGACAACCTGAAAACCTTGTGGGAAGGATCGTTAAAACAGACACAACTTTTAAACATTCAAGAATGGAACGCGGAGCGTCCCGGGCTGCATTCCCACGCGGAGCGTGGGAACGATCAAAGCAAAAGCAATCCGCTTTCCGCTTCTCACCACTCAACACAATGAGCGTTAGCTCGAGTACCGCTCTTGACGTGCTGGCCCCATCGGAAGGCTGAGTGGAGGGATTTATCCGGGGGTGGGAGCGCAGCGACCGTTCGACGAAGTCGAACACATCGAGAGGAGGTGCAGCGAAGCAAACCGGAGGCGATGCCCCCCGGATGAATCCCGGAGCGAAGGAACCCCGAGCCCCAGCGAGGGGCCGAACGCCGGGGCCCAGACCTTTGGTTACTTTGGGGCGTTTGCCAAAGTGACCCGCTGTAAGAGCGGAACCGCCAGTCGCAACACCCAAAAAAACGGATATACACACAACCCCAAAAGAACCTGGTCGGCCCAAAGGCCGCCAAGTTCACTCCGCCTCAGGATCCACCTTGTTCTGAGTCAAATACCGATTCAAGGTCTCATCCCCCGCAGGCGAAGAATTATCCCCAGCAACCTGCCACAACCGCCGCTCAATCCCCTGCGCCAGCAAATGCCCCACCGCCGCCTCGATCGCCGACAGCACACACAACTGAGCCGGTTCATTGGTCGTGTACCCCGCCTCCGCCTCGAGCAACTTCTTGAACTCGATAAACTTGAACACCCCGGCACTGCGCGCCACCGAGTAAATCGTCTTGCTGGTCATCACATTCGCCAACACCTGCCCGCTACGAACATCCACCGCGCGCAAATTCACGGTCACCTGATCCACCCGATACTCCCGGGACAGATCGATCCCCAGATACCGCGCCCCTTCCCCACCGCTGCGCACATTGGTGTCATAAGCGATGATCCCGCCCTCGAGCATCATGTTCGCCGCCTGCAACGGCGGCAGCTCGGCCTGGATATTCACCGGCGTATTCGGCTTCTTCTGCGAGGCACGAATGATCTTGCGTTCGGTCAGCAGGTTCTGCAGCCCTTCCCGCTCCAGCACCACAAACCAGCCGCTGGCCTGCAAGGCATCCATCAACATCGACGCCGCGCCCTGGGTGACGCTGGTCGAAAACGAACTCGCCGGCGTCGGTTTGTACTGCCCGGTCTGGTCACGGAAGCCGTACACCACCGCCATCAAGCGGCCCTTGGGCCGAGGCATTTTCAGCAAGTCGTAGTAGGTCGAGGCCCTGGGGGTCAGGGTCGGAGTGTCGGTGTCCTGCTCGGCCGA
The DNA here is from genome assembly GCF_059418105.1 of Pseudomonas sp. GW821-FHT09C09. Classification (NCBI taxonomy): domain Bacteria; kingdom Pseudomonadati; phylum Pseudomonadota; class Gammaproteobacteria; order Pseudomonadales; family Pseudomonadaceae; genus Pseudomonas; species Pseudomonas sp. GW821-FHT09C09. The sequence continues at coordinate 700,547 of NZ_JBWKPF010000001.1, forward strand.
CATCGGCTCGCGCAGACCACACCCTTGCAATGCTGCCAACATCAGCCCTAGCGCTATTATTTTTTTCATGTCCTGCACTCCCCGGAACCGTCATCCCGTCATGGGTTGAGGCCGTTCACCTTGATTTCAGAAACCTCGCCGCTCGCTCGGTCGGTCACTTCAATCGAGAGTGCCCCCGAGTCGTCGACGACGTTGACGATAAAAGCGTCGGTGGACAGGCTCCCCGTGTTGCCGGTGGAGATGTTGTCCAGCAGTTGCCCTAGCAACCGCGACTGCAATTGACTGGTGAAACGTTCGAGCGCCGAAGTGCCGGCCACCGTCGTGCGTTTCTTGAGGTCTGGATCGTCGAAATCGTTTTGCGCCTGGGCGTTGTTGAGCAACCAGGTGCCGTTGAGCGGGTTGCCGCCGAACGACGGGTTGACCGGCGTGTAGACCAGTTCAGTGGCCTGGACGGCGGCGGCGCTGGCAAGCCCGATCAACAACCCCGGAATCCAGAATCCGCGGCGCCGTGAGAACGTTGTCGTGTTCATAGTTCGTCCTTCTCAAGGTCGGTGGTGTCCTGCAACAGGGCTTCCAGCTTGCGCCGGACGACCTCCAGGCGAACCGAGTCGGCGGCCTCGTAGGCCTCGTCCTTCAGTTCTACGGTGTTCGGCGGCAGGAAGCGCCGATACACCAGGCGTTGCTGATATTCCACGGTCACCAGGCTGCCCCAGCGCGCGTCGGGACGCTCGCGCACCACCAGGTTGAAATCCATCGGGCTGGTGTCGCGCAGGCGTTCGCTGAACGAGTAGTAAAAGTTGTGGCCGATGTGCGAGATCGTGTCGTCGACGATGAAGCCCATCATTTCGTCTTCCTCGGCGGCGCTGGCGCAGCACGCCACGGCCGCGAGGATCAACGCGCACCACCATTGGCGGCTCATGGCTGCAATGCCTGCGGCAGGGCCGACTGGCCTTTGACCGGGGACCCGTTGCCAGGGCCGGTGCCATCGAGGAAGGCCTTTTCAGCCACGAACTGCCAGTCCGAATAACGCTGCATGCCTTCGAAATCCGACCATTGCGACGGGAAGTCCGCCTGCTTCAACGGCACCTCGGTGGACGGGCTGTTGAGACCAGTGATGCGTCCATCGAAGCCCCGTTGCAGCGCCCATTCACCGCCGCCAATCGGGTCCGGATAGAGCTGGCGCAGGTGATGCCGTGGCTCAGGAAAACGTTCGTCCTGCAGCAGGTCAGCCAGTTCTTTCGGGTACTGCGCCAGCCCCGGCGAACTACGGTAGTAGCTGCGCAGCGCCTGGGCATATTGAGTGCCGACCCACAGCAGTTGCTTCTCGCGGTCGCGGCGCGACACGGTCGACCACAACTCACCGGCACTGGCCAGGCCCATGCCCATGATCACTATCAGGAACAGCACGCCCAGGTAGGTGAACCCACCCTGCTCCACGCGCTTACCACTCGGAATACTGGCTGCCATCACGCGCCCTCCCGGTAGCACCGCTCTTGATATCCGCCACGCCGCCCGCCACACCTTCCGGCGGCGCGACGAGCACCCACTGGTCATTGCGCTCGGTGATCGGGTCCAGTGGCGCATTGCGCAGGTAACGCTGTTCGACCAGTTGCTCGATGGAATCGGGATAACGCCCGGTGTCGCCGTAGTAATGATCCAGCGCCTCGCGCATGGCCGACAGGCTCTGGTGCAACGTGGTCTCTTTCGAGGCCTCAAGGCTGTTGAAATAGCGCGGCAAGGCGATGGTCATCAGGGTCGCGATGATCGCCATCACCACCATCAGTTCGAGCAAGGTAAAACCCTTTTCCCGGCGCATGAGAGTCACCACTCGCGGTAAGCGATGCCGTTGAGGCCACGGCCCCTGGCGTGGGAGTAGACGTCGAACACGTCTTCGCCATCGCGCGGGTTCTGGGCTGAACTGTCGTAGGCCCGCAGGCCCCAACCGCCGTTGTCGTCACGCTTGGCCGGCACCAGCGGATCGCGGGGTATCCGGCGCAGAAAGTAGAACTTGGCACCCTTGGCGCTGCGCACGTCGCGCACGCCTTCGACCAGCACTTTAAGATTCGGCGGGTAGCCGCTGCTGTTCAGCGATTTCTCGATGTAGCCGGCATCGAAGGCACGCTTGTAGGCGTCGATGCCATCGCGAATCTGATACAGCGCCGTGCGCAGTTCCTGCTCCTTGCCACGCCGTACCAGGGTCTCGGTCAGCGGCGCGGCCATGCCGGCCAGCAGGCCGATCAGGGCTAGCGTCACCACGACTTCGATCAAGGTAAAACCGCGTTGGGAGGCGTTCATGATCAAGGCTTCTCGACGGTGACACGGGTGGTTGCCACGGCGGCATCACCGATGGCGCGAGGCTGCGCGGCAGGTGCCGGCATCACGAAGTTCTGCGAGCGATCCGGTGCCTGGATGTGCATGCTGGTTTCGGTGCCGGTCGGGAACTCCATGTCCGACGGGCTCTGGTACGGCAGGTTGCGCACGATCCGTGGGGTGATCGACAGCACCAGTTCTGATTTGCCGATGGTGTCCTTGTTGCTGCCGAACAAACGGCCCAGACCGGGAATGTCGCCGAGGCCCGGAATCTTGTTGCCAGTGGCGCCATGGTCGTTGCGTACCAGACCGGCAAGGATCTGCGTTTCACCGTCGTGCAGGCGCAGCGAGGTCTGCGCGTTGCGGGTATCGACCTGCACCGGGATCGTGCCCTGACGGGTCGGTTCCAGCGGCGTGGCGTTACTCACTTCCAGGGCGATCTTGATCGCCACTTCGTTGTTCAGGTGCACGGTCGGGGTCACTTCAAGCTTCAGACCGACATCCAGATACGTGACGCTTTCGGTGATCACCGGCCCTTGCGTGGACGGCACCGAGGTGGCGCTGATGATCGGCACGCGCTGCCCGATGTGAATGCGCGCCTGCTCACGGTTGCTGACGCGAATCACCGGGCTGGCGAGGGTGTTGATGTCGTTGTCCTGTGCGTTGATCTTGGCCTGCGGCGATGGCCCGATCGAGATGCGGTCGGAGTTGATGCCCTTGAGCTGGCCCAGCAGCGTGACGGGCGAACCGTCGCTGTTAAGCACGCCGAAGGTGCTCGGCCATTGCAGACCCAGATCGAGAATGCGCTGGGTGGCAACCTCCATCACTTCCACTTCCAGCACCACTTCGGGGTTTGACTGATCCTGGGATTGCAGGAGCTTCTCGGCCATGCGGATTGCGTCTTCGGTGTCGCGCATGGTCAGGGTGTTCAGGCGCTCATCGACGAACACGTCGCGGGTCTTGAGCATGGTCTTGATCATGTTCAGCGCGGTGTTGGCATCGATGCTGGTCAGGTAGAAGGTGCGCATCACGAGCTCTTGATAGTCCTTGAGCTTCTGCGGCGAGTCCGGGTAGATCAGCAAGGTGTTTTCGTTCACCACTTTCTGGTGCAGCTGATTCTGTTGCAGCAGCAAGGCCACCGCGTCTTCGATGCGCACGTCACGTACGAAGATCGTGGCTTTCATGTCCGGGCGCAGGTCCTTGTCGAAGATGAAATTCAACCCGGCGACCTGCGACAGCACTTCGAAAATGGTCTTGAGGTTGGCGTCGCGAAATTCCAGGGTCACCGGGCGATCGAGCCGGGTGCGCAGCTGCGGGTACTGGATCACGTTGCGGCTCTGCACCAGGCGGATGTTGCCTTGCAGCTCCAGCGCGCCGTCGTTTTTCGGGTCGAGTTCGAGGATCTGTTTGACCTGGCGGTCGGCACCATAGATGTCGCCCCGGCGCAGGTCGCCACGGGCCAGCTCAAGTTTCTCGTCCATGCTGCGCAGGTAGTCGAGCTGACGCAGGGCATCCTGGGCGCGACGGTTGTTCGGCTCGATGGTCAGCACCCGGCTGTAGGCCAGGCGTGCGTTGGCGAAATCGCGGCGGGCGCGGTCGGTGTCGCCGGAAGTCAGCAACGCGGTGATCGCCTTGGCCCGGCCGCTGTTGAGCAGCAGGTGCAGCTCGGTGTCGCGAGGATTTTCCCGCAAGCCTTCCTGGATCCGGGCCAGGCCCGCCTCGTACTGGCCCTGATCGATCAGGTCGGAAGCCTCCTTGTTGGCGACCTGTGCGGTGCTGCACGCGGCCAGCCCGGCGCACAGGCCAAGGCTCATCAGCAAACGGGATCTGTTCATTGCGTACTCCCCACAGACAAGGTCTGCGACAAATGCAGAGGCAGGTAGACCAGGCTCAGTTCCAGCTCGGAAATGCCGGTGATCTTCCAGGTGTCGTCGATCACATCCCCATTGCGCACGACGTAGATTTTTTCGCCGACCTGCAAAAACACTTGCAGGTCGCTGCGGTCATGCAGGCGGCCGACGAACTGGAACGGCACCGGTGGCAGGCTCGGGGCTTGCACCACCGGGGTCAGGTTGACGGGTTGTTCGGTGACGCTGGCCAGGGTCGGCGCAGCCTTCCAGGATTTGGCGGCGAACAGGTCGCCCGCCGGGCTCAAGTCCTTGATCGGGGCTGCGCCTGCCTTGGCGCTGCTGGCCGGCAAGGCGCCACGGGCGGTGGCTTTGGCCGTGGTCGAGACGGCGACGTCAGGAGCGTCCGCGTCGTCGCCCGGCGAAAAATATTCGGGCAACCAGGCCAGCGCCGCCGCCACGCCGAAGAACGCCACCCACCCTGTTACGCGCTTGGTGTTCATCACGACCTCGACAGGTAAAGGGTCATACGGATCCGGCCGTTGAGGTCGGTGTCGGCGATCTTCTTGCGTTGAAACTCGACGTCTTCCACTACTACCGCCGGCAACTGGCCGAGCAACGCATGCAGGAAGCGGCGCAGTTGCGGGTAGCTGCCGCGCACCGGCAGCAGGATCTGGTAGCGCGCCAGATGAGTCTTGGGATCGACGCCGAGGGCGTATTCGCCGCGCGCCAGGGTGATGTGTTCCTGCGCCGCCAACGCGTAGATGCGGTCGATGGCGACGGTGGCTTGCGGCTGGGCCGGCAGCTTGTTGCGAAAATCATCGAGCTGACGTTGCGGCACCACCGGCGGCGCAATGCTGCCGTCCTCGACCTTGGCCAGGTACTCGGTGGCCTCCTGGGTCTGCTGGCTGAGCTGTTGCAGCGACTGCCAGCCCGGCAGCAAACCGCCGAGCGCCCAGGCGACGCTGATCAGCAGCAGCGCCGACCCGGCCAGGCCTGGAACGCCGAGGCCCTGCAGGTATTCGTGGACGATCAGTCTAGGGATTCGCATCGCCCATCTCCCAGGTTGCCGACAGGTTGAACTGAACCGGTTGCTCCGGCGATTTGACGACGATTTCGTGGCTCAGCAGCGACACGTCGGACAGCTCGTCACTGGCCTCCAGCCGTTTGTGGAAATCCAGCATCGCTTGCAGATCCCGCGCCTCGGCGCTGATCCGCACCTGCCCTTTGCGCGCATCCGGGGTCAGGGTCAGCAAGGCGATGTCATCACGGGGCATGGCTTCGAGCATGGCGAACAGGCGTTCCCAGGGGCGGCGCAACTGCTGCGAGACCTTGCGCATTTCGGCGAGGTTCTGCGCCTGCTCACGGGTTTCCGCCGGGCTCAAGGTTGTTTTGGCGCCGCTGTCGCCGGTGAGCTGGCGCTGGGTGTGCTGCAAGTGACCTTGCTGCTGTTCGGCCTGATCGCCCAGGTGCTGCTGGACGCCGAAGCACACCAGCGCAAGGAACACACCGCCGCCGAGCAGGCTCCAGCCCAACGGGCCGGAACGCGGACGGGGCTGGAAATCGAGGTTCAAGGCGCGCATCTCAGGCCACCGCCCGGGACATGACGTACAAGGCGTCACGCACGGTCATCGAGTCGTCTTCGAGGGTGCGCAGGTGCACCCCCGCCACATCCGGTTGCGCATCGAGGCGCGCCGGGGCGTGCAGATAAACGTTGAACGCACGTTCGCTGGTAGAGGCTTGCAGTTGCCGTTCGCGACCGATCAGCGCGTTCAATGCCGCATCGCTGTCGCTGCCGCCCACCGAACGTACCGATGCCCAGCGCCCTTCCCTTGCCAGCAGCAACACGCTGCGTTGCGGCTCGGCGACCACGAACAGGAAGTCGCCGGCGTCGAGGCTTTTGTCGAAGCGGTTGAAGGCGCTCATCAGGTACGGTTGCACCGAACGCAGACGCAGGTTGCGACCGCTGACCAAGGAGCGCAGACGTTCCAGCAGATCCTGCGGCAAGGCGCTGGCGATCCGATCGTGACCGGCGGGCTCGGCGGATAGCACCAGGCTCCAGGGCTGGGTCGGCACGCCGAACAGGTCTTCGAAACACAGTTGGGCGAAGCCGCGCAGTTCTTCAGGGCTGCTGATCTGCTCGCTCCACGGCACCAGGCAGAAACGGCTGAAATGCCCGGAGATCACCACGCTCAGTTCCGAGCCTGCACGGGCGTGTTCGCCGAGCAGACGGTCGAGGGTGTCCAGCGCCACCGCGTAACTGTGGAAGCCTTCATCGATGTAACCGACGCTGCCCAGCCACAGGGTTTCGTTGCCCCGGCGCTGGCCGAGGCCGACACCGCTGGCGCCGAGCACGGCGACAAATTGATCACGCGATAAAAGTGACACGATTGATCTCCTCCAGCGTGGTCCGACCGTGCTCCACCAGCTCCAGCGCCGATTCGCGCAACAGACGCAAACCACGAGAACAGGCCAGGGCCTTGATCCGGGTGATGGGTTGGCGCTCGACGATCATCTGCCGCAGTTCGTCGTCCAGGTGCAGCAGCTCGGCAATTGCCGTACGCCCGCGATAACCGCTGCCCCGGCAGTGGCCGCAGCCCTTGCCGTGGACGAAGTGGTAATGGCCGACCCTGTGCGGGTCGAGGCCGGAGGCACGCAGTTCCTCGTCGCTCGGAGTAGCCGGTGCGCTGCAGTGGCTGCACACCAGGCGGATCAGGCGCTGGGCGAGAATCGCGTTGAGCGCCGAGACCAGGCTGTAGGGGTCGATTTCCATTTGGGTGAAGCGGCCAATCACGTCGAACACGTTGTTGGCGTGGATGGTGGTGAACACGAGGTGCCCGGTGAGCGCCGATTGCACGGCGATCTGTGCGGTGTCCGGGTCGCGGATTTCGCCGACCATGATCTTGTCCGGGTCGTGGCGCAGGATCGAGCGCAGGCCACGGGCGAAGGTCAGGCCTTTTTTCTCGTTGACCGGAATTTGCAGCACGCCGGGCAGCTGATATTCCACCGGGTCTTCGATGGTGATGATCTTGTCCACGCCGTGGTTGATCTCGGTGATCATCGCGTACAGCGTGGTGGTCTTGCCGCTGCCGGTGGGGCCGGTCACCAGCACCATGCCGTAGGGTTCGGCAGCCAGGCGACGCAACTGGCGCAGGGTTTCGTCTTCAAAGCCCAGCGCTTGCAGCTGCACGCCGCAAACCTTGTCGGCCAGGTCCTGTTTGTCCAGCACCCGCAGCACCGCGTCTTCGCCGAAGATGCTCGGCATGATCGATACCCGGAAGTCGATCTGCCGGCCACTGATGCCGATCTTGAAGCGACCGTCCTGGGGCACGCGTTTTTCGCCGATATCCAGCTCGGCCATGACCTTGACCCGCGAGATCACCTGCTCGGCGAACTCGCTGCCCTGGATCTTGCTGATGTTGTTGAGCACGCCGTCGATCCGGTACTTGATCACCAGACCGTTGCCGGTGGTGCCGAGGTGGATGTCGCTGGCGTGCATTTTCAGTGCGTCGTAGAGGGTCGAGTTGACCAGTTTCACCACCACGCTTGAGTCTTCGCTGATGCTGGTCAGCGACAGGCTTTGCAGGGTGTCGACCTCGCTGCCGGCGTCGGCCTGGGCGTTGAGCGATTCGACGGCGTGGAAGCTTTCTTCATGGCGGGCCAGATAGGCCTTGAGGTCGTCGGCGTGCACCAGATAGAGCGGCGCGCCGTGCAGGCATTCGTCGATCCAGGCCAGGCGCGAGGTGTCGAAGGGGTCGGCGAACACACCGATGACTTCGTCGTTGTGCCGCAGCAGGATGAATTCACGTTTGAGGCATTGTGCGAGGGTGACTCGGTCGAACACCGGGGTCGCCTGGAACAGCGTGTCGGTGTCGAGCACCGGGTAATGCAGGGTGGCGCCGAGGCTGGCAATGAACGGCATCGGCGCCAGTTCGCAAAGGACATTGAGTGCGTCGAGCACCCGTTCCCCGCAAGTGCCGGCCCGCGCCCGGGCCTGGGCCAGTTGTTCACTGGAGAAGCGTGTCGGGGCACACGCAGGCTGCAACGCATCGACGACAACGGACAGACGTTCCATGGCTTGCTCTCCAACACCCGGGGCTTGAGGCCCTGACGGCGCGGGAGGCGAGTTCGGCGAGTGCCGGAACGTCTATCGCGCCATTACTCCCCGGTGAGCATTTGATCGTCGTCCGGTGCCATGACCTCCGACCGGTTTCGTCGGCGGTCCGCCAGCACCCAACTGCCATCGTACAACTGCAACGGGAAGCTCTCGGTCCTGCTCTGGCGTCGTTCGACGAAGCCTTCGGATGGGCTCGCACCGGGTTTCGCTTCGCGCTGGATCCCCAGAAGGTCGCAGACAGCTCGGGCCAGTTCCGCCAAGGGAAACGGTTTGAACAGGATGTGACTGACCCCCAGTTGCCGCGCCCGCTCACAGACTTCAGCGGTCGGGTGACCCGTTATCAGCACGAAATGACACGTCCTGTTCTGGCGGACCGCGTCGAGCACCTCGAACCCTTCCATATCGGGCAAGCGGTAATCGAACACCAGCACGTCGGGAGCGAAGGTCTCGGCCTGGCCGATTCCGTCTGCGCCGTCATGTGCAATCCGGACGTCCAGCCCTTGCGCCGACAGATAATCCTGAAGGTTCTGTGCAAGCAGCAGTTCGTCTTCGACAACCAGTACTTTGTTAACCAAGGTGAACTCCTTGCAGCTACAAATCCGGCCTCTTCACATCAACTGCCCGAACCTGCTGGAGTGCGCCTCACAAGAGGTAACGCACACTTCATGCCAGGCCGAGTGCCGGTAAATTTTGGTCTTCATGTCCTTGAATTTGATGACAATGCCCGCTCGTCCCGGTCCCCCGTTCCCCAGAAACGGGGAAGCACCTGAATGGGCATCGAAGCCATTCCCCACTATTGGGGGGGAACCTTCAATCGTCGTCAATTCGTTCGATCCTGTTCTGCGCCCGCAATTGCGCGAGCACCTGGCGACGAGCCAGGGCCTGTTGCTGTCGGGCACGCTGTACCCGGACTGTTGCAAGCCCCTGCACCTCTGGGACATCGGCTGCCTCCAAGTGGTTCGGCAAATAAATCAAATGCCAGCCGAATGGCGAGCGCACGGCATCGCTGGCGAACGTTGCGCCCTCGACCACGGAGGCGCGCATCTGCATCAAGCGTAGACGCGCCGCCGCGTCTGTGGCGGCATCGGCACCCGGCGCCACGCGAACCAGCAGATGCCGGGCCTGCAAGGTGTTTGCGCGGATCAACGCGGCGAACATCTGCTGCGCCGCCAGTTCGCGACGGGTGTACTCGGTGAACGAGGCCTCGTCGAACCCCGCATCCTGCAAGCGCCGCATAAACTTGTCGCTACCACCGATGGCGACGCGGATCTGCGAAACCTGTTGCTGCACCGCTTGATCATCGACCTTCAGGCCACGTTTTTGCGCCTCCTGCCACAGCAGTTCCTTGTCGATCAGCGTGTCCAGCGCGGCCTGGCGCAGCTGTTTATAGGCCTTGGGACTGCGGATGCTCGCGACGGCGCGGCCCCGGTCTTCCAGGTATTCGGCGAAAAACCGTTCCAGACGATACTCGGAAATCACCTCGCCGTTGACCCGCGCCGCCACCGGTTCCGTATTGGCGAACGCGATCGGCAACCAGCATGCCAGCAGCCACAACACGCTTTTGAGCTTCATGATCAAGGCCTCCGTTCAGGGGCTCGCGAGAATCGGTTTGTAGGGCGCAACCAGATAGAAACGCTGATCGGGCAAATCCACGGTGACCACATGCGCCCCGCTCAGGCCCGATCGTCGCCCGGGGCCGAAGCTGAGGCGCGGGGTCAGGCCGGTGTCGAAGTCGTGCAGGCTTTCGAGGGCCGTCACCATTTTTTCGCGGCTGGCGTCGCGCCCGGCCTGCTTCATGGCTTCGCTGAACAGCAGCATCGAGGCGTAGGCGCCGACTTGCAGCACCGCATGCTGCGCGCCGAGGCCCTGATGTTCGCGCAGCAGGGTCAGGGCCATGCGCCCGGCCTGGGTCCAGTCGCTGGGCACAAAGGGATAGGCCAGGAAGACGCGCCGGGAAAAGCCCTCGGGCACTTGCATCAAATCACCCGCCACCTGGCCCGACGTCGCGAACAGATACGGCACTTGCCCGGCATGCTGCAGCCCCGCCGCCAGCTGACTGAAACCGCTGCCGCTGCCCAGGTAGAACACCGAACGCGAGCCCAGCGGCAAGCTGTCCGCCGCCGGGTCGTAGGCCTGTAGCCGGACCTTTTGCCAGCCGTGATCCTGCAAGTACTGCCCCAGCGCCTGTGCGGCCTGCACCTGGGTCGGGTCGTCGGGATAAGCGATCAGCGTCGGTCCTTGCAGCACTTTCAGGCTGGCGGTGGCGTAATCGGCCAGGGCGATCAACTGCTCGCGCAATCCCGGCAGCGGTTCGAAAATCTGCGCACTGGCCTGCACCGAACCCATCAAGGACAGCGGCCCGATCAGGGGCAGACCGGCCTCTTCCAGGCGCGGTGCCAATTCGTTGTCCAGCGCCGGAGCCAGCGGAGCAATCAGCGCGAAGACCTTTTCCTCGTCGATCAGCCGTTGCAGGGCCTGTTCGGCGCTGGCGCGATCCGGCCCTGGATCGACCACGGTCAGGCGCAACTGCCGGCCATGAATGCCACCGGCCTGATTGATCCGCGCCACGCTGCCGTTGAGCACCGCCGCGACGGTGGCGCCCTCCTCGGCCAGCGGCCCCTGGCTCGGCAGCAAGGTGCCCAGGTGCAAGGTCTGGTCATCGAGCCCCGGATCGCGATCGTCGGCCAGTCGCTTGAGATAAGCGGTGAGGTTGCGCTGATCCTTCATCGACAGCAGAAAGCGCGGCATGCTCGGGTCGAGCCGATTGTTGCCGGAGTCACGCCCCTCCTGAATCACCCGCGCCAGGCTGCTGTCGGTGTACGCCGGGTAGCTGCGCCCGTTGATCTGCTGCTGACCGTGGGTGCTGGTCAGCCGCGACCAGTTCAACTCCGGCGGACGCACCCCGCCTTCGGGTCGGCCGAGACCGTCGGCGCCGTGGCAGTTGGCGCACGGCAGGCTCGTGGCCGGCAGCAACACGTCCGCCGCGCCGACCCGCGCCATGATCGCCTCGCCGCTGGCCGACTGGCCTTCGCGGTACAGGCGCTTGCCGGCGCTTTCTTCATCGGTCAGCGGCAACGCAGCCGCGCCGAGGCTGACGCCAGCGAGCAGAATCAGGGCGAGGACGCGGTCGACTTTCATGGTGCGGACTCAGCGATCGGCCACGGGCATTGTCAGCAACTGCAAGCGCTGGGCAATGGCGGCGGCCGGGGCATCGGGACGGATCTTGCTCCAGCGTTTGTTGGCGACATCGCCGACGATCAACTGGGTCGAGTGCTGCTCCGGCGTCGGCACGATCTGGCCGATGCGACCGAGCACCAGATCCATCTGCGCCTCGTCGCCGGTAAGGAAAAGCCAGTGAGGGTCATCGGCGCCCTGCTTCAAGGTGTAAGCCTTGAGCACCGCCGGCGTGTCGCGCAGCGGATCACTGGTAAGGGAAATGAAGGTGACGCCTTCGGCCTTGTCGCCCAGCAGCTCGCGGACTTCCTTGAGCTTGCGCGTGATCAGCGGACAGGCGTCGTTGCAACTGGTGAAAATGACGTTGAGCAGCACCACACGGTTTTGCAGGGCGTCACTGTAGAAGCGCTGAGTGTTGCCGTGCTGATCCAGCAACGGCGTGTCGGTGAACCAGGTTTTTGCGTCGTGGGTGCCTGTGGCCGGCGCGGCGGCAACCGTTGCCGGGGCCTCGGGCGCATGGCCTTCGTGGGCGAATGCCACCGTGCTGAAAATACAGAAGCAAATCATCAGGGTGACCCAGTCGAGCATTCTCATGGCTGTTGCTCCATGGCAATCGCGGTGTGTCTGGCGTGGGTGCGCAGGCCGCTGAGTTTTTCCACTTCCTTGGCCAGCAGCGCCGGGTCGGTGAAACCGTAGTAGCGCATCCAGTGGCGGCTGTTGCCGTCACCGACGAGGATCAGCGGCTGGTGATTCTTGAAGTCACCGCTGAAACTGCCGAGCCCCTTGAGGGTGGCGTTGATCGATTGCGGCGTCCCCGTCAGCCAGCTCCAGCCCGGCCCGCGCTGGAAAGAGCGGGCATAATCCTGCAAACGTTTCGGGTCGTCGCGCTGCGGGTCGATGCTGATCGACACCAATTGCACTTCGCCGCCGACCCGCGAACCCAGCTGTTTCTGCACCTTGCCCATGATCGACGAGACCACCGGGCAAACCGTGGTGCAGCTGGTGTAGATGAAACTCATGACGACGATTTTGTTGTGCACCAGATCCTGTTCCAGGCGCACGGTCTTGCCGTTCTGGTCGAGCAGCGGCACGTCGACGAATTTGACCTGGGTGTGTTCCTGGGTGCTGGCGGCCGGCGCCTTGTGCCCCGCGTGTTCGTCCGCCGAATGGGCTCGGGCCTGATGAATGCCGGCGGCCAACAGACACAGGGTCAGCAGGCCGGATAATGTGAATCGGTTCATGGCGTTGTCCTCGTCACTGAGTCTGGCCGGGCAGCACCCGGACACTGGCAAAGGTCTTGTCGTCGAAACCGGCGCCCAGCGATGCCGCGCGCACATGCAGGTACCAGGCGCCGCTGCGGTCCAGGGTCACCGGGGCTTCGTACACACCGTCGGCGACTTCCAGCGCCGCCACTTCACGGGGCCGCGACGTCGGCGCGAGGAAGTAGCGCAACTGCACGTCTTTCACGCCCGTGCGCTGCACCTTCTGTTTGCCTTCGACGATGCGGAACCGCACCACGTACGGGTCATTGAGCGCCACGGCAGCCTTGCCCGGCAGGAACTCGACTGTCGGCGGCCCGACGTGTTTTTCAGCCGCGCCGTCGGACTCCACCTGCGCGCTGAAGCAATGAATGATGTTCGGCTGGTTGAGCAGGAACGCCACGTCGAAACGCCCCGCCGCCGGCAGTTTCACCCGGGCGCTGTACAGCCCCGGCGACACCTCGCGCAGGCTGCGGTCGACCACCATGGCCGCACGTGCGACCTGCCCGCGATTGGGGTAACCGGACATCGGCGCGTTCATGCCTTCGGCGTAGAAATAGGTGGTGTTGTCCACCGGGTTGACCACGAACACCGCGTTGTCGTCCCGCGACACGGCGAGGCTCGACGCCAGCGGCAGATCCCCGGCCAGCCGCGGCGGCTGCGGCCCGGCCTCGAAACCCTGGCTGATCGGCTGCCGCCCTTCGCCGAGTGAGGCGAGGTTGATCATGGTGACCTTGGGCGACGCCAGCCCGCGCACGTAGGCGTAGGCCTTGGTGAACACCACTTGCCAGGGTTCGGCCGAGACGTCCAGATCATGGATCGCTGAGTCAGTGGCCGCATCGATGACCGTGGCGCGATTCTCTACCGTATTCAGCACCACGCCGAAGCGGCCATCGGCACTGAAGCCCATCGGGCCGAGGCCCTGTTGCAGTTTGATCACCCGCCGCACGGCGCGGCTGTTGCTGTCGATCACCGTGACGGTGCCGTCCTTGCCATCGGCTACATACACCGCGCCGGACAGCGGCGAGTACGCCACCGACAACGGGCTGGAGCCGGTTTTGACCTGTTGCAGCAGGCTCAGGCTGGCGATGTCGATGACGCTCAACGTACCGTCGTCGCGGTTGCTGATGAAGGCGAAGCGGCTGTCCTTGCTGAAAGTGATTTCGTGGTGGCCGCGGCCGGTCGCCAGATGCTTCAGCGGTTTCAGACTTTGGGCATCAATCACCGTGACACCGGACTCTTCACCTTTGCTCGCGTTGTTGCCGACCCACAGCAGACGTTCGTCCGGTTGCAGCGCGACCCGCACCGGTTGGCTGCCGGCGGCCACCGAGTCGAGCACCTTGAATTGCTCGCTGTCGATCACCGCCACTTCCCCGGCTGCCGGCATCGACACGAACACGCGTTTGTTGTCCCTGGGCGTGGCCCAGTCCATCGGCGGTTGCTTGAGTTCGATCCGCGCCAGGGTGCTGGTGATGCCGCCGACCGACACCGAAGGATCGATCACCGAAACGCTGGCATCGCGGTTCATCACCAGCAGAAAGTAGCTGTTGAGATCGAGTAGCGGCCGCGCGCCGATGTTGGATTTGAGGAACGTCCCGACCCGGGATTTGCAGCTCTTGTCGCGGCCCTGGGCCTGGTCGGCGGCAACGGTTTCCGGATCGATCCAGGCCCCCGGCGCCACCCCGGACAGCGGCTGGCCGGAGGCGCCTTCGGTGACGCGGAACTGCACGTCGGCGAACTCGCCTTCACGCAGTTTGCCGTCGCGGGCCAGCGGTTGCAGGTTGAACGTGATGGACACGCCGTCGCGGGTCAGCGTCTGCCCCAGGGCAATCTCGCCGAACGTGAGCAGCGCACCTGCGATGGTCAGCAGACACACGCCGATGATGTTGATGATCCTGTTCATGTCGCTCTCCCCTCGACTGCATTTCCGCTATTGGCCCTGAGGTGCCGGCTCGGGCTCATTGGTCACCCGCAACAATCCCCACAACCCCGCTGTGTTGCCGAACGAGGCGTTGTCGCGGAACAGGTAGTCCCCCGCTATCGCGTTGGCCCCGCCGGCGCTTGGCAACATGAAGCTGAAGTGCGCCGCCGGCAGCACGCTCTCCCGGGCGCCGATGTACATCGACATCGGGTTGTAGCCGAACTTCACCGAGCCCACGCCGGGGGTGTTCATCGGGTAGCCGCCGACATCGCTCTTCTCCGACTGGAACGGATTGACCGACCACAGATGCCCGTCGAGCTGGAAGGTCGAACCACGGCTGCCACCGGTAGGCATCAGAATGTGGGTGCGGAACGGTTGCCCCGGTTTGGCGTAGAACACCGGAGTCTGCGGATCACCGCCGACCAGCGCGTTGCTGTAGGCCATGTGCGCGTTGGGCACGTCGCCGTAACCGTGGCCGTCGGCGCGGCCGAACGGTGCGTCCGGTGCCAGGCCGAAGCGGTACCACATCGGTTCAGCCTTGTAGTTGATGGCCATGCCGGCGTTGTCCTTCGGATCGTTCGGTACGCCCATGCCTTCGGAGGCGATGCCTTCGACTGGCCGGCCATTGGCCCAGCGCAGGTTCAGCGCACGCTGCCAGACCATCGCAAAGTCGCGATAGGCCGTCTGCCCCGCCGCCGTCACCGTGGCGCTGACCTTGCGTGCATCGTCGACCCAGGTGGCGCCCACCGGCAGGATGCTCATCGCCCCACCGAGGCCTTTTTGCGGTTGCTTGATCACGTCCGCCGGGGTGAAGTTGAGGCCGCCGAACTCCACCGCCGTGGCGTTGATGTTGTCGACGTTGCGCCCCAATTGCGTGATCGGTTTGCCTTCGCGCTCCAGGTGCCCGGCGTAGTACTGATAGGTACGGGTCGGATACGCACCGGTGCTGCCGACACGCGGCGGCACGGTCTGGATCGGGTTGGCGCCGACGTTCACCCCATCGGATTTGGTGATGTCGTAGGCCAGCAATTGTGCGTGCAGTCCGACATGGCTGGACGGCCGCAGCAGGTTGTTGTTGAAGGTGGTCGAGCCGTCGCCACCGTTGCGGTCACGTTTGACCAGCCCCTGCAGGATTGCGGTCTGCGCCAGGTCCGGCATCACGCTCGGCAAGCGGTTTTCCAGGGTGATGTTGATGCAGTCCCCGGCAGCGGCGCGCAGCACCAGCGGCTCGACGGGAATGCCGGGTTTGAGCTTGCCCGTGGCCGGATCGAGATCCGCCTTGCGCACATACAGGATCGCCGTCGGGTCATGGATCGGCCCGCTCTGACCGCCGATGGTGAGGGTTTCGCCATCCTCGGGATCGGTCACCGTCACCTGCGGAATGCTCACCGGCCGCGAGTTGAACACCAGCGTGCCGCCGGCCGGATTCAACGGCCCGCCAACGTGCTGGCCGAGCCCGGCCGAGTCACCGATGGTCAGCCCCAGCGGGTTGCGCAGGATGTCGTTGGCCAGCGCCGCGACGATTTCATAATTGCGCTGCACGGTGGGCCGGGTGCCGATGCCGTTGGGGTTGGCGCTGATCCGTGGGCAACTGCCTTCGAACGCCACGGTGTTGCGCATGCCGGTGGGTTTCGGGTTGTTCGGCAGCGCGAACAGGTCGTTGCGTTGCGCGGTGTAGTTGCGCATCACGCCCCAGATGCCGTTCCAGTAGCCTTCGATCGAAGCGTCCATCGAGTACAGATAATCCCCGGTGGTCGCGGCCGAACTCGACAGCATCGACACCGGCGCAATGAAGCCCATCTGCTCGGAGATCCCGACCATCTGCGAAGCGCGCCAGCCGGAGTTGGAACTGTTGCCGAACCCGGAACCGCTCTGCAGCCACTTCACGCCGTGCAGGGTGACGTTGTGCTCTTCCTCGTGGCCGCCGGCATGCACCCGCAGCCGCACGTTGTCGCCGGTGTAGGTGCGCAGCATCGGCGTGAACGGATCGCCCGGTTCGGCGCCGCCCTTGTTGATGTGCGGCGGGAACAGCGTGGTGCCACCGGTAGGTCCGGTGGCCGAACTGATCTGGTTCGGCGCCAGGTTCAGCGCCGGGATCGCCCGATCGGTTCGGCTCTGCATGGCGTACGCCAGGTCACCGCCGAGGCCGTCGGCCTGCATGCCGCGCTTGCCGTCCGGGCCGACCTTGTTCGGGTCGAACACCCGCAGGCCCAGCGGTTCGTTACGGTAGTTGACGACGAACATGCCCGGATCATCCACGGAAATCGCCTGCGGGCATGGCCGGCTCGGGCAGCCCGGTTTGATCCCGCCGCGCGCCTCGACCACCGCTTCGAGCAGGTTGCCGGCGTTGTTGCGCACCGGCGGGTTGATCGCGAAGCGGAAGCTGTCGGCCGTGGCCGGGAATGCTTGGGCATTGGGGATGCCGTTCGGTCCGGCGCCCACGTAAACCCCGGCTTCATAGGCGTGCTGGAAATCGCTGTATTCGAGGAAGAACTCGCGGAAGCTGTCATTCAAACCGTCGCCGTCGAGGTCGCCGGTGTTGATCACCGCTTGCCACGACGTCGGCCCGCCATCCTGCCGTGCGCCGCTGTACAGAGACTCGCCGGTTTCGGCGTGGAACCAGGTGGAACCGGCCGGTTCAGCCAGCACCGTGGCGTAGAGGCCGATCTGTTGGTGGGTCGATGGGCCGAGGTGGTCGTGGGTGAAGATCGTGCCCAGGCCGCGATCCACGCCTTTGCTGTTGATCACCGGATCGACGAACCAGCGCTGCATCGCCGTGCGCGCACCCATCCAGTCGCTGCGACCGTACTGGCCGAAGAACGGATGCGCCTTGGCTTTCGGGCAGGCCGGAGTGCCGTCTCGCGGGTCGGTGCCGGCGCACTGGTTGAACTCGCGAATCGCGTGCACACGTTCCTGCACGGCGCCGGGGGAAAGCACACCGTCCTCGTAGTTCCAGCCGTTGGAGGAACCGTCCGCCGCCGTCAGGTCCCACTTCGGCAGGTGAATGTGCTGTCCGATCACGTCGGTCGGGGTGCGCACCTGATAGTCGTCCATCTCGTAGACGGCCGGCACCAGGTTGGTTTGCTGGTATTGCACGCAGTCGAAGGTGTTCATGCGCATCACCAGCGGCTCGGGCGGACGCTGCTTGGTGATCACCGGCCAGGCGTCTTCCCACAGCGCGAGGATGCGGGCTTGCGGGAAGTGATAACCGACCTTGTTGTACACCGCGTCGAACTGGATGTTGGCGGCTTTGTAGACACGTGGCCGGTCGGCGGTGAACGTCGAGGCGCCGACGAAGGACATGCCGTCGATGCGCTCGCCGCTGTTGAATTCGCCGGTGCCGGCGCTGCTGGTCAGGCGCTTTTGCCGGTCGTCCATGCACGGTTCGTAATACGGCGCGCCGGCAATCGGCAGAGCACCGTTGGTGCGGAAAGCCTTGGCCACAATCTGATTGCCGGGCAGCAAGGCAAAACTTGGGTGATCCTTTTTCGCGTGGAACGCCATCGCTGCCTGTTCGACTTCGGTGCCTTCTTCCGGCAGATAAATCGGCTTGGCGCGGGTGACTGCCTTGGAAAAGTCCAGTGACGTGGTCACGGTGAGCGCTTCGCCGCCAGCAGACTTTCCGTCCAGTGCATGACGCGGCAAACCACCGTCCCAGCCGCCGGATTGAGTCGGATCAAGGTTGGCCCACAACGCCTTGCCGCTGGCTTTGAGCGATTGCGCGGTGGCGGCGTCGAGCATGTCCAGCGGTGGGGTCGGCGGACGTTGCCCGACCGAACTCTCCATGCCGCCGATCCAGAACGGATAGCCGGGATTTTTCAGGCTGCCGTCAGCGTTGCGGTTGGCTTCGCTGCGATCCACCAGGGCCAGTGAACCAACAGCCTGGTTGCCAGCGTTGCCGCCGTGGTGATCGTCGTCGCCCTCTTCTTCGTCATCGTCGTCATCGTTGCCGGCGACCATCGTTTCGCCGATTTTCGGCACCACGACGACTTTGCCCGGCATCGGCGCCATGGCTTTGCCCGGCAGCGGCACCACCGCCGGAATGGGCGTACCGGCGATGATTTCGCCATCCGGCAAGGCGCGGGCGCCCGCAGCAGGTTTGCCGCTGCGCAGGGCATAAGGCTCGCTGTGGAAACCGTCGGCACCTTGCTCGGAAACCTCAAGTCTGGTGCCCTCTTCAAACACATCGTGCACCCGCCACATGGCCCACATGCCCTGAGCGAAGTGCGGATAAAAGTGGCAGTGGTAGATCGCATCGCCCGCCACCCGGTTGCGGTTGCCCGAGCCGCCATTGGCGATTTCATAGGTGTAACCGGCGCCCGGGCCGATGCCCTGGGCGTCGACGTAATCGGAGTTGTCATCGTTGGGGTTGAACAGCCACTGGTGGCCGTGCAGGTGGAAGATATGGTGTTCGTACCCGTTGTGGGTGTTGCGGAATTTGACGAAGTCACCGATGTAGCTGTGGGCGACGTTCGACGGCTCCGACGGATACAGCGCCATCGTCGCTTTGACGCCGACCTGATCGGCACGTGGCGTCTGGCCGGGGGCGATGTTCTCAAGCCCGGTGTTGGCCGGCACGTCCACCAGCATCGCCACGTCGCCGACGGTGTGCGAGCTGAGGAAGAATTCTTCGTAGGCGCAGGACAGGCAATCGTGCATCGGCCCCACGCCCAGACGGTTGGCGATCACTTCGGCGCCCATGCCGCCGGCCCCGTAATTGATCATGAACGAATCGCGGGTCGGCTCCAGCACATGGCCCATCACCGGGTCGGCGAAGTACGCCGGGAACGCCTGGGTGACGGCGGTTTCGTCCTGGAACTGCGCGGCGAAATCACGGAATGGCTCCAGCCGGTTGGGCAGCGCCGGGTTGCGTTTGCCCACAGACTCCAGCGGATAAGTGATCGACGGAAAGCTGCCGTCGGGGTTGCTGCCCATGACGATGGCATCGCTTTCGCTGGAGATGATTTCACTGCCGTCGACCATGCTGATGATCGGCGACCCGGCCTTGCCTTCGCGCAGCCACGGCTCGCGCTGCGGATAGCGGGCCTGGTAATCGACGATGGGGTGTCCGGCGGGAGTACGGCCAGTGCTGGCCAGGCGCATTTCTTCTTCGGTGAGGGTGTTGCGGTAAGTGCGGCCGCCCTTGGGCACGACCACCACCTGGGCAAACAGGCCATTGGCATTGTTGCCGGCCGCGCCCTCCCCGCCGAACGTCGCGCCACGACTACTGACATCGAACGCCCCTTCGCGCTCGGCGTACGACAGATAGGAACGGCTGGCACCGGGGGCGACCAGACTGTTGGCGTTGCGCCCGGTGAACGAGGCGATGTCGTCGATGCTGTTCACCGCTTGCAGGCCGTTGACCTGGAAGCCGACATGCCGGTCGGCAACTTGCTCGTCGGCCTTGAAGGCTTCGCCGACGTTGGCGTTTTCCGCTTCGCCCTCGGGCTCGGCGTGATGATTGGGGTTGGCCTGATACGCCAGCAAGTTTTGCAGGTTGATGGTCAGGCAATCCCCCGCCGCCACGCGCAGCACCAGTGGCCGTGGACGCTTGTCCGGGCGCAGCGAGACTTTGCCCGGCACCGCCGAACCGCCCTGGGCCAGTGACCGGTCATGGTCATCGACCACGTCGCGACGCAGGGCGAACATCATGCCGTTGACGTTCTGCGCGCCGAGGCGGTTGAACATCAGCGGCTGATCGAAGGCCACGACGTTGGCCACCAGATTGCGTTCGCAGCGCACGGCGGCGCTGGCCAGTTCGACGCTGAGCATCGAGGCCAGCAACAGCAGCCAGTTCAACAGGGACGGTGCGTGGTGAATGCCAACCATGATCGGAAACCTCGTAGTGGGTGCTCACAGGGAATGATTCTCGACAAACCCGCTGGAGCAATCCGCATGCCACAAAAAATTTCATTACTGCTCAGTCAGTTACACAAGCCACTTGAGAATCCGGGGAAAATTCCCCACCCGATTCCCCGTTTTTCCGACCCGGCGGATTTGCCCCGAAAGTGGGGAAAACCGGGTTGAAGGTTTACAACGGCGCGTCCGCCGCCAGCCCCTGCAAACGCCGGTACTGGCGCAGGACGCTGGGCACATAACGCTGGGTTTCGGCGAACGGCGGAATCACCCTGCCACGGCTGAGCACCGCGTCGGGGCCGGCGTTATAGGCCGCCACGGCCAGGGCGATGTCGTTGTCGAACAGGGTCATCAGCCGCTTCAGATACCGGGCCCCGCCCTGGATGTTGGCGCGGGGGTCGTAGACGTCGGTCACCCCCAGCTCCCGGGCGGTGTCGGGCATCAGTTGCATCAGCCCGCCGGCGCCTTTGGGCGATGTCGCGCCGGGGTTGTAGTTCGACTCGGCGTTGATCACCGCGTGCAGCAGCGCTTCGGGCAAGTGATTGGCTGCAGCGGCGGCCGACACCAGCTCGGCGTAAGGCTGATTGGCGATCAACTGCGGTTGTTGATCGAGGCTGACCACGGGCATTTGCGCCTCGTGTATCACCCGTTCATAGGTGCGTCCGGGGCGGTGGACGTTGGACAGCACATAGCTGCCCTTGGCGTCCACGGAGACAAACACATCGGCTTCGGCGATGCCGGTCAGCAGCATGCAGCCAAGCAGTCCTGCGCAGATTGGATTGAGCATTGGGCCTCCCCTGACAGGCCCGAAAAATTGGGGGAAATGCCCCACTGACCTGTCGTGATTCAGCCGTACGCAAGCACTGTGCCGACTCTTCAGAGGCCCGTATTTCAAGGGCTTCAGCCCACACGCGGGATTTATCGGGGGCTGAGCATGGCAATTGCATAGGCCCTGGGGCGACTCGGCTGCCACTCACCGGAGGTCATCATGAAGCTGCATGTTCGTCCGCGCGCCCAACGGGGTTTCACCTTGCTCGAATTGCTCGTGGTGCTGGTGGTGCTCGGCCTGCTGGCCGGGATCGTCGCGCCCAAATATTTCGCCCAGCTGGGGCGCTCCGAAGTGAAGGTCGCCAAGGCGCAGATCGAAGGCCTGAGCAAGGCGTTGGACTTGTATCGGCTGGAAGTCGGCCACTACCCATCTACCGAACAAGGCTTGCAGGCACTGGTGACCGCACCGAGCGACGAAGCGAAATGGACTGGCCCGTACTTGCAGAAAAAACTCCCGCAGGACCCGTGGGGCCGCAACTACACCTACCGCTACCCCGGCGAAAACGCCGAGTACGACCTGCTATCGATGGGCAAGGACGGCCAACCCGGCGGCGAAGGCGAAAACGCCGAAATCACCAACTGGCAATGAGCGGAGCACCGGGCATGCGTTTTCATTTGAAGGCAGTGGGCAAGGCCGGCGTTGTGTCGCTGAACATCGAGGCACCCGGTCACAGCGAAGCGCGGCGCATCGCCGAGGATCAAGGTCTGCGCGTGGTCAGCCTGCACGCCGAGCGGCACTGGCGTTCGTTACGTCTGAGCAAACGCGAGACCTTCAACCTGGTGCTGTTCAGCCAGGAACTGACCACGCTGCTCAATGCCGGCCTGCCGTTGATCGATGCACTGGAAAGCCTGGCGGAAAAGGAAACCGCTCCCGCTGCCCGCAAAACCCTGAGCGAGCTGGTGCGGCTGCTGTATGAGGGCAAGTCGTTCTCCCAGGCACTGGCCCAGTTGTCGGCGGTCTTCCCGCCGCTGTACGTGGCGCTGGTACAGTCCAGCGAGAAAACCGGCGCGGTTGGCGATGCGCTGGGGCGTTATGTCAGCTATCGCCAGCGCATGGACGAGGTGCGGCAGAAGATCGTCAGCGCCTCGATCTACCCGTTGCTGTTGCTGGTGGTCGGCGGTGGCGTGGTGCTGTTTCTGATGGGCTACGTGGTGCCGCGCTTCAGTCTGGTGTTCGAAGGACTGGGCTCGAACCTGCCGTGGCTGTCGCAGATGCTGATGAGCAGCGGCATGTTCCTGCACGCCCATCAGGCTGAGTTTTTCGGGATTCTGGCGGCGATCATCACCGCCCTCGCCGTGTTGCAGAAACAACCGGCGTTTCGTCGAGGGCTGGATCGGCTGGTGGAAAAACTGCCCGCCGTGCACCAACGGATCTTCATGTATGAGCTGGCGCGGTTTTATCGCTCGCTGGGGATTCTGCTGCAAGGCGGGATTCCGCTGGTGACGGCCATGGGCATGGTGCGCGGACTGCTCACCGTGGCCTCGCGGGCACGTTTGGACCAGGCCTGCGAACGAGTGCGCGAAGGACAGTCATTGTCCACTGCGCTGGAGCTCAATCGGCTGGTGACGCCCGTATCCCTGCGCCTGCTGCGCGCCGGCGAGCAGTCCGGCAACCTCGGGCAAATGATGGAACGCAGCGCCGATTTCTACGACGAGGAAATCAGCCGCTGGATCGAGTGGTTCGTGCGGCTGTTCGAACCGCTGCTGATGACCTTCATCGGCCTGTTGATCGGGGTCATCGTGATCCTGATGTACATCCCGATCTTCGAACTCGCTTCGAGCATCCACTGACCTCGGGAACGGGTCGGATCACACGCAAACAAGGCACATCCACGTTCCCAATCAAGACAACAAAGACGGAGAACGATATGCACATTCAAAAGCTCATGCTCGCAATGGCCATCGGCGCAGTCCTGTCGGCGTCCACCGTATTGATCCCGGACAACCTGTCAGGGGTGTCCAGCGTTCAGGCCAAGGAAGGTGGAAGTGGGGGTGGAGGAAGCGGTGGTGGCGGAGGCGGCGGGAGTGGTGGTGGAGGCGGAAATGGCGGTGGCGGCGGTGGCAACGGAGGCGGTGGTAGCGGTGGCGGAAATGGGGGCAATGGCGGAGGCCATGGTGGTAGCGGCAGTGGTGGCAACAGTGGCAATGGCGGTGGTGGAAACAGTGGCCACAGCGGCAGCGACCATGGTTCGGGCCATACCGGTGACAGCGCCTCTTCAGGACGTAATGGCGCCCATGCCGAACCCGGCGACGATCATGGTGTTCATCGGGCCGGAGAGGTCGGGGATGACCATGGGGTCCATCGCGCAGGCGAGGTCGGTGACGATCATGGCGTACACCGCGCTGGCGAGATCGGTGATGATCGCGGCGTACATGTCGGCGGCGAGCCGGGCGATGACAAGCGCGCCAACTGACTTGAACTGAAATCACCAAGCCCCCTGTGGGAGCTGGCTTGCCAGCGATAGGGCCCGGTCAGATAAAGCTTCACTGCCTGACCCACCGCTATCGCGGGCAAGCCCGCTCCCACAATGTTTTGTAGCGCCTACAAAACGCCTTTTGTCTGATCCAGCCGCTCACGCAAAAACTCGATCAACGCCTGCACCGGCCGCGACGCCTGGCGGTGCTGCGGGTACACCGCCGACAGAATCAACGGCTCCGGACGCAAATCATCCAGCACCGGCACCAGCCGTCCGTCCTTCAGCGCCGCGCCGACTATGAACGTCGGCAGATAAGTGATCCCCATCCCCGCCACCGCTGCATCCCGCAGCAACTCACCGTTGTTGACCCGCATCCGCCCGGTGACATTCACCAACTGCGGCTTGCCCTGCCCCGCGTTGAACCGCCACTGCACCGAACGCCCGTGGCCGTAGGGCAGGCAGTCATGGCTGAGCAGGTCCTCTGGCTTGACCGGTGTGCCGCGCTCGGCCAGATATGCAGGGCTGGCGCAGTACACCCGCTCGATGGCGGCGATGCGTCGGGCGATCAGCGTCGAGTCTTCCAGCACGCCGATGCGCAACGCCAGGTCGTAACCCTCGCCGAGCAAGTCCACCGGCCGGTCACTCAGATCGACCTCCACCGTCACCTCGCGATAACGCTGCAGGAACAACGGCAGCAGACACCCCAGATGCGCCACCGCGAACGACAGCGGCGCGCTCACACGAATCGTCCCGCGCGGTTCGGCGGTCTGCCCGGCGATGCCCTGCTCCACCTGTTCGACTTCGCTTAACAGCCGCAGCGCCGATTCGTAATAGCTCTGGCCCAGCGGTGTCACGTCCAGGCGCCGGGTCGAGCGGTTGAGCAAACGCACGCCGAGGCGCTCCTCCAGTTGCATCAACCGACGGCTGACGAACTGCTTGGACAGGCCCAATTGATCGGCCGCCGCCGTGAAGCTGCCGGAGTCCATCACCTGGCAAAAAATACGCATGTCTTCGAACGGGTTCATTGTCACTCTCTGGTTGACAGTTAAACGCTTTATAGCCGCTTTTTCACTTTCCGGCACCTCATTAATCTGTGCTCACGGTGTTGCTGAGGCCTGAAGCCCAGCGCCACAGCAGCCCGATCCCAAGGCCTACAAAAACTCAAACGACTTAAAAAGGAATTACACATGAACATCAAGAAAACCCTCGCCGCTTCCCTCCTCGCCCTGTCCATCGGCAACGCATTCGCCGCCGAAGGCACTGGCGTCGAACACAACACCCAGGCCTTCCTCGATGCCCTCGCCGCCGGCGGTGGCAAACCGCTGGAGCAACTGAGCCCGAAAGACGCCCGTGCGGTGCTGACCGGCGCCCAGGCATCGGTGA
Organism: Pseudomonas sp. GW821-FHT09C09; assembly: GCF_059418105.1. Classification (NCBI taxonomy): domain Bacteria; kingdom Pseudomonadati; phylum Pseudomonadota; class Gammaproteobacteria; order Pseudomonadales; family Pseudomonadaceae; genus Pseudomonas; species Pseudomonas sp. GW821-FHT09C09. The sequence goes on from NZ_JBWKPF010000001.1 coordinate 725,659, forward strand.
AGGTTGACCTGTCCGGTGTTGAAGTCAGCGACAAGGCAATCAAGGTCGATGGCCAGACGATCAACCTGAAAGTGGTGCGCCCGGCCAAGGTCAAGGGCGAGCTGCCGGTGTTCATGTTCTTCCACGGTGGCGGCTGGGTGCTGGGCGATTTCCCGACACACCAACGCTTGATTCGTGATCTGGTGGTGGGTTCTGGTGCGGTCGCGGTGTATGTCGATTACACGCCGTCGCCGGAAGCGCAGTACCCGACCGCGATCAATCAGGCTTACGCCGCAACGAAATGGGTGGCGGAGCACGGCAAGGACATCGGCGTCGACGGCAAGCGCCTGGCGGTGGCCGGCAACAGCGTCGGCGGCAACATGGCGGCGGTCGTGGCACTGATGGCCAAGGAACAGAAAACCCCGGCCCTGCGCTTCCAGTTGCTGATGTGGCCGGTGACCAATGCCGGGTTCGATAACGGCTCGTACCAGCAGTTCGCCGAGGGCCACTTCCTGACCAAAGGCATGATGCAGTGGTTCTGGGACAACTACACCACCAACCCGGCCGAGCGCGCGCAGATCCATGCCTCGCCGCTCAATGCCAGCGCCGAACAGCTCAAGGGCCTGCCCGCCGCGCTGGTGCAGACCGCCGAGTTCGACGTGCTGCGTGACGAAGGCGAAGGCTACGCCCGCCACCTCGACGCCGCCGGTGTACCCGTGACCTCGGTGCGCTACAACGGGATGATTCACGACTTCGGCCTGCTCAACCCGCTCAACGGGATTCCAGAAGTGAAAGCCGCCGTGCGCCAGGCTGCGGCGGAACTGAAGACCCACCTGAACTGAGTGCAACCCCTCGCCACACCTTCGGGTGTGGCGTTTTCTTTTGTGCCCGCCGGAGTTCATCCCATGAGCCTTTTTTCTGCCCACCTGCTGTCCTGGAGTGCCCTGCTGCTGGTGCTCGACGCCCTGCTCTGGCATCTCGTCCCGTTCAAGCACCGTGCGCAACGGGTCGGTGTGCGGCTGGTGCTGTTTCTGGCCTTCAGCGCACTGATCATCAATGCCGGCGTCAGTCCGTTGCAGGCGCCGGTGTTTGCCGATGATCAGGTGGCGCAACTGGGCGCAACGGCGCTGGGAATTTTCTGGTGGCTGTACGCCGCACGGGCATTGACCGAAGTGATCGGTCTGATCCTGATGCGTCGCATCGGCCACAGCGGTCGTTTGTTGCAGGACGTGATCGGTGCGCTGGTGTTTCTGGCGGCCATCGTCGCGGCGGCCGGTTACGTGCTGGATCTGCCGGTCAAAGGCCTGCTCGCCACCTCCGGGGTATTCGCCATCGTAGTCGGTCTGGCGCTGCAAAGCACCTTGGCCGACGTGTTCTCGGGCATCGTGCTCAACACCACCAAGCCGTATCAGGTGGACGATTTTGTGGTGATCGACGGCGTCGAAGGCAAGGTGCTCGACATCGACTGGCGCGCCACGCACCTGCTGACCAGCGCCGGGACCCTGGCCGTGGTGCCGAACTCGGTGGCGGCCAAGGCCAAGATCGTCAACCTCAGCCGCCCGAACAACCTGCACGGCGTGTCGATCAGCATCAAGGTGCCGAACCACATCCGCCCGCGCCGGGTGCTCGACGCCCTCGACCGCACGCTGCAAGGCAGCAGCAGTCTGTTGCTGTCGCCTGCGCCGAAAGCGCTGCTGAAAGAGGCCGGCGAAGAAATGTCTGAATACGTGGCCAGCGGTTTTATCGCCGAACTGGGCAAGAAAGGCGAAGTGCGCAATCAACTGTTCGACCTCGCCCACCGCCATCTCGAAGCCGCCGGCATCTCGCGGCACCCGGATGGCGTGATCGAACCTTCGACCCGCGCCCGCGCCTTGCTCGATGAAGTGAAAATCTTCCGCTCGCTCAGCCATGAAGAACGCGATAGCCTCGCCGAATCGATGGTCGCGCAGCAGTACAGCGCCGGGCAGGTGGTGCTCGGTCTGGAGGAAGTCCCCGACAGCCTGTTCGTGATCGCCACCGGCGTGGTCAGCGCCAGCGTGCCGGACGGCAATGGTTTCACCGAGGCCGGGCGCATGGGACCGAGTGAAGTCATGGGTGAACAGAGCATTCTGGCGGATACACCGTCGCAGGCGACGTTCACCGCGCTGACGTCTTCGATCATTTATCGCCTCGACAAGAACCTGACCCGTCAGTGCATGGAACAGCGCAGCGAAGTCGGCCAGGCATTGAACAAATTGCAGGCGGTAAGGCAGCAGAACAGTCGGCTGGCGTTGATGGCCAAGCCTGTGCCGGTTCGCAAGGGTGGATTTCTGGGGTGGTTGCAAAAGCGTTGAACCCCTTTTGGCAGACAAAAAAATGCCCGCTCTTCAGCGGGCATTTTTCTTCAACCCATTACTTGGCAGTGAACTTGGTGTAGCTGTTGATCAGGTTGCGGTAGTTCGGCAGGCGATTCGACAGCAGATTCGCCAAACCTTCCATGTCGTTGCGCCAGTCGCCCTGCAGCTCGCAAGCCACGGAAAACCAGTTCAACAACTGAGCACCGGCCGCCGACATGCGCGCCCACGCTGCTTGCTGCACGGTTTCGTTGAAGGTGCCGGACGAGTCGGTCACCACAAACACTTCAAAACCTTCAGCCAGCGCCGACAGGGTCGGGAACGCCACGCAGACGTCAGTCACCACACCGGCGATGATCAGTTGCTTGCGGCCGGTGGCCTTGATGGCCTTGACGAAGTCTTCGTTGTCCCAGGCGTTGATCTGGCCTGGACGCTGAATGAACGGCGCGTCCGGGAATTGCTCGCGCAGTTCAGGCACGATCGGGCCGTTCGGGCCGCTGTCGAAGCTGGTGGTGAGGATGGTTGGCAGCTTGAAGAACTTGGCGATGTCGCCCAGGGCCAGCACGTTGTTCTTGAACTCGTTCGGCGAGAAATCCTGCACCAGCGAGATCAGACCGGTCTGGTGGTCGACCAGCAGCACCACGGCGTCGTCTTTGTTCAGGCGTTTGTAAGGAACGTTGCTCATGTGAAACTCCTCGGGGATGGGTGATGCGGCAAGCGCCGGCCACGAAGACCGGCGCCGTTTACGGGATCAGAAAGCGAAGCAGGAACAACCGAATGCGCCCCAGAAACCGGCGAAGTCGCTGACCGGCGCATTCGACATCCGGGCTTTTTCATGGCTGTGGGTATGCACCGCGCACGGGCCGCTGCACTGGTGCACCTGGGCCTGCAATGGCGAATTCGGGCGCCAGTGGCCAGGGACCTTGACCACCGGCGACCAGTCCGGCAGTACCGGCAAGGCGCGCGGGCCGAGGTCTTCGAAGTCGCCGGCGGAGTAAACGATCTTGCCGCCGACCACGGTCAGTACCGACTCGATCCACTTGATCGCTTCTTCTTCGACGTGGAAGAAGTCCGCGCTCAGTGCCGCCAGATCCGCCAGTTGCCCGACCTTGATCTGGCCCTTCTTGCCCTGCTCGGACGAGAACCAGGCGCTGCCGTGGGTGAACAGTTCCAGCGCAGTGGTGCGTGGCAAGCCCTCTTCGTACAGCGCCAGACCCCCGACGGTGCGACCGCTGACCATCCAGTACAGCGAAGTCCACGGGTTGTAGCTCGATACCCGCGTGGCATCGGTACCCGCGCCGACCGGCACGCCTTCGGCGAGCATGCGTTTGATCGGTGGCGTGGCTTCGGCAGCCTGTTTGCCATAGCGATCGACGAAGTATTCGCCCTGAAACGCCATGCGGTCCTGAATCGCGATGCCGCCGCCCAGCGCTTTCACTCGCTCGATGTTCTGCGGGGTGATGGTTTCGGCGTGGTCGAAGAACCACGGCAAGCCGTTGAACGGGATGTCGCGGTTGACCTTCTCGAACACATCCAGCATGCGGCTGATCGATTCGTTATAGGTGGCGTGCAGACGGAACGGCCAGCGCTGCTCGACCAGGTGGCGCACCACCGGCTCCAGTTCCTGTTCCATGGTTTGCGGCAGGTCCGGGCGCGGTTCGAGGAAGTCTTCGAAATCCGCCGCCGAGAACACCAGCATTTCCCCGGCGCCGTTGTGGCGCAGGAAGTCATCGCCCTGATGCAACTTGACGCTGCCGGTCCAGTTCTGGAAATCGGTCAGCTCTTCTTTGGGCTTCTGGGTGAACAGGTTGTAGGCGATACGCACGGTCAACTGGTCGTCTTTGGCCAGTTGTTCGATCACCTGATAATCGTCCGGGTAGTTCTGGAAACCACCGCCGGCATCGATGGCGCTGGTCAGGCCGAGACGATTGAGCTCGCGCATGAACTGACGGGTCGAGTTGACCTGATATTCCAGCGGCAGCTTCGGCCCCTTGGCCAGCGTCGAGTACAGAATCATTGCGTTCGGCCGCGCCACCAGCATGCCGGTCGGATTGCCGTTGGCATCCCGCACGATCTCGCCACCCGGCGGGTTCGGCGTGTCGCGGGTGTAGCCGGCGACGCGCAATGCGGCGCGGTTGAGCAAGGCGCGGTCATACAGGTGCAGGATGAACACCGGAGTGTCCGGCGCGGCCTGGTTGATTTCTTCGAGGGTCGGCATGCGTTTTTCGGCGAACTGGAATTCGTTCCAGCCACCCACCACGCGCACCCATTGCGGCGTTGGCGTGCGGTCAGCCTGATCCTTGAGCATGCGCAGTGCGTCGGCCAGGGACGGCACGCCTTCCCAACGCAGTTCGAGGTTGTAGTTCAAGCCGCCACGAATCAGGTGCAGGTGCGAGTCGTTGAGGCCGGGGATCACGCAGCGGCCCTTGAGATCGACCACCTGGGTGCCGGCGCCGCGCAAGGCCATGGCCTGCGTATCGTTGCCGACGACGACAAAGCGTCCGTCCTTGATCGCCACGGCGCTGGCGAGGGGTTTTTCGCGGTCTACCGTATGAAATTGGCCATTGAACAGAATCAGATCGGCGTTCATCGCAGTTCCTTCGAGATAAGTGAAACGAAGCCAGTACCCGCCACTTCAGCGCGGCGGATTGGCGTTGGATTCCAGGTGTTCATGGGACTGACCGGCCGCCAGCCATGGCGCGAACAAGCGGGTGGCGGCCGGCATGCAGACGTAGACCACCGACACCACGATGGTCAGGGTGATCAGGAACGTGGCGACCACATAGTTGGAGAGAAACCCGTTGAGCTTGAGCAGCGGTCCCCAGATCAACGGCACCAGCAAGGTGTGTGGCAGGATCACGAAAAGTGAGACCACTGCCTGCTTCCAGCGTGGTGGTGGCGTGGCAGCGTCGACCAGTGGCGTGAACCAGAACTCGTTGGCCGCATTGACCTCGGTCTGGTCGCCGTCGGCAAGCATCGGTACAGCTTCTTCGATCAGCGCCTGACGCTGCGGAGAATCCAGCCAGCGTTGCATCGCTTCGGTCGAGCAATAACGCAGCACGCAGGTGAACAGTGCGAGGCCACCCTGCTTGCTGCGCATCACGTCCACGCCCAGGTGCCCTTCTTCACGCCCCGCCACGCTGACGATATTGCGCAGCCAGGCTTCGTACGGCTGTTCGAAGCCGGCCTTGACCCGGTGCTTGACGATCAGCGTCACGGTTTCTTCGGTTCCCGGTTTTCTCAGGGACTGGGTATCAGGCATAACGAAGCACTCCGGGCAAACGGGCATTGAGCGCCAGCCGTCCGGGCCCGGCGATCAGAACAGTGGTGAAGAGGATCAACAGCAACCAGCCGAACTGCCCTTCGGCCACACTCCATTGCGGATGCACGACGAGCAGCGCCACCAGCAGCACAAACAGAATAGGCAAGCACGCCAATCTCACCAGTAACCCGGCGACGATCAGCAGCGGACAGAGGACTTCGGCGAAGATCGCCAGAATCAGCGTGAGGTGGGCACCGAGGTGGAACGGGTCTTCGATCAGTTGCAGCTGTGCAGTGAAATCCAGCAGCTTGGGCAAGCCGTGGACAAACAGCAGAAACAACCCGCCGGAGACCCGCAGGAACAGCAGGCCGAGGTCTTGCGCCTGGTCATTGCGTTGTACAGCGTTCATGGGCCCATCCTTGATCAATCATTGCAGGCAATGGTGCAACGATTGATCGGGGGGAAATTGGATGGGTGTGCTCTCTTGGTCCAAAAACGCTTTCGGTGATCGTTCCCACGCTCTGCGTGGGAATGCAGCCCGGGATGCTCCGCGTCCCAACCGTTAAAGCCGAAGAACTTATTGCCTCCTCCGGTCAACGCGTGTCTACGATGGTGTACCGACGCGGCTCGAAAACCGTGACGGATATCGAATCCGGCACTTGGTCCGTTCTCACTGAGAACATGATGCTCAACAATGTCCCGACCCCGAGCGACAGCAGATAGTCGAGCGGGAGTCTGAACGTGTAGCCTCGATTCAAGACCCAGGCCTGATGAACCGAATTGCGATCGGGTGTCCAGATACTTCGATTGTTAACGCCGCCGTTGGCTGAAAAGCCCATCAGGGTGAGTTCCAGTCGTTGACCTCTCGCCATGTGTATCCAGTTGCCGAACGTCAGATTCGCTCCGGACACGAGGTCCTTCTTGTCCAGTTCGAGAGTGCCTTTGGCCTCGTCGATCACGGGGGATATGAGCAAGTTCTTAGGGATCGGCAGCACGGATAGCGCCAAGGGTTGCAATTGCACCGCCGGTGCACCGCCGCGTACGTAGGAGGCGGTGGCTTCAACGGTTTTACCGATGCTGAAGGCTACCAGAGAGACAGGCGCCGATAGTTCTCTGGGCGTGGCCCCCACGGCAACCGGCAGCGAAGTATACGACCCCGCCGCTGGCGTACCCGGCGCCGCGATCCAGCGCACGCTGACCAGGTCGGCAGGCTGGCTCAGATAATCGAGGACAAATGTCAGCGCCGCAGTCGCTGCAGCCGGATTCAAATCGGTGTTGCCGGTTGATTCCTTGATCCGCACTTCGCGGTTTTCCAGAACGTTGATCGTCCAGGGTCTGGAGACCCCTCCAGCGGCGTACCGACCTGTGAAGACGTGAAGACCCGTGGTCAATCCTCCGACCGAGCGTTCCCACGCCCCTGCAATCACCGGAGCCGTTCCAAGCCGAGTTTCCCCATCAAAAACAATCACTGGCTCTGTAGCTGCGCCGGACAAGGTGATGCGGGTGGATAGCGTTTCACCTTGATCGTCGACGTCCCGACCGTCCGGATCAACGCTCCGCTCGATCCTTGGCGCGCTCGTGGGGTCCGTCAGGACGATGTAGTTTCGGTGGGCAAAGGGTTGGGCAAGCGCGGGATCCTGACTGCCTTGCAACCCGACCATCAATATCAGGCTCAATACGCTGCCGTGCTTGAGACTCCGCAGGTCCGTGGCGGGATGAACCGTCTCGTAGTAGCCGAAACGATTGAACTCATCCGCAATCACATTTCCCGGTGGGCTCCAGTATGGCCGGTCAAAAACGCTGTTGTCGGCATTGACGCCAAGTAGACGCGACCAGAGAAATTGCCCCCTGGCACCTAGCGTCCACGCGTTGATCCGCAGTGTGAAGCTGCCCAAACCATCAAGATTCAGAAACCGACCTTCACCACGCCGATCGGCCTCGGTAACCAAAGCCCTGGGCAGATCGCGTTGCGCCAGCGTCAAGACATACAGCACCAGTGGATCGGAGGTCACCGGGGCAGTGCTGCCTTTGGTGATCGTGTAGGTCAGGGTCACCGTCCTGCCCAGATTGAAGGTTGTCAGCGTGAACGGCAGTCGAATCAGCAGTGGCCGAACGGTGCCGACGCTGATTGCAGGGGTGGTATGCGAGCCATTACTCCCTGCGGCCGGGTCGCCGCTAAACGTCACACTCACACTGTCGCCGGATTGCAGCGACGGGTCCGTCACCTCGACCGTCAGTGTGTTACGCACATTCTGCGGGTCGAGCAGGAATGTGCTCGGGTTTTCCTGAATGGTCGGAGGCGGTGGAGCGGCGGCATTTGCGTTAGGGCTGTTGGCGGTCATCGTTCTGTCCCGGTGCGCGTGTGACATGGCCCTCGAAAGGCATTGGATCAATCACACACCCACACACGGGCCAGCGCTACTGTCAGAACTTACAGGTGGCGCGATATTCCGGACAAACGGCGCACTTACACCGCCGGAATATCCAGCGACACCGACATGAACTGACTGATCCGCGACCGCAGCCACTTCTCCGCCGGATCGTTGTCATGCACCCCGCTCCACGCCATCGACAGTTGCGCCGCATCAATCGGGAACGGTGGATCTTCAGCCCGCAACGCACACCCTTCGACCAACGCACACGCGGCGTAATCCGGCACGGTGGCGATCATCTCGGTGCCCGCCAGCAGTGCGCGCAAGCCACTGAACTGCGGCACCCCGAGCACCACCCGGCGGCTGCGGCCGACCTTGGCCAGGTCCACGTCGATGTTGCCGCTCAGGTCACCCGAGAACGACACCATCGCATGCGGCCGCTCGCAGTATTCGTCAAGGGTCAGAGGGCCCGGACGGTCATCACCGCGCAAGACCTTGCAGGGAATGTCGCGCAGTTTCTTGCGCTTGGCGTTGGCCGGCAGATCGGTGGTGTAGCTCACGCCGACGGAGATTTCCCCGGACGCCAGCAATGTCGGCATCAATAGATAGTTGGCTCGGCGCACCACAACCACGATCCCCGGTGCCTCTTCCTGCAACTGGCGCAATAGCGGCGGGAACAGACCGAACTCCGCGTCATCCGACAGACCGATGCGGAACACGTCGCAACTGGTGGCCGGGTCGAATTCCTTGGCCCGGCTGACCGCACCGGAAATCACGTCCATCGCCGGTTGCAGCTCCTGAAGAATCGCCAGCGCCCGCGCCGTCGGCTCCATGCCGCGACCGTTGCGCAGCAGCAATGGATCGTCGAACAGATCGCGCAAGCGGCCCAGTGCCGCGCTCACCGCCGGTTGGCCCATGAACAGTTTTTCGGCGACGCGGGTCAGGTTCTTTTCGAACATCAGGGCTTCGAAAATCACCAGCAGGTTCATGTCGACGCGGCGCAGATCGTTTCGGTTCATGGGCGTGTTTTCCTTTTGGGCCAGGCGCAAGTGCTACGCACTTTACTTGATCGGCGGCCATTCGAAATCAGCTTTGGCGGCGGAATTAACAACGTTTAACTCGTCAGCTTCCGCCCCTCGCCAAACAATGAATTCCTCTGCGCAGCGTTGTTTTATTGACCTTAGGGAAAGCGCTGACCGTGCCTTCCCCCCTCGACACGGACATTGGCCATGGCTCACTCACAGCAAACCGTCGCCCTCGCCCCTGCCAGCGAACCCCGCAAAACCAGCACCGGCGGCCTCAGCCCGCAGCGCGAGCGGCTGGTGAAACAACTCATCCTCGAACGCCTCGGCGACAGCCTTGAAGTCACCGAGCTGGCGAGTGCCTGTTCACTCTCTCGCAGTCATTTTTCCCGGGCGTTCAAGTGCAGCACCGGGCTCTCGCCACAAGACTGGATCCGCACCCAGCGGATCGCCCGGGCCAAGCTGTTGATCCAGCACACCAACCACAGCCTCACGCAGATCAGCCTGGAATGCGGCTTCTGCGATCAGGCGCACTTCTGTCACATTTTCACCCGCAGCGAAGGAATCAATCCGTTTGCGTGGCGTTGCCAGGTCATGAAAAACCGCTGAGGCGCTTTCATTCCGGCGCCATACGCTGAGCCAGTCGTGCTACCCGCTCGCCCAGGTGCGCGGCGGTCAACTGGTCTTCCAGCGGAGGGGCTTGTTCGGGCGGTTGCTCGACGCAAGATTGGGACATGGCGCCGAGGGAGCTACCGAGGCGATTCAACTGGCCGTCAAAAGCACCTTCGCGTGCACGCGCCGGCAACAGATCGAGCCCGACCCAGATCATCGAATGCTGGGCAGCGAACACGGCCATTTGCAGCAGGGTATTGAGCTTGTCGCCACACAGGCTGCCGGAATTGGTGAAGCCCGCCGCGAGTTTGTTGCGCCACGGCCGGGCAAGGTAGAAAGATGCCGTGGACTCCATGAACTGCTTGAACGCCGCCGAAGCGCTGCCCATGTAGGTCGGCGCGCCGAAGATGATGGCGTCGGCGCGGTGCAGGTCATCCCAGCGGGTTTCCACGTCTTCCACTGCCAGCAACAGGCAGGTGCTGCCCACGTGGCGCTCCACACCCTGGGCCACAGCCTGGGCCATGACGCGGGTGTGCCCGTAGCCACTGTGATAGACCACCACTACCTTGCTCATCGCAGCGTCCTCCGGACGTATGCACTCCATTGCCTTGGAGTTTTGGCTCTGGAACGGGCGCGGACGAGTTAATCGTTGTTAATTTTTCCCGGCTGTCGGCCGAGCGGGCACAGGTTCCGGCCTTTAAATACAGTGGTGACGGCACTGGAAGCCGAGCGATGCCCAAATGTGGGTCTTGCACGCACGTTGCGCTGGCGACAAATCCTGAGGAATATGCCCGGATACTGCGGATTAGAAGGCTTGCGTGACCCTCGAGTCGCTCTCCGCCCTGTCCGTCACGGATTCTTCACCCCGGCGGATCAGGATCATAAAAAACGTCGAAGGAGTGAGCGGTTGAGTCTTTCCCCGAATCAGGCCATCGGTTTCGGCCCCTATCGGATCCACCCCGGCCAGCGGCTGGTGCTTGAAGGCGACCAGCCTTTGCGCCTGGGTCGGCGCGCCATGGACATTCTGCTGATCCTGCTGGCCAACGCCGGCGAGGTGGTGAGCAAGCAGCAATTGATCGCCGGAGTCTGGCCGGACAGCGTGGTGGAAGACATCAATCTGCGGGTGCACATGGCGGCGCTGCGCAAGGCCCTCGGCGACGGTCAGGCCGGGCAGCGCTACATCGTCACGGTGGCGCAACGCGGATACAGCTTCGTCGCGCCGGTCCTGCTGCAATCCATCGAACAACGTCCCGCCGCCGCCAACCCGGGCCGGCACAACCTGCCGCTGCGCCGCACGCGGATGATCGGGCGCCAGTCGGTGGTCGACAGCCTGATGGCGCAACTGCCTCGCCAGCGCTGCATCACCCTGGTCGGCCCCGGCGGCATCGGCAAGACCACCGTGGCCCTGCGCGTCGCCGAACAGTTGATCGGCCGCTACCGCGACGGCATCCGTCTGCTGGATCTGGCGCCGCTCAACGATCCGGGCTCGATCTGCCCGCACCTCGCCGCCCTGCTGGATCTTTCACTGCACGACAATGAACCGATGGCTTGTCTGATCAACAGCCTGCGCGAGCGGCAGCTGCTGTTGGTGATCGATAACTGCGAGCACTTGATCGACGCCGTGGCGCTGCTCGGCGAAAGCATTCTGCGCGGCGCGCCGCAGGTACACATCCTGGCCACCAGCCGCGAAAGCCTGCGTGCTGAGGGCGAGTACGTACAACGTCTGGAATCCCTCGACTGCCCGCCGCCGATTGCGGTGCTCGACCGTGATCAGGCGATGGGGTTTTCCGCACTGCAACTGTTCGTCGAACGGGCGATGGCCGCCCACGAACACTTCGAACCGGACAATGCCGACCTGCCCTTGATCATCGAAATCTGTCGGCGGCTGGATGGCATCCCGCTGGCGCTGGAACTGGCGGCCGCGCAGGTGGCGAGCCTTGGGCTGGACGGTTTGCTGAGTCAGCTTCAGGGGCGCTTGCCGACCGGCAATCAGACTCATCTCGGTCGGCATGAAACCCTGCGGGCCACGCTGGACTGGAGCTTCAACCTGCTCAACGGCTGCGAACAGACCGGCCTGCGCCGACTGGGTGTGTTTCGTGGTGCTTTCACGCTGGAGTCTGCGGCGGCGGTCATCGTGGGTCAGCATATCGAGCCGGGCGAAGTGTTCGCCTCGATCACGCAACTGGTCGCCAAGTCGCTGCTTAACGTCGAGGTCGGCGATGAGGAGGTGTTTTATCGCCTGCTCGATACCACCCGCCGCTATGCCCTGGAAAAACTCGAACAGGCGGCCGAGCTCGGCGAAACCCGCGAACGTCATGCCGAACGCTGCCTGGCGCTGATGCATCAGGCCCAGGCCGATTGGGAGAACACGCCGACCGCCGTCTGGATCGAGCGCTACGCCCGAGGCCTCGAAGACCTTCGAGCGGCGCTGGAGTGGACGCTGAACGATGAAGGCTCGCGTCCTCTCGGCGTGCGGCTGACGGCGACGTCGGCGCCGTTGTGGCAGGAATTGTCCCTGCTCAAGGAGTACGGCGTGCATGTGCGCCGGGCACTTGAATTGCTGGAGTCCTCCGTAGAATCTTGCCCGCGGCTGGAAATCGCCTTGAAACTGGCCCTTGGCAGCGCCTGCTATCACACCTGGGGCGGCACACCGGAAACCATCGAAGCCTTCGTCAGCGCCCGACGGCTGGCGCAACAGCACGACGACATGGCCGGGCAATTGCGCGCCGTGTCGGGACACATGGCGGTCAATCTCAGTTGCGGCCATTACCGCATGGCGCTGGAGCAAAGCGAACAATTCGAAAGCCTCGGCCTGCATGGCGATGCGCAGTTGTCCTTGAGTACCCATCGTTTGCGGGTGCTCGCGTTGCATTACGCCGGCGATCAGCATCAGGCGCGGATCCACGCCGAACAGGTGATCCAGCGCATGGCCCACAGCGGCCACCTCAACCGTTTCACCCACGGTTTCGGCGTGCAATACGATCAGAGCGTCGCCTCGCTGACCGTTCTCGCCCGGGTGTTATGGCTGCAAGGTTTTCCCGAGCAGGCCTGGCGTACCGCACGCCAGGCACTGGACATCGCGGTGCAGATCAACCATGGCACCTCGATCTGCTACACCCTGGCCCTTGCCTCGTGCCTGATCGCCCATTACAACGGTGACGTGCAGAACGCCCGCGCACTGCTGCAACTGTTGCTGGAACAGGCACAGAAGCATTCGGTGCTGTTGTTCTACACGTGGGCGCGGCACTATGCGCAAGTGATCGATGCCGATAGAGCCCCTGCAATTGCGCCTGCCGATAGCGGTCTGGTCAGGGAAATCATGGTCACGCTGGATCCGGGTTTCGTTGATGACGCCTTGCTGGAGCGGGCACAGAGCGGCGCGGCCGGCTGGAGCACGGCGGAGATTTTGCGGGCCAGGGCCGAGCGATTGCTGGCCGCTGAATCGCCCTGTCATCACACGGTCGAAAGCGCCTTGCAGCAGTCCCTTGCGATTGCGCGGACGCAAGGCGCCCTGGCCTGGGAACTGCGCAGTGCGACGTCGCTGGCCCGGTTGTGGCAACGTCAGTCGCGCTATGCTGAGGCGCTTGAATTGCTGACACCAATCTACCAGCGCTTCACCGAAGGCTACGCCACCCCGGACTTGCGCAAAGTGAGTTTACTGCTCGACGAATTGCGCGGTCAGTCTGCCGCTTGAGGCTGGCCGGGTGCGGCCCAGGTAACGCGCGTGCCGACGCTCGACATCATTCAGTTCGCCGCCCTGTTCCAGCCGTTCGCGGGCATAGCGGCGCGTGGTGTTGAGCATTCGATAGCGCAGTGTTCCGCTGGATCGATCCACTGTCAGCAACGACTTGGCCGCCAACTGTTCAACCACTGCCACCAGCATCGAAGGTGGCAGTTGCGCGCAACTGATCACGCCGATGGCGGCATCCAGGGTGAACGCCATTTTGAATACCGACAAGCGTTGCAGCACACGCTGCTCCTGCACGCTCAAGCGCTGATAGCTCCAGTCCAGCGCGGCACACATCGACTGATGGCGTGGCACGGCGGTCCGACGGCCGTGACTCAAGACTTGCAGACTGTGGTCCAGTTGCGCCTGCATGCCGACCAACGCCAGTGCATCGATCTGCGCCGCTGCCAGTTCGATCGCCAGCGGCAGGCCGTCGAGCCGGCGACAGACATCGCGCACGGTTTCCAGATCCTGTTCACGCAAATGGAAGCCGTGCTGACGCGCACGGGCACGACTGACAAACAGCTGCACTGCCGAGTAACCCATGACCTCGTCGACGCTGTTGAGCGCCGAGGCTTTGGGAACGGTCAGGGGCGACATTGGCTGCAGGACTTCCAGACCAAGACGCAACGGCTCGCGGCTGGTGGTCAGGATCGACAGACGGGGCGCGGCGTCGAGCAGAGTTTGCAGCAGGCTCCGGCAGGCTCCGTGCAAGTGCTCGCAGTTGTCCAGCACCAGCAAGGCGTGGCGCGCTGCCAGTGTGGCGAAATCGATGTCGAGGGTTTTCAGCAGGTGATCGAGAAGCGGGACGTCTTCGTCGATCAGCGACAGATCCACCTGCCACACGCCATCACGAAAATGTTGCAACAGCAGTTCCGCTGCGCGCAGTGCCACGGTGCTTTTGCCGACGCCGGCAGGCCCCGTCACCGTTATCAGTCGGGACAGCGGCAGTTGCCGCACCAGACCGCCGACCAGCGAATCACGACCCGTAACAGGGGTCAGCCGTGCGGGCAGATTATGCTGTGGCACTTGCAGGCTTTCGAACACCACTTGCGCGACGCTGTCACCCTGCACCGGCGCAACGAAGCTATACCCGCATTGCGGCACGTTGACGATGTAGCGCTGCCCGCTCTCGCCATCGCCGAGGGCCCGGCGCAACGCCGCGATGTGCACCCGCAGATTGATCTCTTCGACCACCGAGTTCGGCCACACCAGCGCGATCAATTGCTCTTTGCTGACCACCCGCCCGGCCCGCTCGACCAGCACTTGCAGAATGTCCAGCGCACGACCACCCATGCGCAGTTGCCGATCCCCTTCGAGGATCAGCCGTTGGCGCAAGTGGAACGCGTACGGCCCGAAACGCAGGACCGACGCCGAACTCAATTCGTCGAGGCTGTTCATGTCCGTTATCTTGGCAGGCCGCGATGACGGTACAACCACCACACGGGGCCCGGCACGGACATCCGGATGCCCGTAACGGACAAAACCGCTCTAGCTGAACTGTTCGCGGTACTGGGCCGGGGTCAGCCCGAGCTTTTCGCCGAACAGAAAACGCATATGCCGCACGCTGCCGAAACCGCTTTTGTAGGCGATGGTCTTCAACGGCAGATCGCTGGTTTCCAGCAGATTGCGCGCGCAATCGATGCGTGCACTCTGCAGGAATTCCATGGGCGTCATGTTGACCTCGCGGGCGAACACCCGGGCGAAATGGCGAGCGCTCATGTTCGCAAGGCTTGCCATGCGTTCGATGGTGAAGCTTTCTTCAAGGTGTTCCAGAACGTGATTCTGTACCCGGGTGATGGGGGTTTCCTGGGGCGAAACTGCCGCCATCAACGGACTGAATTGCGCCTGTCCGCCCTGACGCTTCATCACCACCAGCAGCACTTTGGCCACGTCCTGAGCGAGCTTTTTGCCATGATCGCGGGCTACCACCGCCAGCGCCAGATCGATACCGGCGGTGACGCCACCAGAGGTGATCAGGTTGCGATCCTCGACAAAAATCTGGTCGGTGGCGACATCCGCCTTCGGAAAACCCTTGATCAAGCGTTCGGTGTAATTCCAGTGGGTGGTCACGCGATAACCGTCGAGCAATCCAGCGTAACCCAGTACAAAAGCCCCCGTGCAAATCGAGCCGTAGCGCTCGGCACGCCCTACCGCGCCTTGCAACCAGGCCAGCAGGGGCGGATATTTTTCGTTGTAGGCCCCGGGGCCGCCCGGCACCAGCAGCAGGTCATAGCGATCGCCGGCTTCGTCGATATGCCGGTCGGTATGCACCAGCACGCCGTTGGAAGCACGCAGCGGCCCGCGTTCAGTCCCCAGGAGCGTCAGTTGATAGTGGTCGTCCGGCTTCAGATACCGGTTGGCAACCGAAAACACTTCCAGCGGTCCGGCCATATCGAGCAGTAGAAACTCGGGAAACAACACCATTGCCACGGTTTTCATGAGCAGACATCACTGGAATCAATGAAAGGTTATAAGTTGCCGCATTATGGCCAAGTACAACGCAAACGTAGAAAAAGAATGCGTGAACTGACGCACATTACTGTCAACTCTGAGGGGACAGTATTTCAATTTTCACCTACTTATTGCACATCAGAGTAACCAGTAACCTTCTCCTCACTCGGACGAATCAACGTCCTGAAAGGAGATTTCATCATGCTGACCCTTCGCAAAGCTTCCGACCGTGGTCTGGCCAATCATGGCTGGTTGAAGTCGTTCCACACCTTTTCTTTCGCCAGTTATCGCGACCCGCGTGAGCAGGGTTTCTCCGACCTGCTGGTGATCAACGATGACCGTGTCGCAGCCGGCAAAGGCTTCGGCCAGCACCCGCACCGCGACATGGAGATTTTCTCCTATGTGCTCGAAGGCGCGCTGGAACACAAGGACACCCTTGGCACCGGTTCGGTCATCCGCCCCGGAGACGTGCAACTGATGAGCGCCGGCAGTGGCGTGGCCCACAGCGAGTTCAACCACTCGGCCAGCAAGCCTGTGCACTTCCTGCAGATCTGGATCGTGCCGGACGTGAGCGGCGCAAAACCGCGTTATCAACAGGAACACTTCAGCGAACAGAAAAAACGCGGTCGCCTGCAACTGATCATCTCGCCCGAAGGCAGCCACGGCTCGCTCAAGGTACGCCAGGATGCACGCGTATATGCCGGACTGTTCGATGGCCAGGAAAGCGCCACGCTCGAACTGCCTGCAAACCGCTATGCCTACGTGCACGTTGCTCGCGGCAGTGTTGAACTGAACGGCGTGCAGTTGAAGGAAGGCGATGGCGTACGGGTTCGCGAAGAACAGGCGCTGACCTTGAGCAATGGCCAGGATGCCGAAGTATTGGTGTTTGATCTGCGGCCACAGGAGTTGCCGGAAATGCCGTGAGGCAGTCCGGGTTTCATCGAGCAAAAAAAACGGCCTTCGTTGAAGGCCGTTTTTCATTCTGCGGACAAGTTCGTCGAAACTGCCGGTACGGGATTTCCAGCCTCCTTCACCGACTGGACCATTGCCAGGGTGGTCTGCATCGTCACAAGCACATTTGACTGATTCGCGTAGTAGGAGCCTACAAGGATGGCAACCATCCCCAGAAAATGAACGGTAGTCGCCGCCCAGTAGTTCGCCTTGATTGTCGAGACCATTCTCATTGACTCGTCTAACCGCTCCATAGCCCGATCCGAGCGAGCCGCCATGGACGCATAACGCGCATCACGCTCAAGGTGAGCCTTTTCCTGCTCCAGACGGAGTTTCTCCTGTGACTTCTCGCGCTCCTGCCAGGCCTTTCTGGATTCTTCTTCTCTTTCCAGTCGAGCTTTTTCCCTCTCCTGCCGAATCTCCTCCAGATGCCGCTCCCTGGCCAGACGCACTTTTTCCTGAGCCTTGTCTCGCTTCAGCCAATCGTCTTGCCGAACCTTCTCTTCCTTCAGCCAATCCTCTTGTCGAGCCTTCTCTTGCTCCAGCCGCACATTTTCCTGGATGCACTCCTGCTCAAGCCGTGCCCTGTCTCGCTCGGCCTGCTCGATGAGAAACCCATCGATTTTCGCGGACATCGATTCGATCCGTGCATCGATTCTGGTCTCGATGATCTCGATTCTGGCGCTGAATTCGTCTCGCGTTATGTAGTTCATAGACTCCGCACTGTCCGTATGGCCGGCCGTGTCACCTGTTTGAAATTGGCTGAATTCCCTTGCAATCAACTCCGCACCTCTGACGTTTATCAATACTTCCCTGATTGATGACCTTGGAGTGCTTTGCCTGCTCGCCCAAGGTTTGAGAAACGATAGAACTCGGGCAAAAAACTGACAAGACAGCGGATTCTGGCGCGGATGTAGGCAATGTCGCCGGGTTACGTAGCCGTCCTACACGGCCCGAATGAGCTATTCATTTTCCAGCGCAAACGCCTCGACAATCTGCTCGATCACCGCCCTCACCCGCGCCGTATGGCGCAAATCCGCATGGGTCACCAGCCACACCTCATAGGGAAGCAGTCGCGTGCGGTCCGGCCAGAGCCTGACCAGGCCATCGCGCTCTCCCATGTATATCGGGATTTCTCCTACACCCAGACCGGCCGCAATCGAGCGTCGTATCAACAGGCTGGAATTCAGGCTTGCGACAATACGCCCGCAACTCACAGGCTCGCCTGCCAGGGTGATCTCCTTGTTGCCTTGCAGGTACGGTTGGTAGACCACCAGATCGTGGCCCTCGAACGCGGTGCCTGGCGTTGGCACGCCATGAACATCCACATAGGCCTGCGAGGCGAACAACCCCACAGGCCAGCGCGCCAGGCGCCGGGCGATCAGGTCAGGGTTTTCCGGTCGGGCGTTGCGTACGGCAATGTCAGCTTCGCGCTTGGCCAGGTTAAGCATCTGCGTGGAGGCGCCCAATTGCACACGCACGTCAGGGTGTTGCCCATGCAAGCGCGCGATGGCCGGGATCAGGAAGTCGATGGCCAGCGAATCTGTGGTGCTGACCCGCACGTTTCCGGTAGGGCGATCGTCCAGCCCCTGGATCTGTCGCTCCAGCTCCAGCGCTGAATGCTCCATTTTCTCGACCGCCTTGAGGGCCGCTTCGCCCATTGCAGTCAGTGCATATCCCTCTGACGTCCGCAGGAACAACATGGCATTCAGCGACTTTTCCAGCGCCGCAATACGCCGCCCGACCGTGGCCTGGTCTACCCTCAATACTCGCGCAGCACCGCGCAACGTCGACTCGCGGCAGACCGCCAGAAACACCCGTGCATCATCCCAGTTCATGCTGTCCTCTCACGATGCAGAATCGCATCACCAGCAAGCAAAATCGCTGCATTTATGCAGCCACGATAGCCGATATGCTGGACGTCATGAACCTTTCACGGGGCCAAACGCCCCAAAGCACGACAGGAACCGACATGACTTTGCCCACCGAAATGACCCGAATCGAAATAACCGAACCTGGTGCTCCCGACGTTCTGCAACCACGTCGTGTGCCGCTGCCAGTCGTCGCGCAGGGCGAGCTGCTGATTCGCGTGCACGCTGCCGGCATCAATCGGCCGGACGCTTTGCAACGCGCGGGCAAGTACCCGATGAGACCCGGCATGAACCCGATTCCCGGCCTGGAAGTGGCTGGAGAAGTCGTGGCGCTGGGTGCTGGTGTCAGCACTTTTGCCGTGGGCGACAGGGTTTGCGCGCTGACCAATGGTGGAGGTTATGCCGAATACTGCACCGTTCCGGCGGGCCAGACTCTGCCGATCCCCGACGGAATAGATTGGGTCAAGGCTGCGGCGATTCCCGAAACCTTTTTCACCGTATGGGCCAACCTGTTCGGCCTCGGTGGCGCAAGCCGTGGGCAGCGGGTGTTGATTCACGGCGGCACCAGCGGCATCGGTACTACCGCATTGATGTTGTGCCGTGAATTCGGTATCGAGACCTTCGCCACCGCCGGGAGCACCGATAAATGCGCGACGATCCGCGATCTCGGCGGCGAACCGATCAATTATCGCGAGCAGGATTTCGCTGCCGTGATTGCCGAAAAAACCAACGGCCAGGGCGTCAATGTAATCCTCGACATCATGGGTGGTTCGTATCTGAATGCCAACCTCAGCGCCCTGGCAATGGATGGCCGTGTGGTGATGTTGGGTTTCCTTGGCGGTGCCCGTGCCAACGATGTCGACCTGCTGACCATTCTCGGCAAACGGGCCGTGGTCACCGGTTCCTTGTTGCGCGCTCGCACTTCTGCGGAAAAGGCTGCCATCGCCGATCAATTACGCGAACATGTCTGGCCGGCATTGGCCGCCGGGCGTTGCCTGCCGATCATCGACAAGGTTTACCCGCTCACCGACGCGGCCCGGGCCCACGCGCACATGGAGGCAGGCGATCACATCGGCAAAATCGTGCTGGACGTGGCATGAGTCACAGCATCGTTTTGTAAAGATTGCTGGTGGGCGACGGTCGAAATTGTCACGCGGGAATCAAGGCATCTGGTAAAAAGCCTTCTTTGTCCGTGCTGTGGTGAAACCGTCCATGTTCCTTGCCTTCATGACCCGACTCCGACGCCGTCGACTGGCGTTCGCCTGCATGGCCGCCCTGATCATCGGCCTGCCGA
Source organism: Pseudomonas sp. GW821-FHT09C09 (assembly GCF_059418105.1). Lineage (NCBI taxonomy): Bacteria > Pseudomonadati > Pseudomonadota > Gammaproteobacteria > Pseudomonadales > Pseudomonadaceae > Pseudomonas > Pseudomonas sp. GW821-FHT09C09. The sequence continues at coordinate 745,536 of NZ_JBWKPF010000001.1, forward strand.
CGAGTTGCGCCGTACTGGAGCACACCGAACGCAAGCTGCTGTTTCGCATCGAACCGGGCACAGCCGGCTGGTATCACGGTTTGCCCGGCAGCGTTCAGGAACTGGATCTGAAGCCCAAAAGCTTCAAGGCCGGGCAGAACATTCATGCCTGGTGGTGGCCGGCGGAGCGGGCCAATGCTCCGGCCATTCTCTATCTGCATGGCGTGCGCTGGAACCTGACCGGGCAGCTGTTTCGCATCGAGCAGCTACGCGCGGCGGGCTATTCGGTCCTGGCCATCGACTATCGTGGTTTTGGCCAGAGTCACGGCGATCTGCCGTCGGAAAGCACGGTCTATGAGGACGCTCGGGTAGCATGGGAACGTTTCCAGCAGTTGCAGCCCGACCCGAACAAACGCCTTATCTACGGACATTCCCTGGGGGGTGCAGTTGCCATTGACCTGGCCGCTGAACTGGGCCGGGACGCCAACCGAAACCACACGCCACTGCCGGTTCGTGGCCTGGTCATCGAATCGACCTTTACGTCATTGGCGGATGTGGCTGCTGCCGTGGCCAATACTTCCCTCCCCGTTCGCTGGCTGCTGTCGCAGAAGTTCGACTCCATAGACAAAATCGCCGACATCCATATGCCGTTGCTGGTGGTGCACGGTCTGGCGGATACATTTGTGCCGTCGCGATTCAGCGAGCAGCTGTTCGCAGCCGCCAACCAACCGAAACGTCTGTTGCTGATTCCCGGCGCAACCCACAACAACAGCATGGCACTGGGTGGGCAGAATTATCGCAAGGCCATAGACGCCTTGATGCAGACACGACCTGCCGCACGCGTGGCGGGCGCGACGCTCAATCACGGCCCAGGCGATTCCTGAGAACGGAGGCCGTCGGTCATTTCGAGGAAAATAATTGCAGCAATCGCTGGCAATTCCTTGATCTGACGCTTTGCTGGATGGGGTCAAACCCTCGTGGCTACGACACACCCGGTCGCGCCACGCTTCACTGCCTGTTCGGGAGCACTTTCATGAAAATCAATCCGTACCTTATTTTCAACGGCGATTGTCGCGCGGCCTTCACGTTCTACGAGCAAGCCTTGCAAGGCAAGCTCGAAGCGATGATGACCTTTGGCGAAACACCGGCCGCAGAACATGTACCGAAAGAGCATCACAACCTGATCATCCATACCTGCCTGAAAGTCGGCGATCAGATGTTGATGGCCTCGGACACCACACCTGACCGTCCGACCCAGGGCATGAGCGGTTGCTCGATCTCCTTGAATGTCGACAACATCGCCGAAGCTGAAAGAGTGTTCAACGCTCTGGCCAAAGACGGGCGAGTCGATATGCCGCTGGACGCCACATTCTGGGCCGCTCGCTTTGGCATGCTGGTGGATCGGTTCGGGGTGTCATGGATGGTCAACTGCGAAAGCGACAAGTAATGCGTGGAATGTCCAGTACATGAAAAAGCCCGACCTCTTGAGGTCGGGCTTTTTGTTTATCGCTGCGCCAGTTCATGCCTCACGCACTGCTCGTAATAGGTTTGCTTGACGGCTGCAGGCTTGAGCCGTGAGGTGCTGTTGTAGGTTTGCTCGGTGATGCCCATCGCAGTCATGCGCATCCACGGTTGTTGAAACCTGCGTACCTGCAGGCGCTTGCGGGCGCCATACAGGGAAATCCCCGACAGCTTCGATTGCTGCGCACCGGCCGCGATGTCCGACCCCCAGGTACAAGCAAAACGATGACTCTTGCTTAACTCCCTCGCTTCGGCTCCAAGGGTGAACAGAGCCAGGGAAAGCGTCGCAACGGTGATGACAGTCGTCCGCATATAGCCAGCCTAACCTTTTGAAAAAAAGCGAGTTTGCCGTCACTGAAAACATTCGGGGGCCAGCAATTTGCCGCCTGATGGTTCATTTCGAGCCCATCGCCGGCCTCACTGTCGTCGAGCTCAGCCCGTCCACTCGATGGCGGGCAATCATTCAATGCAGCCGAAACAACCAAAACGAATGGTGTAGAATCTTTCGGAAAATAAATGAGATGGCTCTGAAAACTCATGGAAAGGACTGAACTGCTCAGCGCAGGTCATTTGATTGACGTGATTACTCTCTTTATCCACACATCGAAAATCAGTAGAAAACGGCAAGAATTTCCATTAACGCTGAATAAAAACACTTACAAACAATAGCCCAAACCGCCTTCCATCAAATCTTACAAGCACACGGTATTATATGACCCAAATGGAATACAGCCTGGCCACAAAGGAAAGCGGTATCGCCAACCTGCTCCATCGGCATCAAAAACTGGCAGCTTTCATTGTAACTACACTGTTCTTCATAGCCTTGCACAAGGTAAAGGGTGTTTCAGTATTTCCTTGGGATGCGGGCACCTATTGGAAGCTTAGTGCCGCCGACTTTCTTTTCGACTTCCCAAAGGATATAAGAGGTTATTTCTACCCCGCCCTATTGACGCCGGCCAGATTCCTCTCCGACACATTCAACGTCTTGGGCTATTTCCCCTATAGAATTATGTCTTCGGTGATATACGCCTATTTTTTCACCGTATTGCTTCCGGAATTCTATTTGCAACTATTCGGGGGGAAGGCTACCTTCCAGCGCCGTCTGATTACACCGATTCTGGTGTCGCTATTGTTCCCCGGGATCATCATTTACACACTGAGCGACCTGCCTGCCCTGGCCTTGATGGTTAGCGCGTCGGTTTGCGTTATTTCATCCGCCAACAAGGCGACGGGTTTTAAACAGTGCGCATTACTTGCATTCGCCGGCCTGATGGCTTACGGCGCCTATAACACCAGAACCATTTATCTTTTTCCGGCGATTCTGCTAACGCTCGCCATATCGCTGGTTGTTTATAACAAGCACTCGAAGCGTATCAGACTACTCGCAACCGTTATCTTTCTCTGCGGAGCCTCCATCGCAAGCATACCGCAAGTGATTGCCAATCATAAAAACCATGATTCATTCTCTCCATTAGTCATCACTACATCCCCCTACAACCGATCGTTATTCGCCAGTCAGCTCCTCTGGGGAATAACAATGCAGCGCTATGAAACGTCCATCGACGAGACATCACCCGGACCTGCTGTGTTTTACATGGACAAAGCCGGAGAGCAGCTTTTCATCGATAACAAAATCGGTTCCGGACCTTTTGAAGTCAGTACGTACTTCAAGTTGCTTTTGCAAAACCCAGTGGATTTTGCAGGGATTTATGGCAGGCATATCGTAAGCGGTCTGGATCTGCGTGATGGCGAAGTTTATACCGTAGGGCATCCGGGAAAACGAACATCGCTGGCACTGTTCAACTATTTGGTTCTGTTCTCAGGCTTACTCGTAATGACACTGGCCATTGCCACTCAGCGGGTAAAAGCCGAGCAGAAATTCAAGAGTGCTTTTTGGGCCTTACTGATTTTGCTGCCGGTCCTTGCCATTATTCCTGGTGCTATCGAAACTCGCTTCTTCCTTGCTCTGCATCTTGCAATCTATTGCTGCCTGGCCTTTACCACCGAACCTGAATCAATAAAAGCCCTGCTCCGCCGGCACTGGCTGTTGATTATTATGGCGCTGGTAGTGTCTGCAACTCTGTTCTTTTCCATATCGACGACCACGATGGCAAGCCCGCAATACACCTACTCCAGCCTCTACCTGGGGCAGTGGTAGTCATCAACCAGGATAAACAACAATGCGTGAAAACTACCTCCATTGAGGAGGTAGTTCCACCAGCAGCGGGAGCTTTTTAGAGCGATCACTGTAGGCATGGCAAATGCCCTTGGTGAACATTGATGGGAAAAGGAACACAAGCCACCCGTCCCTTCTAGGGTTCAGCCCTTAAGAGTTCACCTCTCAAGCCCCTATGGCAGTAGGCATCGCGCAGCGAACAAGGCACTGCCTGGCGGCATAAGAGCCACTGTACTCTCTAGAACCTTCGTTTAAGGCAGCGAACAACGTGTCGGCAATTGAGGAGAGGGTCTGCACTGACCCACTTGAGGAGAAAACGGGATGCCCCCGCAAAAGTCCCTGCGCATGAAAAAGCCCAACTCGCTAAAGTTGGGCTAAGTCATTGAAAAATATGGTCGGGACGGAGTGATTCGAACACTCGACCCCTAGCACCCCATGCTAGTGCGCTACCGGACTGCGCTACGCCCCGACTAGGCGTGAAACTCGCTCCTCATCTCGAGGAGCGCTCAAGAATATATCGCAAGCTTTTGAAAACTGGAAGTATTTAAAAGCAGGAAATTATTTCTTGAGGACCACCAGAACATCTTCGAGCTCGGCGATCATCTGGCGGATCATTTGCTTGTATTGGGTTGTATCGTCTTTGGCTTCATCACCGGACAGGCGCAGACGCGCACCGCCGATGGTGAACCCTTGATCGTAAAGGAGCGCGCGGATCTGCCGGATCATCAGCACGTCCTGTCGCTGATAATACCGGCGGTTTCCGCGGCGTTTGACGGGGTTGAGCTGAGGAAACTCCTGCTCCCAGTAGCGCAGCACGTGCGGCTTTACCGCACACAGCTCGCTGACTTCACCAATGGTGAAGTAGCGTTTGCCCGGGATGACGGGTAGTTCGTCGTTATGACTTGGTTCCAGCATAAGCCTCAACTCGGGCCTTCAACTTCTGCCCTGGACGAAAGGTGACCACACGGCGAGCCGTGATCGGGATTTCTTCCCCCGTTTTCGGGTTGCGGCCAGGCCGCTGGCGTTTGTCCCGAAGGTCGAAATTGCCGAAACCCGACAATTTGACCTGCTCGTTGTCTTCAAGAGCGTGCCTGATTTCCTCGAAAAACAGTTCGACCAATTCCTTGGCTTCCCGCTTGTTCAGGCCCAGCTCTTCATACAGACGTTCCGCCATCTCAGCTTTCGTCAAAGCCCCCATACGTCACTTCCTTAACGTGGCGTTCAACCTTTGTTCGAGCGAGGTGAGGATATTTTGCGTCGTCGAATTCACCTCATCGTCATTAAGAGTGCGCGATGGATGCTGCCAGGTCAAGCCGACTGCAAGGCTTTTTCTATCAGGATCAATACCTTTACCCTGATACACGTCAAATAGCCTGAGGTCTGTCAGCCATTCGCCTGCATTTTCACGGATTACGTCCAGTACAGCCGAGGCCGCTACGTCTTTGTGCGCAATCAGTGCAAGGTCACGACGCACTTCAGGAAAGCGCGACAACTCGTGGAATTTAGGCATTTTGCCCAGAGCGACTTCAGCCAGAACCAGCTCGAAGACGAAGACCGGACGGTCGAGCCCCAAGGATTTCGACAATTCAGGGTGAATCGCACCGATAAAGCCGACTTCACGCCCTTCACGCTCGATGCGCGCGGTTTGACCCGGGTGCAGCGCCGGGTGTTTGCCCGGGGTGAAAGTGAACGAATCCAGCGCACCGGCAAAACCCAGCACAGCCTCAACGTCAGCCTTGACGTCGAAGAAGTCGACGGTATCACGACCTTGTGCCCAGCCTTCCGGCAGACGGCTACCGCAGACGACACCGGCCAGCATCGGCTCTTGCTTCAGACCTTCCAGTTGGCCGACGAAACGCAGGCCACTCTCGAACAGACGGACACGATCCTGCTGACGGTTGAGGTTGTGCTGCAGCGCCTTGACCAGACCCGGCCACAGCGACGAACGCATGGCTGCCATGTCATTGGAGATCGGGTTCGCCAACAGCAGTGGCTCAACCCCCGGGTTGAACAGCTCGAACTGTTTTGGATCGATGAAGCTGTAAGTGATCGCTTCCTGATAACCACGAGCGACCAGCAGACGACGCAGTTCCGGCAGATCGCTGCGCGCTTCAGCCTTGGCTTGCGGCGCCAGACGAGCTTGCGGGTAACGAACAGGCAGACGGTTGTAACCGTACAGACGCGCCAGCTCTTCGATCAGATCGACTTCCAGGCTGATATCGAAGCGATGGCTCGGCACTTCTACGCGCCATTGCCCTGCCCCGTCGGCGGAAACCTTCAGACCCAAAGCGTTGAGCAGACGCTCGACTTCGGCCGAATCCATTTCCATGCCCAGCATCTGGGTGATGCGCTGAGCACGCAGAGTGATCGGCGCGATCGACGGCAAGTGCTGCTCGCTGACGGTTTCGATGATCGGGCCGGCTTCGCCACCGGTGATTTCCAGCAGCAGGCCAGTGGCGCGCTCCATGGCTTCACGGGCCAGTTGCCAGTCCACACCACGCTCGTAGCGGTGCGAAGCATCAGTGTGCAGACCGTAGGAGCGAGCCTTGCCCGCCACAGCGATCTGGTCGAAGAACGCACTTTCAAGGAATACGTCGCGAGTAGTCGCGGATACACCGCTGTGCTCGCCACCCATCACGCCGGCAATGGCCAGAGCGCGAGTGTGGTCGGCGATCACCAGCGTATCGCTACGCAGGCTGACTTCCTGACCGTCGAGCAGAACGAGCTTCTCGCCCTCTTCCGCCATGCGTACACGAATGCCGCCATTGATTTCCGCGAGGTCGAAAGCGTGCAGCGGCTGACCCAGTTCGAGCATCACGTAGTTGGTGATGTCGACGGCGGCGTCGATGCTGCGCACTTCGGCACGACGCAGACGCTCTACCATCCACAGAGGCGTAGGCTTGGACAGGTCAACGTTGCGGATGACACGACCCAGGTAGCGCGGGCACGCTGCAGGCGCCAGGACTTCCACTGAGCGCACTTCGTCGTGTACAGCCGGAACGGTCATTACCACCGGACGAGTGACTGGAGTGTCGTACAACGCACCCACTTCACGCGCCAGACCGGCCAGGGACAGGCAGTCGCCGCGGTTCGGGGTCAGGTCGACCTCGATGCTGGCGTCTTCCAGATCCAGATAAACGCGGAAATCTTCGCCCACCGGCGCATCGGCCGGCAGTTCCATCAGACCGTCATTGCCTTCACCGACCTGCAGCTCGGATTGCGAGCACAGCATGCCGTTGGACTCGACGCCACGCAGCTTGGCTTTCTTGATCTTGAAGTCGCCCGGCAGCTCGGCTCCGATCATGGCGAACGGAATCTTCAGGCCCGGACGCACATTTGGCGCACCGCACACGACCTGGAAGGTTTCCGCACCATTGCTCACCTGGCACACACGCAACTTGTCGGCGTCAGGGTGTTGCTCGGTACTCAGAACCTCGCCCACCACTACACCAATGAATGCACCGGCGGCCGGCGTAACGCTATCGACCTCAAGACCGGCCATCGACAGACGGGCAACCAGCTCGTCGCGATTTACCTGCGGGCTGACCCAGCCACGCAGCCATTGTTCACTGAATTTCATCCTGCTCTCCTAAGAATTCGTTACGACTAGCGAAATTGCGCGAGGAACCGCAAGTCGTTGTCGAAGAACAGACGCAAGTCGTTCACGCCGTAACGCAGCATGGCCAGACGCTCGACGCCCATGCCGAAGGCAAAGCCCGAGAACTCTTCCGGATCGATGCCGGACATGCGCAGCACATTCGGGTGAACCATGCCGCAGCCCATGACTTCCAGCCAGCCGGTCTGCTTGCAGACACGGCAGCCTTTACCGCTGCACATCACGCATTCCATGTCGACTTCCGCGGATGGCTCGGTGAACGGGAAGTAGGAAGGACGGAAACGTACCGCCAGTTCTTTTTCGAAGAACACCCGCAGGAACTCTTCGATAGTGCCTTTCAGGTCGGCGAAATTGATGTCGCGATCGACCAGCAGGCCTTCGACCTGGTGGAACATCGGCGAGTGAGTGATATCGGAGTCGCTGCGGTACACACGGCCTGGGCAGACGATGCGGATCGGCGGCTGCTGCGATTCCATGGTGCGGACCTGTACCGGCGAGGTATGGGTGCGCAACAGCATGTTCGCGTTGAAATAGAAGGTGTCGTGCATCGACCGGGCCGGGTGATGGCCTGGGATGTTGAGCGCCTCGAAGTTGTGATAATCGTCTTCGACCTCAGGGCCTTCGGCAATGCCGTAGCCGATGTGGGTGAAGAACTGTTCGATGCGTTCCAGAGTCCGGGTTACCGGATGCAGACCACCGGAGGTCTGGCCACGGCCCGGCAGGGTTACGTCAATGGATTCGGCGGACAGTTTGGCAGCCAGTTCGGCCTCTTCAAACAGCGCCATGCGCGCATTGAGAACGCCTGTGACACGTTCCTTGGCAACGTTGATCAGGGCGCCGACCTGCGGACGCTCTTCTGCCGGCAAATTCCCCAGGGTCTTCATCACCTGAGTCAATTCACCCTTTTTGCCAAGGTATTGAACCCGGATTTGCTCCAGGGCATTGATATCTTCAGCGCTTTGCACAGCCTCTAGTGCTTGAGAGACCAGCGCATCCAGGTTTTCCATGTACAGACTCCAGATACAAAATAGGGGAAGAGCTTGAAGGCTCTTCCCCTATTTATGACGTTTACCACCTGACCCCACAGAGGTGAGGCCGGGTGACTGTCGGGGGTACTTAAGCCAAGGTGGCTTTAGCTTTCTCGACAATCGCGGCAAACACCGCTTTTTCGTTCACTGCCAGATCAGCCAGAACCTTACGGTCGATCTCGATGGACGCTTTTTTCAGGCCAGCGATGAAACGGCTGTAGGACAGACCGTTAACACGAGCACCAGCGTTGATACGAGCGATCCACAGAGCGCGGAACTGACGTTTTTTCTGACGACGGTCACGGTAGGCGTATTGGCCTGCCTTGATTACCGCTTGCTTGGCAACACGGAATACGCGCGAGCGAGCGCCGTAGTAGCCTTTAGCAAGTTTCAGAATTTTTTTGTGACGTTTACGGGCAATGACGCCACGCTTTACACGAGCCATGAGTTACTTCCTCTATTCTTGATCCAAAAATTAACGAAGGCGCAGCATGCGCTCGACTTTTGCCACGTCAGACGGATGCAGCAAGCTGCTACCGCGCAGTTGACGCTTACGCTTGGTCGACATTTTGGTCAGGATGTGGCTCTTGAAAGCGTGCTTGTGCTTGATACCGTTAGCAGTTTTCAGAAACCGCTTAGCAGCACCACTTTTGGTTTTCATCTTTGGCATGTTCGGATACTCCGCATTCAGTTGATAAACATAATCAGAAGGCCTGCCGTGCCCTGTTGATTACTTCTTCTTTTTCGGGGCGATGACCATGATCAGCTGGCGTCCTTCCATCTTAGGATGCTGTTCGACCGAACCGTACTCGAGCAGGTCTTGTTCAACCCGCTTGAGGAGTTCCATCCCCAGCTCCTGGTGGGCCATCTCACGGCCGCGGAATCGCAAGGATACCTTGGCCCTGTCCCCGTCACTCAGGAAACGTACCAGGTTGCGCAGTTTTACCTGGTAATCCCCTTCCTCCGTCCCTGGACGAAACTTGATTTCTTTTACCTGAATCTGCTTCTGGTTCTTCTTCGCCGCAGCAATCTGCTTCTTCTTTTCGAAGATCGACTTGCCGTAGTCCATCACACGGCAAACCGGTGGGACTGCGTCTGCAGAGATTTCTACCAGATCAAGCTTTGCTTCTTCAGCGATACGAAGCGCTTCATCAATCGAGACGATGCCAATCTGCTCGCCGTCAGCGCCAATTAACCGAACCTCGCGTGCCGAGATATTCTCGTTGATCGGGGCTTTCGGTGCAGTTCGTTTATCTTGTCTCATTTCACGCTTAATAATAATTACTCCGAATCTGGGCGACCACGCCGGGAAACCGCTTGCGCGAGAAACTCAGCGAACTGGGCGACGGGCATCGAGCCCAGGTCAGCACCTTCACGAGTACGCACAGCGACAGTCTGCATCTCGACTTCCTTATCCCCAATAACCAAGAGATATGGAACCTTGAGCAAAGTATGCTCGCGGATTTTAAAGCCGATCTTTTCATTTCTCAAGTCAGACTTGGCACGAAACCCGCTTTCGTTGAGAGTTTTTTCGACCTGAGCAACAAAATCTGCCTGTTTATCAGTGATATTCATGATCACTGCCTGGGTTGGCGCCAGCCACGCAGGGAATGCACCTTCGTAGTGCTCGATCAGAATCCCGACGAAACGCTCGAACGAACCGAGGATCGCACGGTGCAACATGACCGGATGCTTGCGGCTGTTGTCTTCGGAGACGTATTCGGCACCAAGACGCACTGGCAGGTTGAAATCGAGCTGCAAAGTACCACATTGCCACACGCGACCGAGGCAGTCTCTCAGCGAGAATTCAATCTTCGGACCATAGAAAGCGCCCTCACCCGGCTGCAGATCGTACGGAAGGCCCGCGCTATCAAGGGCCGCGGCCAAGGCTGCTTCGGCGCGATCCCACAGTTCGTCGGAACCAACGCGTTTTTCCGGACGAGTGGACAGTTTCATTTCGACGTCGGTGAAGCCGAAGTCGCGGTAAACATCCATGGTCAGCTTGATGAACGCAGCGGATTCGGCCTGCATCTGCTCTTCGGTGCAGAAAATGTGGGCGTCGTCCTGAGTGAATGCACGCACGCGCATGATGCCGTGCAGCGCACCCGACGGCTCGTTACGGTGACAGGCACCGAACTCGGCCAGACGCATCGGCAGCTCGCGGTAGCTCTTCAGACCCTGGTTGAACACTTGCACGTGGCAAGGGCAGTTCATCGGCTTGATCGCGTAGTCGCGGCTTTCCGACTCGGTGGTGAACATGTTTTCGGCGTAGTTGGCCCAGTGCCCGGACTTTTCCCACAGGCTACGGTCAACGACTTGCGGCGTCTTGATTTCGAGATAGCCGTTGTCACGCTGCACCTTGCGCATGTACTGCTCGAGTACCTGGTACAGAGTCCAGCCATTCGGGTGCCAGAACACCATGCCCGGCGCTTCTTCCTGGGTGTGGAACAGGCCCAGGCGCTTGCCGATCTTGCGGTGATCGCGCTTTTCAGCTTCTTCGATTCGCTGGATATACGCTGCCAGCTGCTTCTTGTCAGCCCATGCGGTGCCGTAAACGCGCTGCAATTGCTCGTTCTTGGCATCACCGCGCCAGTAGGCGCCGGACAGCTTGGTCAACTTGAAGGATTTCAGGAAGCGAGTGTTCGGCACGTGCGGACCGCGGCACATGTCGACATATTCTTCGTGATAGTACAGGCCCATGGCCTGCTCGTTCGGCATGTCCTCGACCAGGCGCAGCTTGTAGTCTTCGCCACGGGCCTTGAACACTTCGATCACCTCGGCACGCGGAGTGACCTTCTTGATAACGTCGTATTCGGTGTCGATCAGCTGTTGCATGCGCTGTTCGATGGCGGCCATATCGTCCGGAGTGAAAGGACGCTCGAAGGCGATGTCGTAATAGAAGCCTTCGTCAATGACCGGACCGATGACCATTTTGGCCGTCGGGTACAACTGCTTGACCGCGTGGCCAACCAGGTGGGCGCAAGAGTGGCGAATGATCTCCAGCCCCTCTTCATCCTTTGGCGTGATGATTTGCAGCGTTGCGTCGCTGTCGATGATGTCGCTGGCGTCGACCAGCTTGCCGTTCACCTTGCCGGCCAGGGTGGCCTTGGCCAGGCCTGCACCGATGGATGCGGCGACCTCGGCTACGGAAACCGGGTGATCGAATGAACGTTGACTGCCGTCGGGAAGAGTAATAGTTGGCATGGCGCCTCCTCTCCTAGTGGTGACCCCTACCAAAGGTCACGTGGGTTGGGATGAGCCAGTACAAGATCCGATCCAGGCCATTCAATGACGAACGCCTGCCTTACAGCGGCAGGAGCCTTGCGGCCAACCGGAAAACCGAACCAGAGTGACTGGGATTCAAATCAGAGTATTCGCACGTCGCCGCTGCCGGGACTGAAGGTCATCCGGAGCCTGCGAACGCCCGAGTCGGCCATGCTAGCACAGATGAACGGTCACACACGCACTCTGGTTTTACCGGCAGGCAAATCGTCTGTTTTGTGCCAGAGTGATGAACTTGATCGGCCACTCAGCCATCAGATAACAAGACATCGACCCACAAGGAGCATCCTCGCATGCGTCTGAACACCCTATTCGCCGCAGTCGTCCCTCTAGTTCTGCTGTTGCCGCTGAGCGCGCAGGCTGCCTGGCCGAAAGGCGTCAAAGAGCAATACATGAACGACTGCACAAAAGCGGCCAGCCAAAGCGTCAACCCGACGGTGGCCAAGCAGCACTGCACCTGCGGTGCCGACGTCCTGGAGAAGAAATTCACCTCTCAGGAAATCGCTCAACTGATGGACAAGAACACCCCGCCGAGCGGTGAGCTGGGTCAACGCGCGCTGAAGGAAATCTCGGTTTGCCGAGTGCAGAAATAATACCTGGCGAACGGTTTTACGGGCATTCGGAGAGCAAAAAAAGGCCAGAATGCCCCTGAATCCGATATTTTATGCAGGTTTTATAGCTTTTTTTACACCCCGCCGATTTGGCTGAAAGCCTCTGAAACCGGGGGTTACAGACATTCAAACTGTCGAAGCGTCTGCAATATGAAAGCAAACAGCACGTCCGGGGGGCTACCAAAGCGAACATTTCGACTATGATACCCCGGTGTGCCCAGTTGGCCTGAGCAGCACAGTACTACTGAAAATATATGTTTCTTGGAGATACACCATGTCTAATCGCCAAACCGGCACCGTTAAATGGTTCAACGATGAAAAAGGCTTCGGCTTCATCACTCCTCAAGGTGGCGGTGACGACCTGTTCGTACACTTCAAAGCTATCGAATCCGACGGTTTCAAAAGCCTGAAAGAAGGCCAGACCGTTTCCTTCGTGGCTGAGAAAGGCCAAAAGGGTATGCAAGCTGCACAAGTTCGCCCAGAGTAATTTCCCGGCGCACTAAAAAAACCCCGTCCATGTGACGGGGTTTTTTATGCGCGTGACAAAAGTCTGTACAACTCAGCCACAGCTGGCCCGGGTGACCACCAGATTATTGTCGGTATTGAGATTCAGCCGATCAGACCGGTACTCAAGGGTGATCATGTCGTCAGGCTTGAGGAACCGGGCGTTCTGCGCGCCGGCCTTTTTGCGCGCCTGCTCCAGCAATTCCGGCGAAGCCTTTTTGCCGACGGCGAACTCCGCAGCGGTTGCCTCGCAACGACTGTGACCGGTTTCGGTCGCCACAGGATCCTTCTGCGACTCGCTGGAGGTGGTAGTGCAGCCAGCCAGCATGGCAACCGCCATCAGAGTACCCAGTGACGCGAGCTTCCAAGGCATGAAGCCTCCTTTTTTCAATAGTTGAGCGAACATTGTGCGACCGCCAATACAGCGTTTGGTTTCATGACCTGCGCCACTCCCCTGCCCCACGATCAGAAAAACGGCGAGTTTGCCTCAGCAACGCCTGATACTTCTTCACACAATCGTCACTGAATATGACCAGTGCTCAGTAGACATCGATGTAGTCAAAGGGCGGATTCGGCCAGTTGTCCTTGAGCGCATTGAAGATCTGCATTACCCAGACCTCGTCGCTGGCCGCAACGTTGCCCACATAACCCGAGCCCTTGGCCCAGGTCTCCAGGCGAAACGACAAGCCTTCGATATCCTGGCCACCCGTGACCCCCGAAGAGATATACGCAATGCCGCCCTTGGTCACGCGTAACTGGGTGTGCTCATCGTCACTGGCCGATGCCAGCATCAGACGCACGGCGTCCAGCGACAGGCCGCCGGGGGAATTCAAATCGATTTGCACAGCGCAGGTCCTTGGTCATTTCGAAGACGACCAAGTGTCGCATAGCCCTGCGCTCATGCCTAAGTCGCAGTGCCAAACACCGGACAAAGTGGTTAACTCAAGACTCCAGTCCCGAACCTTCCGAGCTCATCATGACGACCGTAAGCATCTCAGCCGACATCAAGGCCCACTGGCCACAAGGCCATAGCTCTTACAGTCCGGGCAGCCCGGAGGAATTGGCATTGATCAGCATCGACCTGCTGGTCAAGACACTGGGAACACAAGCCGCGCAATCATTTATTGCCCAGCTGTTCGAGAAGTATCCGGATGACTTCAAGGGCACATCGGACATCGAGAAAGAATAATTAAGGCCCGCAGGCTGGCACCTGCGGGCCTGTTGCTTACTTCAGACGCTTCAGGCGTTCGGTCAACAGATCGAAGAAGCCCTGAGCATCACCGTTTTCCACCCAGAAGGCATTTTTCGGGGCTTTCAGGCCGTCATACCAGTCGACGATGGTCTGCCCGAAGGTCGGACCTTCACGGCTATCAACCACCACGTTCACCGAACGACCGGTGAACAGTTCTGGTTTGAGCAGGTAAGCCACGACCGTGGCGTCATGCACCGGACCACCCGGAATGCCGTAGTGTTCCATATCGCCCTTGATGTACTCGTTGAGGATATCGCCGACAATCTTGCTCGCGTTGTTGTTCAGCGCCGCGATCTGTTTCAGGCGTGCATCACTGGTGAGAATCTTGTGGGTTACATCCAGCGGCAGGTAAGTCAGCTTCACGCCGCTTTTGAGCACGACTTCAGCCGCTTGCGGATCCGCGTACAGGTTGAATTCGGCCACTGGCGTGATATTGCCACCGTTGAAGTGCGCGCCCCCCATGACGACCACTTCCTTGATGCCCTGAACGATCTCCGGCTCCTGAATCAGTGCCAGCGCCAGGTTGGTTTGCGGCCCCAGCATGGCAATGGTGATGCTGTGTGGCTTGGCTTTTTTCAGGGTGTCGATCAGGTAGTTGACCGCATTGCCTTCAGCCAGGCCTTTTTTCGGCTCATGCACGGTGACACCCGACAGGCCTTCCTTGCCATGGATGTTCTCGGCGTAGATCGGTGTGCGCATCAACGGCTTCGGTGCGCCGGCATAAACCGGCACTTCTTCACGACCGGCCCACTCGCGGGCCAGTCGCGCATTGCGTGATGTCTTGTCGAGACGCACGTTGCCAGCCACGGTGGTCAGCGCGCGAATGTTCAGCTCCTCCGGCGATGCCAGAGCAAACAACAGGGCCACCACATCATCGGCACCCGGATCGGTATCGATGATCAGATCGATCTTTTCCGCCGCCTGGGCGCCGGTCGCGGTTATCACGGACAAAAGCAGCAGGCTCCGGATCAGTTGGTGAATTTTTTGAGCATAGCGGTGCATGGCGCATTCCTTGTGCATTTGAAATCAGAAAAGGGACTGAGCCCCGTTAAAACGTTACCCCGGCCACCAGCACGATGTTGCAGTACGGCTGACATTCGCCTGTACGGACAATCGCTCGTGCTTGTCGGCTGAGAGCCTTGAATTGTTCATGACTGAGCAGATCGCGCCGCCCCAGTGCACCTTCTTCATTCAATGCATCCAGCGAAGCCAGCGCAGTGGGTTGCTTGTCGAAGATTTCCTGGGCGAGCACATGGCTTTCCACCTGCATTTCGCTGAGCACGATCTTCAGGGTGCTGACGAAATCCGGAACACCTTGGGTCAGCGCGAGATCGATCAACTCGACACCCGGTGGTACGGGCAAGCCGGCATCACCGATCACGACGATGTCGCCATGACCGAGGGAGGCAATCAGCCGAGACAGGGCGATATTGAGCAATGGAGTCTTTTTCATGCGGGTTTGAACGCCTGTACGTCGGATGATGTGGGAATGGACGGCTGGGCACCCGCACGAGTAACAGACAGCGCCGCGGCTATCTGACCAAAACGAATGGCCTCGACCTCGGTTTTGCCAACGGCCAGCGCCGCTGCGAAACCGCCAACGAAGGTGTCCCCGGCAGCCGTGGTATCAACTGCTTTCACTTTGGGCGCAGGGAAATGCTGGTAACCCGAGCCGTTGGCGAACAACGCACCCTGAGCACCCAGCGTGACGATCACGTTGCCGGCGCCCATGGAAATGAGTCGTGCAGCTGCTTTTTCAGCGCTTTCCAGCGAGTCCACCGGCAAACCGCTGAGGGCTGCGGCTTCGCTTTCATTGGGAATCAGGTAGTCGATGGAAGCAAACCAGTCCACCGGCAATGGACGGCTGGCCGGGGCCGGATTCAGGATGACCGTCTTGCCCAGTTCACGACCGCGCCTGAGCGCATGACCGACGGTGGCATCGGGAATTTCCAGCTGACAAATGATCACATCCGCTGCCTGCAAGACCGCGTCGAACTGGTCGATCACCGCAGGCGACATCGAACCGTTGGCTCCGGCAACGATGACGATAGCGTTCTGACTGTTGTCATCGACCACAATCAGCGCTACGCCACTGGAGTCCTCGACCACGCTGACCGCCTGGCAATCGATGTGCTCGACCAGCAATGCCTCGCGCAATTGCACGCCGTAGTCGTCATTGCCGACACAGCCGACCATCGACACCTGAGCGCCCAGCCGGGCGGCGGCCACCGCCTGGTTGGCACCCTTGCCACCTGACACAGTCGCGAACGAATGACCGATCAGTGTCTCGCCACCCCGGGGCAAACGAGGTGCCCGGGTGACCAGGTCCATGTTCAGACTGCCTATTACCACTACATTTGCAGGCATACATCACTACTCATCAATTCGGTTTCAGCGATATTCGGTAAACACGCCAGCCAGCGGCGCAGTCGACTCTCGCAAGACAATACTCGGGGTCACGATCCGCTGATCCGTAGCCAGATCCGGGGTAGCAATTCTTCGCAGCAACACTTCCGCCGCCATCTCGCCCAACTGCAGGATCGATTGCCCCACAGTGGTCAGCGCCGGGTACACGTAACGGCTCATCTGGATATCGTCGAAGCCGATCACCGACAACTGCGCAGGTACGCGCACATTGCGCTCGGCGGCGGCGCGCAGCACACCGATGCCGATCATGTCGTTGCCGGCAAAGATTGCACTGGGGGGATTGCCCTCAAGCAAAACCGCCGCTGCGTTGTAACCGCCAGTGCTGGTGAAATCGCTTTCCAGCATCCGCGATGGCGGTACTTCAATACCGGCCTCTTTCAAGGCGCGGCAAAATCCCGCCTGACGCATTTGCGCAACACTGGTGCTCGCCGGACCACCAATCGTGGCGATATCGCGATGGCCGAGTTCGATCAGGTGCCTCGTTGCCAGATAGGCGCCATATTCATGGTCGATGCGCACGAGATCGGCGTCCACACCCTCCAGCCCCCGGTCAACGATGACCATCGGTGTCTTGACTCCGGCCAGACCTTGTACCAGGCCACTGTCACCGCCAGCGGAGGCGACAATCAAGCCATCGATACGTTTCTCCAGCAGCACCCGAAGGTAGCTGCGCTGCTTTTCCGGATTGTCGTCGGAGTTGCAGAGAATTACGCAGTAGCCATTACGCTCACAATAATCCTCGATCCCCCGCGCCAGTTCGGCAAAGTACGGGTTGAGACTGTTGGGCACCAGCAAGCCAATGGTGGCAGTGGTCTTGGCCTTCAGCGATCGGGCGACGGCGCTTGGCACGTAGTCGAGGCTCTTGATCGCCGCCTCGACTTTCAGCCGCACTTCCTGGCTCACCGGCCGGGTGTTATTCACAACATGGGAGACGGTCGTGTAGGAAATTCCCGCAAGCGCCGCCACATCCTTGATTGTCGCCATGTCTCAGCCCCGCCGGCTTGCGCGTTGGCTGCGATACGTATCGAGCACTACCGCGATGACGATCACTGCGCCGGTGATGATGCGCTTGGTCGGCTCGGTTGCGCCGATCTGCGCCAGACCGGCCGCCAGGACGGAGATGATCAAGACCCCGAAGAACGTACTGATGACCGAACCACGGCCGCCCATCAGGCTGGTGCCGCCGATCACTACCGCAGCAATCACTTGCAGCTCAAGGCCTGAGCCGGCATTCGGATCGGCAGCTTCCAGGCGGGAAATCTGGAACAGCGCCGCGATACCGGCCAGCAGCCCCATCAGGCTGAACACCAGAATCTTGTAGGGCTTGGGATTGATGCCCGCCAGCCGCACTGCTTCCTCGTTGGTGCCGATGCCGATCAGGTAGCGACCGAACACGGTCCGGGTCAACACCGCTTGAGCAATGAAAATCACCAGCAAGGCGATGATGAACGACGGCGAAATACCAAAAGCGATCGGGTTCGACAGCCACGCAAATGAATCACCGATGTAAGCGGTACGCGAACCGGTCATCTGATAGGCCAGGCCCCGGGCCATTTCCAGCACACCAAGCGAAACGATGAACGACGGAATTCGCCACGCAACCGTGATCGAGCCGGTCACCGTGCCGGCCAGTGCCGCCACTGCCATGCCGAGCAGTGCGGCCGGCAGAACGCTCCAGCCCCAGCCCAGGATCGCCACGCTGACGGTCGATGCTGCGAGCGCCAGCACCGAACCCACCGACAGGTCGATCCCGCCGATGATCAGCACGAAGGTCATGCCCACCGCCAACACCATCAGGTCGGGGATCTGGTTGGCCAGGGTGCTGAAAGTGTTGTACGACAGGAAGTGGCTGCTCATGACCGAGAACAGCGCAACCATTGCCAGCAGGGCACCGGCCAGGCCCAGGTAAGTGCCCAGACCGTAGAAGTTGCCACTACGTTTACCGGCAGAAGATGCAGTTTTCATGGGAGATCCCTAGGCGCTGCTTCGTTGAGCAACGCATCACGTTTTTGGTAGCCGGCGAACGCGGCGGCAAGCAAGTCATCCTGGGTCCAGCTGTCACGCTCGAACGTGTCGATCAGACGCCCCGCCGACAGCACCCCGATGCGGTCGCAGATCAGCATCAGCTCGCGCAGGTCGCTGGAGACCACCACCAGCGCCTTGCCCTGCCGGGTCAGCTCACCGAGCAGGTTATAAATGTCGAACTTGGCACCGACGTCGATACCACGAGTGGGCTCATCGAACAGCAACACCGAACAGTCGCGCTCCAGCCAGCGGCCGATCACCACCTTCTGCTGGTTGCCGCCGGACAATTCGGATACGAGTTGAGTCGGGCTCGAACTGCGGATGCGCATGGCATCGATCTGCCGTTTGGCCAGAGAGGTTTCGTCACCATTGTTGACGAAACCACCGCTGGAAATTTCCGGCATATTGCCCAGGGCAATGTTGGCGCTGATCGACTGGCTCAGCAGCAGGCCCTCACCCTTTCGGTCTTCAGTGATCAGGGCGATGCCGTTACGCACAGCGTCGACCGGCGAGCGGATACTCACCACTTGCGCCGGTGAACCGAGGGCAACGCTGCCGCTGTCGGCGAGATCGGCGCCGAAGATCAGGCGCAGCAGTTCCGTGCGCCCTGCCCCGATCAATCCGGAAATGCCAAAAATCTCACCGGCACGCACTTCGAAGGACACGTCGCGAACCTTGTCGGAACGAGTGAGGCCTTTCACCGTCAACGCAGGAGCACCGATATTACGCGGGCCCATGTCCATGTGTTCACCCAGCTCGCGGCCGACCATCAGGGTGACCAGTTGCTCGCTGTTGTAGTTGGCCATCGGCTCGACGCAAACAAGATTGCCGTCACGCAGCACGGCAATGCGCTGTGCGACTCGGGCCAGCTCTTCGAGGCGGTGGGAGATGTAAATGATCGCAACGCCGCGCGCCTGCAGCCGGGCGATCTGCTCGAAGAGCATTTCGACTTCGCGAGCGGTGAGCATCGCGGTCGGCTCGTCGAGAATCAGCACATGGCAATCGCCGATCAGGTTGCGCGCGATCTCGACCATTTGCTGGTGACCGATACCCAGTTCACCGACCAGTGTGTCCGGGTCAATGGCATCCAGGCCGACCTGAGCCATGGCTTCGATGGCAGCCTTGCGCAGCTGTTTGCGACTGATCCAGCCACCGTTGCTTGGCAGGTTGTCGAGAAACAGGTTTTCCGCCACCGAAAGGGTCGGCAACAGATTGAGTTCTTGCATGACCATGCGCACGCCAAGCTCTTCGGCCTGGGTACGGCTGCCAGGGCGGTATTCCTTGCCCTGGAACTGCATCTGCCCGGTGGTCGGGGTCACCAGTCCACCGATGATTTTCGACAGGGTACTTTTACCGGCACCGTTCTCGCCGGTCAGTGCCAGCACTTCACCGCGCATCAGCGTCAAGTCGATGCCGGTGAGCACCGGCTGCGCATAGGTCTTACCGATACCGCTGACCGAGAGGACAGCGTTCGGGGCGGAAACTGACATAAAAAACTCTCCATGCGCTCGCCCGGACGGACGAGCGCCGTTGTGTCGCCGAAGGACTACTTTTTGGTGACCAGCTCGACCGGGGTTTCGATGACGCCGTTGGCGCCACTGTCGACTTTCTCGCCCTTGATGATTTTCAGCGCGGTCTCGATACCGAATACCGCCTGTTTGGCAGCGAACTGGTCAGCCGTAGCGAGTACGCGACCATCCTGCAGCATCGGCTTGATGGCGTTGATGTTGTCGTAACCGACCACTTGTACGTGCCCGGCCTTGCCGGCCGCACGCACAGCGGAAACAGCGCCGACCGCCATGCTGTCGTTACCGGCCAGCAACGCCTTGACGTCCGGGTACTCGCTGAGAATCGACGCGGCTACCTTGTTGCCCTTGTCGATTTCCCAATCGCCGGACTGCAGGGAAACGACCTTGATCTGCGCGGCTTCCATCGCATCCTTGAAGCCAGCGGTACGCTGCTGGGCGTTGGTCGTTGTGGAAACGCCCTCGATGATGCCGACTTCGTCACCGGCCTTCAGTTGCTTGGCCAGGTACTCGCCCACCAGACGTGCGCCCTTGCGGTTATCCGGGCCTACGAATGGTACGGAGATGTTCTTGCTTTTGATGACGGTGGGATCGAGCTGGTTGTCGATGTTGATCACGGTGATGCCGGCGTCGACGGCTTTCTTGATCACCGGCACC
Organism: Pseudomonas sp. GW821-FHT09C09; assembly: GCF_059418105.1. Lineage (NCBI taxonomy): Bacteria > Pseudomonadati > Pseudomonadota > Gammaproteobacteria > Pseudomonadales > Pseudomonadaceae > Pseudomonas > Pseudomonas sp. GW821-FHT09C09. The sequence continues at coordinate 766,140 of NZ_JBWKPF010000001.1, forward strand.
ATGGCCTTGGAGTCAGAAGGCGCGATGACCAGTGCGTTGACCTTCGCCAGAATCATCTGCTCGACGATGCGGGTCTGGCCTGCCGTGTCGGTTTCGTCCTTGATCCCGTTGGAGATCAGGTCGAAATCGGCGGAGTGCTCTTTCTGGTAAGCCTTGGCGCCGTCTTCCATGGTGAGGAAGAATTCGTTGGCCAAAGACTTCATGACCAGTGCGACCTTGGGTTTTTCGGGGGACTCGGCGAAAGCCGAAGAGACAGGCAGTGCGGCGGACGCGGCAGCCAGCATGGCGACAGCGAGAAGACGTCCAGCGAATGGCAGCTTCATGGGTTCACTCCGATCTTATGATTATTGTGAGCAACGCTTGCGCTGGCGTAAGCTTCATCGGCATCTTCCTGACAACAGGGCCTCGGAAATGCCGCGCAAACGTTTGCGTAGACCGAACTATGCGAATCCTGCCCACGTTTGTCAACAATCAGAATCGGTATTGATTGTAGGGCGAATCCGCAGATTCGCCCCTTGAGTGCTCAAGCCGTAGTGTTGACCACGTTACCGGCGGAAGAACCTTTCGACATTTCCTTGACCAGCGCAGCGGACACTTCCAGCAGCGCACCGCTGGTTTCGGCGATCTCGCCCTGAACGGCCATGACCGCCTGCGACTTCGCTTCCGGAGTCGGATAGCTCGCAGCTTGTGCCGCAGCCAGTCGTTGCTGCTGCTCCTGCAATTGTTTCTGTAATTCCTGCATCCGCTTCAGCAGCATCTTGACGGTGACACTCAGGTTATCGCCACCCCCTTCAGTCTTGCTGTCTTCTTGCGCGGGACCGCCGGTCCTGACCTGATTGCTCTCTGGCTTTTCTGCGCCCAGCGCTTCGGTAGAAGCGTCCGCTTGCGCATCACTCATCGCGTTGATCGTAGCTGCGGTTTTGCCGCCGATGGTGACGGCACCGGGGTTGGAAAAACCGATCGTCAGTGACATGTGAACTCCCTCAATTCCAGTTTCCTTCATCACCCATCGGCCTGCGGGAAGCTTTCTTTAGCAGAGAATGCAAATCCGGCAACCTCACTTGTCCTGCAAAAGATGTAGTCCTTTTCGGAGAGCCGAACACGAAAGCCTCCAATGTTCGGAATACCGGATAAACGATTCAGCCCAGGACTCGCCAATCAATAAAATATTGATATAAATCATCAGGTTAAACATTTCTCTAACGCAAAGTACGGCTGGTACAGATCCTGCTCCCTCCCTGCACCCCTGGCATTCAGATCGGCCCGGGGCGCATCTAGATGAACCTGCATCAGCACCGTCTCACTACTAGAGAGAAAAATAATGAAATCTGCTTTCAAGACATTGGTTCCGGGCGCTTTGGCCCTAATGCTGCTCCTGCCCTCCGCCCTTCAGGCAAAAGAAGTCGAAACCCAGACCAAACTGGCCAACGTGGTGGTGCTCGCTACAGGCGGCACCATTGCCGGCGCCGGCGCCAGTGCGGCCAACAGCGCTACCTATCAGGCCGCCAAGGTCGGAATCGAGCAATTGATCGCCGGCATTCCCGAGCTGAGCAAACTGGCGAACGTGCGTGGCGAGCAAGTCATGCAGATCGCGTCGGAAAGCATCACCAATGAAAACCTGCTGCAACTGGGTCGCCGCGTCTCCGAGCTGGCCGACAGCAAAGACGTCGATGGCATCGTCATCACCCACGGCACCGACACCCTGGAAGAAACCGCTTACTTCCTGAACCTGGTGGAAAAAACCGACAAGCCGATCATCGTTGTCGGCTCAATGCGCCCAGGCACCGCCATGTCGGCGGACGGCATGCTCAATCTGTACAACGCCGTCGCCGTCGCCAGCAGCAAAGAGGCCCACGGCAAAGGTGTTCTGGTGACCATGAATGATGAAATCCAGTCCGGCCGCGATGTCAGCAAAATGATCAACATCAAGACCGAAGCGTTCAAGAGCCCATGGGGCCCGCTGGGCATGGTGGTCGAAGGCAAATCCTATTGGTTCCGCTTGCCAGCCAAGCGCCACACCATGGATTCGGAATTTGATATCAAGAACATCAAGAGCCTTCCTGACGTAGAAATCGCCTATTCCTACGGCAATGTCGGCGACACCGCCTACAAAGCCCTGGCCCAGTCCGGCGCCAAAGCCATCATCCACGCCGGCACCGGCAATGGCTCGGTGTCTTCCAGTGTCGTCCCGGCCCTTCAGGCCCTGCGCAAGGATGGCGTTCAGATCATTCGCTCTTCCCACGTCAATGCCGGCGGCTTCGTACTGCGTAACGCCGAACAACCTGACGACAAATACGACTGGGTCGTGGCTCACGACCTGAACCCGCAAAAGGCACGCATCCTGGCGATGGTCGCCCTGACCAAAACCAATGACAGCAAAGAGCTGCAACGGATGTTCTGGGAGTACTGATTCACCCTCGCCCGGCCGGATCTCGGCCGGGCACTCGCCTCACCACTCGCCCTCCTGGCGGGTGGTGCAATTACCTACACCGCCCCCTGCTTCTTTCCTGCACAAAAAATTCGGATGAGCCACATCAAAACCGGAAAACCGCTGTCAGAGGATTTTCTTGATTTTTAAGCAGTTGCGAAAATGCCTACAGTTAAATACTGTATGCACGTACAGCTTAATAAGGATAACCTCGTGGCCACTTCCTCTGATGCTCCCGATGCCTACGAACGCATGGGCATGCGCGTTCAAAAGATCATCAACTCCCCCACCGCACAAAAAGCCAAAGCCGCTCTGATCTTCCGTCTTCCGGATGAACCGATCGATGAGTGGGAGCGCCTGCTGGAAGAGATCGACGAGAACGACAACGTCACCCTCGCCTATCGAGACGATGGTGGTGTGCAGATTTTCTGGGTTGTACCGAAGGAAGATTGACTCAATGATTGTCCGTTTTTTTGCTTTGCTTTTACTGTTCATTTCCCTGGGTGCCCAGGCTGGCGCACCCCGCACATTCACCGAGGCCAAGAAGGTCGCCTGGAAGCTGTACGCACCACAATCCACCGAGTTTTATTGCGGGTGCAAATACACGGGAAACAAGGTCGACCTGGCTGCTTGCGGTTATGTACCGCGTAAAAATGCCAAGCGCGCCGCACGCATTGAATGGGAGCACATTGTCCCGGCCTGGGAGTTCGGCCATCAGCGCCAGTGCTGGCAGGAAGGCGGACGCAAGAATTGCACGCGCTATGACCCGAGCTACCAGAAAGCCGAAGCCGACCTGCACAACCTGGTACCGAGCATCGGCGAGGTCAACGGTGATCGCAGCAACTTCAGCTATGGCTGGCTACCGGTCGAAAAGGGTCAATATGGCTCCTGCCTGACCCAGGTCGACTTCAAGGCGAAGAAGGTCATGCCCCGCCCTTCGATTCGCGGCATGATCGCCCGCACCTATTTCTACATGAGCAAACAATACGGCCTGCGCCTGTCGAAGCAGGATCGCCAACTGTATGAAGCGTGGGACAAGACGTACCCGGTGCAAGACTGGGAGCGTCAGCGCAATCAAAGCGTGGCGTGCGTGATGGGGCGCGGCAATGAGTTTGTCGGGCCGGTGAACATGAAGGCCTGCGGCTGATCGACCGCGCAAAAGAAAAGGCCTCGCGCTTCAAGCTCGAGGCCTTTTTTGTGGTCAGCTGCCGGGCTTGTTGTATCGCCAGTAGCCCATCAGATTGAGCGCATCTCGCGGGATACCGCGCTCCTTGATCAGGTATCGGCGCAAATTCATGACCGCCGCAGACTCACCGGCAATCCAGCCATAGAAACCGTCAGTGGCGGTTTCGGCGATTTCCCAGAGGATCTCCTGATCGATATCGACGTCGGCCAGTTCTACTGCTTGATTGATCGTCGATGCGTCGACAGGTAGCGCAGCCTTTCGCACCGCCGCTACCATCAGCGTCCCGGCAACCGCCGCTCCCTCCTGCTCTCGAATCAACCACTGTACCGATAGACCGGGCCAGTCCGGAATCTCGAGCATGTCCTGTGCACTGTCGACCTCAAAGAACGCCTGGGTCCGGGGCGGCTCTACCAGTGCGGCCAGCTCCTCGATAATCCCCATCGCAGCGGGCAATGCCGTTGAGTCGGCGACCAACAAGAGTTGTTGAAGGGTTTGCGGCGGCTTCCATTCAAAACCACCCGCCTCCTCGGCCGAAAACCGGCTATCGGGTGCCAGAATCTGCATCGACTCGCCCGGCTGCGCTCGAAGAGCCCAGCGAGAAGCCGGCCCGGTTTCGCCATGCAGTACAAAGTCGATGTCGACTTCGCCCCGATCGGCACGCAAGTGGCGAATGGTGTAGGTGCGCATCGCCGGGCGTCGATTCGCCAGCATCGAGCGAAAACGGGCGTACCAACCCTCACCCTGAGAGAGCCGGGCTGGCGAACCGTCCGCGGCCGGGAAAAACAGTTTGACGCGCTGATCAGGCGCCCAGGTTGCCATCTCGGCAACAGCCTCGCTGGCGAGGGTAATCCGCATGAGGTGCGGACTCAGCTGATGCTTGTGTCGTAAAACAACATCGAACAATTTGTAGGGACTGACGGAGGCCATGCGGAGCTCCTTCTGGGAATCGTCGGTGACGCTTTTAAAAACGAATCACACCGGACACCCTTTAGTCAGCTCCGCTGAAAGGAATGTTTACTGTGCTGCGGTACGCTCGATCACCAGCGTCTCGATGTTCTGTTTTTTCGCCTTGATCAGCGCCGCATTCACATCAGCCTGTTTCGCTTCGGCTTCGGCTTTGGAATTGAATGGCCCCAGCAGGATCCGGGTCTTTCCGCTGGCATCCTTGATGACATTGGCGATAAACGCATGCTCGATCAACCAGCCACTCAGATCACTGACGGCCTGAGGTGTTTCGCCCCGCACCTCCAGATCCCACTGCGGCCCGGAAACGACTGCCGGCGCTGCCACCGCTACCGATTTTGGCTTTTGAGCATCCACACTCTTGCCTTCACCACATCCCGCCAATGCCAGTGCTGCGACCAACCAGACCAATTTGCGCACAACGCTTCCCTCTGAATTCTCGAAAGGGGGATCTTAACATTCGCGAATACTTTCAGAGCCCAGCAAAATGGGCACAAAACTACGAGATTGATGATTGCCGCACCTGTATAGTTACGCGCTGGGAATTAATGCCACATCTGCGCGTCAGAAAGAGGCACCCAAACCGTGAGACTTCGCACTAATCTATACGTACCACCGACCTCTGCACTGTCTGAATCAGGTGCCCTACAAAGCAATCAAGGAGAAGACCATGCTGATACTCACCCGCAAAGTCGGTGAAAGCATAAACATTGGTGATGACATTACGATCACCATCCTCGGCGTAAGCGGCCAACAGGTTCGCATCGGCATCAACGCTCCAAAGAACGTTGCCGTACACCGCGAAGAGATTTACCAGCGCATTCAGGCTGGCCTGACCGCACCGGACAAGCCACAAACCCCCTGAGCCCTTTCGCAGTCAGTAGCCAGTCTGTTCACCTTCGCGTAATGACTGGCTAAAGATCCGAGCGCCGTATTGCCATCCCCCCACCTCATTGGTGACGGCGCAGGCTATTTCTCCTCCTGCTGCAATTCCCTCCCCCTTCTTCGCCATCGATACTAACCATCATTTCAATGGCTGGCTGTCGGACGTTTCCGAATCAAAGCCGGGAATTGCGCTCACCTAGCCGAACGTCACCCCACGCGCCATCCCGGTGGCCGCTATCACCATCAGAACCAGCAACAACGCCTCAGCATGACTGATTCGTGCAAACATCTTTGCTCGCCTTGTCTTGAGGGGATTTCCCCGCGCTAGGCCAATACGCCATTTGATCAACGTGATCATCGGCGCAAGCTCCAGCAGCAGAATCAGCACAAACAGCTTCATCTTCAAATGGAACAGCGGCTGATGCAGATAGTAATCGGTGCCCTTTTCGTAACCGCCAAAGGCTCGCATACCGCCCGTCACCAGCAGCACCAGCGCAGATATCCCCCATAGATTGTCAGCGAGCAAAACCCGCCTTACCTCACCCGCCCCGGCAGCCAGGCGACTGAACGCCGTTCCGCGCGTCAGCACGGCCCAGAAACCCAAGGCAAATGCCAGCAAGTGAACCGCAGCCAGAAACCAATGAACCAGCATTGATGAACTCCCGTCAGACTGAGATGAAAATCGGCAAGACAGTAGTAGTCGAAAAAATATGGACTTGCCCGATGCCCACCTGAAAGGCAGCGCTGGCTGAGAAAGTCGACGGGACGAATGCGTGAGGAGAGGTAAATCGCAGGCAAAAAAAATCCCAAGCAGCTGATGGAAGCTTGGGATTTAAAAATGCATAAACCGTGGTGGTGAACGCGGGGCGGATATTACTGATTTTCTCAGTGTGTAACAACGTATTTTTGATAACCGGTTGGTTCAATAAAATCGTAAGCCTTTCAATATCCAGCCTATTTATGTAGAGGCCTACTTTTTACCCAGATGATCCTCCAGAAATTGTTCACTGAACGGCTGACTAGGATTCGCCAGCCTATGCTTGATGACTGCCCACGCTCGCTTGCGGAGAACATCAAGCCCTTCATCCGTGGGAGGAAGTTGCCCATTGAAATATTCATCGACCATAGCGAGCAACTCATCCTGCCGCGGCCTTTGCTCAATCAGCTCAAGAGCTGAAGCGCCGAGTTCCTTGTCCACCCTCAATCTCCACCAATAGAAACAAGCGACCTTTTTAAACCAGATCACTTGACACTTCTGTAGGAGTTTTCTGTTTTTGGCTGGGAACGACTCTCAAAAAACTAAATATATTTTCTGGCCATTTTCAGCTCACCCACTCAGGCCCATTAAATGAGGCCTGGAATTTCAAATACCGACCAAGGTGAGCGCCAAACCGACGTCTGGAGATAGGGGGTTTAAAATGACACGGAAAACAAAAAGGGCCCACCTTTCGGTGAGCCCTTCCAGACCGCCCAGCAGAGCGGATTTTGTTTGGTAGGCGCGATTGGACTCGAACCAACGACCCCCACCATGTCAAGGTGGTGCTCTAACCAACTGAGCTACGTGCCTGCTGTGAGGCGGCATTCTACGGAATTCCGGAGGGGTGTCAACACCTTTTTTTCACCTAACCCTATGAATATGCAAAATATTTAATTTCAGCCCTCCGCAAGAAGATTTTCCGGTGGCTGGCGGAGGTTTTTCAACTCGGGTAGGATCGTCGCACTCGTAAAATATATTAAACAGAGGCTGCAGGATGGCGAACACCCCTTACCCAGAGTCTTATTACGCTGCGTCGGCCAACGCCGTACCACCACGCCCTGCCCTGCAGGATGACGTGGAGACGGATGTCTGTGTGATAGGCGCTGGTTATACGGGACTTTCCTCGGCCCTGTTCCTGCTGGAGAACGGCTTTCGCGTGACCGTGCTGGAAGCCGCCAAAGTCGGCTTCGGCGCCTCGGGACGCAACGGCGGGCAAATCGTCAACAGCTACAGCCGTGACATCGACGTAATCGAACGCAGTGTCGGCCCTAAGCAAGCTCAGTTGCTCGGGCAGATGGCGTTCGAGGGCGGCCGGATCATTCGTGAGCGAGTCGCCAAATATGATATCCAGTGCGATTTGAAGGACGGCGGCGTATTCGCGGCCCTGTCGGCCAAGCAGATGGGCCACCTGGAATCACAGAAGCGCCTATGGGAGCGTTTCGGACACACTCAGCTCGAGCTGCTGGATCAGCGCCGTATCCGTGAAGTGGTCGCCTGCGATCAGTATGTCGGTGGCATGCTCGACATGAGCGGCGGTCACATCCACCCGCTGAATCTGGCACTTGGCGAAGCCGCTGCCGTGGAATCCCTGGGCGGCACCATCTATGAACAGTCCCCGGCCGTGCGCATCGAACGCGGCGCCAACCCGGTCGTGCATACACCAAAGGGCAAGGTCAGGGCCAAATTCATTATCGTTGCCGGCAACGCCTACTTGGGCAATCTGGTGCCGGAACTCGCGGCCAAATCGATGCCGTGCGGCACTCAGGTCATCACCACCGAACCGCTCGGCGATGAACTGGCAAAATCCCTGCTACCACAGGACTACTGCGTCGAGGACTGTAACTACTTGCTCGACTACTACCGCCTCACCGGCGACAAACGCCTGATCTTCGGCGGCGGCGTGGTGTACGGCGCGCGGGATCCGGCAAACATCGAAGCGATAATCCGCCCGAAATTGCTCAAGGCTTTCCCGCAACTCAAGGACGTGAAAATCGACTACGCCTGGACCGGCAATTTCCTGCTGACCCTGTCGCGCCTGCCTCAGGTCGGGCGCCTGGGCGACAACATCTATTATTCCCAAGGGTGCAGCGGCCACGGCGTGACCTACACGCATCTGGCCGGCAAGGTCTTGGCTGAAGCGCTGCGTGGCCAGGCCGAGCGCTTCGATGCGTTTGCCGACCTGCCGCACTACCCGTTCCCCGGCGGGCAATTGCTGCGCACGCCGTTTGCTGCACTGGGCGCGTGGTACTACGGGCTGCGCGACAAGCTCGGTTTCTGACGCGCAAAAAAAGGGCCGCTGAAAAGCGGCCCTTTTTACATTCAGCATCAATCACAGCTGATCCCGCGCAATCCCGCTGCGAATCCGCAGAATATCCGCGAGCACGGCCAAAGCGATTTCCGACGGTGTCTTGCTGCCAAGGTTAAGGCCGATCGGCGCATGAATCCGCGCCAGCTCGCCCTCACCCAAGCCACCAATCCGCCGCAACCGCTCGAAGCGCTTCTGTGACGTCTGCAGCGAACCCATCACGCCGATGTAGAACGCCTCAGTGCGAACAGCCTCCATCATCGCCAGATCGTCGATACGCGGATCGTGGGTCAACGCCACCACCGCCGTATCACGGTGACAGCCGCCATCAGCAATGAACACCGATGGCAGTTGCCGGCGAATCTCGACGCCATTGAGCACCACGCCCTCCAGCACTTCATCACGCGGGTCGCAGAGAATCACTTCAAAGCCGAGACCGACCGCGAACTCCGCACAGGCCTGCGCCACACTGGAATACCCCGCCAGCAGCAAACGCTGGGCGGCACCAATGCGGATCCGCACGCGATCGATTTCACGCTCGATCCGCGCACCCTGCTCACGATCCGCAAACAGGCTGCGCGCGCCCGTGGCCAGATCGACCTCGCGAATCAACCGGCGCTGCCCCAGCAACGCCGATTCGAGTTCACGCAGGTGCGCCTGGACATCGCAGTCGGCGTCAAATTTCTCTACCAGTACATCGAGAATGCCGCCACAGGGCAGGCTGACCCGCGAACGCGGATCGTCACCTTCGCCATAACGCACGACATTGATTGCATCGAGAAACGCACCTTCGGCGACGCGTTCGAGAAAATCTTCCTCGACGCAACCACCGGACAGCGACCCGATCCACTGCCCGTCATCGTTCACCGCCAACAGCGAACCCGGTGCGCGCGGCGCCGAGCCGTAGGTCGTCAGCACGGTGCAAAGCCAGATGCGCTGCCCCGCCGTCGACCATTCCAGCGCCCGACGCACAACCTGCAGATCGAGATGCTGCATGATCAGTGCGCCTTGTGCTCGATGGACGGGGCGTCAGCCTGCAGCTTCTGCACATCGCCCACCGCCAGCTCAGCAGATTGACCGCCCCAACCCTGACGCAGGTAGTTCAGCAGATCGGTCAGTTGTTCGGCACTGAGCTTGTCGGCAAAACCCGGCATCGGCTGCATGTGTTCGAATCCGGCGAATTTCTGTTCGCCGATACCGTCCTCGATCACTCGAACCAGATTGCGCGGATCTTCCAGGCGCAGCGTGGTATTGCCGCGCATGGCTACCGCGATGTGCGGCTTGCCCTCGCCACCGGCCGCGTGACAGCCGGCGCAGACGTTCAAGTATTCCTGACGGCCGCGTTGGGCACTGGCACTGAGTTTCTCCACCGGAACGTCGGTCAGCTCTTTCGCTGCCGGCGGCTTGTCGCCGAGCAGGAAGGTTGCCATCGCTGCCAGATCCGGATCATTCAGGCCCTGGGTGCTGTTGTGGAACACCGGGAACATTTCGTTGAACATCGTGCCCTGGGCACTCATGCCGTGCTTGAGGAACGTGCTCAGGTCCTGCTGATTCCAGCCGCGCGCCGCCAGATCAGTGGCCAGCAGGCTTGGTGCCAGGTAGCCGTTGAGGATGCCGCCGGTCAGGCGCTTGTCCAGTTGCATCGCGCCCGGCAAGCCGCGTGGCGTGTGGCATTCGCCGCAGTGACCCAGCACTTCGACCATGTACTGGCCGCGCTTCCAGGCGTCGCTTTTGCCTTCGGCCGGCTCCAGCTTCAAGGCTTTGCCGTACATCATGTTCCAGCCGATCAGACCCGGACGCACGTTGAACGGGAAGCTCAGGCTCGTCACCGGCGCGGCGCGCTCGATCGGTTCGATGGTTTTCAGATACGCGTGAATCGCATCCGAATCCGCACGCGGCATCAAGTGATACGAGGTGTATGGCATCGCCGGGTACAGATTGGCGCCGTCACGACGCTTGCCCTCGGTGAGCGCAGCGAAGAATTCGTCATCGCTGTACAGGCCGATGCCGTGCTCTTTGCTCGGGGTGATGTTGGTGCCGTAGATCGTGCCGAATGGCGACACGATCGGCAGGCCACCGGCAAACGGTGCGCCGCCCGGCGCTGTGTGGCAAGCCATGCAGTCGGCGGCGCGGGCGAGGTATTCGCCGCGTTTGACCTGATCATCCGCATGAGCCGCCAGAACAGGCACGGCAAACCCGACCGCCAGGGTCAGGCGGGTCAATAAACGCTTCATGCTTAACCCTCCTTGACCAGGCCGAGATCGGTCAGCACGTTGCGGGTGGCGTTGTAGTAACGCACGTACCCGGTGCAACGGCAGATGTGATGGCCGAGGCTGTCCTCGATGACTTGCTCCAGTTTGCTTTTGACGATCGGCTGGCGTTGCAGCTTTTCAACCAGCACGGTCGCTGCATTGACGAAGCCCGGTGCGCAGTAGCTGCACTGGAAAGCAAATTCATCAACGAAACGCTGCTGGATCGGGTTCAGCTCGGAGACCTGTCCCTGCTCGTCACGCTTGGCATGGCCTTCGATGGTGCGGACTTTCTTGCCCTCGAAGTAATGCGCGCCGGTGATACAGGTACGCACTTCTTCGCTGGTGCCGTCCGGGTTGTCGACGATCACCACACAGGCGTGGCAGATGCCCTGGCCGCAGCCCAGACGCGAGCCAGTGAGGTTCTTGTATTCGTGCAGGTAATCGATCATCGGCAGGTCATCAGGGATGTCCACCGGGCCGACGGATTGACCGTTGAGGGTCAGTTGAAGCGGACGGTTAGCCATTGAGGGCCTCCTTGATGCGCGCAGCAGTGATTGGAAGATCGCGGACACGTTTGCCAATGGCGTGGGCCACGGCGTTACCGATGGCGCCGACCACCGGGATCATCACCACTTCGGCGATGCCTTTGGACGGGTCGCTTGGCGACAGCGGCGGCAGGATTTCCGACGTCTGCTTCCACACCGCCACGTGGCGCGCCATCGGCAGGCGATAACGGTTGAAGTTCCAGTCACCCTCCCCCGGCCCGCCTTCGTACAGCGGCATCTCTTCCATCAAGGCGTGACCGATGCCCATGGCAATCCCGCCTTCGAGCTGGCCACGAACCAGTTCTTCGACCAGCACCCGACCGCACTCCAGCCACGAGTGATGGTTAAGCACTTCAACTTCTGCCGAACCTTTGTTGACCTTCAACTCGACCAGCGTCGCCACCGGGCTGTAGTAGGTCACGGCGGCGTTGTTCAGCTGAACTACCGGATAGGCGATGTTCTGCCGATCCAGCAGGTGGAAACCGTCGCTGGTCATCTGCGCTTTCTTGGCTTTCGGGGCGCCGTCACCGTACTTCACGGCCAACCCGTCCAGCGGCAGACGCTCGCGCACGCCGTCGATGCTGTATTCGGCTTCTGCCCAGCTCCAGCGGTTGAAGCCGTGAACTGTGGCAGCCGTGACCAGACCACGCTCGTGAGCACGTTTGGCCAGTTCTTCGAAAGTCAGTGGCTGCATGCCGTTGGCAGTCAGTTTGCCGTCGACCCAATGCGCATCTTCACGACGCACCACGTAAGGGTTGGCCTGGCCGCCGTACGGGCCCTGACGCCAGATCTCCAGCGCCGCCGGCCACAAGCCGTGGTTGAACAGCACGCGCGCCGCTTCACGGGTGGCGTGGCTGAAGTAGTAGGCGGAGTTGGTTGCCGACGAGGCCGACGCCAGCTTGCCGACCCAGCGCGGGTTGCGCAGGAAGTTGTCCTGCTCGGCCTGGCTCATGATGTAAGGGTTGCCGGCGGTGACCAGCTGCATTTCCTTCCATTCGGTTTCGCCGGTCTTCACGTCGTGCGCCGGGCTGCCGAGGAAATCGGCGACCACCAGGGCTTGCGAAGTCGACATGCCCGTGCCGATTTCGATCCCGATGTGACGCAGGGAGATACGCCCTTCGGCGGTGAACTCGATGCTGGCCATCGGCGCTTCGGAACCGGTGCCGAAGTCTTTCTGGCAAATGGCGAAACCGACGCCATACCAGTTGTCCGGATCCGCCGCTTCACGCTGTTTCTTGATCGCGTCGCGGTTCTTCCAGACTTCGTGCAGCGAAGCCTTGTCGAGAATCTCGTGCAGACGCAGCGCACCGGCCGGGATCGCGCCCTGGGTGTTTTTCATCCCCGAACGCAGCGCGTTCTTGCGGCGCAGATCAATGGCGTCGACACCGAGGCGATCGGCGATTTCATCGACCATCATTTCGGTGGAAGCCATGCTCTGCAACGTGCCGTAGCCACGCATCGAACCCGCTTCAACCCCACGGGAGTGGTAGGCGGTAACTTGCAGGTCGTTCTGCGGCATGTAGTAAATCGACTGAGCTGCCGTTGCGCCAACCGCAGCCACCGAAGGGCTGTAGTTGATCCGACCGCCGCCATCGACGCTCATCTCGGCACGGAAAATCTTGAAGCTGTGATCGGTCTTGTCCACTGCCAACTGGTAGCGGATGTCGAACGGGTGACGCTTGATGCCGCTCTGGAACTGCTCGTAGCGGTCGTTGGCCAGGCGAATCGGCACACCTGCGCCGTACAACGCTGCCAGGGCCGCGTAGTAGACGAAAATGTTGTGGTCCTTGGAACCGTAACCGACGGTGTAGCCCGGGTGCATGTTCAGGTTGGCCAGGCCGAAGCGCGACGGCGAGATCATCTTCGCGGTCTCGGTGGCGGCTTCCAGGGGGCACTGGGTGGCGACGACGAAATGCAGCGTCTTGGTCGCAGGGTCATACCAGCCGTTACCGTTGTCCGGCTCCATCGCAGCCGGTTCGATCGACGGGGTCTTGTAGCGCTCGTCGAACACCAGCCAGTTATCCGGCGGAGTGTCGATCTCTTTCTTCATGCGGTCGGCGTAGAACAGGCCGCGCTCGGTCAGGTTGCCGTGCAGATTCGGCTGGGAATTCCACACCGGGCGACGGTTCTTCAGCATCGGGAACAGGATCGAGTCCTTGAGGCTGGCGAACTCGTCTTCATCCGCCGAGGTCGGACCACCGACACGCACGTAGCGGAAGCTGCCATAGGGATCGCCTTCGTAGAACGGCACTTTTGCACCGTAACGAATCGCTTTGTCATTGAATTTGAGTTTGTTCTTGGCCTGACGGAAACGCTCGAAATCGTTCCAGATCAGGATGGCCACCGGGTGGCCGATGAACATCGGTACTTTGCCTTCGGGCAACAATGGATCCGGAGCGTGCTCTTCCGGGAAGACGATGCCGTCCTTGTCCAGGTCGGCCGCGGTGACGATGCGGTCAGGCTGCAGATCGGCGCCGAGCCACGACAGGTCATAGCCGTCGTAGATGCGGTCGGCCTTGATGGTTTTCAGCAACATGGCATGGCCTTGCTGCTGGGGCCAGCCCGGCATGTCCTTGGAACGGATGTCGCGGGCAAACACTTTGCTGCCGCAGACCTTGGACAAGGCATCGTTACGCTGGCGCGCCTTGCCGTTGTTGCCGAGCCACTGCTCGGACGGCACGGTCACGCTGTTTTCCATCAAGGCAGCCAGCGCCTGACTGCTGAGCGGCGTGAGCGTAACGCTCACGCCCGCCACCAGCCCGCCCTGAAGGAACGAGCGCCGGGATATTTCACGGTTGGACATGGATCATCCTCTGGGCGGTTATGGATCCGCCCTTCTGGTTATCTACTGGGAATCTCGAGTCTTGCAGAAGCCCTTTTTGGCTAAACAAAGGGCGTGATGACAGTGCAAAGCTGACCGAAAGGTTAACTTTAAAGGTTTCTGCGCTCGCAGCAAACAACCAGTTACAAAAATCTGACTAAAGAATCAAAAATCAATGTGGCATTGCATCGCAGCGACCCGATGACGCAGAGGATATTGCCGCGCGGACTGCTTGCATTCGTCGCGAGGCAACAGAGGAGGAATTTGGGGAAAGGTCAAATTTCAGACACAAAAAACCCCGGTCTTTCGACCAGGGTCTTTGCTATCGATTCCGAATCAACCAACAGTTGCTTTCGGTGTTTCAAGGCGTTCAGTGGTCCTTGAAACAGATATGGCGCAGCGGACGGGACTCGAACCCGCGACCCCCGGCGTGACAGGCCGGTATTCTAACCGACTGAACTACCGCTGCGTATCGCTTTGAGCTGATGCTCAAGTAACTCGTTTGACTGAAAGCTTCGGTGCTTTTCAATCGCGAACCAGACGGTGTCTGACTCGTTAAATATGGCGCAGCGGACGGGACTCGAACCCGCGACCCCCGGCGTGACAGGCCGGTATTCTAACCGACTGAACTACCGCTGCGCGTCGGTGGAGGCACTTTCAGCCTACCTCTTGCTTTCGCAAGTATCTCGGGAGTGGTGGGTGATGACGGGATCGAACCGCCGACATTCTGCTTGTAAGGCAGACGCTCTCCCAGCTGAGCTAATCACCCGTTTGCATCTCCGAGGCCGCGAAATTTACGCAGGTAGCGAACCTAAGTCAATAGCAGGATTGAAGTTTTTCTCAAAAAGACAAAAACATGTCATTCCGAGTAGATCATCTTCTTGGTCATACCGCCGTCGACCACGAATTCCTGCCCCGTCACAAACCCGGCATTCTTCGACAGCAGCCATGCCACCATCGCCGCCACATCCTCGACCGTCCCTACCCTGCCCGCCGGATGCTGGGCATGATCGGTATCGGTCAGCGGTTCGGCACGCCGTGCAGAGGGATCCCGCGCATCGATCCAGCCCGGACTGACCGCATTGACCCGAATCTCCGGCCCGAGGCTGATTGCCAGCGCATGAGTCAACGCCAGCAAGCCGCCCTTGCTCGCCGCATAGGCTTCTGTATCAGGCTCTGACTGCGCTGCCCGGGTCGAGGCCAGATTGACGATCGCCCCATTGTGCGCCCGCAGATACGGCGCACAATGCTTGGCCAGCAGCATCGGCCCGCTGAGATTCACCGCCAGCACCCGGTTCCAGTAGGCCAGATCCAGGCTTTCCAGAGTGATGTTGTGCGGATCGGCCACCGCCGCGTTACACACCAACGCATCCAGACGACCGAACTGCCCCAGCACTTCCGCGACGCCGAGCGCCACCTGGCTTTCATCCGCCACGTCCATGGCGATAAACCAGGCATTTTCACCCAGCACTTTCGCCACCTTGGAACCACGCGCCCGATCCAGGTCCGTCAGCACCACTTGCCAGCCTTCGCTGATCAGCCACGCTGCGATCCCCAGACCGATGCCGCGAGCGGCACCCGTGACCAGCGCAACGCGGCCATGGGTGCCCGTATTTGGCGTGGACAACTCGATCACAACGCCGCCAGACCGCGCGCCAGGTCGGCTTGCAGGTCAGCGACGTCTTCCAGACCGACCGCGATGCGGATCAGGCTGTCACGAATCCCCGCTGCTTCACGCTCCTGCGGCGCCAGACGGCCGTGTGACGTAGTGCTCGGGTGAGTGATGGTGGTTTTGCTGTCACCCAGGTTGGCAGTGATCGAAATCAAACGGGTCGCGTCGATAAAGCGCCAGGCGCCCTCTTTGCCACCCTTGACCTCGAAGCTGACGACCGCGCCAAAGCCCTTCTGCTGACGCTGGGCCAGCTCATGCTGCGGATGGCTCTTGAGACCGGCGTAATGCACTTTCTCGATGCCATCCTGCTGCTCCAGCCACTCAGCCAACTGCTGGGCGTTGGCACAGTGCGCCTTCATCCGCAGATTCAGGGTTTCCAGACCCTTCAGGAAGATCCAGGCGTTGAACGGGCTCAGGGTCGGCCCGGCAGTCCGCAGGAAGCCGACGATTTCTTTCATCTGCTCGCCACGACCGGCCACCACGCCACCCATGCAACGGCCCTGGCCATCGATGAACTTGGTGGCCGAGTGCACAACGATGTCTGCACCGAGCTTCAGCGGCTGCTGCAACGCAGGCGTGCAGAAGCAGTTGTCGACCACCAGCATCGCACCCTTGGCGTGTGCGATTTCCGACAGCGCGGTGATGTCCACCAGTTCAGCCAGCGGATTGGACGGCGACTCGACGAACAGCAACTTGGTGTTGGACTTGATCGCCGCATCCCAGGCCGACAGATCCGCCAGCGGCACGTAGTCGACCTCCACGCCGAAGCGCTTGAAGTACTTCTCGAACAGACTGATGGTCGAACCGAACACACTGCGCGACACCAGCACATGATCGCCGGCGCTGCACAGGCTCATCACCACCGCCATGATTGCGGCCATGCCCGTCGCCGTGGCTACGGCCTGCTCGGCGCCTTCCAGCGCGGCAATGCGCTCTTCGAACGAGCGAACGGTCGGATTGGTGTAACGCGAGTAAACGTTGCCAGGCACCTCCCCGGCAAACCGTGCAGCGGCGTCGGCGGCTGTACGGAACACGTAGCTGGAAGTGAAGAACATCGGATCACCGTGCTCGCCTTCCGGCGTACGGTGCTGACCGGCACGTACGGCCAGGGTATCGAACGCTACGCCTTCGAGGTCGCTGTCCAGCCGACCGGCATCCCATTCCTGACTCATGCTGTCACTCCTTGCCCTGTTCTCGATAAATAAAAGTCTTTTGCCAGATACAAAACCGGCCCCTAAGGGCCGGTTGAAACTCAGTTGTTGTACAGATCGATGATCGCACTGACCGCCTGGGTCTTGACCTTCGAGGCATCGTTGCGTGCCTGTTCGATCTTGTTCAGGTAAGCCTCGTCGACGTCGCCGGTGACGTACTTGCCGTCGAACACTGCGCAGTCGAAGTTTTCGATCTTGATCTTGCCGCCGCCGACCGCTTCGATCAAGTCAGGCAGGTCCTGATAGATCAGCCAGTCAGCGCCGATCAGGTCAGCGACATCCTGAGTCGAACGATTGTGCGCGATCAGCTCGTGAGCGCTCGGCATGTCGATGCCGTACACGTTCGGGAAGCGCACAGCCGGAGCGGCCGAGCAGAAGTAGACGTTTTTCGCGCCGGCTTCGCGAGCCATCTGGATGATCTGCTTGCAGGTGGTGCCGCGAACGATCGAGTCGTCCACCAGCATCACGTTCTTGCCGCGGAACTCCAGCTCGATGGCGTTGAGCTTCTGGCGTACCGATTTCTTGCGCGCGGCCTGGCCGGGCATGATGAAGGTACGGCCGATGTAACGGTTCTTGACGAAGCCTTCGCGGAATTTCACGCCCAGGTGGTTGGCCAGCTCCAGCGCAGCAGTGCGGCTGGTGTCCGGGATCGGAATAACTACGTCGATGTCGTGCTCTGGACGCTCGCGCAGGATCTTCTCGGCCAGTTTCTCGCCCATGCGCAGACGGGCCTTGTAGACCGAAACGCCGTCGATGATCGAATCCGGACGCGCCAGGTAGACGTGTTCGAAAATGCACGGGGTCAAGGACGGGTTGGTCGCGCACTGACGGGTGTGCAGCTTGCCGTCTTCAGTGATGTAGACCGCTTCGCCCGGCGCCAGGTCGCGAATCAGGGTGAAGCCGAGCACGTCCAGCGAAACGCTTTCGGACGCGATCATGTACTCGACGCCTTCGTCGGTGTGACGCTGGCCGAACACGATCGGGCGGATGCCGTGCGGATCACGGAAGCCGACGATGCCGTAACCGGTCACCATCGCCACGACTGCGTAGCCACCGACGCAACGGTTGTGCACGTCGGTCACGGCAGCAAACACGTCTTCCTCGGTCGGCTGCAGCTTGCCGCGTTGGGCCAGTTCGTGGGCGAACACGTTGAGCAACACTTCCGAGTCGGAACTGGTGTTGACGTGACGCAGATCGGATTCGTAGATCTCTTTGGCCAACTGCTCAACGTTGGTCAGGTTGCCGTTGTGCGCCAGGGTGATGCCGTACGGCGAGTTGACGTAGAACGGCTGGGCCTCGGCCGACGTCGAGCTGCCGGCAGTCGGGTAACGGACGTGACCGATACCCATGTGGCCTACCAGACGCTGCATGTGACGCTGCTGGAACACGTCACGCACCAGGCCATTGTCCTTGCGCAAGAACAACCGGCCATCATGGCTGGTCACGATACCGGCAGCGTCCTGGCCGCGGTGCTGGAGCACGGTTAGCGCGTCATACAGCGCCTGATTGACGTTCGACTTACCGACGATACCGACGATGCCACACATGCGACGCAACCCCTACTTAATGGATCTGAACTGAACAACACTCACTGAGGCGTTTTGGCCGACGGCAAGAGTTGCTCCTTGAACGGAATATCAGCGGGTACGCTGATTCCGCTGGCAAGCCACTGACTGCTCCACCCGAGTATCAGGTTCTTGGACCAGTCGGCGACCAATAGAAACTTTGGCACGAGCTGTGATTCTTTCCACCACCCGTCCTGCTGTACCGGCCCCAGGCTCAACAGCCCGACCGCCACGACCACCAGCAACACGCCACGCGCAGCGCCGAAGGCCATGCCGAGGAATCGATCGGTCCCGGACAACCCGGTGACGCGAACCAACTCGCCGATAAGATAATTGATCATTGCGCCCACGATCAGTGTGGCGACAAACATGATGGCACAGCCCGTGATCACACGAGCCGATGGAGTTTGAATGTATCCGGCGAGGTACTCGGACAGTGAGCCACCGAACATCCAGGCAACCGCTCCTGCGATGATCCAGGTCACCAGCGATAGTGCTTCCTTGACGAAGCCGCGGCTCAAACTGATCAAAGCGGAGATGGCGATGATTGCAACGATCGCCCAGTCAACCCAGGTAAATGGCACAGTGCAGCCTACAGACGGATAAGGCGGCGCATTTTAGCAGAGCGCATGGCTGTCGGTAAGCTGCGATTGTCAGTGCATTTCAATCGAGGTGATAGTTTTCAGCCACGCTCGGGCTGGAAGCGCACCACAAACCCCTTGAGGTTCTGCTGGCGGCTCAGCAGATCGCGCAAACGATCGGCTTCGGCGCGCTCGATCAGCGGACCGACAAACACCCGATTCTTGCCATCGGCGGAGCGGATGTAAGCGTTGTAGCCCTGACTGCGCAGGGTTTTCTGCAGGCTTTCGGCGCTGGCGCGGCTCGACAGACTGGCCAGTTGCACCGACCAGCTTACCGACAGGCCATTGGCATCGACGCGGCTCTGGGTGGTATCCGGCTTGGCCGACAGCGCAGCGATCGGCTGGGCCGGGGCTGCAGCAGGCTTGGTCACTGGAGCAGGTGCCGGAGCAACCGCAACCGGTTTGGCGACCGGGGCCGGAGCTGGAGCTGCAGGCGCTATCGGTGCCGCTGGCGCCGTTTGCTCGGCGACTTCGTAATCGCTCGGCACTGGTTCCTGAGGCAGAACCTGTGGCTCAGGCACGGCCACTGTCTCCATCTGGATCTGCGCCACGGCAGGGGCCTGCGGTGCAGCCGGCGCCTCGACGGTCACCTGACGCTGTTCGTCCTGACGGGAAAACAGCATCGGCAGGAAAATCACCGCCAGCGCCACCAGCACCAGGGCACCGACCATGCGCTGCTTGTACGCTTTATCCAGCAAAGCCATTTGCCGCTTCCTCCGTGGAGCGCCGGGCCAGCCATTCAAGGGCCTCGGCGACACAATAAAATGATCCGAACAGCAAGATCTCGTCGTCGCTGGTGGCCACTGCACACTGCCCTTCCAGAGCGGCCGCCACGCTGTCATAAGACGTGACCGATGCACCAAGGTTCTGCAATGCAACATTCAATTCAGCCACCGGACGCGCTCGCGGCGAATCCAGTGGTGCCACCGCCCAATGCTGGACGCTGGCATTCAACTCACCGACCACCCCATCCAGATCCTTGTCCGCCAACAGGCCGAACACCGCCAGGCGCTTGCCGACCGGCGGGCGAGCCGCCAGACGCCGGGCCAGATACTCCGCCGCGTGCGGGTTATGACCGACATCCAGCAACAGGTTCAGGCGCTTGCCGTTCCATTCGAACGAGCGACGATCCAGACGACCGACCACGCGAGTTGCCTGCAAGGCCGCAACAATCTGTTGAGCCTCCCAAGGCAGACCCAGCAGCAGATAAGCCTGCAACGCCAGCGCAGCGTTTTCCATCGGCAGATCGAGCAGTGGCAAATCCCGTAGCTCGACGACCTGACCGTCAGCATCAGTGCCGCGCCACTGCCAGAATTGATCAGTGATGCCGAGATCGAAATCCCGCCCTCGCAGGAAGAACGGGCAAGCAAGCTCGCGCGCCTTGTCCAGCAAAGGTTGTGGAGGATTCAGATCGCCGCACAGCGCAGGTTTGCCCTGACGGAAAATCCCGGCCTTCTCGAAAGCCACGGACTCACGGGTATTGCCCAGGTAATCGGCATGATCGACACCAATGCTGGTGACCAGCGCGATGTCGGCATCGACCACGTTGACCGTGTCCAGACGCCCGCCCAGACCGACTTCCAGCACCACCGCATCAAGCCCGGCCTGCTGAAACAGCCAGAACGCCGCCAGGGTGCCCATTTCGAAGTAAGTCAGGGACGTCTCGCCACGCCCGGCCTCGACCGCCGCGAAGGCTTCGCACAGCTGTGCATCAGTGGCTTCGACGCCATTGAGCTGCACCCGCTCGTTGTAACGCAGCAGGTGCGGGGAATTGTACACACCAACGCTCAGGCCCTGCGCCCGCAGCAGCGAAGCCACGAAAGCGCAGGTCGAACCCTTGCCGTTGGTGCCGGTGACCGTAATCACCCGAGGCGCCGGCTGGCCCAGCCCCATGCGGGACGCTACCTGTTGCGAACGCTCCAGCCCCATGTCGATGGCCGAGGGATGCAACTGCTCGAGGTAGGCGAGCCACTCGCCAAGGGTGCGCTCGGTCATACGTTGGCAGGCACCGGCGGAACGACGATCGGCTCGATCGGCGCGGCAACGAAGGTCGGCGTCGGCTGGCCGGTCAGTTGCGCCAGCAGGTTGCCCAGACGTGGACGCAGCTCGCGGCGGTCGATGATCAGGTCGATTGCGCCGTGTTCCAGCAGGAACTCGCTGCGCTGGAAGCCTTCCGGCAGTTTTTCACGAACGGTCTGCTCGATCACGCGCGGACCGGCGAAGCCGATCAGGGCTTTCGGCTCGCCGACGATCACGTCGCCCAGCATCGCCAGACTGGCGGAAACGCCGCCGTAGACCGGGTCGGTCAGTACGGAGATGAACGGAATGCCTTCTTCACGCAGACGTGCCAGCACAGCCGAGGTTTTGGCCATCTGCATCAGCGAGATCAGGGCTTCCTGCATCCGCGCGCCACCGGAGGCGGAGAAGCAGACCATCGGGCAACGGTTTTCCAGGGCGTAGTTGGCGGCGCGCACGAAGCGCTCACCGACGATGGCGCCCATGGAGCCGCCCATGAAGCTGAATTCGAACGCCGAAACCACGACAGGCATGCCCAGCAGGGTGCCACTCATGGAAACCAGTGCGTCTTTCTCGCCGGTCTGCTTCTGGGCAGCCACCAGACGATCCTTGTACTTCTTGCCGTCGCGGAATTTCAGACGGTCAACCGGCTCCAGGTCGGCACCCAGCTCAACACGGCCTTCGGCATCCAGAAAGATGTCGATGCGCGCACGTGCGCCGATACGCATGTGGTGGTTGCATTTAGGGCAAACGTCCAGGGTCTTTTCCAGCTCCGGACGATACAGCACGGCCTCGCAGGACGGGCATTTGTGCCACAGGCCTTCAGGCACCGAGCTCTTCTTGACCTCCGAACGCATGATCGAAGGGATCAGCTTGTCTACCAACCAGTTGCTCATGCTTTCTTTCTCCAGTACCGGCGGCCCGAACGCTCTGGTTCGCGGCCCCGCGTATGCCCTTCAGCTAAATTCATGTGTGGCGATGATCGATGGGCTGCCGGGTCAGCGGAACTGACCTGCGTACAACCCGAAAAGACCCTCAGCCTCTTTTCTACAGAGCTGTGGACGGCGGCAGTCTGCCAGCCGTCACATCAACGTACGGCGTTGATGAACGCCCGAATCTTTGCGTGATCCTTGATGCCCTTGCTCGCCTCTACCCCACCACTGACGTCCACGGCGTATGGCCGCACCCGGGCAATGGCGTCAGCGACGTTCTCCGGGGTCAGGCCGCCGGCCAGAATCAGCGGCTTGCTCAAACCCTGCGGAATCAATGACCAGTCAAACGCCTCGCCGGTTCCGCCAGGCACACCTTCGACGTAGGTATCGAGCAGCACACCACTGGCGCTCGGGTAGGCATCGCAGGCGGCGGCGATGTCATCGCCGGCCTTGACCCGCAGGGCCTTGATATATGGCCGGTGCCAGCCTTCGCACTCGGCAGCGGTCTCGTCGCCATGAAATTGCAGCAGATCCAGCGACACGGCATCGAGGATTTCGCCAAGCTCGCAGCGACTGGCATTGACGAACAGTCCCACTGTGGTCACGAACGGCGGCAACGCAGCGATGATCGCCCGCGCCTGCTGCACCGTAACCGCACGTGGACTTTTAGCGTAGAACACGAACCCGATGGCATCGGCCCCGGCCTCGACGGCTGCCAACGCATCTTCCATGCGGGTAATCCCGCAAATCTTGCTGCGAACGGCCGACATGTCGATAAAAACCTCAAGGCAAATCCGGGAAAGTCCCGGATGGTAACAAATGCATTCGAGGGCGTCAGCCGTCAAGTTCCGAGAAACCCGTAAGGAAATGTGGCCCGATGAAACGCTCGGGCAACGGGAACTCGTCGTGGTACTCGACCTGTACCAGATACAGCCCGAACGGATGCGCCGTGACCCCGCCGGAGCGACGCTCGCGACTTTCCAGCACTTCTTTCATCCACTCCGGCGGCCGCTCGCCAGCACCGATTGTCATCAGCACCCCGGCGATATTGCGCACCATATGGTGCAGGAAGGCGTTGGCGCGGATATCCAGCACGATCATTTTGCCGTGACGGGTCACGCGCAGATGATGCATCTGCTTGATCGGTGACTTGGCCTGACACTGACCGGCACGAAAGGCGCTGAAATCATGGGTACCAATGAGGTACTGCGCGGCTTCAGCCATGCGCTCCACGTCCAGCGGACGATGATTCCAGGTGATTTCTTCATTGAGATGCGCCGGACGGATCTGATCGTTGTAGATCACGTAGCGATAGCGCCGGGCAATGGCCTTGAACCGCGCATGAAAGTGCGCAGGCATGACCTTCGCCCAACTGACACTGATGTCGTGGGGCAGATTGATGTTGGCGCCCATGACCCAGGCTTTCAGTGAGCGGTCGACCTGGGTGTCGAAATGCACGACCTGCCCACAGGCATGCACACCGGCGTCGGTGCGCCCGGCGCATTGCAGCGAGATCGGCGAATTGGCGACCTTCGACAAGGCTTTTTCCAGGGTTTCCTGCACGGTGAGCACACCCGTGGACTGGCGCTGCCAGCCGCTGTAGCGCGAACCCTTGTACTCAACGCCCAGGGCGACGCGAAAAAAGCCTTCGGGGGCCATTTCGGCGGCCGGGTTATCTATGTTTGCCAAGTCGGTACAGCCTGCTGATCTACAAAGGCGGGCATTATAAGGCGGCGCACCGGGGATACCAGACCCAAACAAAAACGGCAGCCTCGATGGGCTGCCGTTTTGTTTACTGCCGAACGCTGGCTCAGGCCAGGTGCGAAAGCATTTCCTTCGCTTCGCTCTTCTGCTTGTCATCACCCTCGCTGAGCACTTCGTTGAGGATGTCGCGCGCGCCGTCGTTGTCGCCCATGTCGATGTAGGCCTGGGCCAGATCGAGTTTGGTGGCGGCTTCGTCGGTACCGGCGAGGAAGTCGAAGTCCTCGTCGTTCAGATCACCGCCCAACGCTGCGTCGGCTTCGGTGAAGCTCGGCTCGTTGATGCTGCTCGACAGGCGATCCAGCTCGGCATTGACGTCGTCCAGCTCGGCGGTGAAGGCATCCGGTTCAGCCGGGGTCGCATCCATCTCGTCGGCCAGGGACAGGTCGAAATCGGCTGGCAGCTCCAGATCATCCAGCGGCGCTTCAGCCACCACTGGCGGCTCGACCGGCGGCAGATCCTTCACGCTCTCGTCGAGATCCAGCAGGAAATCGTCGTCATCCAGTTCAACCGGCACAGGCGCAGGATCAGCCCCGAGATCCAGGTCCAGATCGAAGTCAGACAGGTCGTCGAGGTTTTCCTTGATTTCGGTCTGCTGCTGCAGCACCGACTCGAAGCTCAGGTCGTCATCGGCCGGGAATTCGTCCAGCTCGACCGGCGCTTCAGGTTCGACAGCAGCCACAGGAGCCACAGGTTCCACCGGCTTGATGTTGTCGAGATCATCCAGGCTCAGGTCAAAAGCGCTGTCCAGATCGTCGTCCGCCTTGGCGACAGGCGCTTCTGGCTCATCAAGCAGCAGTTCCTTGACGTAATCCTCGTCCAGCTCGGCCGCAATGGCCGCTGCCGCCAGACCCGCAGCCGCAACGACCGCCATGGCCGGGAAGCGGCTTTTCAGCTCTTCGACCTTGGCGAAGTTGTCGCCATTGGCGACCAGTTGGCGTTCCTGGCCGACGAAGGCATCACGATCACCTTGGCGACCGTAGACTTCCATCAACTTCAGACGCAGGTCACTGCGCTGCGGCTCCAGGCTGACGCCCTCCTCCAGCAACGCTGCCGCCTGATTCAGACGACCGCCATCGATGTGCGACTGTGCCTTGTCCAGCACGTCATCGGAGCGCTCGGCTGCCGGGGCTACCAGCGGCGCGGCGATCGGCTCGGCCATCACCACCGGAGCCACCACAGGGGCAGGTGCCGGAGTTGGGGCCGGGGCCGGAGCCGGTGCTGGCGTGAGCTTGACGCTTGCCGCCGGCACTTCCAGGCCTTCGAAGCTGTCTTCCGGCAGATCGAGCTCTGGCGAGAACGACTGCTCTTCCAGGGCGCGGGCCATGCGCAGGTGTTTCTCGGCTTCCTGTTGCGCCTTGCGGCGACGGGCCAGCAGCAACAGCAGAAGCAGGAACACCACCGCGCCACCACCGACCAGACCCAGCAGGATCGGGTTGGTCAGCAGCTCGTTGAAGGTCTTGTCTTCGTCAGCAGCAGGCTTCGGCTCGACCACTGGTTCAACCGGTGCCGGTGCGGCGGCTTCGGGCGCAGGTGCGGCAGGTGCAGCCTCGGCCGGAGTCGCCGGTGGAGTCGCAGCCAGTTCCGCAGTAATGGCCGGAACCGGCGCAACGGCTGGCGCAGCCGCATCAGCTGCCGGCGCCGGAGCAGTGCCCGGACCTTCAGCCTGCATTTTCGCCAGTTGATTGTTCTTCAGCTCGATCAGGCGTTGCAGTTTGTCCAGCTGGCTTTGCAGATCAGCCATGCGGCTTTTCAGCTCTGCATTGTCACGACGGGTGGTGTCGAGGCTTTCCTGAGTTACTGCCAGTTTGTTGCTCAGGGCCTTGGCATCACCGGCCGGGCCCTTGCCACGAGCCTTGCCGCTTTCGGCGGAAACGAGGCTCAGGTTGTCCTTGGCATTCTGTGCAGCACCGGCATTGGCGCGGCCACGCTTGGTGGCATCGAGCTGTTGCTGACCGGTGCCTGGCTTGGCCACGTAACGACGACCCTGACGCCAGGCCTCGTTCTGCGCGGCCACTTCGGCAATCGCCTTCGACTGCGGCAGCGCAGTGCTTTGCACCTGATCCGGCAGGCGCAGCACCTGGCCGGTTTTCAGGCGGTTGATGTTGCCGTCGATGAATGCATCAGGGTTCAGAGCCTGAATCGCCAGCATGGTCTGCTGGATCGAACCGCCAGTGCGCGCCTTGGCTGCGATTTCCCACAGGGTGTCGCGCGGCGTGGTGGTGTGGCTCGGATGCGTGGCGCCGGTAGTGGGTGCGGTGATCGTCTGCGACGGCGCCGGTTGCGCAGCGGCATCGGCGGTCTGCGGCGAGAATTTCGATGGGTCCAGCAATACGCTGTAATCGCGCAGCAGGCGACCGTTCGGCCACATCACCTGCACGAGGAATTTCACCATCGGTTCCGACAGCGGCTTGCTCGAGGTTACGCGCAGCACGCTTTTGCCGCTGGCGTTGAGCACCGGGGTGAAGGTCAGATCATTGAGGAACGCCTGGCGATCGACGCCGGCCTTGGCAAAATCTTCCGGCGAGGCCAGGCTCGGCACCACTTCGGCAGCGGTGAGATCCTTGACATCGAGCAACTCGATTTCCGCCACCAGCGGCTGGTTCAGGGTCGACTTCAGGGTCAGCTCCCCGAGCCCGAGGGCATGCGCCATACCGGAGGACAGCGCCGAGGCGGCCGCTATTGCTAACACCAGTTTGCGAACTTGAACCATAGCCTCTTCCTTTGTTTGAACGTTCCTCGGCGAGCGAGAAGATGTTGATTGTCGCTGCCGTAAGGCATTGCGCGCGACGACGACAGCATGCCGCGCGCGATCATTTCTTTGATGCCCCGGAAAGTCCCGGAGGGTATTACGTCATCAAGCGCTCTGGCCAAGCATAGCGCCCGGCTAGAATCAGTCGACAAATTGTTGCCAAGTATCTTTTACAGCAGGTCTTTTATCAACAACTCGGCCACTTGCACCGCGTTGAGTGCCGCGCCTTTGCGTACGTTATCTGACGTCAGCCACAGATTAAGTTCCGACGGCTCGTCAACACCGGCGCGCACCCGCCCGACATAGACCACGTCCTGCCCCACCGCGTCACCGACAGCGGTCGGGTAATCGCCGGCCTCTACCAGCTCGATCCCCTCGGCGTCTTCAAGCGCGGCATTGACCTTTTCCAGGTCGACCGCGTTCGTTGACTGCAAGGTCACGCTAAAGCTATCGCCAAAAAACACCGGGGCTTGAACGCAAGTTGCGGAAATCTTTAATGAAGGTTTGGCCAGCACCTGACGCAGCTCGCGCACCAGACGTTTTTCCAGCAGGGTGTGGCCGTGCGCATCCGGCGTACCGACCTGAGCCAACAGGTTGAACGCCATCTGCCGATCGAAGAATGTCGGCTCCAGCGGACGCATGTTCAGCAGCTCCGTCGTCTGACGAGCCAGCTCGGCAACCGCCTCACGGCCCTGGGCGGAAACGGCCAGATTGGCGGTGACATGCACATATTGCAGATCGACCAGATCGAGCAACGGCGCCAGCACCACGGCCAGCGTAGTGGCCGACGGGCTCGGGCTGCTGACCTGGAACGGCACTTTCAAACCGGCCAGCAAATCGGCATTGGCCTCAGGCACCACTTGCGGTGCCTGATCCGCCGGCAAGGCGCCGGACAGATCGACCAGCGAGCAACCCGCCGCATGGGCGCGAGCCGCGTAGCTCAGGGTGATCGCCGGGCCGGCGGCAAAGAACGCCAGCTTGACCTTGCTGAAATCGAACTCGTCGACTTCGCGCACGCGCACGTTCTTGTTGCGAAACAGCACCGAGCTGCCGGCGGATTCGCTGCTGGCCAGCAGGTGCAGGTTGCCGACCGGGAAGTCGCGTTCCTCGAGAATCTGCACAAGGGTTTCGCCGACAATACCGGTGGCGCCGATCACGGCAATATCAATGGGCTGGCTCATGGTGCGACCTCTGGTGGAACGGGGGGAGCGGCACTTTACCGGGTGGCTGCCAGACAGGCAAAAAAAACCCGCGCCTCTTGCAAGGCACGGGTTCTTTCATGGCTTCAAGCGATCAACGCTCCAGCAGGATCCGCAGCATGCGACGCAGCGGTTCGGCCGCGCCCCACAACAGCTGGTCGCCGACGGTGAACGCGCCAACGAACTGAGAACCCATGTTCAGCTTGCGCAGACGACCGACCGGTACATTCAGGGTGCCGGTAACTTTCGTCGGGCTCAGCTCCTGCATGCTGATTTCACGGTTGTTCGGCACCAGCTTGACCCAAGGGTTGTGCTGGCTGATCAGCCCTTCGATGTCGGCGATCGGCACGTCTTTGTTCAGCTTGATGGTCAGCGCCTGGCTGTGGCAGCGCATGGCGCCGATGCGCACGCAGATGCCGTCGACCGGGATCGGGCTCTTGAAGCGGCCGAGGATCTTGTTGGTCTCGGCCTGGGCCTTCCACTCTTCGCGGCTCTGGCCG
Source organism: Pseudomonas sp. GW821-FHT09C09 (assembly GCF_059418105.1). Taxonomy (NCBI): domain Bacteria; kingdom Pseudomonadati; phylum Pseudomonadota; class Gammaproteobacteria; order Pseudomonadales; family Pseudomonadaceae; genus Pseudomonas; species Pseudomonas sp. GW821-FHT09C09. The sequence continues at coordinate 794,531 of NZ_JBWKPF010000001.1, forward strand.
TTCGGCAGTTCCTTGTCGATCCAAGGGATCAGGCTGCCGGCCAGCGGTACGCCGAAGTTTTCGGTCGGGTACGCATCGCTGCGCATGGCTTCGGCCACACGACGGTCGATGTCGAGGATCGCGCTGGCCGGGTCGGCCAGTTGATCGGCGACAGCGGCGTGGGTCGCGCCCATCTGCTTGATCAGTTCACGCATGTTCTGCGCGCCGGCACCGGAGGCCGCCTGATAGGTCATGGCGCTCATCCACTCGACCAGACCGGCCTCGAACAGACCGCCCAGGCCCATCAGCATCAGGCTGACGGTGCAGTTGCCGCCGATGTAGTTCTTGGTGCCCGCATCGAGCTGCTGGTCGATGACCTTGCGGTTGACCGGGTCGAGGATGATGACGGCGTCGTCGTTCATCCGCAGGCTCGAGGCCGCATCGATCCAGTAACCCTGCCAGCCGGCTTCGCGCAGCTTCGGGAACACTTCACTGGTGTAGTCGCCGCCCTGGCAGGTCAGGATCACGTCGAGGGTCTTCAGCTCTTCAATGCTGTAAGCGTCCTTGAGCGGAGCAATGTCCTTGCCCACGGACGGGCCTTGGCCACCGACATTGGAAGTGGTGAAAAACACCGGCTCGATAAGATCGAAATCCTGCTCTTCCAGCATCCGCTGCATGAGCACGGAACCGACCATGCCGCGCCAACCGATCAGACCTACACGTTTCATCGCAACTACACCTTCTTGAAAAGTGGGCCGCTGCTTTGTATTGAATTTCGCAGCGGGCCCGAGAGATTACAGATTCCGCAGCGCGGCGACTACTGCGTCACCCATTTCCTGCGTACCGACTTTAGTGCAACCGGTCGAAAAGATGTCGCCGGTGCGCAGGCCTTGATCCAGCACCACGCTGACCGCTTTCTCGATGGCATCCGCGGCTTCGTGCAGATTGAAGCTGTAACGCAGCATCATTGACACCGACAGAATGGTTGCCAGCGGGTTGGCGATGCCTTTGCCCGCGATGTCCGGTGCCGAACCGTGACAAGGCTCGTACATGCCCTTGTTGTTGGCATCCAGCGAGGCCGACGGCAGCATGCCGATGGAGCCGGTGAGCATCGACGCTTCGTCGGACAGGATGTCGCCGAACATGTTGTCGGTGACGATCACGTCGAACTGCTTCGGTGCGCGCACCAGTTGCATGGCGGCGTTGTCGACGTACATGTGGCTCAGTTCGACTTCAGGGTAATCCTTGGCCACCTGCTCGACCACTTCACGCCACAACTGGCTGGACGCCAATACGTTGGCCTTGTCCACCGAGCACAGCTTCTTGCCACGAACCATGGCCATGTCGAAACCGACACGGGCGATGCGGCGGATTTCGCTTTCGCTGTACGGCAGCGTGTCGTAGGACTGACGCTCGCCGTTTTCCAGGGTACGGGTGCCGCGCGGCGCGCCGAAATAGATGCCACCAGTCAGCTCGCGGACGATCAGGATGTCCAGGCCGGAAACGATTTCCGGCTTCAGGCTCGAGGCATCGGCCAGTTGCGGGTACAGGATCGCCGGACGCAGGTTGCCGAACAGGCCCAGTTGCGCACGGATTTTCAGCAGGCCGCGCTCAGGGCGGATGTCACGCTCGATGGCGTCCCATTTCGGGCCGCCCACGGCGCCCAGCAGCACAGCGTCGGCGGCGCGGGCACGGTCGAGGGTTTCATCGGCCAGCGGCACGCCGTGCTTGTCGATGGCGGCGCCACCGATCACGTCATGGCTCAGCTCGAAGCCCAGGCTGTACTTGTCGTTGGCCAGCTCCAGCACCTTGACCGCTTCGGCCATGATTTCCGGACCAATACCGTCGCCTGGGAGAATCAGAATCTGCTTGCTCATGCTTTCCTCGTGTCTTCAGTCGGTGCGCCATCGACTGGCGCGCCCGGAAAAATGCTTGTCGTTCTAAATTTATTTCTCGGCCCAGAGCACCAGTACATCTGTACTGAACGAACCATCGGCCTCAATCTCAAAATATTCGCGCACTTCGTTGCCCATCGATTGCTGCAACTGTCGGATCGCGGCACGCATCACTTCAGGCGTGCGCATGCGCTCGACCCAGCTGTTGTACTCCAGACGCAGGCGCTGACGCGTGGTGCTGCGGGTGTGCAGACCGGCCTCGCTGACCTGACGCAGCCACTCACCGGCAGAATAATCGCGCACATGGCTGGTGTCGCGCAGCACTTCGACGCTCTGCAGATACGTGTCGAACAGCGGACTGCCCGGAGACAGCACATCAATGAACGCCGCCACGCCACCCGGTTTCAGCACCCGACGCACTTCGCGCAGGGCCACGCCGAGGTCGCTCCAATGGTGCGCCGAATAGCGGCTGAACACGAAGTCGAACTCACCATCGGCGAACGGCAGGCGCTCGGCGGCACCATTGACCGTGGAAACGTTGCTCAAACCACGATCAACCGCAGCGGCAGCCACCACATCGAGCATCTGCTGCGACAGGTCGTAGGCCACCACTTCCTTCACCAGCGGGGCGACGTGAAAACTCACGTGCCCTGCGCCGCACCCCAGGTCCAGCACCCGAGCCTCGCCCTGCCCCGCCAGCTCAGCCTGTAGCAGCGCAAATTCAGTGCCTTGAGCGTGAACGGCGCTGCTCAGGTAGGCGGCGGCCTGTTCACCGAATTGCTTCTGTACAACCTGACTGTGCTGGGCGGTGCTGGTCATGGGGACTTCCTTTTGGGCTGGAGTCTTGTGTTGCTTTTGCGGGCCTCATCGCTGGCAAGCCAGCTCCCACAGATTTCGTGAACACCGCGAATTACTGTGGGAGCGGGCTTGCCCGCGAAGAGGCCAGCCCTGACGGCATCAATCTCAAATCTTGCTCAGGCGTCGCGGAACAACCACGGCTGGCTCGCACGATGCTTGGCTTCAAATGCCGCAATCGCATCGCCGTCCTGCAAGGTCAGGCCGATGTCGTCCAGGCCGTTGAGCAGGCAGTGTTTGCGGAATGCATCGATCTCGAAGCGATAGACCTTGCCGTTCGGGCTGGTCACGGTCTGTTCGTGCAGATCGATCTGCAACTGATAGCCCGGCGCGGCCTCGACCTGCTTGAACAACTCGTCAACTTCCGCATCGCTCAAGATGATCGGCAGCAAGCCGTTCTTGAAGCTGTTGTTGAAGAAGATGTCGGCGTAGCTCGGCGCAATGATGCTGCGGAAACCGTATTCTTCCAGCGCCCACGGCGCGTGCTCACGGCTGGAGCCGCAACCGAAGTTCTCGCGGGCCAGCAACACGCTGGCGCCTTGATAACGCTCGGCGTTGAGCACGAATTCCTTGTTCAGCGGGCGCTTGGAGTTGTCCTGATACGGCTGGCCGACATCCAGATAACGCCACTCATCGAACAGGTTCGGGCCGAAACCGGTGCGCTTGATCGACTTCAAGAATTGCTTCGGGATGATCTGGTCGGTATCGACGTTGGCACGATCCAGAGGCGCGACAAGACCAGTGTGCTGGGTAAAAGCTTTCATGCTGCGCTCCTTTCAGATCAATTCACGAACGTCGATGAAACGACCGTTCACCGCCGCCGCAGCGGCCATGGCCGGGCTGACGAGGTGGGTACGGCCACCGGCGCCCTGACGGCCTTCGAAGTTACGGTTGGACGTCGAGGCGCAATGCTCGCCGGACTCCAAACGGTCCGGGTTCATCGCCAGGCACATCGAGCAACCCGGCTCGCGCCATTCGAAACCGGCTTCGAGGAAGATCTTGTCCAGACCTTCGGCCTCGGCCTGCGCCTTCACCAGACCCGAGCCCGGCACCACGATGGCCTGCTTGATGGTCGACGCGACCTTGCGGCCCTTGGCGATCACCGCAGCAGCGCGCAAGTCTTCGATGCGCGAGTTGGTGCAGGAACCGATGAATACGCGGTCGAGCTGGATGTCGGTGATCGCCTGATTGGCGGTCAGCCCCATGTATTTCAAGGCGCGGACGATCGAGTCGCGCTTGACCAGATCCATCTCCTTGGCCGGGTCCGGCACGTTCTGATCAACGGCCAACACCATTTCCGGCGAAGTGCCCCAGCTGACTTGCGGCTTGATCTGCGCAGCGTCGAGCTCGACCACGGTGTCGAAATGCGCATCAGCGTCGGACACCAGGTCTTTCCAGGATTCAACCGCCAGATCCCACTCGGCGCCTTTCGGTGCGAACGGACGACCCTTGACGTAATCCACAGTCTTCTGGTCCGCCGCCACCAGGCCCACACGGGCGCCGGCTTCGATGGACATGTTGCAGATGGTCATGCGGCCTTCGATGGACAGATCGCGGATCGCGCTGCCGGCGAACTCGATGGCATGGCCGTTACCGCCGGCGGTGCCGATCTTGCCGATAACGGCGAGAACGATGTCCTTGGCGGTCACGCCGAACGGCAACTGGCCTTCGACGCGCACCAGCATGTTTTTCATTTTCTTGGCGACCAGGCACTGGGTGGCGAGCACGTGCTCGACCTCGGAAGTGCCGATACCGTGAGCCAACGCGCCAAACGCGCCGTGGGTCGAGGTGTGGGAGTCGCCGCAGACCACGGTCATGCCCGGCAAGGTCGCGCCCTGCTCCGGGCTGATCACGTGGACGATGCCCTGGCGCACGTCGTTCATCTTGAATTCGACGATGCCGTATTCATCGCAGTTGTCGTCGAGGGTCTGAACCTGCAAACGCGAGACCTGGTCGGCAATGGCGCTGATGCCGCCCTTGCGTTCCGGGGTGGTCGGTACGTTGTGGTCCGGGGTCGCGATGTTGGCATCGATGCGCCACGGCTTGCGCCCGGCCAGACGCAGGCCTTCAAAGGCTTGCGGCGAGGTCACTTCGTGGATGATGTGACGATCGATATAGATCAGCGCCGAACCATCGTCGCGCTGCTTGACCAAATGCGAATCCCAGAGCTTGTCGTAGAGCGTTTTGCCGGCCATCAGACGTTTCCTCATCAGCTTGTTTCTATGCCCTGGGCTTATCAATAACCCTTTGGCTTGTGAGGCCGATCCTATGGGGTTAGATTGAATAACTCAAATTCATATTTTTTATGCTTTGGATAACCAACTGGAATACAAACATGGATCTGGCCAACCTCAATGCTTTTATCGCGATTGCCGAGTCCGGGAGCTTCTCGGGCGCCGGTGAACGCCTGCACCTGACGCAACCGGCGATCAGCAAACGTATCGCCGGGCTGGAGCAGCAATTGAATGTGCGGCTGTTCGACCGGCTGGGCCGTGAAGTGGGCCTGACCGAGGCCGGCCGGGCACTTCTGCCGCGGGCTTATCAGATTCTCAACGTGCTGGATGACACGCGCCGCGCCCTGACCAACCTCACCGGCGAAGTCACCGGCCGTCTGACCCTGGCCACCAGTCACCACATCGGCCTGCACCGTTTGCCGCCCCTGCTGAGGGAATACACCCGCCGCTACCCACAGGTGGCGCTGGATATTCAGTTCCTCGATTCGGAAGTGGCTTACGAGGAAATTCTCCATGGCCGCGCAGAACTGGCGGTCATCACCCTGGCGCCGGAGCCACATACGCTGGTCAAGGCCACACCGGTCTGGGATGACCCGCTGGATTTCGTGGTCGCCCCGGAACACACATTGATCAGCAACGGCGCTGTCACATTGGCGGACATTGCCGGCCATCCGGCAGTTTTCCCCGGCGGCAACACCTTTACCCACCATATTGTCCAACGTCTGTTCGAGGCTCAGGGCCTGACGCCGAACATCGCCATGAGCACTAACTATCTGGAAACCATCAAGATGATGGTGTCGATCGGCCTGGCCTGGAGCGTTTTGCCGCGCACCATGCTCGATGAACAGGTGGCGCGCATACCTTTGCCGGGCATACAGCTCAGTCGCCAGCTAGGCTATATCCTGCACACCGAACGGACGCTGTCGAATGCTGCACGGGCGTTTATGGCCCTGCTGGACGCGCAAATCGATCTGCCAGGGACTCTCGGCTGACTTGTGCTACTCCTATAGAGCTGCCGTCCCTGTGCCTAACGCCCAAATCAGCTCAAGGCCCCTTAACAATGCCGAAATCTGTTGACCGTATTCCGCCGATGCCGCGTATTCAGGCCATTGATCCACGGCGTTCCGAACAGAGCTGGGAGAGCGCGCCGCAATTGCTCGCGGCGCTCAACGGCGCCCGCCTCGGCGCCTGGTATTGGGATATCGAGCGCGGGCAGATCAGTTGGTCGCGGGGCACCCAGGCCCTGTTCGGCTTCGATCCACGGCAGCCGCTGCCCGAAGATCTGGAATACCTTGACCTGTTGCCGCCGGAAGACCGGGCGAAAACCATTCGCGCCTTCCACGCGGTGATTGCCGGCGCGCCGCTGGAACAGGCGATGCACCACCGTATTCGCTGGCCCGACGGCAGCCTGCACTGGCTGGAGATCAATGGCAGCCTGCTGCCGGACAAACATGGCCGCCCCCGAATGATCGGGGTGATCCGTGAAATCACCCACCAGCGGCAACGGGAACAGGCGCTCAGCAGCTCGGAGAAACGTTTCGCCACACTATTTCACCTGTGCCCGAACATGGTGCTGTTGACCCGCCAGGAAGACGGCCTGATCAGCGAGGCCAACCAGTATTTCGAAAGCCTGTTCGGCTGGCCGGTGCAGAGCGCCATCGGGCGCACCACCCTGGAGCTGGGCCTGTGGGTGCATCCCGAGCAACGGGCGGAGCTGGTCAAGAAGACCAAGGCCAAGGGCGAACTGATCAGCATGGAGGTGCAGTTCCGCGCCAGCAATGGCCAGGTTCACGACGGCATTCTCAGCGCACAGAAAGTCGAACTTGAGGGCCAGCCTTATCTGTTGAGCACCTTTCTCGACACCACCGAACGCAAAGCCGCCGAACACGCCCTCAAGGACAGCCAGGAGCGCCTCGATCTGGCACTGGACTCGGCGCAGCTCGGCACATGGGACTGGCACATTCCCAGCGGCATGCTTTACGGCTCGGCCCGGGCCGCGCAATTGCATGGGCTGGAGCCGATTCCGTTTCATGAATCGTTCGACGAATTCTTCGAAGGTGTACCCGGCGAAGAGCGTGACAGCATGCGCGACGCCTACCGCAGCCTGCGCGAAGGCCCGGCGGGCAACTATCAGCTGACGTACCGCGTGCAACTGCCGGACGGCAGTTCGCGCTATCTGGAAAGCCGTGCCCGCCTCTATCGCGACGAAAACGGCGCGCCGCTGCGCATGGCCGGCACCTTGCTCGATATTACCGATCAAGTCGAGCGCGAACAGCGCCTCGTGGCTTCCGAAGAGAAATTCGCCACCCTGTTCCAGGTCAGCCCCGACCCGATCTGCGTGACCCGCCAGGAAACCGGGGAATTCATCGAAATCAACTCCAGTTTCACCCAGACTTTCGGCTGGAGCGCCACCGACGTGATCGGCCATACCGCCGAAGAAATCGGCCTGTGGGATGCGTCGGCGAAAAGCCTGCAACGCATCGAGCGGGTGATCCGCGAACAGGGCCTGAGCAATGTCGCGATCATCGTCCAGCACAAGGACGGCCAATCGCTGACCTGTGTGATTTCCAGTCGCCAGATCAGCGTCGGCAACCAGCCGTGTATCGTCACCACGCTGCGTGACATCACCCAGCAACAGCGCTCGGAAGCAGCGCTCAAGGCCAGTGAAGAGAAGTTCGCCAAGGCATTTCACTCGAGCCCCGACGCGATCACCATCACCGAACGCGACACCGGGCGTTATCTGGAGGTCAACGATGGTTTCTGTCGCCTGACTGGCTACCGTGCGGATGAAGTGGTGGGCAAGACCGTGTATCAGGTCGGCATCTGGGCCGAGGAAAAACAGCGCTCGGGGTTGCTCGCCGAGCTACAGATCAAGGGCCGTGTGCATCATCAGGAAATGCTCGGGCGCAACAAGCGCGGGGAATTGCTGACGGTGGAAGTCTCGGTCGAGCCGATCACCCTCAACGAAATCGCCTGCCTGTTGATGACCGCCCGGGACGTCAGCCTGCTGAAGAACGCCGAAGCGCAGATCCGCCATCTGGCCTATCACGATCCGCTGACCAACCTGCCCAACCGCGCATTGCTGATGGATCGCCTGAGCCAGCAGATCGCCCTGCTCAAGCGCCACAATTTGCGCGGCGCGCTGCTTTTTCTCGATCTGGATCACTTCAAGCACATCAACGACTCGCTCGGCCATCCGGTTGGCGACACGGTGCTGAAAATCATCACCGCGCGCCTCGAAGCCAGTGTGCGCATGGAAGACACCGTGGCGCGGCTTGGTGGCGATGAATTTGTGGTGTTGCTCAGCGGCCTGGAAGGTACGCGCAACGAGGTCAGCGTTCAGGTGCGGGAACTGGCCGACACCATCCGCGAATTGCTGTCGGAGCCGATGTTCCTCGACGGCCAGCGCCTGCAAGTGACGCCGAGCATCGGCGTGGCGCTGATTCCCGATCATGGCTCGACCCCGACCGACCTGCTCAAACGTGCAGACATCGCGCTGTACCGGGCCAAGGATTCCGGGCGCAACACCACGCAGATGTACCACAACACCATGCAGAAAGCGGCCAGCGAACGGCTGCGCATGGAGACCGATTTGCGCCTGGCGCTGTCCCGTGGCGAATTCAACGTGCATTTCCAGCCGCAAGTGGACGCCCGGGACAACCGCATCATCGGCGCCGAAGCGCTGGTGCGCTGGAATCACCCGGAACTTGGCGCGCAATCGCCGACCGAGTTCATCAAGGTCCTGGAAGACAGCGGGCTGATCCTCGAGGTCGGCACCTGGATCCTCGATGAGGCCTGCGATGCCTTCAAGCAATTGATCGCCGACGGCTTGATCGATCCGCTGGCGTTCAGCCTGTGCGTGAACATCAGTCCCCGGCAGTTCCGCCAGAACGACTTCGTCGAACGCATCGAACACAGCATGACCAGCCATGGCCTGCCCTGCTCGCTGCTGAAACTGGAAATCACCGAAGGCATCGTGATCCAGAACCTGGAAGACACCATCAGCAAGATGCGCCGCCTGAAAAAGCTCGGCGTGAGCTTCGCCATGGACGATTTCGGCACCGGTTATTCATCGCTGACTTACCTCAAGCGCCTGCCGGTGGACACCCTGAAGATCGATCAGTCCTTCATCCGCGACGCCACCAGCGACCCCAACGACGCCGAGATCATCCGCGCCATCGTCGCAATGGCCCGCAGCCTGGAACTGGAGGTGATCGCAGAAGGCGTGGAAACCCCCGAACAACTGGCGTTCCTGCAAGGGCTGGGCTGCCATTTGTATCAGGGGTATCTGCACAGTCGGCCGGTGGCGCTGGAGGTGTTGAAAGGCTTGCTGGTTTGACAGGCACAAAAAAGGGCGCCTTTCGGCGCCCTTCTTGTCGGTCGGCTTATTGCAGAGCCGGCTTCTGCGCCCCGTTGATCGGGATGCGTTTGGCTTTCGCTTCTTCCGGGATCACGCGCAATAGATCGATGCTCAGCAGGCCGTTGCTCAGGCCGGCGGCCTTGATCTCGATGTGATCGGCCAGACGGAAGGACAGCTTGAATGCACGCTGGGCGATGCCCTGGTGCAGGAAAGTGACGCCTTCGTTCGCGTCACGCTTGCCGCCACTGATGGTCAGCACGCCTTTCTCGACTTGCAGCTCCAGGTCTTCTTCCTGGAAACCGGCCGCCGCCACGACGATGCGATATTGATCGTCACCGTGTTTTTCGACGTTGTAAGGCGGATAGCTGCTGCCTGGCTCGTTGCGCAGGGCGGTTTCGAACAAGTCGTTGAAACGGTCGAAACCTACCGAGGAACGGAACAGTGGCGCGAGGGAAAATGCAGTACTCATGGTTCAAATCTCCTGAAAACAATCAGCAAGGTTTTTTGTCTCCGCGACCCGAATTCGGCATCGCGTACCCCTTAGATAGGGACCTGCGTTTTGTTTTCAAGAGATTATTCGAAGATTTTTTCAAGCCGCTTCGGCGACCGGCAAGCCCAGCAAGCGCGAGACCTGATCCGGCTCGGTCTCACGCCGAAGCACGGTAAACAGCTCGGTGGCCTCGGAGTAGTTGCGGGTCAGCATCGCCAGCCATTGCTTGAGGCGGCCCGGCGATTGGCGTGGCGTCATCTGCGCCTTGGCTTGCAGCCAGAAGTCCTGGATCAGCGGCATCAGCTCGCTCCAGGTCATCTCGACCACTTCTTCGCCGGCACGGGCGGCGGCGATCTGCTTGGCCAGATCGGGACGCGAAACCAGACCGCGACCGAGCATGATGTCCTCGACACCGCTGATTTCCCGGCAACGGCGCCAGTCTTCGACGCTCCAGATGTCTCCGTTGGCGAACACCGGCACCTTGACCACATCCTGTACACGTGGAATCCACTCCCAATGGGCCGGCGGCTTGTAGCCGTCCATCTTGGTCCGGGCGTGAACCACGATATGCTCGGCGCCACCCTCGGCCAGCGCCGTGGCGCAGACCAGCGAGCCGTCCGGGCTGTCGAAACCCAGGCGCATCTTGGCGGTGACCGGGATGTGCGCCGGCACCGCACGTCGCACGTGTTCGACGATCTGGTTGAGCAGTTCCGGCTCCTTGAGCAGCACCGCACCGCCACGGGATTTGTTGACGGTTTTCGCCGGGCAGCCGAAGTTCAGATCGATCACTTCGGAACCCAATTCGCAGGCCAGCGCAGCGTTTTCCGCCAGGCACACCGGGTCGGAACCCAGCAACTGTACGCGCAGCGGCACGCCGGAAGCGGTGCGGGCACCGTTGAGCAGTTCAGGGCCGAACTTGTGGAAATAGGCCGGAGTCAGCAACTGGTCGTTGACGCGGATGAACTCGGTCACGCACCAGTCAATACCGCCGACACGGGTCAGGACATCGCGCAGGATGTCGTCGACCAACCCTTCCATCGGCGCCAGAGCAATTTGCATGGGAAACACACACTCAAGGAAAAACGTGCGGCAGTTTACTGGGTTTCGCGGGTTAAACCCATGTCCGCTGTCTGGATGGCCGGACCGTAACCTTCAATGAACTCGGCGGGCATGCGCTTGGGCTTGCCGGTGGACAGTTCGATGCAGACGAAGGTGGTCTGGGCGCGCAGCAGCGTGGTGTTGTCGCTGGGGCGGATCAACTGGAAGTGACGGGTCATTTTCAGGCGCTGATCCCAATCGACGATCCAGGTCGCCAATTGCAGTTCGTCACCTTCGTAGGCGGCCGCCAGATAATCGATTTCGTGCCGCACCACCGCCATCGCCCGATCCAGACGCCGGTACTCGACCAGATCCAGACCCAGCCGCTGCGAGTGACGCCAGGCGCAGCGCTCAAGCCAGGAGACGTACACCGCGTTGTTCGCGTGTCCCAGGCCGTCGATGTCCTCGGCGCCCACGTGCAGATCAATGGTAAACGGCGTTGCCCGATCCCAGCCCATGCCCTACTCCCGGTCAAATGATTCAACCGGGGCAGTGTAACGGATGACTACGCCGATTGCCGCGCCTGAAGGCTGCGACCGGCCAGCAGTGATAACACGCCATCAATCACCCGAGGGTCGGCCAGCACGCGCTGGTGACCGCCGGCCTCCAGGCGCAGCAGTCGGCTGTCGAACCAGGATTCGTGGATCAGTTGGGATTCCTTGACCGAGACGAAGGTGTCGTCTTCGGCATGCACGATCAGGCCTGGCATATCCAGTTGATAGTGAGCGACATCGAGGGTTGCGGCGCGCATGCCGACGTCCTGTTCGACCTGGCGAATGAAGGCAGAACGAGCTCTCGGTGGCATGCCAACGTAGCGGGCAAAGCCGCGCAATACGCCCAGAATGCGAGCCGGCGCGGCAATGCTGACCAGGGTTTCGGTGCGCAGGCCCAGTTGCACGGCGAGCATGGCGCTGGCGCCGCCCATGGAGTGGCCGATCACGGCTTGCAGCGGAGGCAATTCAGCGGCGGCTTCGAGCATCGCGCGGGCGAACAATACGACGTTGGCTTCGCGCCCCGGCGAACGCCCGTGGGCCGGGCCGTCGAGCGCGACAACGGTGTAACCGGATTCGACCAGCGCGGTAATCAACGCGGCAAACTGGGTCGGCCGCCCTTCCCAACCGTGCATCAGCAGAACCGTCGGACCTTGCCCCCAACGCAGTGCCGAGAGGCCGAAACGCAACGTGATCCGCTCGGATTTAGCCAGCAGCGGCAATTCCCAATCCCGTGGCGCATTCGCGCGAGGGGTCATGAATGCCAGCCGCATTTTGCTTGCCACCAGTTTCGGTGCAAACCAGCCCAAGGTGCCATTAACGCCGCGAACCCACTTCAACGTGCTCATCGCTCTCTCCTCAGGCTTGCTGCCTTCAGGTCAACGCACCGCCGATTTGGCAGCGCGCAGCAATCGATCGGACAAATCACCAGGCCCCAACGCCCTTGAGAGCGCCAGGCCACCCACCATCAGGGCCACGTCGGCCAACGCTTTATCAATGTCTTCAGGGCTTGAAGCCAACTGCGCGATCATCAGTTCCAGGTGCTCGTTCAGCGCTATGCGAAATTCTTCCGGCAACCGCCCAAGCTCGCCGATGGAAGCCGGAATCGGGCAGGCCGAGTCACTGGAATCACGGTGCTTGCGCGACAGGTAGAACGCGGCCACCAGAGCGCGACGCTCTTCGCCGGTCAACTCAGAGTCCATGTCGGCAATCAGGTCCCGGCGGCGACCCAGCAACTGCTTGAACGCTTCAAGCATCATTGCGTCCTTGCTTTCGAAGTGCGCATAGAAGCCACCGACTGTCAGGCCGGCGGCGCCCATCACTTCACCCACGCTCGGCTCGGCCGGGCCACGCTGGATCAGAGCGGCGCTGGCAGCCTTGAGGATGCGTTCGCGGGTTTGAGCTTTTTTGTCGTTCATCGTTGCCTCCGAATATTACGATTAGAATATTATTCTCATAATAATATTCTGCAAGTCGAAAATATGACCGCTGGTCTGAAGCACAGTTTAAGGAAAAAGGAGATTTGGCCAAACGCCAGACAAACAAAAGGGCCATTCAATAATTGAATGACCCTTATAAATCCCGCAAGGCGGGTAATCGTGGCGTCCCCTAGGGGACTCGAACCCCTGTTACCGCCGTGAAAGGGCGGTGTCCTAGGCCACTAGACGAAGGGGACACAAACCTTCTATACAACTGATCAGTGCTGAGTGCTGATCGATTCAAGGCCGGTGTGGCCAGACCTTGAACTGTAAATTGGTGGAGCTAAGCGGGATCGAACCGCTGACCTCCTGCATGCCATGCAGGCGCTCTCCCAGCTGAGCTATAGCCCCGGATTTTTCGCCTCGCGGCGGAGCGACTACTTGTAACATCGCTTCTGTAAAACTGGCGTCCCCTAGGGGACTCGAACCCCTGTTACCGCCGTGAAAGGGCGGTGTCCTAGGCCACTAGACGAAGGGGACGCAAACCCTTCTATACAACTGATCAACGCTGAGTGTTGATCGCTTCGAAGCCGGTGTGGCCAGGCTTCGAAGTGTAAATTGGTGGAGCTAGACGGGATCGAACCGTCGACCTCTTGCATGCCATGCAAGCGCTCTCCCAGCTGAGCTATAGCCCCTCATCGTTGATGTCATCGCTGAGGACGGGGCGAATCTTAAGGGCGTATCGAAAGCCTGTCAAACTTATTTTTGAAAAATTTCAAAATTTTTTGTCGGCATAACAATCACTTACCGCCCTCCCCCCGTAAATTCGGGGGAAAACGCCGAAGGACGGGATCAAAAAATCCTGGCCTGCGGCGCGTCCTGCAGAGACAAACGCAATCAGGCGATAGCGCCCAACAGCTTTTCCCACTCTTTGTTTTCTTTCTTCGACACGCCGCCCAGCAGGTCAATCGCCTGGCGCAGACGGAAACGGGTCAGGTCCGGCCCGAGGATTTCCATCGCATCGAGCACCGACACCGAGCTCGCCTGACCGGTGATCGCCGCAAACATCAACGGCATCGCATCACGCAGCTTCAGCTCGAGAGATTCGACCACCGCCTGAATCGTCGCGGTGATGCTGTCCTTCTCCCACTGACGCAGGCTTTCCAGTTTCCACAGGATCAACTGCATCAGTTGACGAACCTGATCACCCGAGAGCTTTTTCGAATCGAACAGCTTGGCATCCGGATTGACGCCACCGGCGAAGAAGAAACCGGCCAGCGGTGCAACCTGACTGAAGGTTTCGACACGGCCCTGAACGTGCGGCGCGATCTTCATCATGTATTCGGAGTTGAACGCCCACTTCTGTACGCGAGCGGCGAACTCTTCCACCGGCAGGTCACGCAACCACTGGCCGTTGAGCCACGAGAGTTTCTCGATGTCAAAAATCGGCCCGCCCAGCGATACGCGCTTGAGGTCGAAGTTGTCGACCATCTCCTGCAGCGAGAACTTCTCGCGCTCATCCGGCATCGACCAGCCCATACGGCCCAGGTAGTTGAGCATCGCTTCCGGCATGAAGCCCATGCGCTCGTAGAACGTCACCGAGGTCGGGTTCTTGCGCTTGGACAGCTTGCTCTTGTCCGGGTTACGCAGCAGCGGCATGTAGCACAGCTCCGGTTGTTCCCAGCCGAAGTATTCGTAGAGCAGGATCAGCTTCGGCGCCGATGGCAGCCATTCTTCACCGCGCAGCACGTGGGTGATGCCCATCAGATGGTCGTCGACCACGTTGGCCAGGAAGTACGTCGGCAGACCGTCGGTCTTCATCAGTACTTGCATGTCCATGCGATCCCACGGGATCTCGACATCGCCACGCAGCATGTCCGGCACGACGCAGACGCCTTCGGTCGGCACTTTCATCCGGATCACGTGGGGTTCGCCGGCAGCCAGACGGCGCGCGACTTCTTCCTTGGACAGCAACAGCGCACGGCCGTCGTAGCGCGGGGTTTCGCCGCGCGCCATCTGCTCGGCGCGCATCTGGTCCAGTTCTTCAGCGGTGCAGAAGCACGGGAAAGCGTGGCCCATGTCGACCAGTTGCTGGCAGTACTTCTGATAGATGTCGCCGCGTTCGCTCTGACGATACGGACCGTGCGGGCCGCCGACGTCCGGGCCTTCGCTCCAGTCGATGCCGAGCCAGCGCAGAGCGTCGAAAATCTGCTGTTCGGACTCGCGGGTCGAACGCAGTTGATCGGTGTCTTCAATGCGCAGGATGAACTCACCGCCGTGCTGCTTGGCAAAGCAGTAGTTGAACAATGCGATGTAAGCGGTACCTACGTGGGGATCCCCGGTAGGCGATGGCGCGATGCGAGTGCGGACGGTGGTCATGGCATGTCTCGAAAAGAATGAAAAGCAAAGAACAATCAAGCGGCGAATGGTAACAGGCGACACCCGCCCCGCTCCAGCGGGCAGGGCATTTAAGCCAATTTTGCGTCTGTAACGCCCGTAGGCCGTGGTGAATGGCTGAATATCAGCAGACGGCATTTACCGTTCATCGGCTGTATGCCAGATTCGCCTGCTGATAACTTTCCTTACAATTCCTCGACTACAGTTTGCCCATGCCTGCCCAACTCAAGCGTCGCCTGTTCATTTTCCTGCTGCTCGTCCTGCTGATTGCCGGGGGCTTTTTCGCTCATTGGTTTTTCAAGGGGCGCTTTTATGAAAGCACCGACAACGCCTATGTCCAGGGTGAAATCACCCGCGTGTCGAGCCAGTTGAGCGCGCGCATCGACGAAGTCCTGGTGCAGGACAACCAGCACGTCGAAAAAGGCCAGTTGCTGGTGCGTCTCGAAGGCGACGACTTCCGCCTCGCCGTCGATCGCGCCAATGCCGCCCTCGCCACCCGTGAAGCCGAGCGCCTGCAGGCCCAGAGCAAACTGACCCAACAATCCAGCCTGATCGCCGCCAGCGAAGCGCAAGTGGCAACCACGCAAGCGACACTGGGCCGTTCGCAAATCGATCTGTCCCGCGCAGAAGCCCTGCGCAAACCCGGCTTCGTTTCCGAGGAACGGGTCACCACCCTCTCCGCCGACAACCACATCGCCCGCTCGCAAGTGGCCAAGGCCCAGGCCGATGCGCAGAGCCAGCGCCAGCAGGTCAGCGCACTGAATGCCGAGATCAAGCGCCTTGATGCGCAGATCGCCAACGCCCGCGCCGACCTCGCCCAGGCCGAACTGAACTTGACCCGCAGCGAAATCCACGCACCGATCAGCGGCCTGGTCGGCCAGCGCGCCGCCCGCAATGGGCAGATTGTTCAGGCCGGCGCGTACCTGCTGTCGATCGTTCCGGACGAAGACATTTGGGTGCAGGCCAACTTCAAGGAAACCCAGATCGGCCACATGCAGCCGGGGCAGAAGGCCGAACTGGTCTTCGACGCTTACGGCGATACGCCGATCGAAGCCCGGGTCGACAGCCTGTTCGCGGCTTCCGGCGCGCAGTTCAGCCTGTTGCCACCGGACAATGCCACCGGCAACTTCACCAAAGTCGTACAGCGGATTCCGGTCAAACTGACTTTCAAGGCCGATAACCCGCTGCACGGCAAGATCCGTCCGGGCATGTCGGTCACCGCCACCGTGAATATCAAAGACGCACCAGACAATGGCCGGTGATCAACTGATCCGCCCGGTCGGCGAACCGACCCAACGGGACTGGATCGCGGTGATGAGCGTCATGCTCGGCGCCTTCATGGCGGTGCTCGATATCCAGATCACCAACTCGTCACTCAAGGACATTCAGGGCGCCCTGTCGGCGACCCTGGAAGAAGGCTCGTGGATTTCCACCTCGTACCTTGTGGCGGAAATCATCATGATCCCGCTGACCGCGTGGCTGGTGCAGTTGCTTTCAGCGCGAAGACTGGCGGTGTGGGTCTCGCTGGGGTTTCTGATTTCGTCGTTGCTGTGTTCGATGGCCTGGAGCCTCGACAGCATGATCGTGTTTCGCGCCATGCAGGGCTTCACTGGCGGTGCGCTGATTCCGCTGGCATTCACCCTGACCCTGATCAAACTCCCCGAACACCACCGCGCCAAAGGCATGGCGATGTTCGCCATGACTGCCACCTTCGCGCCGTCCATCGGCCCCACCCTCGGTGGCTGGCTCACGGAAAACTGGGGCTGGGAGTACATCTTCTATATCAACATCCCGCCGGGGCTGATCATGATCGCCGGGCTGATGTACGGACTCGAGAAGAAAGAAGCCCATTGGGAGCTGCTGAAAAGCACCGATTACACCGGCATACTCACCCTGGGCATCGGCCTTGGTTGCCTGCAGGTGTTTCTTGAAGAAGGCCATCGCAAGGACTGGCTGGAATCGAGCCTGATCGTGACGCTGGGCAGCATCGCCCTGCTAAGCCTGATCACCTTCGTGATCGTGCAGATCTCCAAGCCCAACCCGCTGATCAACCTCGGCATCCTGCGCAATCGCAACTTTGGGCTGTCGAGCATTTCCAGCCTGGGCATGGGCGTCGGGCTGTACGGCTCGATCTATCTGTTGCCGCTGTATCTGGCGCAGATCCAGAACTACAACGCCTTGCAGATCGGCGAAGTGATCATGTGGATGGGTGTGCCGCAGCTGTTCCTGATTCCGCTGGTGCCGAAGCTGATGAAATTCGTCTCGCCCAAATGGCTGTGCACTTTGGGATTCGGACTGTTCGGGCTGGCGAGTTTCTCATCCGGCGTGCTCAACCCGGACTTTGCCGGGCCGCAGTTCAACCAGATCCAGATCATCCGCGCCCTCGGCCAGCCGCTGATCATGGTGACCATTTCGCTGATCGCCACGGCTTATATCCTGCCGCAGGATGCGGGTTCGGCGTCGAGCCTGTTCAACATCCTGCGCAACCTCGGCGGCGCCATCGGCATCGCCCTGCTCGCGACGTTACTGGATGCACGCACCAAGACCTACTTCGATTACCTGCGTGAAGCAGTGGTGCCGACCAACCCGCAGGTGGCCGAACGACTGGCGTCGATGACCGATCGCTTCGGCAGTGACACGGCGGCGCTGGGGAAATTGAGTGACATCGTCCATCAGCAGGCGCTGATCATGGCCTACAACGATGCGTTTCATTTTGTCGGGATTGCGCTGGGGATCAGCATGTTGGCGATCTTGCTGACCAAGAAGCTGCCCGCCGGCCTGAAGGCCGGCGAGGCTCATTAACCTTGACTGATCGTTCGCATGCTCCGCGTGGGAACGATCAGTCAGACTGCCAATAGCCGCTCGCGCATTTTCGCAATCTCGTCGCGCATCTGCGCCGCCGCTTCGAACTCCAGGTCGCGGGCCAACTGGTACATCTTCTCTTCCAGTTGGCGGATGCGCTTGGTGATCTCGCTCGGCGAGCGCAATTCGGCTTCGTACTTGGCATTTTCTTCGGCGGCCTTGGCCATGCCTTTGCGCTTCTTGCTGCGCGAACCAGGCACGGTGGCGCCTTCCATGATGTCGGCGACGTCCTTGAACACGCCCTTCGGCGTAATGCCATTAGCCAGGTTGAAGGCGATCTGCTTGTCGCGACGGCGCTCGGTCTCGCCGATAGCACGCTCCATCGAACCGGTGATGCGATCCGCGTAGAGAATCGCCCGGCCATTGAGGTTACGTGCCGCACGGCCAATGGTCTGGATCAATGAGCGTTCGGAACGCAGAAAGCCTTCCTTGTCCGCATCGAGAATCGCCACCAGTGACACTTCCGGCATGTCCAGGCCTTCACGCAGCAGGTTGATCCCCACCAGTACATCGAACGTGCCCAAACGCAGGTCGCGGATGATTTCGACCCGCTCGACCGTGTCGATGTCCGAGTGCAGATAACGCACACGGACGCCGTGATCAGCCAGGTAATCGGTCAGGTCTTCGGCCATGCGCTTGGTCAGCGTGGTGACCAGTACTCGCTCCTCCACTGCCACACGCTTGGTGATTTCCGAAAGCAGATCGTCAACCTGAGTCAGCGCCGGACGCACTTCAACCTGCGGGTCAACCAGTCCGGTCGGGCGCACAACCTGTTCGATCACTCGTCCGGCATGTTCGGCTTCATAGTTGCCGGGCGTGGCCGAGACGAAAATCGTCTGCGGGCTCACCCCTTCCCACTCGTCGAAACGCATCGGCCGGTTGTCCAGCGCCGATGGCAGACGGAAGCCGTATTCCACCAGCGTTTCTTTACGCGAACGGTCGCCCTTATACATCGCGCCAACCTGCGGCACGCTGACGTGGGACTCGTCGATCACCAGCAACGCATCGGCCGGCAGGTAATCGTAGAGGGTTGGCGGAGCCGCGCCGGCCGGGCGTCCGGACAGGTAGCGCGAGTAGTTTTCGATGCCGTTGCAGTAACCGAGCTCGAGGATCATCTCCAGGTCGAACCGGGTACGTTGCTCCAGACGCTGGGCTTCGACCAGTTTGTTGTTGTTACGCAGGTATTCCAGACGTTCCTGCAGCTCGACCTTGATCCCTTCGATGGCGTCGAGCAGGGTTTCCCGGGGCGTCACGTAGTGGCTTTTCGGGTAGAAGGTGAAGCGCGGAAGCTTGCGGATGACTTCGCCGGTCAGCGGGTCGAACGCGGAAATGCTCTCCACTTCGTCATCGAACAGCTCGATACGGATCGCTTCGAGGTCGGATTCGGCCGGATAGATGTCGATCACATCGCCGCGCACGCGGAACGTGGCACGGGCGAAATCCATGTCGTTGCGGGTGTATTGCAAGTCGGCCAGACGCCGCACCAGCGCACGCTGATCGAGCTTGTCGCCGCGATCGACGTGCAACACCATTTTCAAATAGGTTTCCGGGCTGCCCAGACCGTAGATGCACGACACCGTGGTGACGATGATCGCGTCCTTGCGCTCGAGCAATGCCTTGGTTGCCGACAGGCGCATCTGCTCGATGTGGTCGTTGATCGACGCATCCTTCTCGATGAAGGTGTCGGACGACGGCACATAGGCTTCCGGCTGGTAGTAGTCGTAGTAGGAAACGAAGTATTCGACGGCGTTGTTCGGGAAGAACGACTTGAATTCGCCGTAAAGCTGCGCGGCCAGGGTCTTGTTCGGCGCCAGCACCAGGGTCGGACGCTGCACCTGGGCAATCACGTTGGCGATGCTGAAGGTCTTGCCCGAACCGGTCACACCGAGCAGGGTCTGGTGCGCCAGCCCGGCCTCAATGCCCTCGACCATCTGGCGAATGGCTTCAGGCTGATCGCCGGCAGGGTCGAATCGGGTGACGAGCTGGAATTCAGACATAAACACCTCTGGAATCGCGACGCCGGCGACAAAACGCAGCACCACGAGAAAGACCGCAAACGACCGATGTCGCGCAAGGAAAAACGAAGATTGTGCTGAATGTGGAGCCGATTGCCTCGCCTTTCAAGGCAAACGTCCTACATCCGGTAAAGTCTCCGACAAGTCCATTCGACTAACGGTCGAGAAATAATCGGAAAAACTTACCTGAAAACCCGATTCGCCTGTCGCCATTGATCGATGGTGGCCTCTATACTAGCTCCCCGTTTGTGCACCGCTCTAGTGCATTCGGCTGGAGCGCCACACGTCCCTCCACTCTCCATTAGAGCTGCCGTAAAAATGAGCCTGTTCTCCGCTGTCGAAATGGCACCCCGCGATCCAATCCTGGGCCTCAACGAAGCATTCAACGCCGATACCCGGACCAACAAGGTCAACCTCGGGGTGGGTGTGTACTGCAACGAAGAGGGGCGAATTCCACTCCTGCGCGCCGTTATCGAAGCCGAAACCATTCGCGCTGCTCAGCATGCCTCCCGTGGCTATCTGCCAATCGACGGCATCGCGGCCTACGACCAGGCTGTGCAAAAGCTGCTGTTCGGCAATGATTCGCCACTGCTGGCCGCTGGCCGCGTGGTCACCACTCAGGCCGTCGGCGGGACCGGCGCACTGAAAATCGGTGCCGACTTCCTCAATCAACTGCTGCCGAATGCCGTTGTGGCGATCAGCGACCCGAGCTGGGAAAACCACCGTGCGCTGTTCGAAACCGCCGGTTTCCCGGTGCAGAACTACCGCTACTACGACGCCGCCACCCACGACGTGAACCGTGCCGGCCTGCTCGAAGACCTCAACGCCCTGCCGAACGGCTCGATCATCGTGCTGCACGCTTGCTGCCACAACCCGACCGGCGTCGACCTGAGCCCGGCGGACTGGAACAACGTGCTGGAAGCGGTCAAGGCCAAAGGTCACGTGCCGTTCCTCGACATGGCTTACCAGGGTTTCGGTGACGGCATCGCCGAAGACGCCGCTGCCGTGCGTCTGTTCGCCGAGTCCGGCCTGACCTTCTTCGTGTCGAGCTCGTTCTCCAAGTCGTTCTCGCTGTACGGCGAGCGCGTCGGCGCGCTGTCGATCGTCAGCGAATCGAAAGAAGAAAGCGCCCGCGTTCTGTCGCAGGTCAAGCGCGTGATCCGCACCAACTACTCCAACCCGCCGACTCACGGCGCAAGCGTTGTCGCCGCTGTGCTGAACAGCCCGGAACTGCGCGCTCAGTGGGAAGCCGAACTGGCCGAAATGCGCCTGCGCATTCGCGGCATGCGCGAGCAGATGGTTGCTCTGCTGGCGAAGAAAGCTCCGCAGCGTGACTTCAGCTTCGTCGGTCGTCAGCGTGGCATGTTCTCCTACTCCGGCCTGACCACCGAGCAGGTTCACCGCCTGCGCAACGAGTTCGGCATCTACGCCCTGGACACCGGCCGCATCTGCGTCGCCGCGCTGAACCAGAGCAACATCGAAGCCGTGACGGACGCCATCGTTCAGGTCATCTGATCCGGCGCTGCACTGAAAACGGGAAGCTTTCGGGCTTCCCGTTTTTATTTGTCTGAAGAAAAGCCGCAACACCCACTAGACTGCAAACAGACGCTATCTCAGAGAACCGACATGAAAAACGATGACCTGCGCGCCGATCGCGATGAGCTGGACTACTATCCGCCCCGCACCTCGGGCAAACGCGAAAAGAGCCTGGTACTGCAAGTGGCGGCCGGCGTGTTTCTCGGCGGCCTGGCCCTTTGGCTGGTGCAACTGGCGGCCACAGCGTTGTACGCAAAACTGCTGATGGGGACCTTTACATTCGGTGGCTGAAAACCGTTCAGCAAAAAAATATCCGGCAAAGCTTGACTAGTCTTTTTAAATCAGTAACATACGCACCAATTCCGCAATAGCTCAGTTGGTAGAGCAAGTGACTGTTAATCACTGGGTCCCTGGTTCGAGTCCAGGTTGTGGAGCCAAATACAGAGCCCCTGAATCGAAAGATTCAGGGGCTTTTTTGTGGGCGCTGAGAAAGTCAGCACCATAAAAAGGGCCGATCAGTTTCACAACTGATCGGCCCTTTTCTGTTTCAGAAACAGCGGTCAGACGTGCTCGCTGCTCTTGGCATGCACTTTCGGTGCGCCATGACCGTGATCCGAATCCGGATCGATCACCGGCACTTCATTGCCATCGCAGTCATGCAGCTTGCCGTCGCTGAAGTAGTCCCCTTCACGCAGCGCCGCCAGATCCCGATAACGCAGGGTCCGCTCTTCTGCCGCCGCGAACACCGACTGCTGATCCGAGTTACCCGCCGTGAAGTGGTTGAACGCCAGGTTCAGCAGGATCGCCATGATCGCCGACGAACTGATGCCCGAATGGAAAATGGTCGCGAACCAGCTCGGGAAGTGATCGTAGAAGTTCGGCGCGGCAATCGGGATCATGCCGAAACCGATTGAGGTCGCAACGATGATCAGGTTGACGTTGTTGCGGTAATCCACCTTGGACAGCGTGCGGATGCCGCTCGCCGCCACGGTGCCGAACAGCACGATACCCGCGCCGCCCAGTACCGACGTAGGCACCGCCGCAATCACCCGGCCCATGAACGGCAGCAAGCCGAGGATCACCAGAAAGATACCGCCGGTGGCCACCACATAACGGCTCTTGATTCCGGTCACCGCCACCAGCCCGACGTTCTGGGCGAAGGCGCTCTGGGTGAACGAACCGAAGATCGGCGCAAACATGCTCGACAGCATGTCCGCCCGCAGGCCGTTACCCAGACGTTTGGAGTCGACCTTGGTGCCGATGATTTCACCGACCGCCAGGATGTCCGCCGAGGTTTCCACCAGCGTCACCATGACCACGATGCACATCGACAGGATCGCAGCGAAGTGGAAGGTCGGCATGCCGAAATGGAACGGTGTCGGGAAGCCGAACATCGGCCCTTGGGTAACGCTGGAGAAATCCGCCATGCCAAGGAACACCGCCAGTACCGTGCCGATCACCATCGCCAACAGGATCGACAGACGCGAGATGGTCGAGCTGCCGACCTTGCTCAGCAGCAGCACCAGCACCAGCGTGACCGCCGCCAGACCGATGTTCTGCATGCTGCCGAAGTCCGGAGCATGACTGTTGCCACCCATGGCCCAGCGTGCGGCCACCGGCATCAGCGTCAGGCCGATGGTGGTGATCACGATGCCGGTAACCAGCGGTGGAAAGAACTTGGTGATGCGCGAGAACACCGGCGTGATCAGCAAACCGATCAACGACGCGGCAATCACCGCCCCGAGCACCGACTGAAAGCCACCCTCCCCGCCGCTGCTGACAATCGCCACCATAGTCGCGACACCGGAGAACGACACACCCTGCACCAGCGGCAACTGACATCCGAAAAACGGTAGACCCAGGGTTTGCAGCAACGTGGCCAGCCCCCCCGCAAACAATGAAGCAGCAATCAACAGACCAATGTCCGCCGGCGACAACCCGGCAGCCTGACCGATGATCAGAGGCACCGCGACGATACCGCCATACATGGTCAGAACATGTTGCAGGCCGTAAGCCATATTCGCGCCGACCCCGAGGTTTTCGTCCTCGGGCCGTTGGTGTGAAACATGGGGCGTTTTCATGGTGGGGGGTTCCCTGGTTTTTGTTATGCGCACACTGTATTCAATAGTCGTGACAAATGTCCATAGAGTTGTATACAACTTATCAGTCACATTATGGATAGGTAGCCACCCAACCTTCTATCCCGCTGCTTCCATCCCCCACAAATCCGGCAACACATCGTTAACTGGCCCCGCGTCTTATCCACCTAGGCTGAAGTGTTCATGGCGACCGACGGCGCGGTCGCACTCTTTTTTATACATATAAAGTATGCATAATGAAGTCATTCAAGATTCAGTTCGACAAAAGCAAGAATGCTGCCAACAAACTCAAGCACAGAGGGATCAGCCTCGCCGAGGCCGAACCGGTCTTCCACGACGAACGAGCGTTGACCATTGAAGACAACGATCATGACGAGCAACGCTGGATCACACTCGGCACCGACGCCAAGGGACGTTTGCTGGTCGTTGTTTACAGCTATCGGGAGCCGAATATTGTTCGAATCATTTCCGCGCGCAGCGCAACACCCAGCGAGCGACGCCATTATTTTCCGGAGACTTGATCAATGAAGGATGAATACGATTTCACCCAGGGAAAACGAGGCGCCGTCGCCTCCAACAAGGGCAAGACCCGCATCACCATCATGCTCGATGACGCAGTCATCGAGGCCGCGCGGGAAGTCGCAGAAAGCGAGGGTTATGGCTATCAGACGGTAATCAACAACACCCTGCGCCACGCACTGCTTAACAGCAGTGCCACAGCCAATGAACTCGAGCAGTCCAGCGGACAATTCAAGAAAGGCATCACCGCCACCGACCTCAAGAGCCTTGAGAAAAAACTGTCGGCGGCCGTTAACGAAATCCGGCGGGTACTGGAGCCGGATGCCAAACCTTAGACTTCAGGCCGGCTGGATCAAGCGCGCCAGCGCCAGACGTGCACCGGGCTGGTGCGGCAAGCGCAGACCGAACTCCCGTTCCAGCAATTCAATCAGTTCGTCGACATCCGTCACTTCACGCCGCTCGCTCTCGGCGCCGATGCGGTGGATCGCGAAACTGCCATTATTCAACGTGCGTCGCCAGCCGTCGCCCGTACGCGCGACCATCAGGCGCTGGGCGAACGGTGAGTCCGGATGGGTCGAGACGTACCAGTTGCCAAGGGTGTAATCGATGTCTTCCTGGCGTTGCAGGTCGAACAGGTACATCGGCCGCCATTCGCCGGCGACTCTGGCCCGCAGCATGTAGCCATCGGCTTGTACTTCGATGCGATACGGCTCGTGCGGCGTGGATTGCTCGGCTTCGGTATCGAGCACCAGCGGCGCGGTCGGCACCATGCCGCCGAAGCCGACATCGGTGATATAGCGCACGCCGTCGAGGGTCACCAGGCTCAAACGATGAGTGCGTGCCGTCCAGCTGCCTTCAGGCTGATTCATGACCACACGCCCGCTGATGCCTCGCGCATCGAAACCGAGCTCCAGCAACAAGGCCAGAAACAGATTATTGAGTTCGTAGCAGTAACCCCCACGGGCATCCTCCAGAACCTTGCGCTGGATCGACGGCAGATCGATCAGTACAGGTTCGCCGCTGAGCGTCGAAAGATTCTCGAAGGGAAAGGCACCGGTATGACGCAACTGCAACAGACGCAGGGTCTCAAGGGTCGGTGCCGGGGGCGTGTCGAACCCCAACCGTTGCAGATACTGTTTCAGATTCGTCAGGCGTGGCTCGCTCATTGCTCGGTCCTTAGGCATGGAGACGCGGATCGTTCCGCTGATGGTCGCCATGTATACGGGATCCGGGCATCGAATCGACAATTGATTTCACCAATCGGCCTTGGCGCCTGAACCGGCGGTTGCAACGACGCTGCCCGATGCGGCGTAATAAGACCTCGCCCGAACCACCGAGAGCCACGCCCCATGCACATCACACTGCAAGGCCAGGGCATCGTCCTGCGCCCCCTGCAATATTCCGATGCCGACGCCCTGCTCCACGCCGCCGCGGACGGCGAACTGTGGAATCTCACCGTCACCGTGGTGCCGTCGGCGAGCACTGTCGACAGCTATCTGAAAAAGGCCCTAGACGGGCGTGAGGCAGGCACAGTCATGCCGTTTGCGATCGTGTTGAAGGAAACCGGCGAGGTGATCGGCTCGACCCGTTTCTGGAAGATAGATCCGCTCAATCGCAAACTGGAGATCGGCAGCAGCTGGATCTCGGCACGCTTCCAGAAAACCTTCGTCAACACCGAAGCCAAGTACCTGATGCTGCGTCACGCCTTCGAGGTGCTCGATTGCGTGCGCGTGCAATTCACCACCGACGAAAATAACCAGAAATCACGCCATGCGATCCTGCGTCTGGGCGCGCAGCAGGAAGGCATCGTGCGTCACGAGCGGATCATGCCCGACGGCCGCAAGCGCAACTCGGTGCGTTTCAGCATCATTGATGATGAATGGCCAGAGGTGCGCTTGAACCTCGAACAGAAACTCGCCAGATACGAACGCCGCTGATCCGGCTCAGGCGCGATGGCGCAACCACTGCAGGAAGCCTCTTTTCGGCACGGCTACCGGCGTTTCCTGAGTCAGCGCCTGCGCCTTGAGCAGGCGGAAATCGAGCAGCGCCTTCATTGCATCGTTGATGTCATGACGGGCATCCAGGCAAGGCTTGAGATACGACTTCTCGATGCGGTACAGGGCGCAGAACGTCTTGGCGGAAAAGTCGGCCGGCAACGAGGTATCGGAAAGGATCCCGGCCTCGCCGATCACTTCCCCCGGCCCCATACGCCCTGATTCGAACGGTACGCCGTGCCGGTTCAACGTCACCGAAACCACGCCGGACTCGATGATGAACAGATGGTCACTGACCTCGCCACCCGCCAGAATGATCTCGCCGGCACGGAAGGTTTGCAGGGCCATGTTCTGGCTGAAGGTCTCTTTTTCTTCCTGACGCAGGGTGGAGAAAATCGGCGAGCTGTCGAGCAGCGCCCGTGGCCGTGAGAGATGAGCCGGCGCGGCGGGTTCATCACTCGACAGCAGATTGACTCCGGACGCTTGCAGATGCCGGTAAGCCAGATCGAACAACTGATTGCGCACCGCACGCTTCTCGCTCATCGACGCCACGAAACCACTGATTTCATATTCCGCGCCGGCACTGCTCGAACTCTTCAACGCGACGCTTGGCGCCGGGTTGTCCAGCAATGGGCGACAGCCTTGCATCGCCCGCTCCAGGGCGTCGATCACCGAATTCGGCCGGGCATGGGGGCTGACCTGCACACTGACGGCAACACCGAACATGTTGCTCGGGCGACTGAAGTTGATGATCTTGGCCTTGGCCGCCAGTGAGTTGGGAATCACTGCCATGCTGCCCTGAGAAGTCTGCAGGCGCGTGGCGCGCCAGTCGATGTCGGTGACCCGCCCTTCCGTGCCGTCGATGGAAATCCAGTCATCGAGTTGATAGGGCTTGGTGGTGTTCAGGACGATCCCGGAGAACACATCGCTCAATGTGCTCTGCAACGCCAGACCGACGATGATCGCCAGTGCTCCGGACGTGGCCAGCACGCCCTTGACCGGCAGGTCCAGCACATAGGCCAGCGCCGCAATGATGGCGATCAGGAAAATCACCGCGCCGAGCAGATCCTGCAGCAGCCGCCCGGTGTGGCCGACCCGCTGCATCATCACCGCGCCGATCAACACCGTCAGCGTGCGTGCGCCGAACAGCCACCAGCCGATCTGCAACCCGGTCGCCGCCAGATGCAGCGGCACGTTGTCGGCCCAGGGCGCCGGCTCCATCGGATTGAGACCTTCGTTGAACAGCAGCACGCTGAACAGGCTGAAAATCAGCACCCGCACCAGCAGCTTCCATTCGCTGCCGTGGGAACTGATCAGGCGCCACAGGCCCAGGTCGAGCAGGATCAGGATCAACGCGCAGAACAACGGATGTTCAGTCAGCAGTGACAGCATCAAACAACTCCGACAGAGGTCAATCGCGAGAAGATCGCACAGATTGGGCTTAGTGTAGGAGCAATTGATTTGGCGGGATGAGTGCTATTTGGCGGGTGCCGAAAAAACCTGTGGGAGACAACGTGTTCCCACAGGTTTTCATGGGGTTGATTACTTGCCGCTGGTCAGCGTGCTGTAACTGGTCATCAGGTTGCGGTAGTCCGGGATGTGGTTGGAGAACAACGTGCCCAGCCCTTCGATATCGTTGCGCCAGTCACGGTGCAACTCGCAGGCCAGACCGAACCAGGTCATCAATTGAGCGCCGGCGCTGGACATACGGTTCCATGCCGATTCACGGGTCAGTTCATTGAACGTGCCGGAGGCGTCGGTCACCACGAATACATCAAACCCTTCTTCAAGGGCCGACAGCGCCGGGAATGCCACACACACTTCCGTCACCACGCCGGCAATGATCAGCTGTTTCTTGCCGGTAGCCTTGATCGCCTTGACGAAGTCCTCGTTGTCCCAGGCATTGATCTGGCCGGGACGGGCAATGTACGGCGCCTCGGGGAACAACGCCTTGAGCTCGGGCACCAGCGGGCCGTTGGGGCCGGTTTCGAAACTGGTGGTCAGGATCGTCGGCAGCTTGAAGTACTTGGCCAGGTCGGCCAGCGCCAGCACGTTGTTTTTGAACCGGTCAGGCTCGATGTCGCGCACCAGCGACAACAGCCCGGCCTGATGGTCGACCAGCAGAACGGCGGCGTTGTTCTTGTCCAGACGTTTGTATTGAGTGCTCATTGCAGTAATCCTCGCGTGTTGTCGATCTCGACGAAATGTCGAGGTCTCGGGTCAGCGCCGGGAATCCAGCGTTTTCTCTTTCTTTTGGGCAGCAGCCATCCCTGGCCTTCGAACCGGCCTACGCATCCTGTGTAGAGCGGGGTGTGGAAGCGCGGCGTGTCAGCCGTGCATGCGGCCGAAGCGGCCGGACTGGAAGTCGGCGAATGCCTGGTGGATTTCCTGCTCGGTGTTCATCACGAACGGACCGTGGCCGACGATGGGTTCGTCGATCGGCTCGCCGCTGAGCAGCAACACCACCGCATCTTCGCTGGCCTCAAGTGTCAGTTGCCGGCCGTCACGCTCGAACAGCGCCAACTGGCCCTGACGCACCGACTCCAGGCCGTTGACCTGCACCGAACCGCGCAACAGCACCAACGCGGTGTTGCGGCCCTCGTGCAGATCCAGCGTCAGCAACTTGCCGGCATTCAGGCGCAGATCCCACACATCGATAGGCGTGAAAGTACGGGACGGGCCTTTGTGGCCGTCGAACTCACCGGCGATCAGACGCAGGCTACCCGCGCCATCCTTGAGTGCGATGGTCGGAATGTCACCATCCAGAATGGTCTGGTAACCGGGCACCGCCATTTTGTCCTTGGCGGGCAGGTTGACCCACAGCTGCACCATTTCCAGATTGCCGCCGGTTCTGGCGAAGTTGTCCGAGTGAAACTCCTCATGCAGGATCCCGGACGCAGCGGTCATCCACTGCACATCGCCCGGGCCGATGGTGCCGCCGGCACCGGTGGAGTCGCGGTGCTGCACTTCGCCCTCGTAAACGATAGTCACGGTTTCGAACCCGCGGTGCGGATGCTGACCAACGCCACGTCGCTCGGTGGTCGGGGTGAATTGCGCAGGCCCGGCGTGATCCAGTAGCAGGAACGGGCTGATGTGCTTGCCCAGGTTGTCGTAGGAAAACAGCGTGCGAACCGGGAAACCATCGCCGACCCAATGGCCGCGAGGGCTGGTGTAGATACCGATGATGTTTTTCATGGTTGCCTCCAATCGGGTGAATGACGCGATGGATTAAGCTTAAATCCATGACCATTGATGGACTAGACTGCAAAAATCAGCCTTAGCGTTCTATATGGAGAACGATGGTGGAAGACCTCAACACCCTCTATTACTTCACTCAAGTGGTGGAGCATCGTGGCTTTGCCGCCGCTGGTCGTGCGCTGGACATCCCCAAATCGAAACTCAGCCGACGCATCTCGGAGCTCGAAGAACGCCTTGGTGTACGCCTGCTGCACCGCACCAGCCGGCATTGCTCGCTGACCGAAATCGGCCAGGCCTACTACCAGCGCTGCCTGGCGATGCGGGTCGAGGCCGAGAGCGCCGCCGAGCTGATCGAGCGCAATCGCTCCGAACCTCAGGGGCTGGTACGCCTGAGCTGCCCGACGGCGCTGCTCAATTCCTGGGTCGGGCCGATGCTCACCCGCTACATGCTCAAGTATCCGCTGGTCGAAGTGTTCATCGAGAGTACGAACCGCCGGGTCGACCTGCTGCACGAAGGTTTCGACATTGCGCTGCGCGTGCGTTTTCCACCACTGGAAAACACCGACATGGTGATGAAGGTGCTGGGTAACAGCACTCAGTCAGTGGTAGGTAGCCCGATGTTTGCCGAGCGCTTGTCGTCACCGCCCTCGCCGGCCGATCTTAATGGTTTGCCGAGCCTGCATTGGGGTGCGGCGCAACGTGAGTATGAATGGGAACTGCTCGGCCCGAACGGCGCTTCGGCACAGGTCCGGCACAGGCCAAGGCTGGTCACTGATGACCTGATCGCCCTGCGTCAGGCGGTAATTGCCGGGGTCGGCGTTGCGCATCTGCCGAGTGTGGTCGTGCGCGAAGACATCGCGGCAGGACGCGTGGTGGAGTTGATTCCGGGCTGGGCACCGAAATGCGGGATCGTGCACGCGATCTTTCCTTCGCGCCGGGGACTACTGCCGTCAGTGCGCACCTTGATCGATTTTCTGGGTGAAGAATTTGCTCACAGCGACATCGCTTGAGACCTGCGATTGATTCGTGACTTCCGGTCAACAGTACTTTGCCCCGACAGTGGTTTTTCTCATGGAAGCAGCAGCGGATACTCCCGTCCATTCCCACTGCAATCCTGGAGTTCTAGATGTCTGTTCCCGCTTTCGGTCTTGGTACGTTTCGCTTGCAAGGTCAGGTGGTCATCGATTCGGTGAGCACCGCCCTTGAGCTGGGTTACCGGGTCATCGACACTGCGCAAATCTACGAGAACGAAGCCGAGGTCGGCCAGGCTATCGCCGCCAGCGGCATCCCTCGCGACGAATTGTTCATCACCAGCAAGATCTGGATCGCCAACTTCGCCAAAGACCGTCTGATCGAAAGCCTCAAGGAAAGCCTGCAAAAGCTGCAGACCGACTACCTCGACCTGACGCTGATCCACTGGCCGTCGCCGGAAGATCAGGTGCCGGTGGAAGTATTCATGGGCGCCCTGCTGGAGGCCAAACGCCTGGGCCTGACCCGACAGATCGGTGTGTCCAACTTCACCATCGACCTGATGAAGCAAGCCATTGCAGCGGTGGGTGCAGAAAATATCGCCACCAACCAGATCGAGCTGCACCCGTACCTGCAAAACCGCAAGGTCGTGGAATTTGCCCAGAGCCAGGGCATCCAGATCACCTCGTACATGACCCTGGCCTATGGCGAAGTGCTGAAGGATCCATTGATTGTCGACATCGCCCAGCGTCTGCAAGCCACCCCGGCGCAGGTCACTCTGGCGTGGGCGATGCAATCGGGTTACGCGGTGATTCCGTCGTCGACCAAGCGCGCCAATCTGCAAAGCAACCTCGGCGCCACCGCGCTGACGCTGAGCGACGCCGATATGGCGCTGATCGACACACTGGAGCGCGGCCATCGCCTGACCAGCCCCCAAGGCATCGCGCCGCAGTGGGACTGACCACTCAGGCCTGAAGTTGCTGCGCGAGGTCGTGCATGGCCACGCGCAGCAATTCGATTGCAACGTTCAATGCGTCCTCAGGCTCTTCGTCCCCGCAGGCCTGTTCGAGTACCCGGCACGCCGAAACCACGCGCTCGGCACCGATCACATGCGCCCCGCCTGTAATGTGATGTGCCAGATCCTTCAGGCCTGCACGATCACCTTCCCGCCCGGATTTCTCCAGACGCTCCAGATCGCTGCGCAGACTGCTCAACACCTCCTCACGCAACTGCCCGATCAGCGGGTTGTCCGCTCCCGCCAGTTGCAACAGCGAGCTCAGATCGAAACCGGGCAATATCTGCTCCTCCGCTCCTGCGACCTTTATTTCGTCGGGTTCTGCGGCCATCAGCGCCAGATTCAGTTCCCGCAGCAAAACCGGTTTGAACAGGCAGTCGTCCATTCCGGCTGCCAGGCATCGCTGTTTTTCCTCCAGCTGTGCATTGGCGGTATACCCCAGAATTCGACAAGGCACCCTGCCTGCTGCCGTCTCTTCTTCGCGAATCGTTCGCGCCAGGTCATAACCGTTGAGCCCGGGCAGGTTGATGTCAGTGATCAGTGCATCGAAAGATTGACCGCGCCACAGATCCAGCGCCTGTTCACTACTCCCGATATCGACAAAGTGGTGCCCGAGCTCGCTCAACTGCCGACACAGCAGCAGACGATTCACCGGATGGTCGTCCACCACCAGTACATCCAGCGACCTCGCTGCCATCACCGTTGGAGTCGCAACGTTCTCATGGCCGGATGACTCCAGCACGGGCAGCTCCAGGCGCAGCATGACTTGTGTGCCTCGTCCGGGTTCGCTGGTCATCCATAAGTCGCCGCCCATCATCCGACACAGGCTGCGGCTGATCACCAGCCCCAGACCAGAACCGCTGCGGGCCGACATCGGCTGGCTGCCGACCTGCACAAAGGGGCTGAACAGGCGTTGCTGATCTTCGGCGCTGATGCCCCGTCCGCTGTCGTCGATGACAACACCGATTTCCAGCAGCCCGTCCGATACGGCGAACACTTGCAGTCGCAGGCTCACATCGCCTTCGTCGGTAAACTTGATCGCATTGCTCAGCAGATTCGACAACACCTGCTTGAAACGCAGGGCGTCGAGCATCACCTCGACATTGCTGCGTTCATCCAGCTCGACATGCCACGACAACTGCTTCTGGCGCGCCACTCCTTCGAAAATCCGACACACCGACAACACCGACTCACGTAGATGGGTGCGTTCGGGAGCCAGCGACAGATGACCGGATTCGATGCGTGCGATATCGAGAATATCGCCGATCAGTGCCAGCAGTTGCTGCCCCGCCGTGGATGCCACCTGAATGGCCGCGCGGTCGGTCACGCCTTCATCGGCATGCTTGAGCGCCAGTTCGAGCATGCCCAGCAAGGCATTCATGGGCGTACGGATTTCGTGACTCATGACTGCCAGAAAGGTGCTCTTGGCCCGGTTGGCGTCATCCGCCGCGTCCTTGGCTTCCTGCAGTTGAAGCAGCCATTGTTGGCGCTGGCGAATCTGCCAGCGCTGAAAGGCAATCCAGCCCAGCGCCAGCAGCAACAGCCCGGACGCAACGGTGAATCCAAGCAGGATCTCCCGTCGATGGCGCTGCCAGTAACTGTCATCGGCAACAGCGTCACGGCCCCAGCGCTCGACCAGATCGTCGAGTTCCTTCGGGGCAATGCTCAGCAGCGCCTTGTTCAGAATCGAATGCAAGACCACCGCATCCGGTGCAGTGGCCAACGCAATCCGGGCGGGCTGGTCCCCCACCGTACCGACTATCCGGGTACGCCCCCGGTACTGACGGGAAATCAGATAGCGCGCCACCATCAACGAACTCAGCGTGGCATCGGCCTGCCCGCTGACAATCGCTTCCATCCCGGCTGCCGGGCTTGGTACTTCGACCAATCTGAGCTGCGGTACTCGCTCCAGCAGGTAATCGCGCAACGGGTGACCGCGATAGATCGCCAACCGTTTACCGGCCATGTCGTCCAGGGTTCTCACGCCCGACGCCGATACTCCGCTGACCAGCACGAACGGATTGTTCAGATAGGCCCGGGAGAAACGCATTTCGAGTTCACGCTCGCTGCTGGGTGTCACCACGGGCAGCAGATCAAGTTCACCGGCCTTCAATTGTTCGATCTGTCGGTCCAGTGACTGCCCCCGTACGATCTCGAACTTCAGGCCGCTGCGCTGACTGATCAGGCTCAACAACTGCGCCGTGAGCCCCTGCACTTTTCCCTCGGCATCAAAGAACGTCAACGGGGCGAAATCCTCGATCGCACCGACACGTACGCTCGGATGCCGGGCGAGCCACGCCTGTTCACTGTCGCTGAGACTTACCCGTGCTTGTCCGGTCATGTCCGCCCGCCCGGCACTCCAGCGCAGCTCCATGGCCAGGCGCTGCTCCATGGGAATGGCCAGCAAGGCCTTGTCGACCAGTCGTTTCAAGCGTGTGTTGCTGCGAGTCAGGGCAAAGGCGAACGGGTTGGCGTCGAGACCCGAGGGGCCGGCCAGTTGCAGATCGTTGTGGAAGTTGATGTTGATCAGATAGCTGGCGCTGATGAAATCGCCGAGGTACAGATCATCCCGTCCGAATGCCACGGCGCCGAGGGCATCGAGAATCGAGCGATAACGCTGCAAAGTGGCTTGCGGGTAAGCCTTCTGGATGGTCGAGGCCGGCAGGTAGTCATCCACCATGGCGATGCGCTTGCCTGCCAGATCATCGGGCAACGGTTCGTCGAGCCGGGTCACCCACATCGGCTGATCTTCGGCATAGGCGCGAGACAGCATCAGCTCGGGATCGGCAATCTCATAGTTGTTCGAGGTGCCCAGCAAGTCCAGTTCGCCAGCCTTGAGCGCAGCCATGGCGCTTTCGCGGTCGGGGTAGCACCAGACCTCGATCCGGACATTCAGCACCTGTGCGATCGCGTCGGCGTATTCGGCCGTGAGGCCTTCCAGTTCATGCCGGTTGCGGGTCAATTCAAAAGGAGGATAGTCCGGCCCGGAAGCGCCGATGCGCAATACCGGGTGTGCCCGGAGCCACTGGCGATCCTGCTCGTCGAGGCGTACCTGCACGCCTTCCAGCCGGGTGCGGGAGATGATTTCCAGTTTTTGCACAGCCCCGGATGCCTGCACAGCGTTTGCCAAAAGGAAGATCATCAGAAGAATGCATCGCAGCGGCCTCATCATCGGGCAGGCTCTCAAAGCAGATGGTTGCGTCTGGCGAACTCACGCAACACCACCTGTGAGCTGACCCCGAGCTTGAGCATCAGGCGAGTCTTGTAGGTACTGATGGTTTTGTGGCTCAGGTTCATCTCCCGAGCGATGTCCTTGTTGGGCTTGCCATGCGCCAATTGCACGAGAATGTGTAACTCGCGATTGGACAATCCTTCGATTTGCTGCCGCTCGTCACTGTGCACACCGGAGTGCCCTGCGTTGACCTCAGGCAATTCCTGAAAATAGCTGTAACCCGAACGGACTGCCTTGATCGCACTCTGCAACTGCTGCAACTCGGCAGACTTGGCCACAAAAGCCATTGCACCTGCACGTCGGCAACGCACCAGGTAGCTGTTCGGATCGGCCGATGAAAAAATCACGACTTTGCAGACCAGCCCGAGGGCGTTGATCCGGTCCAGCACTTCAAGACCGCCCATTCCCTTGAGCTTCAAATCGAGCACGATCAATGTCGGCGCGTGGGCACGGATCATCGGCACCACGTCGACGCCACTCGAAGCGACATGAATCGGTTTATAGCCCAACGACTCCAGAACTATTCTGACGGCCTCGGCTACCACCGGGTGATCATCGACGACCAATGCTGAATCCATGACCACTCCCGGGCGAATACATGTCGATGACGCCACCGATCCTGCATGAACGGGACTACTGGTAGCTGCGCTACGACTGTTACACGGGACGCAAGTCGAAACACCTGTCAGACCTGACAGTTGCGCCATCGGCCGATCTGTGATCTGGCGCTCCATCACGCGAGGGATTTTGCCGGGCACATACGCGATGAACGCTCACGGGAAGCCTCGGCCGACGCCATCAACTGTGTGATGGCGCTCATTGAGGGCAGCGCTTCGTTACAGGTGGTGATCTTCGGCCGAAAGTATCCGGGAACAGCCGATGAGTTCAGCGCTTCGCCATAGACCAGTGCATGCCGGACCTGCGCCAGATCGAACAGAAATCCGTGCAGATCCGGTATTCCACCTGCCAGTTGAGAGTCGGTCACCAGCACATCGAACGGCTCGCAGCCGTAATCGATCAGTGACAGCAGTTCGGTGAAGTTCTGCACCGGTGCGATGCGGTAGTAATCGAGGGCATTGAACATCCGCTCGATCTTCATTCGGTGAAAATGCCGGGTGTCGGCGATCAAAATGCGCAAGGTTTTGTCGGCCATCGTGGAAGTCCCGCCAGTCGCTTCAAGTGGCGGCAAGACTACCCAAGCATCGAGGCATACTCTGTAGGACTATTCCGAAAATAACCGTCACTCATCCGGATTGACGGCCACCCATGCCAATGCCGGAAGATGGGCGTTCGCCTGGTTACTCCGTGGTACTCGGACTCCAGAACGCCTGTACCACCAGGTTCGACGTTGAAATCCGCTTCACCAGTGCGTCCAGTTCATCGCCGTCCACCGATGTCGTTGCGAGCGTGGCTTCGATCTCGATTTCGTCGGCACCGAAGGCGTGCACATCGACGTCACTGGCCGGGTAGTTGCTGCGTTCGAGCTCGGCTTCAAGCAAGGCGAACACGGCGGTCTGCTGCGAGCGCCGGGCAATCACATAGACGATGTTGGTGACTTCCGCCGAAACCACATCCAGCGGCTGGCGGTTGATGTTGTTGACGATCGGCCGCAGCAAGGTATTGGCGGCGAGCACGAACAAGGTGCCGAGCACCGCTTCGGCCAGCAGGTCGGCACCGGCACAGGCGCCCACCGCTGCCGAAGTCCAGAGTGTGGCGGCGGTATTGAGACCGCGCACGTTACCCTCTTCGCGCATGATCACACCGGCACCGAGAAAGCCGATCCCGGACACCACGTAGGCGACCACTCGGACCGCGCCTTCAGCACCGCCAAGACGGTTGGCCATGTCGACGAAAATCGCCGCGCCGACCGCCACCAGCACGTTGGTGCGCAAGCCCGCCGTGCGTTGCCGGTACTGGCGCTCGAAACCGATCAGGCCGCCGAGAATGAACGCCGCGCTGAGGCTGACCAGAGTATCGAGCAGCGAATCGAGGTTGATGTTGTTGATGGCTTGCATGTTGAACTCCTTGAAACCGCCCCCCTTGCTCCCACAAGGGGGGAATCATTCCTGTTACTGCCAGCCGAAGCGGCGAATGTAGAAGCCTTTCACGGCCTGGGTCAGTGCCATGTACGCCAGCAGGATCACCGGCAGGAACACGAAGTACATCGACGGCAGCGCCTGCAGTTTGAAGTAGTGTGCCAGCGGCCCCATCGGCAGGAAGATGCCCACGGCCATGATGATTCCGGTCATCACCAGCAGCGGCATGGCCGCGCGGCTTTGCAGGAACGGAATCTTCGGCGTGCGGATCATGTGCACGATCAGCGTCTGGGTCAGCAGCCCCACCACGAACCAGCCGGACTGGAACAGGGTCTGGTGATCCGGGGTGTTGGCATCGAACACGTACCACATCAAGGCGAACGTTGTGATGTCAAAGATCGAACTGATCGGACCGAAGAACAGCATGAAGCGCCCCACATCCCCCGGCTGCCAGCGTTGCGGCTGTTTCAGCATTTCGTCGTCGACGTTGTCGAACGGGATCGCGATCTGCGAAATGTCATACAGCAGGTTCTGCACCAGCAGGTGCATCGGCAGCATCGGCAGGAACGGAATGAACGCACTGGCCACCAGTACCGAGAACACGTTGCCGAAGTTCGAGCTGGCGGTCATCTTGATGTACTTGAGCATATTGGCGAAGGTCCGGCGCCCTTCCAGCACGCCCTCCTCCAATACCATCAGGCTCTTTTCCAGCAGGATGATGTCGGCCGCTTCCTTGGCGATGTCCACCGCGCTGTCCACGGAAATACCGATATCTGCGGTGCGCAGCGCTGGCGCGTCATTGATGCCGTCGCCCATGAACCCGACCACGTGGCCGTTACCCTTGAGGATGCGCACGATGCGTTCCTTGTGGGTCGGCGTCAGCTTGGCGAACACGTTGGTGGTCTCCACCGCCACCGCCAGTTCCGCGTCGCTCATGCGTTCGATGTCGTTGCCCATCAGCAGGCCTTGCTGAGCCAGGCCCACTTCGCGGCAGATCTTGGCGGTCACCAACTCGTTATCGCCGGTCAGTACTTTTACCGCAACGCCATGCTCGGCCAGCGCCTTGAGTGCCGGTGCGGTGCTTTCCTTCGGTGGGTCGAGGAATGCCACATAACCGATCAGTGTCAGTTCCTGCTCGTCGCCCAGGCTGTAAGTGTCGCGACCTTCAGGCATCGACCGTGCCGCCACCGCTACCACGCGCAAGCCTTCAGCGTTGAATGCTGCTGTTACCTGACGAATTCTCGCCAGCAATTCATCGCTCAAGGCTTCGTCGACTTCACCGTGACGAACCCGGGTGCACACCGACAACACTTCTTCCACCGCGCCTTTGCAGATCAACTGATGCGGTTGGCCGTGTCCTTCGACCACCACCGACATGCGCCGGCGATTGAAATCGAACGGGATCTCGTCGACCTTGCGATACGCCGTGCCGACCTTCAGTTCACGGTGGACCTCCACGTGTTCCAGTACCGCCACGTCGAGCAGGTTTTTCAGGCCGGTCTGGTAGTAGCTGTTCAGATAGGCCATTTCCAGCACGTCATCAGAGTCCTCACCCCAGACGTCGACATTGCGCGCCAGGAAGATTTTGTCCTGGGTCAACGTGCCGGTCTTGTCGGTGCACAGCACGTCCATGGCGCCGAAGTTCTGGATCGCGTCCAGGCGTTTGACGATGACTTTCTTGCGCGACAGGAACACCGCGCCCTTGGCCAGAGTCGAGGTGACGATCATCGGCAGCATTTCCGGGGTCAGGCCCACGGCGATCGACAATGCGAACAGCAGCGCTTCGGTCCAGTCACCCTTGGTGAAACCGTTGATGAACAACACCAGCGGCGCCATGACGAACATGAAACGGATCAACAGCCAGCTGACTTTGTTCACCCCTTGCTGGAACGAAGTCACCGCCCGATCGGTTGCCCCGACCCGCAGCGCCAGCGCACCGAAATAGGTGCTGTTGCCGGTGGTGAGAATCACCGCCACCGCTGTCCCGGACACCACGTTGGTGCCCATGAACAGGATGTTTTCCAGCTCCAGCGGGTTGCGCGTATCGCGATCCGCCTGGCGGGGGAATTTCTCTACCGGCATCGATTCGCCGGTCATCGCCGCCTGGCTGACGAACAGATCCTTGGCGCTGAGCACCCGGCAATCGGCGGGAATCATGTCGCCGGCCGAGAGCACGATCAGATCGCCCGGCACCAGTTGCTTGATCGGCAGTTCAGTGCGCGGCGCATCCCGGCGCAGCACGGTGGCGGTGTTGCTGACCATCGCCTTGAGCGCGTCGGCCGCCTGGTTGGATTTGCTTTCCTGCCAGAAGCGCAGCAGGGTCGAGAGCACCACCATCGAGAAAATCACGGTGGCGGCTTTCAGGTCGTCAGTCAGCCACGAGATCACCGCCAACAGGGTCAGCAGCAGGTTGAACGGGTTTTTGTAGCAGTGCCACAGGTGGGTCCACCACGGCAGCGGTTGCTCATGCTCGACTTCGTTGAGGCCATGCTGTGCACGCAGCACATCGACTTCGAAATCGGTGAGGCCGTCGGTGTGCGTGCCGAGGTTCGACAGCAGCACGCCGCTGTCGCAATGGGCGGCGTCCACCAGCGTATTGGCCAGGGTGGGCGGCACTTCACGGCTGACCGTGGTGTCGCGAAGACTTTCCAGCACGGCCAGACGACGGAAGTGCCGGGCGATGTGACGGGTCCGC
This sequence comes from Pseudomonas sp. GW821-FHT09C09, assembly GCF_059418105.1. Lineage (NCBI taxonomy): Bacteria > Pseudomonadati > Pseudomonadota > Gammaproteobacteria > Pseudomonadales > Pseudomonadaceae > Pseudomonas > Pseudomonas sp. GW821-FHT09C09. The sequence goes on from NZ_JBWKPF010000001.1 coordinate 833,918, forward strand.
AGGAAGCCTGCGAAAAATTCCTTGAGCGTAAGTTTCATGGCTGTTGCCCCTATGGTCAGCCGGGAAACCGTCAAGCAGGTACGTCCAGCCCTCTTGCACCGAAAATTCGGCACGGCAAGGGTTGGCGCGCCAGTCAAAAAAGACAGGCGTGTCGATAGGGCTGCGATTGCGACAATGAAGTCGAAACCACGCTCTTTTCAGCGTCGATGAGAAGGACGTCGGGACATGGTCTCAGCTGACCATGATCGGGATGCCGCTGCTCGCTGTTCGGCGAGACAACGGCACAAAGGAATGCGCGTTATCTTGCCGAGAATCTGCCGGTTACAAGGACCGGCCGACAACTGTCACTCGAACAAGTACCCACTGTGGGTCTCCGCTATTGATGAAAACGCGCGAAGCTTACGCCCCGATGCCTGGAGAGTAAACCCGTAAAAGGAATGAGGTTGGGGGATGTGGAGGTCATTCAGGAAGGGTTCAGGATTGGCCCGGAAACGACTCCCGCGCTCGGCGCGGGAGTCATCAGGACGTCATCAGCTGGCAGTCGCCAACAACAGATCCATCACCGAGCGGCTGTGCCCACGGTTCTTGCCATGCTCATACAGCGAGCCGGCAATTTCGTCCGCGCGGATCGGCAGGATCGACAGCAGCGTATCGCTCAGACCGTGGCTGGCCTGGCAGAAGCCCTGCATGTACAGACCGGCCTTGCAGCGCTCGTCGGTGATCAGTTTGTAGTTGCGATCGACCTCGAAGTCGCCCAGGTACTCTTCCAGCGGCGCCAGCAGCTTGCGGTGCATCTGACGCTCGTAACCGGTGGCCAGCACCACGGCGTCGTAGACGCGGACGGTAACTTCACCCGTGGCGTTGTTGCGCACCGCCAGTTCGATGCCGCGTTCGGTAGCGGTGGTTTTCTCGACAGTGGTCAGGGTGCGGAACGCGTGGCGTGCCACGCCCGAGACTTTCTGGCGGTAGAAGATGCCGTAGATGCGCTCGATCAGGTCGATGTCCACCACCGAGTAGTTGGTGTTGTGGTACTCGTTGACCAGACGCTCACGCTCGCTGCTCTGCTGCTGGAAGATCAGGTCGGTGAATTCCGGCGAGAACACCTCGTTGACGAACGGGCTGTCGTCCGCCGGTTTCAGCGCCGAGCCGCGCAGGATCATGTCGACCTGCACTGACGGGAACGAATCGTTCAGGTCGATGAAGGCTTCCGCCGCGCTCTGGCCGCCGCCGATGATCGCGATGCTCATCGGCTGGTTGCTCACGCACGGTTGCTTGGCCATCTCGGCCAGGTATTGCGAGTGATGGAATACCCGGGCATCGCCCTTGAGCGCCTTGAACGATTCGGGAATGCGCGGGGTGCCACCAGCGCTGACCACAACGGAACGTGCGGTGCGCACGAATTGCTGGCCGTCGGTGCCACGGGAAATCACTCGCAACGCTTCGACCTGATGGTTGTGCAGCACCGGCTCGATGGTCAGCACTTCTTCGCCATAACGACTCTGTTCGGTGAACTGCGCGGCCACCCAGCGCAGGTAGTCGTTGTACTCCATGCGGCACGGGTAGAAGGTGCCGAGGTTGATGAAGTCCACCAGACGACCGTGGTGCTTGAGGTAATTGACGAACGAGTACGGGCTGGTCGGGTTGCGCAGGGTCACCAGATCCTTGAGGAAGGAAATCTGCAATTCGCTCTGGGTCGACAGCGTATTGCCGTGCCAGCTGTAGGTCGGTTGTTTGTCGAGAAACAGCACATCCAGCTCGCCGAGGGTCGGAGCACGCTCCTGCAGAGCGATGGCCAGCGCCAGGTTCGAAGGGCCGAAACCGACGCCGATCAGATCGTGAACGATGGGCGATGCAATTGCCTGTGTCATTTCCAGTGTCCTCTGGATGAACCCCCGAACAGCGCGGAGGAAGAGCTTGGGTGACCGGCCGGCCCGGGACAGGACAACAGGTCGTCTGTTGAGTAGGAACGAGGACAGTGAAATAAAATTTAACGCAGGGGCTTCAGTGAGCATCCCATTGCTTGATTCGCTGGCGGCAATGCTTCATGGCGTTGACGATGTGCTTTTCCACCAGGGCCTTGGAAATGCCAAGGCGTTCGGCGATCTCGGGATGGGACATGCCTTCGATCTTGCGCAGCAGAAAACTGTCGCGGCACAGCGGCGCAAGCTCGGCCAATGCGCGTTGCAACATGTCCAGGCGCTGGCCGTGGTCGAGGGTGCTGTGGGGCGACGGGGTGAAATAGCGCTCTTCGCTGTCGAGCACTTCCAGGGATTCGACCTGACGCAGGGCATTGCGCCGATGATCGTCGATCACCAGATTCAGCGCGGTGCGATAGAGGAAGGCCCGGGGTTGTTCGATCGGCGTATCGCTGGAGCGCTCCAGTACCCGCACATAGGCGTCATGCACCACATCTTCGGCCACCTGTCGGTTGCCGAGCTTGGCGTTCAGGAAACACACCAGCTCGCGATAGTAGTTTTCCAACATGACTCCCGGCCGCTTGAGTGCGGGTTCTGTCCTTGAGCACACCGTTTTTTCGGCCCCCGCGAAGCGGTAGCACGATGGTGGCAACGTGAGGCGCGTAATTTATAGTAATTCTCATATAGATTTAAAGTGGTGATTCTCCTTCGCTGACAAATAGCCCGTTCCGGCAACCTGTAACTTCGTGTGTGAACACTTAAATTCCCTTGCACATGCATCGTTTACAGGACAGCTCCCCCGTGTCTGTCGTGCCTTGCGACAGCGTTCAGCGACCGACCGAACCTGCTCACCTGCTGAACGACGGGCCGAATTCCACTGGCCGGAACCCTGCATGAAACGTCCCCTCCCCGCCCGCCGTGCCCTGTTCGTTGCCCTTTGCCTGATCCCCGTCATCGCGGTTGCCGCGTGGCAGGTACTGCCGCCCGGTCGTGAAACGCTTGCCACCGTTCAAGTAACCCGTGGCGAAATCGAAAACAGCGTGACCGCCCTGGGCACCCTGCAACCACGTCGCTATGTGGATGTCGGTGCGCAGGCGTCCGGGCAGATCCAGAAAATTCACGTCGAGGCCGGTGATGTGGTCAAGGAAGGCCAGTTGCTCGTGGAAATCGATCCCTCCACGCAAAAGGCCAAACTCGACGCTGGCCGGTTTTCCATCGAGAACCTGAAGGCGCAGTTGCAGGAACAACGCGCCCAGCATGAGCTGGCGCAGCAGAAGTACCAGCGCCAGCAGAAACTCGCCGCCGGGGGCGCCACCCGCGAGGAAGACGTCCAGACCGCCCGGGCCGAAGTACGCGCCACCCAGGCCCGGATCGACATGTTCCAGGCACAGATTCGTCAGGCCCAGGCCAGTCTGCGCAGTGACGAGGCCGAGCTTGGCTACACACGCATCTACGCGCCGATGTCCGGCACAGTGGTGGCCGTGGGTGCCCGGGAAGGCCAGACACTTAACGCGCAACAACAGACCCCGTTGATTCTGCGGATCGCACGGCTTTCCCCGATGACCGTGTGGGCCGAGGTTTCCGAAGCCGACATCGGTCACGTCAAGCCGGGCATGACGGCTTACTTCACGACCCTCAGTGGCGGCACCCGGCGCTGGAGCAGCACCGTGCGGCAGATCCTGCCGGTGCCGCCGCGTCCGCTCGAACAGAGTCAGGGCGCCAGTCCCACCAGCGGTCGCAGCGGCAGCGAACGGGTGGTGCTTTACACGGTATTGCTGGATGTCGAAAACACCGACAACAGCCTGATGACCGACATGACGGCCCAGGTGTTCTTCGTTTCACAGCAGGCGCAAAACACCCTGACCGTGCCCACCGCTGCCCTGCAGCGCAGCAGCCGTGCGGAATGGCAATCGGCGCAGGTCGTCGCCGCCAATGGCGAGATTCAATCCCGGGAAGTCCGGATCGGCATCCGCGACCGCTTGCGCACGCAAATCCTCGAAGGGCTTGCCGAAGGCGATCACGTCCTGAGCAGTCCGGCCACCGGCAACGGAGGCTGAATGCAAACGCCCCTGATTGACCTGCGGCAGATCCGCAAAGCCTACGGCGGCGGAGACAGCCCGCTGGTGGAAGTGCTGCGCGGCATTGATCTGTCGATTCATGCCGGCGAATTCGTGGCGATCGTCGGTGCCTCCGGCTCCGGCAAATCGACACTGATGAACATCCTCGGCTGCCTCGACCGTCCCAGCAGCGGCGAGTACCTGTTTGCCGGGGAAAATGTCGCCCGGCTGGACACTGACGCCCTGGCCTGGCTGCGACGCGAAGCGTTCGGATTCGTGTTCCAGGGCTATCACCTGATTCCGTCCGGTTCAGCCCAGGAAAACGTCGAGATGCCGGCGATCTATGCCGGCACACCGGCCGCCGAACGTCACGCCCGGGCCCACGCCCTGCTCACCCGCCTGGGCCTCGGCAGCCGCACCGCCAACCGCCCGCACCAGCTCTCCGGCGGACAACAGCAGCGGGTGTCAATTGCCCGGGCGCTGATGAATGGCGGCCATATCATTCTTGCCGACGAACCCACTGGTGCGCTGGACAGCCACAGTGGCGCCGAAGTCATGACCCTGCTCGATGAGCTGGCGGATCAGGGCCACGTGGTGATCCTCATCACCCACGACCGCGAAGTCGCGCAACGCGCCAAACGCATCATCGAAATCCGCGACGGCCTGATCATCAGCGATACCGCCAACCCGCAATCGCCTGCCACACCCGCCGCCGGTTCCGGCACATTGCAAGCCGTGGATCTGCGCGAGCGTCTGACCACCGGCAGCACCCAGAGCGGCGCCTGGAAAGGCGAACTGGTGGATGCCGTGCAAGCGGCCTGGCGCGTCATGTGGGTCAACCGCTTCCGCACCGCGCTGACTCTGCTTGGGATCGTCATCGGCGTCGCGTCCGTGGTGGTCATGCTGGCGGTGGGCGAAGGCAGCAAGCGCCAGGTGATGGCGCAGATGGGGGCATTCGGCTCCAACATCATCTATCTCAGCGGCGCGGCGCCCAACCCGCGCACACCGCCGGGCATCATCACCCTCGATGACGTCGCCGAACTGGCCGCCCTGCCTCAGGTTGAACGCATCATGCCGGTCAACGGCGCCACCGCCGGCGTGCGTTTCGGCAATGCCGACCACACCAGTTACGTAGGTGGCAACGACACCAACTTCCCGACCATCTTCAACTGGCCGGTGATCCAGGGCAGCTATTTCACCCAGGCCGATGAAGACAGCGCCGCTGCCGTCGCGGTGATCGGGACCAAGGTGCGCGACAAACTGCTCAAGGATGTCGCCGACCCTGTCGGTCAGTACATCCTGATCGAAAACGTGCCGTTCCAGGTGCTCGGGGTGCTCGCGGAAAAAGGCTCCAGCTCCGGCGACTCGGACAGTGACAACCGGATCGCCGTGCCCTACTCCGCTGCCAGCATGCGCCTGTTCGGCAGCCGCAATCCGGAATACGTGGTGATTGCCGCGCGGGATGCGCGCCGGGTCAAGGAAGCCGAGCACGCCATCGAACAAGCGATGCTGCGCCGGCACAACGGGAAGAAGGATTTCGAGCTGACCAACAACGCCGCGATGATTCAGGCCGAGGCCCGTACCCAGGGCACGCTGTCGCTGATGCTCGGAGCGATTGCCGCCATTTCCCTGTTGGTGGGCGGTATCGGCGTGATGAACATCATGCTCATGACCGTGCGCGAACGCACCCGGGAAATCGGCATCCGCATGGCCACCGGCGCCCGCCAGCGCGACATCCTGCGCCAGTTCCTGACCGAAGCGGTGATGCTCTCGGTGGTCGGCGGCATTGCCGGGATCAGCCTGGCGATGCTGGTCGGCGGTGTGCTGCAACTCAGCGGTGTGGCCATGGCGTTCCAGTGGATCGCCGTGATCGGCGCCTTCGGTTGCGCGCTGGCCACCGGCGTCATCTTCGGCTTCATGCCGGCCCGCAAGGCCGCCCGGCTCGACCCGGTCAAGGCCCTCACCAGTGAATGATCGACCTATGAAAGCCCACCTGACACTTCTCGCCGCCAGCGTTTTGCTGGCGGCCTGCGGCAGCCCCGCGCCGCGCCCCGACAGCGGCCTGCAACCACCGCCGGCATGGCAATCGCCGGAACCTCCCGGCGCCAGCCAGAGCGATCGACAATGGTGGACGCACTTCGGCAGCTCGGAACTCGATCAACTGATCGATCAGGCAAGACTGGGCAGCCATGACCTGGCCGCCGCCGTCGCCCGGGTCAGGCAGGCCCAGGCCGGTGCGACCATCGCCGGCGCCCCGCTGCTGCCGGAAATCAAGGCCGGCCTGAATGCCAACCGGCAGAAACTCCTGCACGGCAAAGGCTATAGCCAGCTCGATGTGAACCCGAACAAACGCTCGCTGGATTATTACGATGCCGAGTTGAGCGCCAGTTACGAAATCGATTTCTGGGGTGGTAAACGTGCCGCCCGGGACAGCGCGGTGTTCGCCGTGCAGGCCAGTGAGTTCGACCGCTCGACGGTGGAACTGACCCTGCAAAGCGCCGTCGCCAACAGCTACACCCAGGCGCTGGCGCTGCGTGAGCAGGCGCGAATTGCCGAGCTCAACCTGGCCAATGCACAGAGCGTGTTGCATCTGGTGCAGACGCGCTACGACGCCGGCGGCGCCACCGCGCTGGAGCTGGCCCAGCAAAAAAGCCTGGTCGCCGAGCAACAACGCAAACTGCCGTTGACGCAACAACAGGGGCGTGAAGCCCTGATCACTCTGGCGGCACTGCTCGGCCAACCCGTACAGGAATTGCCATCGCCCAAACAGTCGTTCGCCCAATTGCAATGGCCAGACATTGCCAGCGGCGTGCCCAGCGAGCTGCTGCAACGACGCCCGGACATCGCCAGCGCCGAAGCAAAACTGGCCGCTGCCCAGGCGGATGTGACCGTTGCCCGCGCCGCCATGCTGCCCAAGTTGACGCTGACCGCCAGCCTGGGTACCGGCGCCGACCTCGCGGCGGATTTGCTGCGTACCACCTTCTACAATTTGTCGTCGGGCCTGGTGGCGCCGATTTTCAACAACGGTCGCCTCAGCGCCGAGCGCGACAAGGCCACGGCGCGTCAGGAAGAGCTGCTGGAAACCTATCGCGGCGCGATCATCAATGGCTTTGCGGACGTCGAAAAAGCCCTCACGAGCATTCGCGGCCTCGATGAACAACGTCAGTGGCAAAGCGAAGAACTGCGCCAGGCACAGACCGCGTTCGACATTGCCCAGAGCCGCTATCAGGCCGGCGCCGAGGATCTGCTGACGGTGCTGCAGACTCAACGCACGCTGTACGCCGCCCAGGACTTGAACGTGCAACTGCGGCTGTCACGCCTGCAGGCCAGCATTGCGCTGTACAAGGCGCTGGGCGGGGGCTGGCAAGTGATCTGAAAACAGCCCTGTTCCAGGCAAAAAAATCGCAGCCACCGGGCTGCGATTTTTTTGTCTTCAGAGCTGCCGCCCTTTGACCTTCAGGTGCCTGGCGTACCACGGCCGCTGCGGAATCCGGCGAAACAGATCGGCCATGTTGTTTTCATCGCCGAAGGTGATGCGCAGCGCCAGTTTCATGGTTTCCGGGTCCATCTCCACCGAGCGCCCCACCTGCAGGCCGGGAACGGTGCTGCAACCATGGGTGTCCGGGCCGAGCCACGGGTCATCGACCTCGACCCATCGCCCCGGCGCAAACCATGGCACGCCATTGACCTGCATGCGGCTCACTTCACCCGGATGAAAGCGTTCGTGAGCGCGATACCAGTCCTCGATGCGGTCGTCGATCCAGCCATGGAAGCGCCAGAACACCGGGTTCACATGGGAGGAAAACGGGTCGCCGAGGAAGTCGTTTTCGGCGGCGTACCAACGGGCCGCGAAGTCCGCCTGATCCCGGGCCATCGGCAGCGGAATATCGTTGGAAGGATCGCGCGCCACTGACGCCCAGCGCATGTGCAGCCAGTCGTGCAGGCCCAGTTCGACTTCCGAGCCGAACTGGCCGAGGGTCAGTTTCGAGAGATAGCGCGGATCGGTGTACTGCGACTCCCAGACCTGGAAGTTGCTGTGATAGGTCTCGGCGGCCTTGATGTCGCTGACCCACTTTGTGTATTCGTCATCGCCCTCCGCCAGCCAGGTCGGCGGCAAGGCGTTGCCGTCGTGGTTGTCGAAGTAGCGGGCAAAACCCTGACGGTCACGTTCCAGTTCCGGTTGCGGCGCGGGGAATCTCGACCACGACGGCAGATCCTGCATCGAACGGGCGACGCCCAGCATGTGGCGATGCATGAAGAAAAAGTCGACGCCAGAACCGTTGCGATCCTTGCGCGGGCCACGCGCGTCGCGCTCCTTGTCCCGAGGGCCGGGTTGCCAGCCGATGCCGCGCAACGCGTCGCGTTTTTTCTCCGACAGTTTGTGCCACTTGTCCCGCGAGGCATGCCAGAGCTGGTGAAACAGGCGATGTTCGGGCGACACCAGCCACGCCAGCAATGTCGGGTTCAGGCCGGTCCGCTCACGGGCCTCGGGGAAGCGGCGCTTGATGGCGATGAAACGATTGTCGAGTTCCGGCAGAGCCAGCGGCCGGTCCAGCCGCAGCACCTGCCCGGTAAACGTGCCGCTGCCGGCATTGCCGAAGGCCGCCCAGACTTCGTCCAGCTTGACCCTGAACTCATAGACTGCCGGCGCTTGCGGCATGTCCGTACGCATCAGGCGCCAGTAAAGCTCCGCGCCATTGCCCGGAGCCAGATCGCCAATGACTTCATAGTGCGGCGTAGCGTCGGTGCGCAAGCGCGGGCCGGTATCGAGACACCCGCGCAAACCGCGCCCGCGCTGGGCAATATCGAGAAACAGTTCCAGGCCTTCACGGGGCAAACCGTCGAGTCCGGCATTGGCCCCCGTGAAGCGGATGTCCCAGATCCCGCGCAGGTTGTCGGCCAGTTGCTGCCCGGCGGTGTCCGCCAGATCGACCGTGGCCTCGCCCGGCGTGATCGGCTCCTCCTCGCGGGTCAGCTCACGATGTGCATAAAAAGCGGCAGGCAGCGCAGCGCCCGTGAGTGCCATGCCCGCCATGAACCAGCGTCGAGAGATCGTCATTGCCCTACCTGTGTCAGCCATGAAGCAGGCTTTATCCAAGCTAGAACGTTTGCTGGATCGGTAAATTTATCGCTGTCCGAAAAGAACCTCGTCATGCTCGGCTGTCTTCGCCCGTTGTTTTGCCGCCACGCTAAATTCTTTGTCGCCTCAGTCGTTCCTCCCAGATAGCAAAGGCCCCTGCGCCTGTAACTCGACGGCGAACCTGAATGAGATGGCAATGACAAAACCGCGTTCGAAAAAGGCTCTATACATTGGCCTGCCGCTGGCCATGGCAATCAGTGCCGGCTCAGGCTTCCTGGCCTGGGATTACTGGTTCAGGGACAACCCCGGCTACCCGGTCAAGGTGATGAAACAGGCCACCGAACTGCAGGACCGGATCCTGTCCTTCGACAGCCACATCACCGTGCCCCTGAGTTTCGGCGCTCACGGTAATGAAGCCGACAAGGATGGCTCCGGGCAGTTCGACCTGATCAAGGCCAATCGTGGACGGTTGTCCGGCGCGGCGCTGACCGTGTTCGGCTGGCCGGAAATGTGGAACGGCCCGAACGCGCCACACCGCCCTACCGACGGTTTCGTCGAAGAAGCGCGCAATCAGCAGGAGGTGCGCTACAAGATCATTTCCGGACTGGTGCGCGACTTTCCCAATCAGGTCGGCATCGCCTACACCCCGGACGATTTCCGCCGCCTGCACGGCGAAGGCAAGTTTGCGATTTTCATCAGCATGCTCAACGCCTACCCGCTGGGCAACGACCTGAGCAAACTGGACCTGTGGGCCGGTCGCGGCATGCGCATGTTCGGCTTCAGCTACATCGGCAACAACAGCTGGGCGGACTCTTCGCGCCCGCTGCCGTTTTTCAATGACTCCCCGGATGCACTTGACGGTCTCTCCGACATCGGCAAACAGGCCGTGCACCGTCTCAACGACCTGGGCGTGATCATCGATGTCTCGCAGATGTCGACCAAGGGCCTGGAACAGGTCGCGCAGCTGAGCCGCACCCCGCTGGTGGCGTCGCACTCGGCGCCGAGAGCGGCCGTGGACATTCCGCGCAACCTCAGCGACAAGGAATTGCAGCTGATCAAGAACAGCGGCGGCGTGGTGCAGGTGGTCGGCTTCTCGCAATACCTCAAGCCGCTGACCCAAGGCACCCAGGACAAGCTCAACGCGCTGCGTGCGCGTTTCGATCTGCCGCCACTGCCGAACCTGGCCATGGCCCTGATGCCGGGCGACCCGATCATCACCGCCTGGTCTGAACAGAAACTCGGCCAGTACGCCAGCGGCCTGTACGGGATTCTCGAAGAAGAGCCGAAAGCCACCCTCAAGGATCTCGGCGACGCCATCGACTACACCGTGCGCAAGATCGGCATCGACCACGTCGGCATCGCTTCCGACTTCAACGACGGCGGCGGCATCAAGGGTTGGGAGAACGTCGGCGAGATCCGCAACGTCACCGCCGAACTGATCCAGCGCGGTTACTCCGAAGCGGACATCGCCAAGCTGTGGGGCGGCAATTTCCTGCGGGTCTGGGAACAGGTACAGAAAGCCGCCAAACCTGCGCTGCTTTCTCGCCAGGACACGACCCGACCATGACCGACCGCCGCACTTTCCTGAAACAGGCCGGCGTACTGGCGGCCACCCTGCCGCTGGGCGTCAGCCTGGCTGCACCGGCCCGGGCGGCCGATCCGCAGGCCTCGCCGCAAGACAAATGGACGACCCTGCGCGGGATGTTCGAACAGGATCCGCAGTCGATCCACTTCGCCAACTTCCTCGTCACCTCCCACCCAAGACCCGTGCGTGAAGCCATCGCTCGCTACCGTGCAGACATCGACCGCAATCCGGGTCTGGCCATGGACTGGGATCTGGGCGTCACCGAAAAACGCGAGGAAAACGTGCGGGTCTGGGCCGGCAAATACCTGCAGGCCAGGCCGAGCCAGATCGCCCTGACCGGCAGCACCACCGAAGGTCTGGCAATGATCTACGGCAGCGTGCAGGTGCGCCCGGACCAGGAAATCCTGACCACGGTTCACGAGCATTACTCGACCCGCAACATCCTCGATTTCCGCACCGCCCGCGACGGCACCCGGGTGCGCAAACTCAAGTTGTTCGAGACCCCGCAAGACGTGTCGATGGATCAGGTGCTCGACACTATCAATCGCAATATCCGCCCCGAAACCCGCGTCCTCGGCATGACCTGGGTGCATTCGGGCAGCGGCGTGAAACTGCCGATCGGCGACATCGCCCACCTCGTCGACCAACACAACCGGAATCGGGACGACAAGGACCGGATCATTTACGTGGTCGACGGCGTGCACGGTTTCGGCGTCGAAGACCTGGATTTCCCGCAGATGAATTGCGACTTCTTCATCGCCGGCACGCACAAATGGATGTTCGGCCCACGCGGCACCGGGATCGTCTGCAGTCGCAGCGACGAAGTGAAATACGTCAGTCCCAGCGTGCCGACCTTCTCCGAAGCCACGACCTTCGCCAACACCATGACCCCGGGCGGCTATCACGCCTTCGAACACCGCTGGGCGGTGGACGAAGCGTTCAAGCTGCACCTGCAACTGGGCAAGGCCGACGTGCAGGCCCGCATCCATCAGCTCAACAGCTACCTGAAACAGCGTTTGCAGGAACAGCCAGGAATCGAACTGGTGACGCCGGTCGATCCGAAGTTCTCCGCCGGTTTCAGTTTCTTCCGGGTCAAGGGTCGCGACAGCGATGACATCGCCGCCCGCCTGATGAAACACCGCGTGGTCTGCGATGCCGTCAGCCGCGACGTCGGCCCGGTGATCCGTACCGCACCCGGCCTGCTCAACACTGAAGCCGAAGTAGACCGTTTCCTCGATTTGCTGGGCAAGACGCTGCGCGCCTGAACCCTGCGCCCCGGTTTCCTTTACACAGAGACGACCCATGAAAAAGCCTCATGCCTCAACCGCCTTCAAGGCGTTGCCCGCCCTGGCCCTGACCGCCCTGTGCGCGGCCCTTCTGCCCGGCACTGCCTCGGCCGCCACCCCGCCGGCCCCCGGCAAGGTGTTCAAGGACTGCAAGGACTGCCCGGAAATGGTGGTCCTGCCGACCGGCAGTTTCACCATGGGCACACCCGACGACGAAGTCGGCCGCGAACCCGACGAAGGCCCGCGCCATCAAGTGACCTTCACCCGACCGTTCGCCATCAGCCGCTTTCAAGTGCTGGTCGGCGAGTGGGACGCCTACGTCCGCGAGACCGGCGCCAAGCCCTATGACTTCGATGATCGCCCGGGCCGTCGCTGCACCGCTGGCAAGCCGGAATTCAAGCAGACCAAGCGCGATCCGGCCGTGTGCATGAACGTCGCCGAAGCCCAGGGCTACATCGACTGGCTGTCGAAAAAGACCGGCCACAGCTATCGCTTGCCGAGCGAGTCGATCCGCGAATACGCGGCCCGTGGCGGCAGCACCGGCCCGTTCCCCTTCCCGTTCGATGAAGGCAGCGATTACCAGATCTCCAAACATGCCAACACTTATGGCGCCGCCGACGGTTACAACTTCACCTCCCCGGCCGGCACCTTCCCGGCCAACGCCTTTGGCGTGTACGACGCCCACGGCAACGTCTACGAGTGGACCGCCGACTGCTATCACAAGGATTACTCCGGCGTGCCCGACGACGGCCGTCCATGGACCCAGGAGAACTGCGAACGCCAGGTCATGCGCGGCAACGACTGGGGCGAAGCACCGGTGTTTTCCCGCTCGGGCAACCGCAACAGCAGCTGGCCGACCAGCAAGGGCGACTGGCTCGGTTTTCGCGTAGTGCGCGACCTCTGATCCTGCCTGTCGGCGACCGCAGCCCGTCTGCGGTCGTTGTTAAAGAAACCCCGTGACCATTCGTTTTCCTTACATACCGGCACTCCCTCCGCACCGAAGCAGGAATCCTCCATGACCAAGCCAACGCGTGGGGCGATCAACGAATTGTTCGCCCTGCTCAAGCCCTTCCGCCTGATTGTCTGCGTGTCCATCGTGCTCGGCATGATCGGCGGCCTGAGCGTCACCGTGCTGCTGGCAACCATCAACAACGCCTTGCACTCGTCCGACGGACTGACCCGCACCGTGGTGATGATTTTCGCCGGGCTGTGCGCCCTGGCCTTGCTGACCACGATCCTGTCCGATATCGGCACCAACTATGTCGGTCAACACATCATCGCCCGCCTGCGCAAGGAGCTGGGGGAGAAGGTGCTGTCGGCGCCGATCGACCAGATCGAGCGCTACCGCAGCCATCGCCTGATCCCCGTGCTGACCCATGACGTGGACACCATCAGCGACTTCGCCTTTGCATTCGCACCGCTGGCCATTTCCATGACGGTGACCCTGGGCTGCCTCGGCTACCTGGCCATGCTGTCCTGGCCGATGTTCCTGATGATGCTGGTGGCGATTGCCATCGGCACCACCATCCAGGCGATTGCCCGGGCCAAGGGCATGCGCGGTTTCTACGCCGCGCGCGACTCCGAGGACGAACTGCAGAAGCACTACAACGCGATTGCCGAAGGCGCCAAGGAACTGCGCATCCACCGTCCGCGCCGCCAACGCATGTTCGTGTCGGGCATCCAGAAAACCGCGGAAAAGATCTGCTACACCCAGATCCGCTCCATCAACACCTTCGTGATCGCCAAGTCGTTCGGCTCGATGCTGTTCTTCGTGGTGATCGGCATGGCGCTGGCCCTGCAATCGTTCTGGCCGAGCGGTGACCAGGCGGTGATGAGCGGTTTCGTGCTGGTGCTGCTGTACATGAAAGGCCCGCTGGAACATCTGGTCGGCACGCTGCCGATCATCAGCCGCGCACAGATCGCGTTCCGCCGGATTGCCGAACTGAGCGAACAGTTCTCCTCGCCCGAGCCACACCTGTTGCTGGAGGATCACGGCAGCAAACCCGGCGTGGTCAGCCACCTGGAACTGAACAACGTGCGCTACGCCTTCCCGCCCGTCCCCGGCAGCGAGCCGTTCCGCCTCGGGCCGGTCAACCTGCGCATCGAGCAAGGCGACATCGTGTTCATCGTCGGTGAAAACGGTTGTGGCAAGACCACCCTGATCAAACTCCTGCTGGGCCTGTATGCGCCCACCGAAGGTGAAATCCGGGTCAACGGCCAGCCGATCACCGCCCTGAACCGCGACGACTATCGACAGAACTTCACCACGATCTTTGCCGACTACTACCTGTTCGACGACCTGATCCAGGGTGACCGCGAAGTGCCGCAGGACGCCACCCGCTACCTCGAACGGCTGGAGATCGCGCACAAGGTCAGCGTGCGTGACGGCGCCTTCAGCACCACCGACCTGTCTACCGGCCAACGCAAGCGCCTGGCGCTGGTCAATGCCTGGCTCGAAGAGCGTCCGGTGCTGGTGTTCGACGAATGGGCCGCCGACCAGGACCCGACATTCCGGCGGATTTTCTACACCGAACTGCTGCCCGACCTGAAACGTCTGGGCAAGACCATCATCGTGATTTCCCACGATGACCGTTACTTCGACGTCGCCGATCAACTGGTGCGCATGGAGGCCGGCAAGGTCAAAAGCGAACTGCAAACCGCTTGATCGATGAAGCCGCGGCCAGACCGGAAAAAATATTTCCGGTTTACCGCGGCTTCCTCGTCTCAATCAGACAAATAAGAACCATTAACAACTATACCTGCCAAGGTCTTAATCACATGTCCGCATCCCGCTTCATGCTTCGACCACTGACCCGAGCCCTGCTCATGCACGGTGCCTCCCGCTCTCGCCTGGCCACCACTTGCCTGGGACTGGCAATGACGCTGGCCGTCACCCCGTATGTCCAGGCCCAGGAATGGACCCTGAACATCCCGGCGCAGCCACTGGCCCAGGCCCTGCAATCGCTCGGTCAGCAGACCAGCCTGCAGATCATCTACAGCCCGGAAAGCCTGCAAGGCCTGCGTTCCACCGCCCTCAGCGGCCGATACGCAGACGACAGCGCAATCGCGGCCATGCTCAAGGGCACCGGCATCCGCCATCAGCGTGACGGCAACACCGTGACCCTGCTGGCACCCGCCACCGGCAGCGCGATGGAACTGGCACCGACCAACATCAACGGCCAGCGTCTGACAGAGACCACCGAAGGCAGCAACTCCTACACCACCGGCGGCGTGACCATCGGCAAGGGCGTGCATTCGCTGAAGGAGACCCCGCAGTCGGTCACGGTCATGACCCGCAAGATGCTGGATGACCAGAACCTCAACACCATCGAACAAGTGATGGAAAAGACCCCGGGCATCACCGTTTACGATTCGCCCATGGGCGGCAAGTATTTCTATTCCCGCGGTTTCCGCATGAGCGGCCAGTACCAGTACGACGGCGTGCCGCTGGACATCGGCAGCAGCTACGTACAGGCCGACAGCTTCAACAGCGACATGGCCATTTATGACCGCGTCGAAGTGCTGCGCGGTGCCGCCGGCATGATGAAAGGCGCAGGCGGTACGGCCGGTGGCGTCAACTTCGTGCGCAAGCGCGGCCAGGACACCCCGCACACCCAACTGTCGCTTTCGGCAGGCTCGTGGGACAACTATCGCGGTCAGGTCGACACCGGCGGCCCGCTGAACGACGCCGGCACCATCCGTGGCCGCGCCGTGGTCACCCAGCAGACCCGTCAGTACTTTTATGACGTGGCCAGCCGCAAGGACCAGATCTACTACGGCGCCCTGGACTTCGACCTCAACCCCGACACCACACTGGGCCTGGGCATGGCCTATGAAGACGTCGACGCCACACCTTGCTGGGGCGGTCTGCCGCGCTACGCCGACGGCTCCGACCTGCACCTCAAGCGCTCCACCTGCCTGAACACCTCGTGGAACAACCAGCGCAGCAAACGCGCCACCTACTTCGGCGACGTGAAACACCAGTTCAACGACGACTGGTCCCTGAAGGTGGCCGGGGTCTTCTCGCGCAACACCCAGGACATGGAATACGCGTTCCCGAGCGGTGCGGTACCGGTCGGCGCCACCAGCTCGAACACGCTGATGCTGGGGAGCATCTACGACTACGAGCAGACCGACTACGGCTTCGATGCCTACGTGGACGGCAAATTCGACGCGTTCGGCCAGCAGCACGAAATCACCGTCGGCGCCAACGCCAGCCGCTCCCGCAAGGATGACTTCTACGCCGTGGCGGCCCTGCCACAGCGCCAGAACGTGCTGGACCCGAACCATCACCTGCCCAAGCCTGACGAAAGCTACTACCTGGCCAATGCCTCCCGGGGCGGTCCGGTAGACATCAGCATCAAGCAATACGGCGTTTACTCCACCGCCCGCCTGAAACTGGCCGATCCACTGACCTTCGTACTGGGCAGCCGTGTCAGCTGGTACAAGTCCGACTCCGACTCCGTGCAGTACTTCCGCGGCGAGGGCACTCCGGTCAACACCAAGTCCACCGAAACCGGACAGGTCACCCCGTTTGCCGGGCTGTTGTTCGATCTCAATGACAACCTGACCGCGTATGCCAGCTACACCGATATCTTCACCCCGCAGGGCGGCTACAAGACCATCGACGGCGGCACCCTCAAACCGCTGATCGGCCAGAGCTACGAGCTGGGGATCAAGGGCGAGTGGTTCGACGGTCGCCTGAACAGCTCCTTCAACCTGTTCCGCACCATTCAGAAAGATGCGGCCCAGGATGACCCGCGCTGTGAAGACAGTTCCTGCTCGCTGAACTCCGGCAAGGTCCGCGCCCAGGGCTTCGAAGCGGAAGTCAGCGGTGAAGTGATCGATCGCCTGCAACTGCTGGCCGGCTACACCTACACCCAGACCAAAGTGCTGGAAGATGCCGACGCCACCCAGGACGGCGTGGTCTACAACTCCTACGTGCCGCGCCACCTGCTGCGCGTCTGGGGCGACTACAGCCTGAGCGGTCCTCTGGATCGCGTCACCATCGGTGCCGGCGTCAACGCCCAGAGCGGCAACTACCGCACCTCGCCACTGGGCGGTGACAACATCACCCAGTCGGGTTACGCGGTCTGGAACGGTCGCATCGGCTACCGCATCGATGACACCTGGTCCGTCGCCCTCAACGGCAACAACCTGTTCGACAAACGCTACTACGCCACTGTGGGCACCGAAGGTTTCGGTAACTTCTATGGCGATCCGCGCAACTTCGTGATGTCGGTCAAAGCCGACTTCTGATTGCAGCGATCATGAAAAAACCCCGCATTGCGGGGTTTTTTTTGGCCTGCGATCGGGTCTGTGGCTCAGTTCAAAACGCGATGCAGCGCACGGCTCAGGGTTTCGTGTACCTGCAGGACATCGGGCATCACCGACGCCAGCCTGAGCAAGTCGTGCGTCAGCCCCTGGCAATGCTCGAGCTCGACGCTCACACCGTGCTCACGCAACTTGTCGACATACGCCTGCCCCTCATCGAGCAGCGGATCGAACCCGGCCAGCACCACAATGGCCGGGGCGACACCCCGCAGATCTTCGGCCAGCAACGGCGAGAAACGCCAGTCCAGATAATCTTCCGGGGTGCGCGCGTAATGCCCATAAAACCAGTCCAGTGTCTCGTCTTCGAGCAGATAGCCTTCGCTGAACAGGGCCCGCGAATCATGGGCACGCGAGGCGTCGGTAACCGGATAGCACAACAACTGAGCCTTGGGCGCGATGGCCACGGTGTGCGGCTGGACCACCGCTTGCACCGCCAGTACCGTGGCCAGCGTGGCCCCGGCGCTGTCACCGCCGAACGCGACCCGGCCCGGGTCCAGGCCCAACGACGCCGCGTGTTCGGCCAGCCACGACAAGGCGTCCTCACCGTCTTCCAGCGCCGTCGGGAAACGGTGCTCCGGCGCCAGTCGATAGCCCACCGAGAGCACCGCGCACGGCGTGCGCCGGCAGAACTCGCGGCACACGCCGTCATGGGAATCCAGGCTCCCGACCACAAACCCGCCACCGTGGAAATACACCAGCACCGGCATTGGCGCTGACTCACCGTGCGGGCGATACAGGCGCAGCGCCAAAGGCGCACCGTCCCGAGCGGTCGCGCTGATGGCTTGCACGTCCAGGTCCTCGGGCGCCGTCCAGCGCAACTGCGCGGTGGTCTGTTCGAAGGTATCCCGGGCCTGGGCCGGGGTCATTTGGTGCAGCGCCGGCAGACCGGCCTCCTGGCTGTCTTGAGCCAGGTCGAGAAAGGCTTCCAGATCAGGGTGTAACGACATCGCGAAGATCCTTGTATCAGCAAAAAAGGGGCGCGCCTCGGCAACGCCCCCCAAAAATGATCCAGCGTGCGAGGGTCAGCCCACACGCGCCATGCAATGCTCGATCAGCGCTTCAAGTTCACGCTGGTAATCCTGCATCAAGGCGTCCATGGTGCCGGCCCGGTAACGCTGGCTGCTGTAGATGCAGCGCAACGCCAACTGGCCGTCATACACCTGGCCGACAATTTCCAGCCAGTTGCCCAGGTTCGCCGTCAGGCTGTAGTTGTCACCGGTTTCTTCCAGCGCCGGCACCAGCAGGGCCTGCTCGTCGAAGCTCTGGTCGAACTGCCCCAGGTAGTTGAACGTCACCCGCGCCTGCGGCAGATCCGCCAGTTGCCGGGACACCTCGGCGCCCGCCAGATGACGCAGCACGCCATACCCGATGCCCTTCTGCGGCACCGCCGCCAGTTGCGCCTGTACGTCGATGATCGAACGTCCGATATCGTCGCTGTCCGGACGCAACCGTACCGGGAACATGCTGGTGAACCAGCCAAGGCTGCGGCTCAGGTCGATGGACTCGAACAGATCCTCGCGGCCGTGCCCTTCCAGCAGAATCAGCGCCGATGGCTGGCCGCTCCAGCGGCACAGCGCCCGGCCGAGTGCCGACAGCAGCAGGTCGTTGATTTGCGTGCGATAGACCGCCGGCGCCTGCTTGAGCAATTGTTCGGTGTGCTCGCGGGACAACTTGAGCCGCGCCTGCGCCTGCTGGCGCACCTGGTTCTTGCCACGGTAGTTGTCGCACGGCAGGTCGACGCCCGGCTGATCCAGTTGCTCCAGCCAGTACGCCAGTTCCTGCTCCGCAATCGCCGGGGCCCGGGCCTGCAAGGCCTCGGCAAACGAACGGTAGCTGCTGGTACGAATCGGCAGTTGCGGCGCCAGACCCTGCACACACGCTTCATAAGCGGTTTTCAGGTCAT
Source organism: Pseudomonas sp. GW821-FHT09C09 (assembly GCF_059418105.1). Classification (NCBI taxonomy): domain Bacteria; kingdom Pseudomonadati; phylum Pseudomonadota; class Gammaproteobacteria; order Pseudomonadales; family Pseudomonadaceae; genus Pseudomonas; species Pseudomonas sp. GW821-FHT09C09. The sequence goes on from NZ_JBWKPF010000001.1 coordinate 853,079, forward strand.
CGAGCAGGATCCGCCAGGACACGGTGTCGACCACCAGGTGATGAATCACCACCAGCAGTCGCGCCTGACCGTCAGGCAGGGCGACATGCATCACCCGCCAGACCGGCCCGTCGTCCAGCTTCAGACTGCGCTGGGCGAGGTTGGCCAGCGCTTCGACCTGTTCGCTGTTCTCGGCTTCACGGCGCCAGAGCACCGCATCGCCCTGTTCGCTGGCGGTGCAGTAACGTTGCAGCCAGCGACCGCCCTCCTGAGTGAAGCGCAGGCGCAGCGAGTCGTGGTGTTGCTCGATCCAGCCCAGAGCCTGTTCGAGCGCATCCAGATCCAGTGGCTGGCGCGCACTCAACAGCAGTGACTGGTTGTAGTGATGGGCTTCGGACATGCCCTCGGCGAAGAACCACTCCTGGATCGGCAACAGATTGAACAACCCCTCGCCCGCCATTTGCGTGACGTCCACCATCGGCTGTCCGGCGCCCTCCTTCGTCACGTTCTGTTCGACGATGCCGGCGATGGTCTGATAGCGCATCAGATCGCGCAGCTTCAGTTCCATCTGCAAGGTCGGGTGGTTCCTGACCCGGGAAATGACCTGCAGGCTGAGGATCGAGTCGCCGCCCAGTTCGAAGAAGTTATCCGTGATGCCCACCTGCTCGACTTGCAGCACCTGGGCCCAGATCTCGGCCAGCAGTGTTTCCTGCTCGTTGCGCGGGGCGACATATTCCTCGCTCTTGAAGTCCGGCTCCGGCAGCGCCTTGCGGTCGAGCTTGCCGTTGGGCGTGACCGGGAAAGCACTCAGGCAGACAATCTGCGCCGGCACCATGTACTCCGGCAGCGAGGCGCGCAGCCCGGCCTTCAGCTCATCGCCTACGTCTTCACCCGTTGGCGTCACGACATAACCGATCAGTTGCTTGCCGGACGCATTGTCCCGGGCGATCACCAGCGCATCGGTCACACCCTCCAGTCGGCGCAGGCTGGCCTCGACTTCACCCAGCTCGATGCGGAAACCGCGCACCTTGACCTGATGGTCGATGCGCCCGACGTAATCGACCACGCCGTCCTGACGCAAACGCACCAGGTCGCCGCTGCGATACAGGCGCTCGCCGGCCGCGAACGGATTGGGCACGAAGCGCTCGCCGGTCAGATCCGCACGGCCGTGGTAACCACGGGCAACCCCGTAACCGCCGATGTACAGCTCACCGGCAAAACCTGGCGGCAGCGGGTTCAGATCTTCGTCCAGCACGTACAGCGAACGTGCCCCGACGGCACGCCCGATCGGTGCATAGGCCGCTTCACAATGCTGGCTGACCGGCACCTTCCAGAGCATCGGCGTGACCACGGTTTCCGTCGGGCCATAACCGTTGGTGAAATACTCGGGACGCAGGGCCGCTTTCACCTGTTCGAAGGTCTGGTCCGGCACGGCATCGCCGCCGAAGCAGTAGATGCGCACCGCTGGCGGCGCGATGCCGCTGGCCGCCGCGTACTCCGCCAACTGCTTGAGATAGGCCGGCGGGAAGCAGGCGATGGTGACGCCATACTCGTGCAGGGCGGCGTAGGTCTGCTCCGGCGTCCACAGGCAACCGTCGCGAATCACCAGACGGCCACCGCTGTAGAGCGTGCTCAACCAGCGTTCATGGGCACCGTCGAAGGCAAATGACATGAAGTGCAGCTCGCAGCTGCTGGCGTCCATTTCATACAGTTCGGCGATGGCCTGACAGTGCATGCTCAACGGCCCTTGCGTGACCGCAACGCCCTTTGGCCGACCGGTGGAACCGGAGGTGTAGACCAGATACGCCAGCCCCTGCTCCTGAACACGGCAGACCGGTGCGTGATCGGGGTAACGGGTCTCGTCGAGATGATCGATCTCCAGGCGCAGCAGTCCCTCGGGCGCCGGCAACGTGGCGCGCAGGCTGCTCTGGGTCAGCAACAGGGCCATGCCCGAATCCTCGATCATGTACGCCAGTCGCTCAGGCGGATAATCGATGTCCAGCGGCACGTACGCCGCACCGCTCTTGAGCACGGCGAGGAAGCTGACGACCATCTCCAGCGAACGCGGCAGCGCCACGCCGATCACCACTTCCGGGCCCGCACCGTGTTCGGTCAGGCAGTGGGCCAGACGATTGGCCCGCTGTTCGAGTTCGGCATAGCTCAGGCTCAATCCGGCGCACTGCAGGGCGATGGCCTCTGGCTGCTGCTGTGCATGCCGGCTGATCAGCTGCGGCAGCAGCACCGGCTCGTGGCTGGAGACCGGTTCGGCACTCCAGGCCTGGATCGCCTGCCACTGCTCGTGCGACAGGCGCTGCAGATTGCCCAGTCGCTCGTAAGGCGCACGCATCATCGCTTCGAGGGTGTTTTCCAGCGTCAGGCGAATGCCTTCCACGGCCTCGGCGCTGAAGTGGCTGCGCAGGTACAGGTACTCGATCGACAGCTCGTCACCGAGCATCACCGCCAGGTCCATCGGTACGTTGGTCACGCCGTGGCCGATGGATTTGCCGAAGGTCAGGTCGGTGTCGTTTTCTTCTTGCAGGCGATCATCGATCGGGAAGTTCTCGAACACGATGATGCTGTCGAACAGCGCCTGGCCACCGAGGTTGGACCAGCGCTGCACATCGGCCAGCGGCGCCTGGGAATAGTCACGAATATCCAGGTTGTAGGCCTGCACGTCGCCCAGCCAGTCCGCCAGACGCTGATCGGCCTGCGGCGTCTGGATGATCGGCAAGGTGTTGATGAACAGACCCAGCATGTTGCCGACATTCGCCAGCCCTTCGGGGCGCCCCGAAACCGTGGCACCGAACGTGACCGTGCGCTGCCCGGTGTAACGCTGCAACAGCAGCAGCCAGGCCCCCTGAATCAAGGTGTTGGGGGTGATGCGCAGGTCGCGGCAGAACTGCAGCAGGCGCGCGGTTTGCGCCTGATCCCAGTTCGAGTAGATCGCGTCGTGGCCGGAGACATCGGCCGAATGCCGCGGATGGATCGCCTGGCTCAACGCCGTCGGCTCGTTGACCGCCGCCAGACGCGCTTTCCAGAACAGCTCCTGCGCATCCTGGTCCTGTGCCTGCAACCAGGCGATGAAGTCACGGTAACGACCGTTCTCACCGCTGACCTTGCCCTTGGAGTAGTACTGCAAGACTTCGCCGAACAGCCGCGAGCTGCTCCAGCCGTCCATCAGGATGTGGTGGCTGGTCCAGATCATCTGATAGCGGTCATCACTCAGGCGCAACAGCGTCACTCGCTGCAGACGTGCCTCGGACAGGTCGAAGCCGAGGGCACGATCATCGCTGGCGAACCCGGCGATCAACTCATCGCTGACCTCGCGCTCGCGCCAGTCGAGCACCTGCATTTGCAGCGGGGCCTGGCGATGGACCACTTGCAACGGTTTGGCCAGCCCGTCCTGCCAGTGGAAACTGGTCCGCAGGATCGCCTGGCGCTCGATCACAAACTCCCAGGCGCCCCGGAAGCGTTCCACATCCAGGCCCTGGATCGGCAGGCTGACCTGGTTGACGTACAGGCTGCTGCCATTGTCCGAGAGTGTGTGGAACAGCATGCCCTCCTGCATCGGCGACAGCGGGTAAACGTCCTCGATCAGATCCGCCGGCACCGGCAACGCATCGAGCTGCGCCTGCTCCAGACGCGCCAGCGGGTAGTTGTCTGGCGTACCGTCGGCCTGCTGCGCGGACTCCAGCGACGCCACCGTCGCCAGTTTCTGCACGGTCTGCTGTTGGAACAGATCCTTGGGGGTAAAGCGGATGCCCTGCTGGCGCGCACGGCTGACCAGCTGGATGGAGATGATCGAATCACCGCCCAGGCTGAAGAAGTTATCGGTCACACCGACCCGGTCAATCTTCAGGATGTCTTGCCAGACCACGACCAGTTGCTGCTCGAGTGCCGTGGACGGGGCGACATAGTCCCGGGCCGACTGATTGACGTCCGGTGCCGGCAAAGCCTTGCGGTCCAGTTTGCCGTTGGGGGTCAGCGGCAGCGCGTCGAGGCACAGCCACTGCGCAGGCACCATGTAATCCGGCAGGTGCGCCTTGAGGGCGGACTGCAGCGATTCGCTCAGCTCATCCTGTTCCTGAAGGCTGAGGCCGGAATGGGTCGGCACCACATACGCCACCAGTTGTTGGCCGCTGAGGCCGTCCACCGCCAGCACCACGCCTTCGCGCACGCTGTCATGGGCCAGCAGGCGCGCTTCGATTTCACCCAGTTCGATGCGAAAACCGCGCACCTTGACCTGATGGTCGATGCGCCCCACGTATTCGATCCGGCCGTCATCGCCCAGGCGCGTCAGGTCGCCGGTGCGGTACATCCGCTCGCCGGTTGTCGAGGCCGGGTTCGGCACAAAACGCTCGGCGGTCAGGCCTGGACGGAACAGGTAACCACGGGTGATGCCGTCGCCGGCCAGGTACAGCTCGGCCGCCACCCCGATCGGCGCCGCTTGCAGTTGCCCGTCCAGCAGGTACGCCGTAGTGTTGACCAGAGGGCGGCCGATGTTCGCCTGGCCGCCGGCTTCGCGGCGTGTCCAGGTCGAATACGTGGTGTCTTCCGACGGCCCGTACAGGTCATAGACGTGCTCGACCGACGTCTCGCGGTACAGGCTGTCGACCACACTTTGCTTGAGCGGCTCGCCGGCCAGATTGATGATGCGCACGCCACCCGGAATATGTCCGGCGCGGTGCAAGGCCGCGATGGCCGACGGCACGGTGTTGATCAGGCGCACCTGATCGCGCTCCGGCAGATCCGGCAGTTCCAGGGCATTGCGCGCCATGACGATCGAACCGCCGCGCGCGAGGGTGACGAAAATCTCCCACACCGACAGGTCGAAGCACACCGACGTCGAGGCCAGCACGCCTTGCAGGTCAGCCTCGCTGTAGACGTCGGCGGACCAGTGGATCAGCGCCTGGACGTTACGGTGGGCAATCGCCACGCCTTTGGGTTTGCCGGTGGAGCCGGAGGTGTAAATGACGTAGGCCAGACTGGCCGAATCGGCCCGCACTTCAAGGTTGTCGCTTGCGATGTCGGTAAAGGCCTCGCCGCCCGCCTCCACCAACACCACCTGAGCGTCGGTTTGCGGCAGTTGCGCCAGCAGCGATTGTTGCGTCAGCAAAACCTTCGCCTGACTGTCTTCCAGCATGTACGCCACACGGTCGGCCGGGTAGTCCGGATCCAGCGGCACGTAGGTGCCACCGGCCTTGAACACCGCCATCAAGGCAATCACCAGCTCCGCCGAGCGCGGCATCGCCACTCCCACCCGAACCTCGGCGCTGACGCCCAGCGTCGACAGATGACGGGCCAACTGGTTGGCCCGGCGATTGAGTTCGGCGTAACTCAGGGCCACACCGCCATGGCTCAGGGCCACAGCCTGTGGACGGGCCTCGACCTGCGCCTCGAAGCTTTGATGAATCAGACGTTGCGACGGATACGCGGCGTGGTTGTCGTTCCACTGCGCCAGCGTGGTGTGCTCCGCACTCGACAGCATTGCGACTTCACCCAGCAACCGCTGCGGTGCATCGAGGAACTGCTGCAGAACGGTTTCCAGGTGCGTGGCCAGTCCGACCACGCCGCGCTCGGAAAACTGCTCGGTCAGGTAGTTGAAGTCCAGACTCAGGACCTCGCCGGCTCCGGCAATCAGGGTCAGGCCATAGTTGGTCTGCTCGCGGTGTTCCAGACCACCGAAGCGCAGGCCGCCCGGGTTGGCCTCCAGCGTCTCCGAGACCGGATAGTTTTCGAATACCAGCAAGGTGTCGAACAGCGCTTCACCGTTGAGTTCAGCCAGACGCTGAATGTCTTGCAGCGGCGTCTGTTCGAAGTCGCGCAGCAACAGGTTCTTGTCCTGCACGCTGCGCACCCAGTCGCGTACGCTGATACCCGGCTGCGGGCTGGCGATCACCGGCAAGGTGTTGATGAACAGCCCCAGTTGCTGCTCGATGCCCGGCAAGTCCACCGGACGCCCGGACACCGTGGCGCCGAAAGCGACCGTGGCCTGACCGGTGTAGCGCTGCAGAATCAGCAGCCACGCCGCCTGCACCAGGCTGTTGAGGGTGACTTGCTGCTGCCGGGAGAAGCTGTTCAGGCGACGAGTGAAAGCGGCGTCGAAGGTGAGGCGATGCACACCCTTGCCCGCGCCCGGCTGAACCTTGCCCGGACACGCCGAAGCCAGTCGCGTCGGCTCGTCCAGTTCGGCCAGTTGCCCGCGCCAGAAATCCTGTGCGGCAGTTTTGTCCTGGCCTTGCAGCCAGGCCAGGAAGTCGCGATAACGCCCCTGCGCGCCTGGCACCGGATAGCCGGCGTAATCCTGCAGCACTTCACCGAACATCCGCGAGTTGCTCCAGCCATCCATCAGGATGTGGTGGCAGGTGAAGATCAGACGATGGCGATCATCGGCCGTGCGCAACAGGCACAGGCGCAGCAGCGGCGGGTTCTGCAAATCGAACCCGCGCTCCAGGTCGGCCCGTGCGCGGGCCTCCATGGCCACGGCCTGATCCGGTTCGTGGCGCAGGTCCACTTCCGGCATTTCCAGGGTCAACTGGCGATGGATGACTTGCAGCGGCGTATCGAGGCCATCGCGGCCCCAGATGAATCCGGCACGCAGCACTTCGTGACGGTCGACGACCCGCTGCCAGGCTTGCTGGAAACGCGCCACGTCGAGCCCTTCGATGTCCAGCAGCATCTGATAGACATAAGCGCTGGCATCGGCGTCGTAGAGGCTGTGGAACAGAATCCCCTGCTGCATCGGCGCCAGCGGATAGATGTCTTCGATCCGCTGGGCAGTGATCGGCAGGCTGTCCAGATGCGTCTGGGACAACCCGGCCAGCGGCACGTCGGACGGTGTGAGGCCGCCGCTCGAAGGGCTCAGGCAATGCTCGATCAGCTCGGCCAGCGCCACTTCGTAAGCGCGGGCCAGGGCATGAATCGTCGAGTCTTCGAACACGTCGCCACTGTAGGTCCAGGTCAGACTCAGTTGCCCCTGGTAAACCCGGCCGTCGATGCTCAGGGTGTTGGCCATCGGCGCGTGCTCGTCCTGCCCCGCGCCCTTGTCTTCGGTGGCTGGCACCCACAGCGCGCCCTCATCGAAGTTGTTGTCGAACTGGCCGAGGTAGTTGAACGTCACTTTCGGCTGCGCTGCGCCGCCCAGTACGGCTTGTGCTTCGGCACTGCCCAGATAACGCAACAGACCATAGCCGATGCCCTTGTCGGGGATCGCGCGCAGTTGTTCCTTGATGCCTTTGATCGAGGCTTCGAAACCGGCGCCCGGGGTCAGGCGCACCGGGAACATGCTGGTGAACCAGCCCACCGTGCGACTCAGGTCGACGTCGTCGAACAGGTCCTCACGGCCGTGGCCTTCGAGTTGCACCAGGGCACTGTCGGCGCCGGTCCACTCGCACAGCACCTTGGCCAGCGCAGTCAGCAACAGGTCGTTGACCTGAGTGCGATAGACCGCCGGCGCCTGTTGCAGCAACTGCCGGGTGCGCTCGGCATCCAGACGGGTATCGACGCTGCGCTCGAAACGGTTGCTCGACTGACCTTGCGGGTTGTCCAGCGGCAGCTCGACGACGGCCCCTTCCAGTTGCCCGCGCCAGTAATCCAGCTCGGCTTCCAGCCCGGCGCTGTGCGCATGCTTTTGCAGGCGCTCGGCCCAGTCCTTGTACGCCGTGGTCTTGGCTGGCAGGCGCACGGCCTGGCCCGATGTCAGTTGTTGATAAACGGTTTGCAGGTCTTCCAGCACGATCCGCCAGGACACCCCGTCGACCACCAGGTGATGGATCACCAGCAACAGTCGCTGACTGGCGTCCGGCAAATCCACCAGCGCCGCACGGATCAGCGGACCGTCGTGCAGATCGAGGCTGCGTTGCAATTCCTGGCACAGCGCGGGCAACGCCGCACTGTCCTGCAAGGTGACCGTGCGCAGCAGTTCCGAACTCGGCTCGACAGCAGCGTGGGTCTGTTGCCAGCCGTCCCCGGTGTCGCGATAACGCAGACGCAACGCGTCATGGTGCCGTTGCAAATGCTGCAACGCCTGCTCCAGTGGTGCAGCCGCCAGCGGCGAGGCCGGGGTCAGCAGGATCGACTGGTTCCAGTGATGACGCGCCGGAATATCGCTGTGGAAAAAATACTGCTGGATCGGCGTCAGCACCGCCTCGCCCAGCACATCGCCCTGGGTCGCGAGCACGCCGTCGCTCTGCTGCGCGACCGTGGCCAGACGCTGCACGGTCTGATGCTGGAAGATGTCCTTGGGTGTGAAGCGTATGCCCGCCTGACGGGCGCGGCTGACCACCTGAATCGAAATGATCGAATCGCCGCCCAGTTCGAAGAAGTTGTCGTTGAGGCCGACACGCTCGACCTTTAGCACGTCCTGCCAGATCGCGGCCAGTTGCTGCTCCAGCTCATTGCGCGGCGCGGCGTAGGCTTCCTGGGACTGAACGACCTGCGGCTGCGGCAGTTGCTTGCGATCAAGCTTGCCGTTGGCGGTCAGCGGCAGGCGTTCAAGGAATGCCCAGCTCACCGGCACCATGTAATCGGGCAAGTCATCGCGCAACCGGGCCTTGATCGACTCGCGCAACGTCGCCTCGGCATCGGCGTCCAGCGTCTCGTTCGCTACGATCCAGGTCGCCAGTTGCTGCCCGCTCGGACCTTCCACCGCGAGCACCACCGCTTCGCGCACGGCAGGGTGCTTGAGCAGTTGGGTTTCGATTTCCCCCAGCTCGATGCGGAATCCACGGATCTTCACTTGATGGTCGATACGACCGATGTACTCGATCACCCCGTCGCCCCGCAGGCGCGCCAGGTCGCCGGTGCGATACAGACGCTCGCCGGCCTGCGGGTTGAACGGGTCCGGAACAAAACGCGTGGCGCTCATGCCCGGCTGATTCAGATAGCCCCGGGCCAGGCCGGCACCGGCAATGTACAACTCACCGATGCAGCCTTGCGGCACCAGGTTCAGCGCGTTGTCGAGCAAGTACCACGACAGGTCGACAATCGGCTCGCCGATCGGGCTGCTGTGGCTTTGCTCGAGGTCGGCCATGGACAGCGGACGGTAAGTCACGTGCACCGTGGTTTCGGTGATGCCGTACATGTTCACCAGCGTCGGTGCGCAGTCGCCGAAACGCTCGAACCATGGGCGCAGGTTCTGCACTTCCAGGGCTTCGCCGCCGAACACCACATAACGCAACGCGTTGTCGCGCGAGGACTCGCTGGCCAGTTGCATCAACGGTTTGAACGCCGACGGCGTCTGGTTCAGGACCGTGACGTTTTCATCGCACAGCAGCGTGTAGAAATCTTCCGGCGAGCGGGTGATGTCGTGCGGCACGACCACCAGTTTGCCGCCGTACAGCAGCGCACCGAAAATCTCCCACACCGAGAAGTCGAACGCGTAGGAATGGAACAGCGTCCAGCTGTCGTCCGGACCGAAACCGAACCAGTGGTCGGTGGCGCTGAACAGGCGGATGACGTTGCTGTGCGGCAGCAATGCGCCTTTGGGTTTGCCGGTCGAACCGGAGGTGTAGATCACATACGCCAGGTTTTCCGGCGTGGTTCGGCAGACCGGGTTTTCGCTGTGGCCCTGCTCCGGCGGCTGGCTCAGGTCCAGGCAGGCAAGTCCCGGTGGAATCGGCAGTTGTGCCTGCAAGTGCCCCTGGGTCAGCAGCAGCGCGATGCCACTGTCTTCGATCATGTAGCTCAGGCGGTCTTGCGGGTAGCTCGGGTCCAGCGGCACGTAGGCACCGCCAGCCTTCAGCACCGCGACGATGGCAACGATCATGTCCAGCGAACGCTCGACCGCGACACCGACCCGCACATCCGGACCGACACCGCTTGCAATCAAGCGGTGTGCCCACTGGTTGGCCCGGCGGTTGAGTTCGGCGTAGGTCAGTTGTTGCCCGGCACAAGTCACGGCGACCGCCTCGGGATGCCGTTCGGCCTGGACCTCGATCACCTGATGGATGCACTGCTCGACCGGATGCTCGACCCGGGTCGGGTTCCATTGGGTCAACAACTGCTGCTGACGCGCGTCATCGAGCATCGGCAACTGGCCGATGCAACGCGACGGATCTTCGACGATGGCCTGCAACAGCGCGTTCCAGTGCTGGGCCAGGCGCTCGATGGTGGTGGCGTCGAACAGGTCGGTGGCGTACTTGAGCACCGCTTCGATGCCGTGGGCCTGTTCGGTGGTATTGAGGGTCAGGTCGAACTGGGCGGTCTGGCTCTGCCATTCCAGCGGCTCGATGCTCAGGCCGTTGAGGCGGGTTTCGACACTGCTGCGGCGTTCCGCCTGATGGTTGAACATGACCTGGAACAACGGACTGTGGCTCAGGCTGCGGCCCGGCTCCAGCGCCTCCACCAGTTGCTCGAACGGCAGGTCCTGATGGGCCTGGGCTTCCTGCGCGGTCTGTTTGACCTGACGCAGCAACTCGACGAACGGGGTCTGGCTGTCAATGTCGGCCTTGAGCACCTGGGTGTTGACGAAGAAGCCGATCAGGCGCTCGATTTCCACCCGGCCACGGTTGGCCACCGGCACGCCGACACGGATGTCCGACTGGCCGCTGTAACGGTGCAAAAGCGCCTGGAACGACGCCAGCAGCAAGACGAACAGGGTGACGTTTTCCTGCCGCGCGAAGGCTTTCAGGCCTTGGGTCAATTGCGCATCGAGAATCAGGTTGTGGCTGGCCCCGGCAAAGCTCTGATCGACACTGCGGGCGCGGTCGAGCGGCAGTTCCAGCACCGGCTGTTCGCCACCGAGTTTTTCCTGCCAGTACGCCAGTTGCCGCGCCAGCTCGCCGGCCTCCATCCACTGGCGCTGCCACAAGGCGTAGTCAGCATATTGAATCGGCAGGGCCGGCAGGCCGGCGTCGTGACCGAGGCTGAAACCGGCATACAGCTGCACCAGTTCTTCGATCATCACTTGCAGCGACCAGCCGTCGGAGACGATGTGGTGCAAGGTCAGGACCAGCACATGGTCGTTGGGGTTGACCTGCAGCAGGGCCGCGCGCAACAGCGGGCCTTGCTGCAGATCGAAAGTCTTCTGGCTCTGGGTCTGGACGAACGCCTGGATCGAGGCATCCGGGTCGCTCGCCAGCTCAGGGCTCAGCGGGTAAGTCTCCAGTGCAAACGACCCTGCCGGCAGGATCGTTTGCAGCGGTTGCTCGGATTCCTGGGAGAACACCGTGCGCAAGGTTTCGTGTCGTTCGATCAGCGCCTGAAGGCTGCGCTCCAGCGCGGACACATTCAGCGGGCCCTGCAAGCGCAGGGCCGTGGGAATGTTGTAGGCCGCGCTGTGCGGCGCCCATTGCCAGAGAAACCACTGGCGCTGCTGGGCGTAGGACAGCAGCAGCGGCTCTTCGGCCGTGCGCTTGAAAACCGGGGCAATGTCAAAGAGGTTGACGCCTTTCTGCTTGAGCAGAACCGCCAGAGCCTTTCTTTGCTTAGCCGAAAGTTGTCCTACCGACTCGATTAACTCTTGCACGCGTTTTTCCCTCTCAAGAAATCAGTTTTTCCAGATCATCGAGGGATAGACGTTTGAGGGCCTCCAGGGATTTAGCCAATTCATCCTGAACCGGCGACATTTCGACGCGCAGCGCCTCGATCCGGTTGCAGAACGCTTTCAGCGTATCGGCTTCGAACAGCTCCTTGAGCGGCACCTTGTCGCCCAGACGCTCCTTGATCCGGGTCACCACCAGCGTCGCCAGCAACGAATGGCCGCCGAGCTGGAAGAAGTTGTCCGCCAGGCCCACGCGCTCGACTTCCAGCACCTCCTGCCAGACCGTCGCCACTTCCCGTTGCAGGTCTGTCTGCGGCGCTTCGTATTGCTGCTGCGCCGGACTGGTACCCAGGGCCATCAGCGCCTTGCGGTCGAGCTTGCCGTTCGGGGTCAACGGCACCGCCTCGATCACATGCAGATGTCCGGGCACCATGTGCGCCGGCAGACGACTGGCCAATGCCCCGCGCAGACGTTCGATCAGCGCCGCCGGATCGCTCACCGCTTGCGCCGCCACGACATAACCGTGCAAGAGCTTGCCCGCCGCGCCGTCCTGGGCCAGCACCACCGCTTCGCGAACTTCATCCTGCTCCAGCAACCGCGCTTCGACTTCGCTGAGTTCGATACGGAAGCCACGGATCTTCACCTGATGGTCGGCACGTCCGAGGTACTCGATGTTGTCATCCGCGCCCTCGCGCACCAGATCCCCCGTGCGGTAAAGCCGCTCGCCGTTGCCGGCATACGGGTTGGGCACGAAGCGTTCGGCGGTCAGGCCCGGTCGCATCAGATAGCCCCGGGTCACGCCGGCACCGCCGAGGTACAGCTCGGCAGCTACGCCGGCCGGCAATACGTTCAGCTGAGTGTCGAGCAGGTACGCCACGGTGTTGGCCAGCGGCCGGCCGATATTGGCCTGACCTTGCGCGGTGCGCAGGGTGAACGTCGAATAGGTCGTGTCTTCCGACGGCCCGTACAGGTCGTAGACCTGCCGGACCGCCGTGGTCGCATACAGGGTGTCCACCAGGCTCTGCTTCAGCGGTTCACCGGCCAGGTTGATGGTCGTGACCGACGCCGGAATCTGCCCCGCCCGTTGCAGCGCGGCAATCGCCGACGGCACCGTATTGATCAGCGTGACCCGTTCCCGGGCCGGCAAGTCCGCCAGGGCCAGCGCGTTGTCCGCCAGCACCATGCAGCCGCCGCTGGCCAGGGTGACAAAGATCTCCCACACCGACAGGTCGAAGCAGATCGAAGTCGAGGCCAGCACGCCGCGCAATTGTTCCTCGCGGTAGACCCCTTGCGACCACTGGATCAACGCCGAGAGGTTGGCGTGGCTGATGGCGACGCCTTTCGGCTTGCCGGTGGAGCCCGAGGTGTAGATGACATAGGCCAGGTTCTGCCCGGTGATACCGGCCACCGGCGCGCTGGAGGGATAACCGGCCAGCCACTGCTCGCCCGCCTCCACCAGCACCACCCGGGCACTCAATGTCTCGGGCAGCATCGCCTGCGCCGCCGGCTCGGTCAGCAGCACCGCCGCACGGCTGTCGTCGAGCATGTGCAGCAAACGCTCCTGCGGGTAGTCCGGGTCCAGCGGCACATAGGCGCCACCGGCCTTGAGGATCGCCAGCAGCGCCACCAGCATGTCCGGCGTGCGGCGCATGCACACGCCGACCCGCACTTCCGGCCCCACGCCCAGCGTTTGCAGCTTGTGCGCCAGACGATTGGCCCGCTGGTCGAGCGCGCGATAGTCGATCTGCTGCTCGGCATACACCACCGCCGGTGCGTCGGGTCGTTGCGCGACGCGTTCTTCGATGAATTCCAGCACCGTGCGCGGCGCCAGCGCCGTGACGTCAGCCTTGCCCCAGGCGATCGCTTGCTCGCGCTGCGAGTCGTCGAGCAATTGCAGCGCGCCCAGTGCTTGGGTGGCGTTGTCGAGGAACTGGCGCAGCAGGCGTTCGAGCTGTTGGCTCAGATCAACGATCGTCGCAGCATCGAACAGGGCCTGATCGTAACTGACACCCAGGCTCAACTCGCGACCGGTGACCGCCACCAGCGTCAACGGGTAGTTGGTCTGCTCCTGTCGGCGGATCGCCGAGAACACCAGACCGGTGTCCGGCCCCTGTTGCAGGGCTTCGGCCATCGGATAGTTCTCGAACACCAGAATGCTGTCGAACAACGCCCCGGCGCCAAGTCCGGCCCAGCGCTGAATGTCATACAACGGCGTGTGCTCGTGTTCACGCAGCGCCAGGTTGAGGCCCTGCACCTGCTGCAACCACTGTTCCGCCGACAGGTCGGCGGACGGCGCGGCCACCACCGGCAAGGTATTGATGAACAGGCCGATCTGCTGTTCGACGCCGGGCAAATCGGTCGGGCGACCGGCGACCGTGGCACCGAAGGCCACGTGATCCTGACCGGTATAGCGCTGCAACAGCACCAGCCACGCCGCTTGCACCAGGGTATTGAAGGTAACTTTCTGCTCCCGTGCGAAGCGATTCAGATCTGCCGTCAGTTGCTCGCTGAACACATGCTGGTGATCGGCATAACCGCTGGCGCCGGCCAGCGGCGCAGGCACGGCACTGGCCAGTCGCGTCGGCTCTTCAAGCTCGGCCAGCGCCTGTTTCCAGAACGCCTGACTGGCCGGCTGATCACGCTGGCCCAGCCATTCGATGTAATCGCGGTAACGCCCCTGAGCGCTGGCCGGGCTCATGCCCGCGTAACGCTGCAACACCTCGCCGAACAACTGCGAAGTACTCCAGCCGTCCATCAGGATGTGGTGACAGGTGTAGATCAGGTGATGCGTCGACTCGTCCGTACGCACCAGGGCCACCCGCAACAGCGGCGCACCGGTCAGCTCGAAACCGTTGGCCAGATCGTCGCCGGCCAGTTGCTCCAGAGCGCTGTCGAGATCGTTGCGGCCACGCCAGTCCTGCACGCTCCATGGCATCTGCACGTTCTGGCGAACCACTTGCACCGCCGCAGCGGCATCGCCCGGCCAGACAAACGCCGTGCGCAGAATGTCGTGGGCGTCGAGGGTCTGCTGCCAGGCCTGACGGAACCGCTCGACCTGCAGATGCTGCACGTCGACCCGCAACTGGTTGGTGTACGCCGGACTGTCGGGATCGTTGAGGCTGTGGAACAGAATGCCCTGCTGCATCGGTGACAACGGATACAGATCGCTGATTTCCCGGGCCGAGATTGGCAGTGCCGAAAGTTGCGCCTGAGTCAGGGTCGCCAGACTGAAATCCGACGGCGTGACGCCAGCGTGGCCGCTGTCGCAGCAGTGCTCGATCAGGCGTTCCAGCTCGACCCGGTAAGCGTCGGCCAGCGCCTGCATCGTTTCGACGCGGTACATCTGCGCACCGAACGTCCAGGTCAGTTCCAGCTCGCCGCCATACACCTGACCGTCGATGCTCAGCCAGTTGCCCAGCGGCGCCGCAGCGTCCTGATTGGCCCCGGTGCTTTCACCGGACGGCACGAACAGCGCACCCTCGGCGGCACTGAAATCGCCGTCGAACTGCCCCAGGTAGTTGAACGTCACCCGTGGTGGCGCCAATGAGCGCAGCTCGGTCGCGTTACTCAGATAGCGCAGCACGCCATAGCCGATGCCTTTGCCCGGCACGGCGCGCAGTTGTTCCTTGATCGCGCACAGCGATTCGCCCGGCGCCGCCTGCGGCGTCAGACGTACCGGGAACAGGCTGCTGAACCAGCCCACGGTACGGCTCAGATCGAGGTCGTCGAACAGGTCTTCGCGACCATGCCCCTCCAGCTGAATCAGCACCGACGGCTGCCGGCTCCAGTCGCACAACACCCGTGCCAGCGCAGTGAGCAACAGATCGTTGATCTGCGTGCGGTAGGCGGCCGGTGCCACCTTGAGCAACTTGTGGGTCAATGCCTGGTTCAGGCGTGAACTGACGCGTTGCGCCTGTTGCTGAGTCTGCACGTCCTGGGCAAAGTCCCGTGGCAACTCGGCGTCGCCGTCGCTCAGGGTTTTCAGCCAGTACGCGCGCTCCGCGTTCAGCCCTTCACTCTGCCCATAACGATGCAGATGTTCGGCCCAGCTCTGCAGCGAGCTGCTCTTGCCCGGCCACACCAGCGGTTGGCCGGCGGCCAGTGCGGCGTAAGCGGATTGCAGATCCTCCAGCAGGATGCGCCAGGACACGCCATCGACCACCAGGTGATGGATCACCAGCAACAGGCGTTGCTCACCGCCCGGCAGATTCGCCAGCACCGCACGCAGCAATCGCCCTTGTTGCAGGTCCAGGCTGCGCTGCGCCAGATCCGCCAGCTCGGTCAGTTGCTCCAGGTTGTCCAGCTCGCGCACCCATAGCCGTTCGGGGTCGCGTTGCGTCTGGAAAGTGGCCTGCCACCCATCGCCCGACGCCTGGAAATTCAAGGTCAGCGCATCATGCTGCTCGACCACGGCCGCCAGGGCGGCTTGCAAATGTCCGGCATCGAGCGGCACCTGCGGTTGCAGCATCAGCGACTGGTTCCAGTGCTCGCGCCGGGCGATCGGGGTTTCAAAGAAGCGTGCCTGAATCGGCAGCAATGCCAGTTGCCCGCCGACCTTTTGCGGCGCCGCCACAGGTTTGGCTTCGATCAGCTTGGCCACTGCCGCCAATTGGCCGACGGTCTGTTTCTCGAACAGTTGCTTGGGGCTCAGCTTGATGCCCTGACGCTTGGCCCGGGCAATGATTTGCAGGCTGAGGATCGAGTCCCCGCCCAATTCGAAGAAGTTGTCAGTGCTGCCCACACGCTCAAGCTTGAGCACATCGGCCCAGATTGCCGCGAGTTTTTCCTCGACCTCGCCCACCGGCGCAACATAACGCTGCGTCACCACACCCGGCACCGGCAAGGCGCGCTTGTCCAGTTTGCCGTTGGCCGTCAGCGGCAATTGCTCCAGCACGACAATCTGCGCCGGCACCATGTAATCCGGCAGACAGGCTTGCAGTTGTTCGCGCAGGTTTTCGGGCGTCAACGCTGCGCCCGCCGTTGGCACACACCAGGCCACCAGTTGCAGGCGTGCCGGGTCGTCATCCATCGCCAGTGCAAGCACCGCCGCTTCGCTGACACCGTCCAGACCGAGCAGCACCCGGGCGACTTCCGCCGGCTCCACCCGATAGCCGCGCACCTTGACCTGATCGTCGGCGCGACCGATGAATTCCACCGCCTGCCGGCGATTGCGGCGCACCCGGTCGCCGCTGCGATATACCCGCGCACCGGCCAGCCCGAACGGATCAGGCACGAAACGTTCGGCCGTCAGCCCCGGTTGACCGAGATAGCCGAGGGCGACACTGTCACCGCCGATATACAGCTCACCCGCAACCTGATCGGCCACGCTGTTGAGCACATCGTCGAGCAAATACACATGAGCCCCGGCCAGCGCCGTGCCGACCGGCACGCTGCGCACACCGGTTTCCAGCGAGCCGACTTCATGGGCCAGCACGCCCACGGTGGTTTCGCTCGGGCCGTAGTGGTTGATGATCCGGCAGCCCGGCTTGAGTTGCCGCACACGCTCCACCAGCGCCGGCGAACAGGCTTCGCCGCCGACGATCAGCGCCTGCTCCGGCAGCACGTCTGCCGCGCGGGATGCCTGCAGCAGCGCGGCCAGATGCCCCGGAACGATCTTCAGCATGCCCACCCGATGGCTGGCCATGTACTCGGCGAAACGATCGGGATCGAAGCCCAGTTCTTCCGGCAATACATGCAGCAAGCGGCCGGAACACAACGCGCCGAACAGCACGGTGAAACCCAGGTCTGCCGCAATGGTGGAGACCAGCGCCATGCTGGTGTCCGGCGTCGGTTCGAGACGCTCCAGCACCCCGCGCACATAGCTGGCTAACGCGCCGTGGCTGACCAGCACGCCCTTGGGCTGGCCGGTGGAGCCGGAAGTGTGAATCACATAGGCCGGGGATTGCGCCGACAACGCGCAGACCGGGGCCGTCACTGGTTGCTGTTGCCATTGCGTCGCATCGAACGCCAGCCCCTGACAACCGGCGACCGCCAGTTCCGAAACCCGCAAATCCCCCTCTGCACACACCACTGCCCGAGCCTTGGCAGCGCCGAGCATCTGCTGCAAGCGCGCCGTCGGTGCCTTGACGTCCAGCGGCATGTACACCGCTCCGGCCTTGAAGATCGCCAGCACGCAGGTCAGCCAGTCGAGCGAACGCTCCAGCAGCACGGCCACCGGTTGACCGGCGACCGCGCCTTGGGTCAGCAGATGATGAGCGAGGCGATTGGCTGCCTGATCCAGTGCCTGAAAGCTCAGCCCGCCGTTCAGGTCACGGGCGGCCATTGCCTGCGGCTGGCGCGCAACTTCGCGCGCCCAGTGCTGCAGCACCGGCAATGCCGGTTCGCACGGTGCCACCAGAGCGTCCGGCGAAATCGTCGCCACCGTGTGCAACGGCGCCTTTGGTGCTTTCAGCAATGCACCGAACAACCCGAGCAACGCCGGGACAAATCCTTCAACGGTCGCGTGCTGATAGAGGTCGCTGGCGTAGGTCATCTGGCCGTGGATCAGCGTGCCGTCGTCGGTGATGTCCAGCGCCAGATCGAAGTGGGTGCCGTCCTTGTCCAGCGGGTATTCCGCCACGCTCAGGCCCGGCAGCGCCATCGAGCGTTGTTTCTGCATGCCGACGTTCTGGTTGAACTTGGCCTGGAACAACGGGTTATGTCCCAGCGTGCGTTCGGCGATCAGTTCGTCCACCAGTTGTTCGAACGGCAGCTCCTGATGAGCCTGGGCGCCAAACGATGCCTCGCGCACCCGCGCCAGCAGGTCCTCGAAACTGCCCCGCTCGTCCACCTCGCAGCGCAGCACCTGGGTGTTGACGAAGAAACCGATCAGCCCTTCGACTTCGGCGCGGCTACGGTTGGCATTGGGCACGCCGACGCGGATGTCACGCTCCCCGGCCTGACGCGACAGAAACAACGAGAAACCGGCGAGCACCAGCATGAACAGACTGATGCCTTGCGCACGGGCGAAGCCGTTGAGCTGACGCGACAAGTCCGCGCCGAAATCGAAGCTCAGGGTCCGGCCTTCAAAGCTCTGGGTCAGCGGTCGAGCGAAGTCCGGGGCGACCTCCAGCAGCGGATGTTCCTCGCCCAGTTGCCCGCGCCAGTAGTCGAGCTGACGTTCGCCCTCGCCGGCTTCCAGCCAACGTCGCTGCCAGATGGCGTAGTCGGCGTATTGCAAGGCCAGTTCCGGCAATTGTGGCTCGCGCTCCAGGCTGAACGCTTGATAGCACTGCACGAATTCCTTGACCATCACGTCCATCGACCAGCCGTCGGAGACGATGTGATGCATGCTCACCACCAGCACGAATTCATCGTCGGCCAGGCAAAACAGACTGGCGCGCAACAGCGGACCATGACGCAGATCGAACGGCTGCGCCGTCACCTCCTGCACTTGCTCGGCCAGGGCCTGCTCACGTTCCTGCGCGGCAACACCGGTCAAATCGATGCGTTCCAGCGCGACGCCCTGGGATTCGAGAATCACCTGATGCGGCTGGTCACCGTCGGTGCGAAACACCGTGCGCAGCACTTCATGACGCGCCATCAGGTGATCCAGCGAGCGGGTCAGCGCCGACTCGTCCAAACGCCCTTTCAAGCGCAGGCCGGCGGCCATGTTGTACGCGGCGCTCTGCGGTTCGAGCTGCCAGAGAAACAGCAGGCGCTGCTGGGCGAACGACAACGGGATCTGCGCACAGTCGTGACGACTGACCGGCAGCGGCAACAGGCTGAAGTCCTTGCCCTCTTCGCGCAGCTTCGCCAGAAACTGCCGGCGCTGCTCAAGCGGCAAACCGACGAACCTTTTAGCGATGCGTTCCGCCATGTTGCCGCTCATACTTCTTCTCCTTCCAATTCATTCATGAACAGGTCCATGTCGGACCAGTCGTTATCCGTTGCACCCTCGGCCAGCTGTGCCACCGCCTGAGCCAGATCGCCGAGCAACGGTTGTTCGAACAGGTTGCGCAGCGGCAACACCACGTTCAGTTGTTTCTTGATGCGGCCGATCACCTGGGCCGCCAGCAGCGAATGGCCGCCGAGTTCGAAGAAGTGATCGTCGAGCCCGACCCGGGGCACTTGCAGGACATCCGCCCAGATCTGCGCCAGGGCTTGTTCGATGTCCGATTGCGGGGCCCGGTAGTCGACCTGCAATTGATCCACGTCCGGCGCCGGCAAGGCCTTGCGGTCGAGCTTGCCGCTCGGGGTCAACGGCAATTGCGCCAACAGCAGCAGATGGCCCGGCACCATGTAGTCCGGCAGCCTGGCTTGCAGCGCCGTCCTGATCTGCTGACGGAACGCCGACTGCCCGGCCACGCCCTCCAGCACGTCCTGCTCGACCACCAGATACGCCACCAATTGCTGACTGCCGTTCAGCGGCAAGGCCAGCACCACCGCCTCGCGGATGCCCGGGCATTGCTGCAGGCGCGACTCGATCTCGCCCAGCTCGATGCGGAAGCCACGGATCTTCACCTGATGGTCGACCCGACCGACGTACTCCACGGCACCATCGGCGCGCAAACGGGCACGATCCCCGGTGCGATACAGGCGTTCGCCATGGGCAAACGGATCGGCGATGAAACGTTCGGCGCTCAGCATCGGCTGGCGGTGATAACCCCGCGCCAGGCCCGGGCCGCCGATGTACAGCTCGCCCACCGCGCCTTGCGGCAGCAGGTTCAAATCATCGTCGAGCACGTACAGGCGACGGCCAGCCAGGCCATGGCCAATCGGGATGCCACGCCACGACACGGCGTCTGCGGTGAGCGTCGAGCAGTCATGGATGGTCGACACCACCGTGGCCTCGGTCGGCCCGTAGGTATTGAGCAGGCGCACATGACCCAGCCCGGCCTGTTGCCACAGACGCAGACCGTCCACCGCCATGGCCTCGCCGCCCACGTGAATCTGGCGCAGCGCACCGAAGTGCGGCGGCGGATTGGCCGCGTATTCCTGCACCAGCCAATACCAGTACGCCGCCGGCAAGTCGGCCAGGGTGATGCCGTGTTCGAGGATGGCTTGATGCAATGTCGCGCTGTCCCACAGACGCGCGTCGCGCAGCACCACGCCGGCACCGTGGCACAGCGGCGGGAAAAACTGCTCGACGAACCCGTCGAAACTGCTGGTCGCGAACTGCAGCACCCGGTCGCCTTCGCGCAGGTCGCTGTAGTCGATGGCGCGCTCGATGAACTCGCTCAGGGCGGCGTGACTGATCGCCACGCCTTTGGGCCGGCCGGTCGAACCGGAGGTGTAGATCACGTACGCCAGGTTTTGCGGCGCGACGGTCACCGGCAGATTGTCGCTGGCGCCGCTGTCCGGCAGCGTGTCCAGGCACAGGCTTTCCACGCCGTCGAGGGTTGGCAGAGCGGCCAGTGTCTGGCGGTCGGTCAACAACAGTTTCAGCCCGCTGTCGTCGAGCACATGACGCAGGCGCTCGGGCGGGGTTTGCGGGTCCAGCGGCACATAGGCGCCACCGGCCTTGAGCACGCCGAGCAAGGCGACCGCCAGTTCCAGCGAACGCCCCAGCGCCACGCCGACCAGCACGTCCGGGCCGACACCCCGGGCGCGCAGTTGGTGGGCCAGACGATTGCTGCGTTGATTCAGTTCGGTATAGCTGATCGAAGGCGCCGACTCGTTCGCCAGAACCACCGCCAATGCCTCGGGCGTACGCGCCACCTGGGCTTCGAACAGGGCCTGAATGCTGGCCTGTGGAGGGCTGGTTTCGGCGACCTGAATCAGGCCTTCGCGTTCGGCAGCGGCCAGCATCGAAACCTCGCCGATCAACTGCTGCGGATCGCGGCAGACCGATACCAGCACGTTGCGCCAGTGCCCGGCCAGCGCGGCAATGGTGGACGCGTCGAAAATGTCGGTGGCGTAGGTGAACGCGGCGAACAATTGCTCGCCCTCTTCCCGGGTATCGAGCATCAGGTCGCTGGTGGCCGCATGCTCACGACCACTGCCGGTCAGTTGTTCCTCGGTCAGGTAACCGACCTGCAAGCCGGCCGTCAGTTGCGCCTGCTGCAAATCCGTCACCAGCGGCTGATGGTTGAACATCACCTGGAACAGCGGGTTGTGACTCTGGCTGCGGGCTGGTTGCAGCGCTTCGATCAGGGCATCGAACGGCAGGTCCTGATGGGACTGCGCGCCGGCGGCGGCCTGGCGCACGCTCTGCAACAGATCGGCAAAACGGGTATTGGCAGTGACCACGCTGCGCAGGATCTGCGTATTGACGAAGAAGCCGATCAGGCCTTCGGTTTCACTGCGGGTACGGTTGGCAATCAGGCCGCCGACGCGGATGTCGGTCTGGCCGCTGTAGCGATGCAACAAGGTCTTGAACGCCGCCAGCAAGACCACGAACAGGGTCACGCCCTGACGTTGTGCGAGGTTTTTCAGTTCCTGCCGCAGGCCCGCGTCGATCACCGTTTCCAGACGCGCGCCACGGTGACTGGCCTGGGCCGGATAGGCGCGATCGGTCGGCAGCTCAAGCACCGGGTGTTCGTCGCCCAGTTGCGCACGCCAGTAGTCGAGCTGACGCTCGCCCTCACCCGCCTCCAGCCAACTGCGTTGCCACAGCGCGTAGTCGCGGTAGTGCACGGTGATCGGCGGCAATTGCGGCTCCGTTCCCGCCACCAGCGCTGCGTAGGTGCGCATGAATTCATCGATGAGAATGTTCATCGACCAGCCGTCGGCGATGATGTGGTGCAGCGTCAGCAACAGCACGTGTTCCTGCGCGTCCAGCCGCAACAGGCGCAGGCTCAGCAACGGCCCGTTTTCCAGGTCGAAGGCTTGCGTGGCCTCGGCCATCATGTGCTGCCGAGCCAGCGGCCAGCGTTGTTCTTCAGGCAACACGCTCAGGTCAGTGAGGGTCAGCTTGACGGGCTGCGGTTCGGCGACTTTCTGGAAGGCTTGTTCGCCCTCCTGCCCGAACGTCGTGCGCAGGCACTCATGCCGCGCCACCAACCGACTGAACGCCTGCTCCAGCGCCTCGGGCTGCAACTCACCGCTCAGGCGCACGGCCATCGGCAGGTTGTAGGCGGCACTTTGCGGGTCCATCTGCCAGAGAAACCACATCCGCTGCTGGGCATAGGACAGGCCGTCGCGCTCGGCGACGCCGATGCAGGCGGTCATGGGCAGCTGCGCAAAATTGATCCCTTCACGGGCCATGCCGGCGAGGAACAAACGGCGTTTGTCCTGAGGCAATTCGATAAAGCGGCGGGCTAGTTTCTGTGCGTCTGCGGCATTCATGCATTGGGTCCTTGCTGATCGGCGGCGTGACCAGGAGGCCCGGTCGTATCAACAAGAACGAATGACAAACGCAATGATTTAGCGGGGCCGGGCAATCCCCGGGCGATAACCAAAGGGATCGACACGCAAATGCCGAAGCCGGTACAGAACCGGCTTCGGCACCCTGTCACTCAAGCGGCGCGCCCCTTCAGAGCGCGTCCTGCGAATGCCCCTCGGCCATGGCGACGATGACCTTGCGCGGGCCTTCGAACGGCGAACGGGCATGAGCCGACAACATGTTGTCGAGCATCAGCACATCACCTTCCTGCCACGGGAAACTGATGGCGCATTCATCAAGTACCGCGCGGATCTGGCTCAGGACCTCATCTTCAATGGGCGAGCCATCGCCGTAATAGACGTTACGCGGCAAGTCCTCTTCATCGACGATGTCCAGCAGACTCTCGCGCACTTCCGGTTGCAGGTTGGAAATGTGGAACAGGTGCGCCTGATTGAACCAGACCATGTCCCCGGTGACCGGATGCTGCGCCACGGCCTGACAGGTCTGGCGGGTGCGCAGTTCTCCGTCGTCCTTCCATTCGCAGATGATGCCGTGGGCCTGGCAATAGGCTTCGACTTCAGCCTGGTCGTCGGTGTTGAACACATCCTCCCAGGCCACATCCAGGCCGTTGCCGAAATTGCGCACGTACATCAGGCCCTTGCTGACGAAGCGTTCGCGGATCGCTACCGGAATCCGCCGATACACTTCGCGACTGTCGGCAATCGGCGTTTCACCACCGGATCTGGCCGCGATCATGCTGTAGAACCAGATCTTCATCGGCCAGTCCCGGGAGTAGGCCTGCTCGTTGTGCAGCGGAATACTCTGGTGCGCCGGGTACTCGGTGGAGGTGTACACGCCCTGGGTCACGTTGGTGCGTGGCGTGGAGCCAAACTCGTAGTTCAACAATGGATGGCCGAAGCTCGCGGCGAATTCGCGAAAGCGCTCCGCGCCATCCAGGCGGAACCCGCGAAACAGCAGGCCGCCATCGCGCAGCAAATGCTCATCCACCAGTTCTTTCAGCTCATCGAACACCGCCAGCAGATCCGTATCGGCATCGCTCGCCTCCACCAGCAGCGGCAGGCGACCGCGTTGCGGCAACAACGGACGGACGGAAAATCCCTCAGCAACAGCCATGACTGGCCTCCTCAAAACACTCGATAGGTGAACCGCGCTTCACAGCGCCGGTGCCGCCGACAGCACATGGCGCCGGTGATGGACTTCCAGGTGACTCTTGAGCGTGCGGATGACCCGGGCTTCATGTTCATGAATGAAGAAGTGCCCACCGGTCATCATGTCCACCGAGAAGCTGCCAAGGGTCTCTTTGCTCCAACCGATCAATTGTTCGGTGGTCGCCCGGTCTTCCTTGCCGCCCAGCACATGCACCGGGCAATTGAGCAGTGGCCGTTCCACCGGCGTGAAGCGGCCGCACATCATGAAATCGGCACGCAGCACCGGCAGGGTCAGGCTCATCAGCTCCTGGTTGGCCAACACTTCTTCGCTGGTGCCCTGAAAGGTGCGCAACTGGTCGATCAATTCTTCGTCACTGCGCGCCTCGGCAAAACCGCGGTCGTAATCGCTGCGCATGCTCGGGGCAGCCGTGCCGGAAGCGAACAGCGCCACCGCTTCGGGCGCGCCAAGATCGCGAAAGGCATGGGCCAGCTCACACGCCAGCAGCGCGCCCAGGCTATGCCCGAACAACGCGTACGGCGTTTGCAATGTGGGTTTGAGTTCACGGGCCAGTTGCCGGGCCAGCGCCCGCATGTCGATTTGCAGGGGTTCGTCGTAGCGCGCGCCGCGCCCGGGCAACTCCACCGGTTGCAGTTGCATCCACGACGGCAACTGGCGCCGCCAGCGGCTGTAGACCATGGCGCTGGCGCCCGAATAGGGCAGGCACAGCAGTGTCAGCTTTGTCACCGCGTTTACCTCAATGGGTTATCTGTAAAAGAGAACGGATGAGGTACTTCGGGAATTAGTCTGCTGCGTCGATCACTTCAAGTGACGGAAACTCTGCACCGCCGACGCCAGCACCACCGCCCCGGCCACTATCGCCAGCCAGAACCCGCTGCGGGCGCCGAACGCATCCACCAGCGCGCCGGAACCGGCAGCGCCGATGGCCACGCCGATGCTCAGGCCGGTCACCAGCCAGGTCAGGCCTTCGGTGAGTTTGGCCGGCGGCACGATGCGTTCGATCAATGCCATCGCCACGATCAGGGTCGGCGAGAAGAACAGCCCGGCAATGAACACTGCCACGGCCAGGCCGAAGATGTTGGTCGCCAGCAACAGCGGCAGCGTGGTCACCGCCGTCGCTAGACCGCCGTAAAGGAACAGGCGCGGCAACGGCAGCTTCGAGCGCATCGCCCCGAACGCAATGCCGGCCAGGCAGGAACCGATGGCATACACCGACAACACGATGCTCGCCGCCGCCGGTTGCCCCTGCTGCTGGGCGAACGCGACGCTGACCACATCGACCACGCCGACGATCATGCCCATGGCGACCATCAACAACAGGAGCCATTGCACGTCGGTGGAACGAATGATCGAGCCCTGATGATGCGATTCATGCGGATGCACCGGCGGCTCGGTGCCGCGCTGGGCGACGAATGCCGTCACGCCGATCGCCAGCATTATCAGCGCCGCCAGTGGCCCGGCTTCAGGAAACACGCCGACGCACAGCCCCACCGACAGCGGCGGCCCGACAATGAAGCAGACTTCATCGAGCACCGACTCCAGCGCATACGCGGTCTGCAATTGCGGCTGGCCGCGATAGATTTCCGTCCAGCGCGCCCGCACCATCGCCGACATGCTCGGCATGCAACCGGCCAGCGCGGCGCAGACGAACAGCGTCCAGTTCGGCGCCTGCAAACGGGTGCACAGCAGCAACATCAGCAACGCCCCGCCACCGATCAGCGCCGACACCGGCAGAATCCGCCCCTGACCGTAACGGTCCACCAGTCGCGACACCTGCGGCGCACAGAATGCCGTGGCCAAGGCGAAGGTTGCCGCCACGCCACCGGCCAGCGCATAGCCGCCGGTCAACTGCGAAAGCATAGTGATCACGCCGATGCCAGTCATGGAAATCGGCATGCGCGCGATCATCCCGGCCATCACAAAGGCCCGGGCGCCGGGGGCGTTGAACAGTTCGCGGTAAGGGTTTGCCATCGTTTGTTGCCTCATCAGGGGCGGCCAACTTGCCACAAAGCCCGAGGGGCGCGAAAGCGAGGAATTGTTGGTGGAATGTGAAGTCCCCAATGCGTGCAAGGCCAATCGCTGGGCTGCAAAGCTGTCGATCATTTCATGTACGCGGATGAACTCTCGCCGCCGGCCGCCAGTCAGCTAAGTAAGCCCTCAACCCAAGGCGCGACCCTGCATGCAGATTTCCCTCGCTCGCCAGGTGGCACTGGTCACCGGCGCCAGTTCCGGCATCGGCCACGGCGCCGCCAAAGCCCTGGCCGCCGCCGGTGCCGCCGTCGTCATCAACTACAACCGTCAGGCCGATCCCGCCGAAGCGCTGGCCCGGCAGATCGTCGCCGACGGTGGCCAGGCCATCGCCATCGGTGCCGATGTTTCGAAGGAAGAGGATGTGGAGCGACTGTTCCAGCAGACCCTCGACGCCTTCGGCACGCTGGACATTCTGGTGGCCAATTCCGGCCTGCAAAAAGACGCGGCGGCTGTGGATATGTCGCTGGCCGACTGGAACACGGTGATCGGCGTCAACCTTACCGGCCAGTTCCTCTGCGCGCGCGCCGCGCTGCGGATCTTCAATCGCCAGGGTATTCGCGAAGGCGTGTCCCGGGCCGCCGGCAAGATCATCCACATGAGCTCGGTGCACCAGCGCATTCCGTGGGCCGGGCACGTGAACTACGCGGCGTCCAAGGGCGGCGTTGATCAGTTGATGCAGACCCTGGCCCAGGAAGTCAGCCACCAGCGAATCCGCATCAACGGCATCGCGCCGGGAGCGATTCGCACGGCGATCAATAAAGAGGCCACCGAAGGCGACGCCGGCCAGGCTTTGCTCAAACTCATCCCTTACGGGCGCATCGGCGATGTCGAGGACGTGGCCAACGCGGTGGTGTTCCTCGCCTCCGATGCCTCCGACTACATCGTCGGCACCACCCTGTTCATCGACGGCGGCATGAGCCTCTATCCGGAGTTCCGTGGCAATGGCTGAGCATCCTTCCGAACGACAAAGCCCCATCGACGCCCACGGCATCATTGGCGACATGCGCAGTGCGGCGCTGGTCAATGACAAGGGCAGCGTGGATTTCTTCTGCTGGCCGGAGTTCGACAGCCCATCGATTTTCTGTTCGCTGCTGGACACGCCCGATGCGGGGATTTTCCAGTTGGCCCCGGACCTGCCCGATGCCCGCCGCGAGCAGATTTATTTGCCGGATACCAACGTTTTGCAGACCCGCTGGCTGAGCGATCACGCCGTGGTGGAAATCACCGATCTGCTGCCCATTGGCGACAACGATGAGGCATTACCGGTTTTGATCCGCCGGGTTCGAGTGGTCAGTGGGCAGGCAACGTTTCATCTGCGTTGCGCCGTCCGGCATGACTATGCCCGCGCTGAAACTCACGCCGCAATCGACAAGAAGGATGTGCTGTTCAGCGCCAGCGGGCAGCCGACACTGCGGCTGGCCTCAGATCAAGCCTTGAGCGTCGATCACGATGCGGCAATCGGGCAATTCACCCTCAAGCAGGATGAAACGGCAGCGTTCATGCTCGGCGCCAGCGACGATCCGCGTTTTGCCGAAGGAGCCGCCAAGCTGTGCATCGAGCGCACGCTGAAGTTCTGGCGCGACTGGATCGGCCAGTCCAACTATCGCGGGCGCTGGCGGGAAATGGTCAACCGCTCGGCCCTGGCCCTGAAGTTGCTGACCTCACGCCAGCACGGCGCAATCCTCGCCGCCGCCACGTTCGGCCTGCCGGAAACCCCCGGCGGCGAGCGCAACTGGGACTATCGCTACACCTGGATCCGCGATGCCTCCTTCACCGTTTACGCCTTCATGCGCCTGGGCTTTGTCGACGAAGCCAACGGCTACATGCGCTGGCTGCGCGGGCGGGTCAGCGATTGCAGTGGCCAGCCGATGAAACTGAACATCCTCTACGCCATCGACGGCCGCCAGGAACTGCCGGAAACCGAACTCACGCATTTGTCCGGGCATGGCGGCGCAAAACCGGTGCGCATCGGCAATGGCGCCTACGACCAGATTCAACTGGATATCTTCGGCGAACTGATGGACGCCGTTTATCTGGTCAACAAGTACGGCGACGCGATTTCCCACGAAGGCTGGAAACATGTGATGGAAGTGGTCGATCAGGTCTGTGAGACCTGGCAGACCAAGGATGTAGGCATCTGGGAAATGCGCGGTGAGCAACATCACTTTCTGCACTCGCGGCTGATGTGCTGGGTGGCGCTGGACCGGGCGATCCGCCTAGCCTCGAAACGCTCGCTGCCGGCGCCGTTCGCCCGCTGGGACCAGACCCGCCAGGCAATCCACGCCGACATCTGGGACAACTTCTGGAACGAAGAGCGCGGGCACTTCGTGCAATACCAGGGCGGCACCGCGCTGGACGGTTCGATGTTGCTGATGCCGCTGGTGCGTTTCGTCAGCGCCAAGGATCCGCGCTGGCTCGCGACGCTGGAGGCCATCGAGAAGCATCTGGTGCGCGACGGCATGGTTTACCGCTATCGCAATGACGATTCGGGGATCGACGGCTTGTCCGGCACCGAGGGCGCCTTCGCCGCGTGCTCGTTCTGGTACGTGGAATGTCTGGCAAGGGCCGGGCAACTGGAAAAGGCCCATCTGGAGTTCGAGCAACTGCTGCGTTATGCCAATCCGCTGGGGTTGTACGCGGAGGAATTCGACAACCGTGGCCGGCATCTGGGCAATACGCCTCAGGCATTGACGCATCTGGCGCTGATCAGTGCGGCGAGTTTTCTCGATCGCAAGTTGAGTGGGGAGAAGAATTACTGGCAGCCGTAGTCATCCTTATTCGCCAGTGCCTGTAAGAAAGATCTCAACCCCAATCGCCGCTTGTAGGATGCCCACCTACGAGCGGCAAACACTCCCGAGCCTTGCAGTTGAAGGGCTGGCCCACACAATCGATTCCTTTCGATACAACTTGTTGATGGCAAGGCCTACAAAAACCTGCCAACCCCGTGTAACGCTTGGCCCGCAACTCGCACTTACACCCCGAAATACCTTGTTGCCAGCTGTTACATCCCCCCCTACCATCCACCGCAACGGGCACAGCGGAGCTGTCCAATAAAAACCCGATTCAAGGAACCAGAATGAGCCAACGCATCCACCGCCCCATCGATTCCCCTCTGCGCACGGGCCTGACCCGCGACGAGCTGTGGGAAGCCGCCGACAAGGGCCTGATCAAATGCTGGGAAATCGGCCGCCAGCGCGCCGCCCGCTTCCCCGACCTCGCCCAACGCTGCAGCGCCGACGAACTGCCGGTGCTGGGCTGGAAAGGTGGCGTCAGTCGCAGCCTGAAGAAGAATGAAAAGTACGGATCGTTGAAATACCTTGCCCAGTGGCAGGGGCTGCGCGGGGAAGATCTGGATATTGATCTGGGTTCAGAGCGGGTCATGACCTGCTCGCGGACGAAAATGGTGGTGACGTTTACCCCGGATCGCAGCAAGTATTTCAATCAGGTGGCGGAAGCCGAAACTTGAGGAATCCCGTATGACCCAAGCCGTGATGCAGTTTTGCAAGACTGAAAGTCTGACCATCGCCTATGAGCATCACGGCCCGGAAAACGGCACGCCGGTCATCCTGCTTCATGGTTTCCCCTACTCCCCCCGCACCTACGACGAAATCGCCCCGCCCCTCGCCGCCAAGGGTTACCGGGTGATCGTGCCGTATCTGCGCGGCTACGGGCCGACCCGTTTCAACCGCCCGGACACGCTGCGTTCCGGCCAGCAAGCAGCGCTGGCTCAGGATCTGCTGGATCTGATGGACGCACTGGGTATCGAGCAAGCGACGTTGTGCGGTTATGACTGGGGTGGTCGGGCGGCGTGCATTGTGGCGGCGCTGTTTCCGGAGCGGGTGCGCGGTTTGGTGACGGGCGATGGCTATAACCTGCAGGACATTCCGAATTCAATCCAGCCGTTGGATCCCGAGACCGAGCATCGTTTCTGGTATCAGTACTACTTCCACACGCCCCGTGGCGTTGAAGGACTGACGCAGAATCGTCGGGCGCTGTGCGAGTTGCTCTGGCAGTTGTGGTCACCGACCTGGGCGCGGAACGCCGAGCGTTATCCGCTGAGCGCACCGGCCTTCGACAACCCGGATTTCGTCGAGGTGGTGATTCACTCTTATCGCCATCGCTTCATGTATGCGCCGGGCGATCCGGCGCTGGAGTGGATGGAGCAGGCGCTGGAGAAACAACCGGTGATCAGCGTTCCGACGATTTCGCTGTGCGGTGCCGATGATGGCGTCGGCCCGGCACCGGAGGACGATGAAGATGCACACCGCTTCACAGGGATTTACGAGCGGCGGGTGCTGGCCGGTGTCGGGCATAACATTCCCGAGGAAGCGCCGAACGAGACGCTCAAGGCATTACTGGATCTGCTCCGGCACTGACCGAAAACCGCTCCCGATAAGCCTGCGGCGTCACGCCCATGGCCCGCAGGAAACTGCGTCTTAACGTCTCTTCACTGCCAAATCCACAATTGGCCGCCACCCGTTTGATCGGCAATCCCGTATCGCTCAGCAACCGGCGCGCAGTTTCAACGCGGATCAGTTCGATGGCACGGGCCGGGGTCTGGCCGGTGTCGGCGCGGTAGTGGCGCACGAAACTGCGTTCGCTCATGCCGGCCTGTTCGGCGAGCGTCGGGATGCCCAGATCGCAGGTCAGGTGTTCGGCAATCCACGCGTGCAAATCGTCAAAACGGTTGCCCTGCTTTTGCAGTGACAGCGTCACGCTGAATTGCGACTGCCCGCCCGGGCGCTTGAGGAACACCACCAGTTGCCGGGCGACGTCCAGGGCCATGTCGCGACCGAGGTCGTCTTCGACCATGGCCAGCGCCAGGTCGATGCCGGCGGTGACGCCCGCCGAGGTCCAGACCGGGCCGTCGTTGATGAAGATCGGATTCGGTTCGACCTGCAAGCGCGGGTGTTGCTGTGCCAGTTGCTCGCAGCGGGTCCAGTGGGTGACGACCCGGCGACCGTCGAGCCAGCCACTGGCGGCCAACAGAAATGCGCCGGTGCAGACCGAGGCCACGCGTCGGCAGCCGTTCGCGTGCTCTCGCACCCAACTCACCAACTCGACATCTTCGGAAGCCGCATACACGCCCCAGCCGCCGGCGATGATCAGGGTATCGCTGGGCTGTTTCGGCAGTGGTTCGGCCAGCATCGCCAACCCGGCGGACGAGTTCACCGCCCCACCGCCGCTGGCAATCACCGTTGGCGCGTAAGGCGCAGGCAAACCCTGCTGGCGGGCGATGTCGTTGGCCGAGGCGAAGACCTGCAACGGCCCGGTGACATCGAGCAATTGCACATTGGCGAACGCGAGGACGTGGATGGTTTTCGGCATTTGGCGTAATTCGAGGGCTGATTGGCGTATGCGCCAAAACCTACGCGCCTACAGTGAAGCCGTCCACCCCTTTTCACGGAGATGAATCATGGCGTTGCAGATCGGTTTTCTGTTGTTTCCACAGGTGCAGCAACTCGACCTGACCGGCCCGTATGACGTGCTGGCCTCGTTGCCGGACGTGCAGGTGCATCTGGTCTGGAAGGATCTGGTGCCGGTCACCGCCAGCACCGGGCTGGTGTTGAAACCGACCACTACCTTCGAGGACTGCCCGGATCTGGATGTGATCTGCGTACCCGGCGGCGCCGGGGTCGGGCCGTTGATGGAGGACGAGCAGACGCTGGCGTTCATCAAGGCGCAAGCGGCGCAGGCGCGGTACGTGACGTCGGTGTGCACCGGTTCGCTGGTGCTCGGGGCGGCGGGTCTGTTGCAGGGCAAACGGGCGACTACGCACTGGGCGTATCACGATTTGCTGCCGACACTGGGCGCGATTCCGGTGAAGGATCGGGTGGTGCGTGACGGCAATCTGTTTACCGGGGGCGGCATCACGGCCGGGATCGATTTTGCCCTGACACTGGCGCAGGAACTGGTCGGTGCCGACACGGCACAACTGGTGCAGTTGCAGCTGGAATATGCACCGGCTCCGCCGTTTGATTCGGGCAGCCCGGACACTGCGCCGAGCGGGATTGTCGATGAGGCGCGCAAGCGTGCAGCGCCTTCGCTGAAACTGCGCCGGGAAATCACCGAGCGCGCGGCGGCGAAGCTCAATCTGCGCTGATTCGTGCGTAGCACAGGCCCTGTGGGGATCAACCCACAGGGCCCGCGTCCCGGTTTCCCCCTGCACCTTCACTTGTCCCCTCGCCCCCACCCGTGTAGAAAGCCTGTCCACAAATCGTGCACAAGGACTTTCCATGACAGCTCTGCCATGGCTCTATCTCGGGCTTCTCAGCCTTGGTTACGGATTGGCGCTGAGCTTCGGCCAGCTCGGCTGGCTGGCGCTGATCTCCATCGCACTGCTGGTTTTCGCCGGTTACGCCGTGCGCCAGCAAACCGTGCCGGTCGGGCGCTTTCTCGGTCATGGCCTGTTTATCGTGCTGGCCGTGGCGCTGGCCATGCACTGGCTGCCGGGCTTCTATAACGGCCGGGCCATTCCGGCGCAGCGCTTCACTGACAACGCCGTGCCGTTCTCGATGTTCGTGAATCTGGACAAACCGCTGATTGGCTTCTGGCTGTTGCTGGTCTGCCCGTGGATCGTCGCGCGGCGCTCGTTGCGCCTGACCGTTTACGCCACCGCACTGGCACTGACGTTGAGCGTGATCCTGGCGCTGGGCGGCGCGGTGTTGCTGGGCATGATCACCTGGGCGCCGAAATGGCCGGATCAGGCGTGGCTGTGGGTGCTGAACAACCTGCTGCTGGTGACGCTGGTCGAAGAAGCGCTGTTTCGCGGCTATATACAGGGCGGCTTGAGTCGGCAATTCAAACACCTGGCCTACGGCGAAAACCTCGCGCTGCTGCTCGCGTCCCTGCTGTTCGGCCTGGTGCATGTGGGCGCCGGCTGGCAATGGGTGTTGCTGGCGGGCCTGGCGGGTGTCGGCTATGGTCTGGCCTATCGTTTTGGCGGGCTTGCTGCAGCGATCGCCACGCACTTTGGTCTGAACCTGCTGCATTTCGGCCTGTTCACCTATCCGATGCTCGCGGGTTGAAGCAAGCCCCGTTTTGCGACGCCGTACTTATAAATGAAAAAAAACTTCAACAAATCGCCGACCCCGCCGACAACCTTTCAAAGCCTTGCGGATTGAAAAACCATGCGTAATAACCAGCCCATTACACAACGCGAACGGACTTTCCCGGCTCAGCAACGGTTGATTTCCACAACCGACGCCAAAGGCGTGATCACCTACTGCAACGACGCTTTCGTCGAAATCAGCGGGTTTTCGCGTGAGGAACTGATCCGTGCGCCGCACAACCTGGTTCGTCACCCCGACGTCCCGGCTGCGGTGTTTTCGCACATGTGGGGCACACTGAAACAAGGCTTGCCATGGATGGGCATTGTCAAGAATCGCTGCAAGACCGGTGATCATTACTGGGTGAACGCCTATGTAACGCCGGTGTTCGATGGCAGTCAGGTGGTCGGTTACGAGTCGGTGCGGGTCAAACCGTCCGCCGAACAGATCCGCCGTGCCGAAGCGCTCTACCAACGCATCAACCAGGGCAAGTCGGCGATTCCTTCGAGCGACAAATGGCTGCCGATCGTACAGGACTGGCTGCCGTTCATTCTGGTCAGCCAGTTGAGCTTCATGATCGGCGCCACCCTGAACTCGCAGTGGGGCTTCGCCCTCGCCGCCGGCCTGTCGGTGCCGCTGGGCCTGCTGGGCCTGCAATGGCAGCAACGCGGGCTCAAGCGCCTGCTGCGTCTGGCCGAGCAGACCACGTCTGACCCGCTGATCGCGCAGATGTACACCGACAGCCGTGGCGCCCAGGCGCGTCTGGAGATGTCGATCCTCAGCCAGGAAGCGCGCCTGAAAACCTGCCTGACCCGCCTGCAGGACACCGCCGAGCACCTGACCGATCAGGCCAAACAGTCCGACGCCCTGGCGCACAACAGCTCCAGCGGTCTGGAACGTCAGCGTGTGGAAACCGAACAGGTCGCCACCGCCGTCAACCAGATGGCCGCGACTACTCAGGAAGTGGCGAGCCACGTCCAGCGCACCGCCGACGCCACCCAGGAAGCCAATCGCCTGACCGGCCGCGGCCGCGACATCGCCGGGGAAACCCGCGAAGCCATCCAGCGCCTGTCGGTCGTCGTCGGTGAAACCGGCCTGACCGTCACTCAACTGGCCAAGGACAGCGACGAAATCGGCGGCGTGGTCGACGTGATCAAAGGCATCGCCGACCAGACCAACCTGCTCGCGCTCAACGCTGCGATTGAAGCCGCGCGGGCCGGCGAGATGGGCCGTGGTTTTGCCGTGGTCGCCGACGAAGTCCGCCAACTGGCACAACGCACCAGCGAATCCACCGGCCAGATCCACGCCCTGATCGCCAAGCTGCAACAGACTGCCTCCAGCGCCGTGCAAACCATGGAAGCCGGCCATCGCCAGGCGGAAGAAGGTGTCGCACGGGTTCTGGAAGCGGATCAGGCCTTGGTCGGCATCAGCGAAGCGGTGGCCAACATCACCGACATGACCACCCAGATCGCCGCCGCGACCGAAGAGCAAAGTGCCGTGGCTGAAGAAATCAGCCGCAACATCAGCAACATCTCGGAACTGGCAGACCAGACCTCGGAACAGGCGCATAACTCGGCGTTGCTGAGTGAAGAGCTGACCAAGACTGCCAACACGCAGTATTCGTTGGTTGAGCGGTTTAACCGCTGATTGCTCTGGCAATAAAGAAACCCCGGACAGCGAAAGCTTCCGGGGTTTTTATTGCCTGTCTGAAATGTATGTGGCCATAACCGCCCTCTTCGTGGGCAAGCCCACTCCCACAGGGTTTCGCATTGGTCAAAAAATCTCGCAACACCACCATCATTGTGGGAGCGGGCTTGCCCGCGAAGAGGCCCGGCCTGCTGGCGAAAATCTCATTCGAAAAGCGCGGACGGTGCCTACAACTGAATCAGACCCAACTGACTGGCACGCGATGAAGCCTGGCTCTACTTTGTCGTTCAAACTTATTCACACGAGCTAGCCAGCATGAATACATCACCTATGCAGAATCCGAGGGTCAGGACCGACAAGTCTGTGAGAAAGGAAATCCGGGGTGAACTGACATTCCTTGACGTGCAGCGAGCAGCGCGTGATGGGCAGAAAGCATTCGATGAATTTGTGATCACTGGCAGGCTGTGACCTTTTGATAGCGATAAAAAAACCGGAAGCCAAACGCTTCCGGTTTTTTGTGCCGTTTACTCCTTCGGCACGAGGTTATCCAGCGCCTGATTCACCGCCAATTCCCCCAACATCACCACTTGCGCAATGCCCAACAGCGTCTTGCGGTTAGGCCCTTCCAGCAGCCCGGCAAAATCACCGAGCATGACCGTGGCTGACGCGAGGGATTCGCAGGCATTGGCTAGCAAGGACTCCGTGTCAATTTGCGGGTTGACCCTGAACATGTCGTTTGGGGTGTAGGGCGTGGCCATGATCTTGGCTGCGGGGGTCAAGTAATAGTCGAGGGCGCGTTCGGCGGCGTCGTGGAGTTTTCTTGAATCGGGAAACTCGTAGGGGGACACCGGATCTTCTAACGGTGGAATGACGGTCGTGGACATCAGCTGGAACTCCGGACAAGAGTCGCTTGAGGATTTGTGTAGACGGCTGCCAGGCAGTGAGAGGACAAGCCCCTCACCGAGGCGGCAACTACCGCGAGACGTGATGGTTATCCAGCACGCGATTGACCAGCAGCTCACTCAGCATGATGACCTGCTGCAGTATCTGCATCGCCTTGCGCTGCGACGTATCGACGGTGTCGCCGATATCCCGGGCCATGTCGCTGGCCGACGACAGCGTTTCGCACGCTTCGACCAGCAGCGTTTCGTCATCCACCGTTGGATTGACCAGATAGATCCTGCCCGGCTTGCGCGACGGCTTGGACGTCTTCTGCGCCCCGGGATCGAGGTAATGATTGATCGCCCGCTCGGTGGCCGTTTTTATGTTTTCGGCTTCGAGTGCGGCGTCGTAGGGGATTGAATCGGTTTCTGGTGGGTTTGGTGTGGCTTTGAACATAGATAGAGCTCCAGTTTCGAATGTTTAGGAGCCATCACCCTCGCTACCAAACGAAGGGTGGTGGCCATACGCGGGTTGGTAGACCGGTCGAAACGGGAAACCCGGCGCTCACAAAGGAGCCCCGCGCATGCCCACCATAAAATCTGAGCCCCAAACAAGGGACTGCATATGGTGACGCCATACGACGGTTTCGAAGCGGGCTACCAAACCCGATCACTGTTTTTCAGTGACAGGGAAACGATATAGCCCTTTCCGAACCGCGTAAGCCGGCGGATTCTGGCGTACGCGTAGGCAACGACGCAAGGTGTTGTAGCCCTTATGGCGTAACGGTTCGTGTACTTTAAACGCCGTCTCGGAATTACGTTTACGCACAGAAAACAAGCAGATCTTTCCCTGCTGCAATCCGCATGGCTCCTCACCACTCAACACGATGAGCGTTAGCTCGAGTACCGCTTTTGATCTTGATCCACGGGCGACGTCGGAAGGCTGAGTGGAGGGATTTATCCGGGGGTGGGAGCGCAGCGACCGTTTGGCGAAGCCAAACACATCGAGAGGAGGTGCAGCGAAGCAAACCGGAGGCGATGCCCCCGGATGAATCCCGGAGCGAAGGAACCCCGAGCCTCAGCGAGCGGGCCGGACGTAGGAGCAAGACCTTTTGGTTACTTTTGGGGCGTTTGCCAAAAGTGACCCGCCGTAAGGGCGGAACCCTAAGCAGCCATAACCGCAGCAACGGATATACACCCCAAAACCAAACCTCAACGAAGAAACCCGGCAACCCTCTCCGCCGCCAAAGCCAAATGCTGCTCATGCGTAAACCCGGAAACCTTGAGCGGCTTCAAATCATGATCCCCAGAGGCCAACCAAAACACCTCAATACTCGGCGATAGATCGTAAGCCTCAACGACGTCCCGATTCCCCAACGCATCCCGCTCGCCTTGCACGATTAGAGTCCGAGTCTTCAACCCAGCCAAATGCTCAACCCGAGGCTTCTCCGGTTTCCCAACCGCATAAAACGGATAACCCAAGCAAACCAACGCATCAGCGCCAAGCTCATCGGCAAGCAAACTCGCCATCCGCCCCCCCATCGACTTCCCGCCAACCGCCAAAACCCCAGTGACATGAAGTCGCACCAAGCCATAAACCTCACGCCAACATTCGAGCAACTTCGGCGCCGGATTCGGCGGACGTTTACTGCCATCAACCCGCCGCTGCGCCATATAAGGAAACTCAAACCGCAACACGTTGATACCAAGCCCGGCAAGGCGCCCAGCCACATCCGTCATCCACTCACTGTCCATCGGCGCCCCCGCCCCATGCGCGAGAATGAGCGTCGCCGAAGCCTCCCCAACAGCCGCATCCCAAAGCCACCCGTGATCCCGCAGGCACTGCGCCCATTGATCCCCGTCAATACTGGCCTTGTGCTGTTTGTCCATGCTTGCCTCGCTTTTAGTCTGCCTATAACTCCAGGCGAAGGATTCGCGGCGTTTTCTGCGCGCGCTCACTTCGGCTGAACCGTGGATGGGGAACCATGAACACTTCTATCAGTACCGCCTACAACTACAAGGTGGTCCGCCAATTCGCCATTATGACGGTGGTGTGGGGCATCGTCGGCATGGGGCTCGGGGTTTTTCTCGCGGCTCAATTGGTCTGGCCCGAACTCAACTTCAACCTGCCGTGGACCAGCTTCGGACGCCTGCGCCCGCTGCACACCAACGCGGTGATCTTCGCGTTCGGCGGCTGTGCCTTGTTCGCCAGTTCGTTCTACTCGGTGCAGCGCACCTGCCAGACGCAATTGTTTGCGCCGAAAATTGCTGCGTTCTGCTTCTGGGGCTGGCAGCTTGTGATCCTGCTGGCGGCCATCAGCCTGCCGCTGGGTTACACCAGTTCCAAGGAATACGCCGAACTGGAATGGCCGATCGACATTCTGATCACCATCGTCTGGGTCGCCTACGCCATCGTGTTCTTCGGCACGATCATGCAGCGCAAGACCAAACACATTTATGTGGGCAACTGGTTCTTCGGCGCATTCATCATCACCGTGGCGATCCTGCACATCGTCAACAATCTTGAGTTGCCGGTGAGCTTCACCAAGTCCTACTCGGTGTACGCCGGTGCAACCGATGCGATGGTGCAATGGTGGTACGGCCACAACGCCGTAGGCTTTTTCCTCACCGCCGGTTTCCTCGGGATGATGTACTACTTCGTGCCGAAGCAGGCCGAACGTCCGGTGTATTCGTATCGCCTGTCGATCGTGCACTTTTGGGCGCTGATCACCCTGTACATCTGGGCAGGTCCGCACCACTTGCACTACACCGCGCTGCCGGACTGGGCACAGTCGCTGGGCATGGTGATGTCGCTGGTACTGCTGGCGCCAAGCTGGGGCGGCATGATCAACGGCATGATGACCCTCTCGGGCGCCTGGCATAAGTTGCGTAGCGACCCGATCCTGCGCTTCCTGGTGGTGTCGCTGGCGTTCTACGGCATGTCGACCTTCGAAGGTCCGATGATGGCGATCAAAACAGTGAACGCCCTCTCCCACTACACCGACTGGACCATTGGCCACGTACACGCCGGCGCCCTCGGCTGGGTGGCGATGATCTCCATCGGCGCGCTGTACCACATGATCCCGAAAGTCTTCGGCAAAGAGCAGATGCACAGCATCGGCCTGATCAACGCGCACTTCTGGCTCGCGACCATCGGCACCGTGCTCTACATCGCCTCGATGTGGGTTAACGGCATCGCCCAGGGCCTGATGTGGCGTGCGGTGAACGAGGACGGCACGCTGACCTACTCCTTCGTCGAAACCCTGGTGGCCAGCCACCCTGGCTTCGTCGTGCGGCTGATTGGCGGGGCGATCTTCCTCAGCGGCATGTTCCTGATGGCTTACAACACCTGGCGCACCGTGCGGGCCTCGCAGCCTGCTGACGTCGTTGCTGCCGCGCAGATGGCCTGAGGAGTCCGCCATGAAACACGAAACGATTGAAAAGAACGTCGGCCTGCTGATGCTGTTGATGGTGTTCGCCGTGAGCATCGGCGGCCTGACCCAGATCGTCCCGCTGTTCTTCCAGGACGTGACCAACAAACCGGTGGAAGGCATGAAGCCCTACACCGCGCTGCAACTGGAAGGCCGCGACATCTACATCCGCGAAGGCTGCGTCGGCTGCCACTCGCAGATGATCCGTCCGTTCCGCGCCGAAACCGAACGCTACGGCCACTACTCGGTAGCCGGTGAAAGCGTGTGGGATCACCCGTTCCTGTGGGGCTCGAAACGTACCGGTCCGGACCTGGCCCGTGTAGGTTCGCGTTACTCGGATGACTGGCACCGTGCGCACTTGTACAACCCGCGCAACGTCGTGCCGGAATCGAAAATGCCGGCCTACCCGTGGCTGGTCACCCAACCGGTCGACAGCAGCCACACCGAAACCAAGCTCAAGGTCATGCGCACCCTCGGCGTGCCGTACACCGACGACGACATCAGCGGCGCGGTGGCCAGCCTCAAGGGCAAGACCGAAATGGACGCCCTCGTCTCCTACCTGCAAGTGCTCGGCACTGCGATCAAGAGCAAGAGGTGATCGAGATGGCCTTAGAAATGAGCGCGGGGCTGATTCGCGGCCTCGGCACGGTCGTGGTGTTCGTGGCCTTCGTCGGCCTGACCCTGTGGGTGTTCAACCGCAAGCGCACGCCGGAATTCGCCGAAGCGCGCCTGCTGCCGTTTGCCGACGAGCCGCAACCCGACCCAACCCAAGCTAATGAAACAAGGAGTACCCGGCCATGACCACCTTCTGGAGTACGTGGATCTGCGTACTGACCATCGGCAGCCTGATCGGCCTGACCTGGCTGCTGGTCGGCACCCGTCGGGGCGAGACCAAGGGCAGCGTCGACCAGACCATGGGCCACAGCTTCGACGGCATCGAGGAGTACGACAACCCGCTGCCGCAGTGGTGGTTCATGCTGTTCGCCGGCACGCTGGTGTTTTCCGTGGGCTATCTGATCCTGTATCCGGGCCTGGGCAACTGGAAAGGCATCCTGCCCGGCTACGAGGACGGCTGGACCGGCGTCCACGAGTGGGAAAAGGAAATGAGCAAGGCCGACGCCAAATTCGGGCCGATCTTCGCCAAATTCGCCGCCATGCCGGTGGAAGAAGTGGCGAAGGATCCGCAGGCGCTGAAAATGGGTGGCCGTCTGTTCGCCTCCAACTGCTCGGTGTGCCACGGCTCGGACGCCAAGGGTGCCTTCGGCTTCCCTAACCTCGCCGACCAGGACTGGCGTTGGGGCGGCAGTGCCGAGACGATCAAGACCACCATCATGGGTGGCCGGATCGCGGCGATGCCGGCCTGGGGCGAGTCACTCGGTGAGGTGGGCGTGAAAAACGTCGCCGCTTACGTGCGTCACGAGCTGGCCGGGCTGCCACTGCCGGCGGACAACAAGGCCGACCTGCAAGCCGGACAGCAGACGTTCAGCACCATGTGCGTAGCCTGTCATGGGGCAACCGGCCAGGGCACTGAAGCCATGGGTGCGCCGAATCTGACGCACCCGGCCGGATTTATCTATGGCACCAGCCTGACCCAGCTTGAGCAGACCATTCGCCATGGTCGTCAGGGCCACATGCCGGCTCAGAACGAGCTGCTGGGCAACGATAAAGTGCAATTGCTGGCCGCTTATGTGTACAGCCTTAGCCATGGATTGAATACAGAAAAACTGATTACTGAAGACAACAAACAGTAATCGCTGCATACAAAACTGCCGCACGTTTCCAGTGCGGCAGTTTCCAGTCTCTTTGCGACGCATTGTCGCACCCCTTCTTGCCCTCTCCTTTCGGTTCCCCGGATTCGGGTCTACGCTTGCTCGATGCGGACTGGCCCGTGCCGGTTCCAGGTCGACCCCGAGCGAGGCGTTGAACGAATCGGCTGACTGACATGGCCGCAAAGGCCGGTAGATACCGGCTGTCGTGCCGATTACCGTCC
Organism: Pseudomonas sp. GW821-FHT09C09; assembly: GCF_059418105.1. Classification (NCBI taxonomy): domain Bacteria; kingdom Pseudomonadati; phylum Pseudomonadota; class Gammaproteobacteria; order Pseudomonadales; family Pseudomonadaceae; genus Pseudomonas; species Pseudomonas sp. GW821-FHT09C09. The sequence continues at coordinate 894,023 of NZ_JBWKPF010000001.1, forward strand.
GTCACCCGAACCGAGCGTTCGAACACACCCCGTTACATCCGACCGGAACCCCTCGCTTTTTTCGTCCGCTGCGACATTTTGCCCGAGGGCAATTTTGTCCTTACGCGGCGCATGGAAAGGCCGCAGAATCAGCGTTGGAAAGCATTGACCCAGGTCATGGCGCGTTGCATTGACCCCCTGCTTTCTACATACTTGCGGCCGATTTTAATCCTAATAAAACACCCAAACCGTGGAACCTTAGAATGAGCACAGCAATCAGTCCGACTGCTTATAACTATAAGGTAGTCCGCCAGTTCGCCATCATGACGGTGGTCTGGGGGATCCTTGGCATGGGGCTCGGTGTCTTCATTGCCTCGCAACTGGTCTGGCCGGAGTTGAACTTCGGTCTGCCGTGGACGAGCTTTGGACGCCTGCGCCCGTTGCACACAAACCTGGTGATTTTCGCCTTCGGTGGTTGTGCACTGTTTGCCACTTCCTACTATGTCGTGCAGCGAACCTGCCAGACGCGACTGATTTCCGACAGCCTAGCGGCCTTCACCTTCTGGGGATGGCAAGCGGTCATCGTCGGCGCGATCATTACCTTGCCGCTGGGTTACACCACCACCAAGGAATACGCGGAACTGGAATGGCCTCTCGCCATTTTGCTGGCCATTGTCTGGGTCACCTACGGTCTGGTGTTCTTCGGCACCATCACCAAGCGCAAGACCAAACACATCTACGTCGGTAACTGGTTCTACGGCGCGTTCATCGTCGTGACCGCGATGCTGCACATCGTCAACCACGCCTCGCTGCCGGTCAGCTTCTTCAAGTCCTACTCGGCCTACGCCGGTGCGACCGACGCGATGATCCAGTGGTGGTACGGCCACAACGCCGTGGGTTTCTTCCTGACCACCGGCTTCCTGGGGATGATGTACTACTTCGTGCCGAAACAGGCCGAACGTCCGATCTACTCCTATCGCCTGTCGATCGTGCACTTCTGGGCACTGATCACCCTGTACATCTGGGCCGGCCCGCACCACCTGCACTACACCGCGCTGCCGGACTGGGCGCAATCGCTGGGCATGGCGATGTCGATCATCCTGCTGGCACCAAGCTGGGGCGGCATGATCAACGGCATGATGACCCTGTCGGGCGCCTGGCATAAGCTGCGCACCGACCCGATCCTGCGCTTCCTCGTGGTCTCCCTGGCGTTCTACGGCATGTCGACCTTCGAAGGCCCGATGATGGCGATCAAGACCGTCAACTCGCTCTCGCACTACACCGACTGGACCATCGGCCACGTACACGCCGGCGCGCTCGGCTGGGTGGCGATGATCTCGATCGGCGCGATCTACCACATGATCCCGAAACTGTTCGGCCGTGCGCAGATGCACAGCGTGGGTCTGATCAACGCGCACTTCTGGCTCGCGACCATCGGTACGGTTCTGTACATCGCTTCGATGTGGGTCAACGGCATCACCCAAGGCCTGATGTGGCGTGCAATCAACGACGACGGCACCCTCACCTACTCGTTCGTCGAAGCGCTGCAGGCCAGCCACCCTGGCTACATCGTTCGCGCCCTGGGCGGTGCGTTCTTCGCCAGCGGCATGTTCCTGATGGCCTACAACGTGTGGCGCACCGTTCGCGCCTCGGACCCGGCTGAAGCTGAAGCCGCCGCCAAGATCGCCGTAGTTGGAGCTCACTGATGAAGCATGAAGCTGTCGAGAAGAATATTGGCCTGCTGGCTTTCTTCATGGTCATCGCCGTCAGCGTCGGTGGCCTGACCCAAATCGTTCCGCTGTTTTTCCAGGACGTCACCAACAAGCCGGTCGAAGGCATGAAGCCGCGCACCGCCCTTGAACTGGAAGGCCGCGACGTTTACATCGCCAACGGCTGTGTCGGCTGCCACTCGCAGATGATCCGTCCGTTCCGCGCCGAAACCGAACGCTACGGCCACTACTCGGTCGCCGGTGAAAGCGTCTGGGATCACCCGTTCCTGTGGGGTTCCAAGCGTACCGGCCCGGACCTGGCCCGTGTCGGCGGTCGTTACTCCGATGACTGGCAGCGTGCGCACCTGTACAACCCGCGCAACGTCGTGCCTGAGTCGAAAATGCCGGCTTACCCGTTCCTCGTGGAAAACAAGCTCGACGGCAAAGACACGGCCAAGAAAATGGAGGTGTTGCGCACGCTCGGCGTCCCTTACACCGACGAAGACATTGCCGGTGCAAAAGACGCTGTGAAGGGTAAAACCGAAATGGACGCGCTGGTGGCCTATCTGCAAGGCCTGGGCACCATCATCAAAAGCAAACGGTGATTCTTAATGGATATCGGGATGATTCGAGGCCTGGGCACCGTTGTCGTGATGGTTGCCTTCATCGGTCTGGCGTTGTGGGTGTTCAGCCCCAAGCGCAAGTCGGAGTTTGAAGACGCGACCTTGCTGCCCTTCGCGGATGATCCCGAAGCCATCAAGCACGTCGAGCAAGCTTCTAGGAGTAACAAAGAATGACTACATTCTGGAGTCTGTACGTCACAGTCCTCAGTCTCGGTACGATCTTTTCCCTGACCTGGCTGTTGCTGTCGACCCGCAAGGGCCAGCGCACCGAGCAGACCGACGAGACGGTCGGCCACTCCTTCGACGGGATCGAGGAGTACGACAACCCGCTGCCGAAATGGTGGTTCATGCTGTTCGTGGGCACCATCGTGTTCGCCCTGGGTTATCTGGTGCTGTACCCGGGCCTGGGCAGCTGGAAAGGTCTGCTGCCGGGCTACAACTACCTCGATAACGAAAAGCAGACCCCATTCGCCAACGGCCAGACCGGCTGGACCGGCGTTCACGAGTGGGAAAAGGAAATGGCTCGCTCGGACGCCAAGTTCGGTCCGATCTTCGCCAAGTTCGCTGCGATGCCAATCGAGGAAGTCGCGAAGGATCCGCAAGCCCTGAAGATGGGTGGCCGCCTGTTCGCCTCCAACTGCTCGGTCTGCCACGGTTCCGACGCCAAGGGCGCTTATGGTTTCCCTAACCTGACCGACGCCGACTGGCGCTGGGGCGGCGAGCCGGAAACCATCAAGACCACCATCATGGGCGGTCGTCACGCGGTGATGCCGGCCTGGGCTGAAGTGATCGGTGAACAAGGCGTGGCCGACGTGGCGGCCTTCGTGCTGACCAACCTCGATGGCCGCAAGCTGCCGGAAGGCACCAAGGCAGATCCGGCCAACGGCCAGAAACTGTTCGCCGCCAACTGCGTGGCGTGCCACGGTCCGGAAGGCAAAGGCACCCCGGCAATGGGCGCACCCAACCTGACCCACCCGGCCGCGTTCATCTACGGCTCGAGCTTCGCGCAACTGCAGCAGACCATCCGTTACGGCCGTCAGGGCCAGATGCCTGCCCAGGAACAACTGCAAGGCAACGACAAGGTGCACCTGCTGGCGGCGTATGTTTACAGCCTGTCCCATGGTGAAAAAGCACCGGAAGCCGAAGCCCAGTAAGGCCGACGCTTGAAGCAAAAGAAGGCCCCGCCAGTGAGAACTGGCGGGGCCTTTTTACTTCCCCTCTATTGATTCAAAGAATATTGCCTCCGCCGAGACTGTCCAGGCCTGAAGGTCTGTGCGGCCTGCCAGCATCGTCCTGCGGGTTGCGCTTCTGCCTGGTCTCCTCGGCAGCTTCGGCCGACTCAAGCGCTGCCAGAGCTGCTTGCAGGTGCGCGACGGCAATGGCGGCGCCCGGAATGGAGCTATTGAGAATGACGTTCAGTGCGTCCATTTCTTCCTGAGTAATGCCGAGTGCATTGAGAGTGCTTTTGTTCATACATTTTCATCCTTGAATAAAGTCCGGTGCTCCGGATAAAGCCAATGAAAGTGGTGCCTTTTACGTTACTCAGGGACGACTGGCCCAGATGGACTTCACTGGAACCGTGTGTACGAAATTCGGTTTGCGCCAGTCATTGTTCTCGATCAGGTTGATGTGCAACTGCTTGCGATCATCAGAAAAGCTGGCCGTCAGGTAGGTTTGCTGGGACGTTGCGCCGCTGAGAAACATCGGCACCTTACCCATCCAGCGCTTGCCTCCCCCTTGCGTATGGTAGTGACCGGCAAAAATGGCGGTGACTTCATATTTCTCGATCATGTCCCGAAAGCGCTGCTCCTGTTGCCAGTCCCCCTGCCAGTCATCCCACTTGTGCATGTTGAGGATGATGGCGTAACCCTGGGTCCTCGCCACCCTCAAATCGTTTTCCAGCCAGTCCAGTGCGCTGGTGATGTTGAAGGTTGTCGGGTTCAACGCATGAGCAATCCTCGTGGCGTAGGTAGGCTCGTTGTTGAGTTGCACCAGATGAACTTCTCCGACATTTTTCGAGTAAGCGAGACTGCCTGAATAGCGAATATCCAGAAACGCGCCAGTGACCTTTAGATCAAAGCTGTCCACTTTGTTCTTATGGTGCTCATTGAACTCGACAATGCTGCCCGCCGCACAACTATTACTGAAACAGTCATCCACGTTATTTTCGTAATCATGATTACCCAAGCCGTACAAGTAATCACCCTTGAAGTATTTCTCCAGGGCCGACTTCATATATGACCGCTGCCAGCCATGGCCAAAAGCGGTAATGTCACCATTGATCATCAACGGGGTTGCCGCCTGCCCACCGTGAGCTTTTCGAAACTCGGCGATGCTGCCCAACTGACTGTCCACCAGCCACTTGGCACGCTTTTCGAAGTCCGCATCGGACTCCGGCGCACTGCTGTCGGTCTTGTCAGTCCAGGGATATTGCGTGTCCGATGCGAACACCATATGCCGTGGCATGCCCTCAACGGCATGAGCCAAAGTAACAGAAGAGAATAAACAGACACCCAGCAGAAATTTTACAACTCCATTAAAAGCCATAGCCTTGAAACTCCATTCAACTTGAATAATAGCCAGCGACCGAATATCGCCAGGCGCAAACATATTCGATCAAACGAAACCTTTCAAAGCAGACAGCAGGAACAATTAAATAAACTTGTTTCAAACATACAAACAACAAAGATCAGAGCACCTTGTTTCAACAAAATCTCTCGAAGTTTGAACATTAAAAAGCGAACAACAAAGTACCGGTTTTCGGCCATGCGGATCATCAGGCAGCGCAACGGCGACGAATCGCCTAGACTGATTTATCGGCACGGGAAAAAAGGGTGATCCTTCACAAGTCAATTGATTCAAGTCATTACACCATCAATTGACTTTGCCCAACGCGACCAAAGGTCGCACCCGTTCGTCGGCATCACAGGCGTATCATTGCGCCACTGCAACACCCTTTCTGACCCCGGCCGGCACGTATCGACCGAGGCATTTTTCCACTGCCGTGGGATGCAATGATGAGTAATCAGATTCCGGTACACGACGTCACGCCCCCCAACAAGAACGCGAACAACAGCGTCGACCTTTACGCCTCTCGAGAAAAAATCTACACCCGTGCTTTCACCGGCCTGTTCCGCAATTTGCGGATGATGGGCGGCACGGCGCTGTTCCTGCTGTATTTCGGTACGGTGTGGTTGAACTGGGGCGGTCACCAGGCCGTGTGGTGGAACCTGCCGGAGCGCAAGTTCTTCATCTTCGGCGCCACCTTCTGGCCCCAGGATTTCATTCTGCTCTCAGGCCTGCTGATCATTGCCGCGTTCGGCCTGTTCTTCATCACGGTGTACGCCGGGCGGGTCTGGTGTGGCTACACCTGTCCGCAAAGCGTGTGGACGTGGATTTTCATGTGGTGCGAGAAGGTCACCGAAGGCGACCGCAACCAGCGCATCAAGCTCGACAAGGCGCCGATGAGCGCCAACAAGTTCCTGCGCAAGTTCGCCAAGCACGCCATGTGGCTGCTGATCGGCTTCGTCACCGGCATGACCTTCGTCGGCTATTTCTCGCCGATCCGTGAACTGGTGTTCGACTTCTTCACAGGCCAGGCCGATGGCTGGTCGTATTTCTGGGTCGGCTTCTTCACCCTCGCCACCTACGGCAACGCCGGCTGGCTGCGTGAGCAGGTGTGCATCTACATGTGCCCGTATGCGCGTTTCCAGAGCGTGATGTTCGACAAGGACACGCTGATCGTTTCCTATGATCCGCGTCGCGGCGAAAGCCGTGGCCCGCGCAAGAAAGGCGTCGACTACAAGGCCCAGGGCCTGGGCGATTGCATCGACTGCACCATGTGCGTCCAGGTCTGCCCGACCGGCATCGACATCCGCGACGGCTTGCAGATCGAGTGCATCGGCTGCGCCGCGTGCATAGATGCCTGCGACAGCATCATGGACAAGATGGATTACCCGCGCGGCCTGATCAGCTACACCACCGAACACAACCTGTCCGGGCAGAAAACCCATAAACTGCGTCCGCGACTGATCGGTTATGCCGTGGTGCTGCTGGCGATGATCAGCCTGTTGGTGACGGCCTTCTTCATGCGTTCGCTGGTGGGTTTCGACGTCAGCAAGGACCGCGTGCTGTACCGCGAGAACGCCGAAGGCCGGATCGAAAACGTCTACAGCCTGAAGATCATGAACAAGGATCAGCGCGACCATACCTACGTGCTGGAAGCCGCCGGTCTGCCGGATCTGCGCCTGCAAGGCAAGCGCGAGATCAAGGTGCCGGCCGGGGAAATCTTCAGCATGCCGGTCGAGCTGTCGAGCGCGCCCGAACAATTGCCGTCGAGCACCAACGAGGTGAAATTCATCCTCAAGGATGCCGATGACGACAGCGTCCACGTAGAAGCCAAGAGCCGGTTCATCGGCCCACAAAATCGTTGAGAGAACTGAACATGCCCGCAGCAAACGCCGCAAGCCCTTGGTACAAGCATCTCTGGCCGTGGATCATCATCGGAATCCTGGCCTGCTCGGTGACCCTGACGCTGTCCATGGTGACCATTGCGGTGAACAACCCGGACAACCTGGTCAACGACAACTACTACGAGGCCGGCAAGGGCATCAACCGTTCGCTGGACCGTGAATTGCTGGCACAGACCCTGAAAATGCGCGCCAACGTTCATCTGGACGACGTGACCGGGGAAGTCGATCTGCGCCTGAGCGGCGACAGCCAGCCGAAAACCCTGGAACTGAACCTGATCTCGCCGACCCAGCCGGACAAGGATCGCAAGATTGTCCTGACCCGCAGCGAAACCGAACAGGGTCGTTACATTGGCCAGGTGAACGACAAGGTCGAAGGCCGTCGTTTTGTCGAGTTGCTCGGATCGCAAGGTGACCAGGTGTGGCGCATGTTCGAGGAAGAAGTGGTCAGCCATGACAAGGATCTGTTGCTCGGTGACGAACCGCTGCAAGGCGCGGAAGACCTGGACAAGTAAGCAACTCTCCTGATGACCACCCCACTCCCCTGTTACCACTGCGCCCTGCCCGTTCCGTCGGGCAGCCGCTTCACTGCTGTCGTGCTCGGGGAGTCCCGCGAGTTCTGCTGTCCGGGCTGCGAGGCCGTGGCCGAAGCCATTGTCGCCGGCGGGCTGGAAAGTTATTACCAGCACCGCAGCGAAGCCTCGGCCAACCCCGAGGCGCTGCCGGTGCAACTGGTGGACGAACTGGCGCTGTACGACCGCGCCGACGTGCAGCAACCCTTCGTCCGCCACGAAGGTGAACTGGCCGAAACCACGCTGTTGATGGAAGGCATCAGTTGCGCCGCGTGCGGCTGGCTGATCGAGAAACACCTGCGCACGCTGCCCGCCGTGGCCGAGGCGCGGCTGAACCTGTCCAACCATCGCCTGCACGTGCGCTGGGCCGACGCCCAACTGCCGCTGAGCCAGATCCTCGGCGAACTGCGCCACATCGGCTACGCCGCGCATCCGTATCAGGCCGACCGCGCCAGCGAACAACTGGCCAGCGAAAACCGCCTCGCCCTGCGCCAGCTCGGCGTCGCCGGGCTGCTGTGGTTTCAGGCGATGATGGCGACCATGGCCACCTGGCCGGAATTCAACATCGACCTCAGCCCCGAGCTGCACACCATCCTGCGCTGGGTCGCGCTGTTCCTTACAACGCCGATTGTGTTCTACAGCTGCGCACCGTTTTTCAAAGGCGCCATGCGCGACTTGCGCACCCGCCACCTGACGATGGATGTCTCGGTATCGCTGGCGATTGGCGCGGCGTATGTCGCCGGGATCTGGACCTCGATCACCGGGGTCGGCGAGCTGTATTTCGACGCGGTGGGCATGTTCGCCCTGTTTCTGCTCGCCGGACGCTACCTCGAACGCCGCGCCCGGGAACGCACCGCCGCCGCCACCGCGCAACTGGTCAATCTGTTGCCGGCCTCGTGTCTGCGCCTCGATGACGTTGGCCAAAGTGAACGCATCCTGCTCAGCGAACTGCGCCTTGGCGACCGGGTACTGGTTCAACCGGGTTCTGTGCTGCCGGCGGACGGCAAGATCCTCGACGGCCAGTCAAGCATCGATGAGTCGCTGCTGACCGGCGAATACCTGCCACAGCCGCGCACACTGGGCGATGCCGTCACCGCTGGCACGCTGAATGTCGAAGGTGCGCTGACCGTCGAAGTGCAGGCGCTGGGTCAGGACACGCGGCTGTCGGCCATCGTCCGCCTGCTGGATCGCGCCCAGGCGGAAAAACCACGCCTGGCGGAAATCGCCGACCGCGCCGCGCAATGGTTCCTGCTGCTGTCGCTGATCGCGGCGGCCACCATCGGGCTGCTGTGGTGGGAGCTGGATTCGTCGCGGGCGTTCTGGATCGTTCTCGCGATGCTGGTCGCCACTTGCCCGTGCGCGCTGTCACTGGCAACGCCGACTGCCCTCACCGCCGCCACCGGCACCCTGCATAAACTCGGCCTGCTGTTGACCCGTGGCCATGTGCTGGAAGGCCTGAACCAGATCGACACAGTGATTTTCGACAAGACCGGCACCCTTACCGAAGGCCGACTGGTGTTGCGCTCGATCCGCCCCCTCGGCGCCCTCGACAGCGATCAGTGCCTGAGCCTCGCCGCCGCTCTGGAAAACCGCTCGGAACACCCGATTGCCCGCGCCTTTGGCCGGGCGCCGCTGGCCGCCGAAGAGGTTCACAGCACACCGGGACTGGGCCTTGAAGGTCTGGTCGGCGAACAGCGTTTGCGCATTGGCCAGGCGGAGTTTGTCTGTGATCTCAGCGGCGCGCCTGTGCCGAAGATGCCCGACGAACCGGGCCAATGGTTGTTGCTCGGCGACAGCAATGGACCGCTGGCCTGGTTCGCCCTCGACGACCGTCTGCGCGACGACGCCCCGGCCCTGCTCGCCGCGTGCAAGGCCCGCGGCTGGCACACGTTGCTGCTGTCGGGAGACAGTTCGCCGATGGTCGCCAGTGTCGCCGCCGAACTGGGCATCGACGAGGCCCGGGGCGGTCTGCGCCCGGACGACAAGCTGCAAGTGCTGCAACAACTGCACAAGGCCGGCCGCAAGGTGTTGATGCTCGGTGACGGGGTCAACGACGTGCCGGTGCTGGCCGCCGCGGACATCAGCGTGGCCATGGGTTCGGCCACGGATCTGGCGAAAACCAGTGCCGATGCGGTGCTGCTGTCCAACCGGCTCGACGCGCTGGTGCAAGCCTTCTCGCTCGCCCGCCGCACGCGCCGGGTGATCATCGAGAACCTGTTGTGGGCCGCGCTGTACAATGGCCTCATGTTGCCGTTCGCCGCCCTCGGCTGGATCACTCCGGTATGGGCCGCCGTCGGCATGTCGATCAGTTCGCTGACCGTGGTGCTCAACGCCCTGCGCCTGACTCGCCTGCCGAGTGCGCCGGCCGTCAACGCCTCGTCAGAAACCCGCCCGCTGCCGGCCTGAGCCGCGCGGGCATGGAGTACAGATGCCAGCTCTCTACGTGATGATTCCGGCCGCGCTGCTGATCGTGGCCATCGCCGTCTACATCTTCTTCTGGGCGGTGGACAGCGGCCAGTACGACGACCTCGACGGCCCGGCCCACAGCATCCTGTTCGACGACCAGGACCCGAAGCACACCGCCGCCGTGGACGAAGCCAACCCGACAAAACCGGACGACAAGGCGCCGCCCCATGCTTGAACTGGCGCCGCTGCTGGTGTCTGCGCTGATTCTCGGCCTGCTCGGCGGCGGCCATTGCCTGGGCATGTGCGGCGGCTTGATGGGCGCGCTGACCCTGGCAATCCCCAAAGAACAACGCAGCCGACGCTTTCGATTATTGCTGGCTTACAACCTCGGACGAATCCTCAGCTATGCCACGGCCGGATTGCTGATCGGGCTGGCGGGATGGGCAGTGGCCAACAGTCCTGCGGCACTGTTCATGCGTGTGCTCGCCGGGTTGCTGCTGATCGCCATGGGCTTGTACCTCGCCGGTTGGTGGAGCGGCCTGACCCGCATTGAAAGCCTCGGTCGTGGACTGTGGCGCTACATTCAACCGGTCGCCAACCGCTTATTGCCGGTGTCGAGCCTCCCCCGGGCCTTGCTGCTTGGCGCGCTGTGGGGCTGGCTGCCGTGCGGGCTGGTTTACAGCACGTTGCTGTGGTCGGCCAGTCAGGGCAATGCACTGGACAGTGCCTTGCTGATGCTCGCCTTCGGGCTCGGCACCTGGCCGGTATTGCTGGCGACCGGCCTCGCGGCCGAGCGGGTCACAGCGCTGTTGCGCAAACGCAGCGTGCGCATGGCTGGTGGATTGCTGGTGATCCTGTTCGGCATCTGGACCCTGCCGGGGCCGCACCAGCACTGGCTGATGGGCCACTGACCCAGGCTTGATGCAAATCAAGATGCCCCGCCGCGCCCTCCCCTAGACTCGCTCACACTGCCAGCCTATCCGGGGGAATGCCCGCATGCTCGACGCCATTCGTTGGGACACCGATTTGATCCGCCGCTACGACCTGGCGGGGCCGCGCTACACCTCGTACCCGACGGCCGTGCAATTCAACAGTCAGGTCGGCACCTTCGACCTGTTCCACGCCCTGCGCGACAGCCGCAAGGCCCTGCGCCCACTGTCGCTGTACGTGCATGTGCCGTTCTGCGCAAACATCTGCTACTACTGCGCCTGCAACAAGGTCATCACCAAGGATCGCGGCCGGGCCCTGCCGTACCTGCAACGGCTCGAGCAGGAAATCCAGCTGATCGCCTGCCACCTCGACCCGGCGCAGAAAGTCGAACAACTGCACTTCGGCGGCGGCACTCCGACCTTTCTCAGCCACGATGAGTTGCGGCAGTTGATGGCGCACCTGCGCAAACATTTCAATTTGCTGGATGACGACTCCGGCGATTACGGCATCGAGATCGATCCGCGCGAAGCCGACTGGTCGACCATGGGTCTGCTGCGGGAGCTGGGCTTCAATCGGGTCAGCATCGGTCTGCAGGATCTCGACCCGGCAGTGCAACGCGCAGTCAATCGCCTGCAAAGCCTGGAAGAAACCCGCGCGGTGATCGACGCGGCGCGGACCCTGCAATTTCGCTCGATCAACATCGACCTGATCTACGGTTTGCCCAAACAGACCCCGGACAATTTCGCCCGCACCGTCGAGGAAGTCATCAGCCTGCAACCAGACCGGCTCTCGGTGTTCAACTACGCGCACCTGCCGGAACGCTTCATGCCGCAGCGGCGGATCAACGGCAACGAACTGCCGAGCCCGACGCAAAAACTGGAAATGCTGCAACGCACCATCGAACAACTGACCGCCGCCGGCTACCGCTACATCGGCATGGACCACTTCGCCCTGCCCGACGATGAACTGGCGATTGCCCAGGAAGAATCGACCCTGCAGCGCAACTTCCAGGGCTACACCACCCACGGTCATTGCGATCTGATCGGCCTGGGCGTGTCGGCCATCAGCCAGATCGGCGATCTGTACTGCCAGAACAGCAGCGACCTCAATCAATACCAGAACACCCTGGCCGGCGCGCAACTGGCCACGAGTCGTGGCCTGGTGTGCAACGCCGATGATCGCTTGCGCCGCGCGGTGATCCAGCAGCTGATCTGCAATTTCAGCCTGGATTTCGCCGAGATCGAGCGCAGTTTCAACATCGATTTTCAGGGCTACTTCGGCGCGCTCTGGCCGCAGTTGCAAGGCATGGCAAAGGACGGGTTGATCGAACTGGATCGCGAACGGATCAACGTGCTGCCTGCCGGGCGCCTGCTGGTGCGCTCGGTGTGCATGGTGTTCGACGCGTATCTGGAACAGCAGAACCGCCAGCGTTTCTCGCGGGTGATCTAGCTCTTCATCAGCAAGGTATTGGTTTTCAGGTTCTGGTCCGCAGTCAGGCCCGATTGGTCGATGACCTTGGCCAGGGACAGGTTGGCGGTAATCAGACCGTTGTTGAGGGCAGAAATGGCGCCTTTGAGGGCAGCGATCTTGGCGAAACGCTCTTCGTTGGAGAGGGTTTTGTTAGCCATCAGCGCGTTGATCTGGGCGTTCTTTTCGGCGATCTGCTGGCGCAACTTGCGAATCATCTTCAGCAATTGCTGGACGTTTTCCGGCAAACCGCTTTCATCGATATCGCTGTTTTTCCCGCCGACACCGGCGGATTTTGCAATGGCGGCACCGGACAGCGACACTTTGACGCCCTCGACCAAGGTCGGGGTTCCCAACGATGCCGCGTCTGTGCCGGACTCATCGTCAACGGAGGTTTCAGCACTTTCCAGCAACGACGCAACGCCACTGTTACCGGGGGTCAGCGTGCCAATAGCAGTCATCGAAGCGGTTCCTTGCATGCCGTCAGATACCTGTTTATCGGCCGTCATCCCTGCGGCTTTATGCCGTGGAGGCAATCTCGCCACAGGCTGGCCTGAATGTCCTCCCCTGGGTTACCCTTACGCCTTATGTGTGTTTTCCCACAAGGATTTAAGAAATGTCCGAGCCAGTTAAACTGCGCGCTCATAACCAGGCTAATTGCAAGGATTGCAGCCTGGCCCCTCTCTGCCTGCCACTTTCGCTGAATCTGGAAGACATGGATGCGCTGGACGAAATCGTTAAACGTGGCCGCCCGTTGAAAAAGGGTGAGTTCCTGTTCCGCCAGGGCGACACCTTCGATTCCGTTTATGCAGTACGCTCCGGCGCCCTGAAGACCTTCAGCCTGAGCGATACCGGCGAAGAACAACTGACCGGTTTCCACCTGCCGAGCGAACTGGTCGGCCTGTCCGGCATGGACACCGAAAAACACCCGGTTTCCGCCCAGGCCCTGGAAACCACTTCGGTCTGCGAGATTCCGTTCGAACGCCTCGACGAGTTGGCCCTGCAATTGCCGCAGCTGCGCCGCCAGTTGATGCGCGTGATGAGCCGGGAAATCCGCGACGACCAGCAAATGATGTTGCTGCTGTCGAAGAAGACTGCCGACGAGCGCATCGCCACGTTCCTGGTCAACCTGTCGGCGCGTTTCCGCGCTCGCGGTTTCTCGGCCAATCAGTTCCGCCTGAGCATGTCGCGCAATGAAATCGGCAATTATCTGGGGCTGGCGGTGGAAACCGTGTCCCGGGTCTTCACCCGCTTCCAGCAGAACGAACTGATCGCCGCCGAGGGCAAGGAAATCCATATCCTCGACCCGATCCAGCTCTGCGCTCTGGCTGGCGGCTCGCTCGAAGTGTGATCTCGACCCGCGGCCGAGCGTATCGTTTCAGCCGCGGGTATACTGCGCCGTTTGCAGCCCTGCCAGGACACCTCGACGATGGTCTTCGACTCCTTCGACATCAAATCCCTGATCCGCCCTGTGATCGATTTCCCGAAACCGGGCGTGATCTTTCGCGACATCACCCCACTGTTCCAGTCGCCCAAGGCTTTGCGCCTGGTGATGGACAGCTTCGCCCACCGTTACGTGGAAGCCGATTTCACCCACATCGGCGCGATGGACGCGCGTGGCTTCCTGATCGGTTCGGTGCTGGCCTATCAACTGAACAAGCCGCTGGTGCTGTTCCGCAAGCAAGGCAAACTGCCGGCGGACGTGCTGGCTGAAGGCTACGCGACCGAGTACGGCGAAGCGTTCCTCGAAGTGCACGCCGACAGCCTGTGCGAAGGCGACTCGGTGGTGATGTTCGATGACCTGATCGCCACCGGTGGCACGCTGATCGCAGCGGCCAACCTGATCCGCCGCATGGGCGCCCGCGTTCATGAAGCGGCAGCGATCATCGATCTGCCGGAGCTGGGTGGCTCACAGCGTCTGGAAGACATGGGGATTCCGACGTTCTGCCTGACGCAGTTTGCGTTGACCGATAAGTAAGCAACGCCTTCCATTACGCCTTCGCGAGCAAGCCCGCTCCCACATTCGACCGCATTCTCCTGATGGAGCACGATTGAATGTGGGAGCGGGCTTGCTCGCGAAGGGGCCGGCAGCCTCACTGCAAAACCTAAAGCCCCATCTGTTTGCTGATGATCTCGTTCATCACTTCCCGCGTCCCGCCGCCAATCGACAGGATGCGGTTATCCCGATACAGCCGCTCCACCAGGCTTTCGCGCATATAACCCAGCCCGCCGAGAATCTGCACCGCTTCGGTGGTAATGCGGTCCGAGGTGCCCGTGGCAAAGTTCTTGGCCATGGAGATTTCCTTGATCACGCTCTGCCCCGCCGCCATCTTCGCCGCCTGCCGGTAGGTGAACTCCCGCGAGACTTCCAGCGCCGTGGCCATCTCCGCGAGGCGATGCTTGATCACCTGAAACTTGCCGATGGGTTTGCCGAACGCCTCACGCTCCTTCGCCCACTTCAGGCTTTCTTCCAACGCCAGTTGCGCGGTCATGTTGGCCATCAATGCCAACGCCAGACGCTCGCTCTGGAAGTTGCCCATGATGCAGGCAAACCCCATGTTCTCCGCGCCGATCAGGTTTCCCACAGGCACCCGGCAATCGTCGAAGAACAATTCAGCGGTGTCCGACGCCCACCAGCCCATTTTCTTCAACTGCCGGCCGACGGTGAAACCAGGCGTGCCCTTCTCGATCAACAACAGGCTGATGCCGCCAAAACCCGGCGCACCGGTACGCACCGCGACGGTGTAGTAATCCGCGCGTACGCCACTGGTGATGAAGGTTTTGCTGCCGCTGACCCGATAGTGATCGCCATCGCGTACGGCGCGGGTCTGCAGGTTGGCAACGTCGGAGCCACCGCCCGGCTCGGTCACCGCCAGCGCGCTGATTTTCTCGCCGCTGAGCACTTGGGGGACGACACGTTCACGGACTTCGGGCCGGGCCCATTTGACGATCGGCGGCAAACCGATATCCAGCGAGCCGAGCCCGGCCACCAGGCCGCCAGAGCCGCAACGCATCAGTTCTTCGCTGGCGGCGATCTTGGCGAACAGATCACCTTCGTGACTGCCGCCCAGCGCTTCGGGATAACCGATGCCTAGGATGCCGGCCGCACCGGCCTTGAGATACAGCTCACGGGGGAAGCTTTCGGCTTCTTCCCACGCATCGATGTCCGGCAGGATCTCGCGCTCGACGAAACGTCTGACGCTGTCTCGGACCAATTGATGACTGGGGTCGAAGTATTCCTGGAAGGCGGGCATCGGCGAACTCCATGGAAGGGTTCGCCGAACTTAACCGAGCGCTTGCTTGGTTTTCAACAGGATTGTGTGGCTCAGAGAGAAATCGGCTTGCGCC
This sequence comes from Pseudomonas sp. GW821-FHT09C09, assembly GCF_059418105.1. Lineage (NCBI taxonomy): Bacteria > Pseudomonadati > Pseudomonadota > Gammaproteobacteria > Pseudomonadales > Pseudomonadaceae > Pseudomonas > Pseudomonas sp. GW821-FHT09C09. The sequence continues at coordinate 909,526 of NZ_JBWKPF010000001.1, forward strand.
CGGCAAACGAGTGCGCCAGCGTGCCGCCGTCCACCAGCTCCAGTTCGCCACCCAATGGCACGCCGTGAGCGATACGCGAGGCGATCAAACCTTTGTTGTTGAGCAATTGCGCGATGTAGTGCGCTGTCGCTTCACCTTCCACGGTCGGGTTGGTGGCGAGGATGACTTCGGTAAAAGTACCCGCCTCTTCGATCCGCGCCATCAGTTGCGGAATGCCGATGGCCTCCGGGCCGAGCCCGTCCAGCGGCGACAGGTGCCCCTTGAGCACGAAGTAACGGCCACGGAATCCGGTCTGCTCGACCGCGTACACATCCATCGGCCCTTCCACCACGCACAGCAACGTGTCGTCACGGCGCGTATCAGCGCATTGCGGGCACAGATCGTCTTCGGTCAGCGTGCGGCACTGGCGGCAGTGTCCGACCCCTTCCATGGCCTGGCTCAAGGCCTGGGCCAGGCGCGTGCCGCCGCTGCGGTCACGTTCGAGCAACTGCAACGCCATACGCTGGGCAGTTTTCTGACCCACACCCGGCAGAATTCGCAGGGCGTCGATCAGTTGGCGAATCAAAGGGCTGAAGCTCATGGGGAAAAAGTCCGACAAAACAACGAGACGCGGTTTATACCCGCGCCTCCGGCCAGCGTCAAATCCTCAGTCCTGGGCGACCCGTACCACCAGTTTGCCGAAGTTGCGCCCCTCCAGCAGCCCGATAAACGCCTGCGGCGCCTGCTCCAGGCCGTCGACCACGTCTTCGCGAAATTTCACCTTGCCCTCGCGCACCCACGGCACCATGGCGCTGATGAATTCCGGCTGACGATCGCCGTAGTCGTCGAACACGATGAAGCCCTGAATGCGTACACGCTTGGTCAGCAGGGTGCGTTGCAAGGCAGGCAAGCGATCCGGGCCTTTAGGCACTTCCGTGGCGTTGTAGCCGGCAATCAGGCCGCACAGCGGGATCCGTGCCTTGGGATTGAGCAGCGGCACGACCGCATCGAAGACATGGCCGCCGACGTTTTCATAATAGATGTCGATGCCTTTCGGACAGGCCTTGGCCAGTTGTTCGGCGAAGTCCGGCGCCTTGTGATCGATACAGGCGTCGAAACCCAACTCCTCGACCACGTATTTGCATTTCTCGGCACCACCGGCCACGCCGACGGCGCGCAGGCCTTTGATCTTGGCGACCTGACCCACCACCGAGCCCACCGCACCGGAAGCCGCAGCGACAACCAGTGTTTCACCCGCCTTCGGCTGACCAATGTCCATCAGCCCCATGTAAGCGGTCATGCCCGGCATGCCCAGCACGCCGAGGGCCATCGACGGGCTCGGCAGCCCCGACGGGATCGGGATGATGTTGCGACCGTCGCTGATGCTGTGGCTTTGCCAACCCGTGGCGCCGACCACCAGATCGCCGACCTGGAATTTCGGATGACGCGATTGCTCGACCCGGCTGACAGCCCCGCCGGTCATCACCTCGCCGATTTGTACCGGCGCAGCGTAGGACGGTGCGTCACTCATGCGGCCGCGCATGTAGGGATCGAGGGACAGGTAAAGGGTCTTGAGCAGCAACTGGCCGTCTTCAAGTGCCGACAGCGCTTCGCGCTCCAGACGGAAATTCTCGGGGGTCGGCGCGCCCACCGGCCGTGAGGCCAGCACGAAGCGTTGATTGAGGGTCAGGGGGTCGGACATGTCAGCGTCTCCTGTGAATAGTGAATTCGTCGGTATAGGGAGCAGACCGTTGCAGCTATTGCGCGTTCGATGTTTCGTCAGCCGGAAACGAAAATGCCAGGCGCGATGCCTGGCATTTTTTGTAGCTCATCTGCCACCCGAAGGCGAATCAGAACGGCAGTTTCATACCGGCCGGCAGGTTCATGCCAGCGGTCATGCTGCCCATTTTCGCCTGGCTGTTGGCTTCGATCTGACGCACGGCGGCGTTGACGGCAGCGGCTACCAGATCCTCGACCACTTCACGGTCGTCTTCGTCCAGGCCCGGCAGCACGCTTGGATCGATGCTGACTTTTTTCACGTCATGACGGCCGGTCATCACCACGGTGACCAGATCGCCGCCGGCCTTGCCGGTGACTTCTGCGTTGGCCAGTTCTTCCTGCATCTTGGCCATTTTTTCCTGCATCTGCTGCGCCTGCTTCATCAGGCCGGCCATGCCACCTTTCATCATGGTAATCACCTCAAAAGTACTTGGATCAATACAGCGCCCGGCCATTTCAGCCGAACGCCTTCAGTTATTAGCCCTGACTGACCAGGGCGTCGACAGGTTCAATAGTATCGTGTCGCACGACCGCACCGAACTGCTGGACCATCTGCTGGATGAACGGATCGCCGTGGATCGATTCCTCCGCCTCGCGCTGACGGTTGGCACGGCGCCGGGACGCGGCCTGGGCCGGGGTTTCCTGCTCGGGCTTGATCAGTTCCATGCTCAGGTTCAGCGTGCGGCCATGGTACTGGTTCAAGGCATCGTTCAGACGCCGCTGCTGAGTGGCGTTGAACAAGGCGCTGTGGGCCGGGTCCAGGTGCATCAGCCAGTTGTCGCCATCGACCGCGATCAGCGTGCAGTTGGCGGCGATGCTGCCGGTCATGCCGGAAATCGGCAGTTTCGGGAATAGCTCCAGCCATTGCAGGGCCAGGCCGGTGGCCGGCGCGGCGGCGGGTTCCGGCTCGGGTTCGGGGGCCGGTTCTGCGGCGTGCTCGCTGGCCAGATCATCGAGGTAGCTGTAGGCCGAATCCATGTCCGACTCGATGTAGTCCTCGTCCAGCGGCGGTTCGTCGTCCATGTCCATGCCTGGCGTGAAGGCATCGACTTCGGCCACGGACGGCTCAGGGATCGGCGTGGCGGCCCACTCAGGGGCATCCGGCACGACGCTGTCCGGGGTCGGCAACGGCATCGGTGGCAGCTCTGGCTGCTCGGCGGCCGTTTCCAGCACCGGTTCTACCGCTGGCTGTTGCACAGGCACCGGTTCTACCGGGTCATTCCACGGCAGATCGACGACTTCTTCGACAGCGACCGCCTCGGGCTCTGGCTCCGGCACGGGCTCAGGTGCAATTACCGGGGCAACCGGCGCGGGCTCAGGAACAGGTGCAGGTGCAACCACCGGAGCCGGCGCAACAGCCGCAGCAACTACCGGCGCAGGTTTCGGCGCGGCAGCCACTGAGTTTGCGGAATCAACTGTGGCCTGGCTGATCCCCACTGGCTTTAGCGGTTGCCTCGGGGCGTCCGCCGTGTCTGCCGGCCGGAAGGCCAGCATCCGCAGCAGGACCATTTCGAAACCGCCGCGCGGGTCCGGCGCCAGAGGCAGGTCGCGGCGGCCGATCAGGCCCATCTGGTAGTAAAACTGTACGTCTTCGGCCGGCAAGGCCTGGGCCAGTGCCAGCACCCGGTCACGGTCGCCGTGGCCGTTGTCGACACCTTCCGGCAGGGCCTGGGCGATGGCGACGCGGTGCAGCACGTTGAGAATTTCCGAGAGTACGCCGTTCCAGTCCGGCCCTTGTTCGGCCAGGTGGCGTACGGCTTCGAGCAACGCCTTGGCGTCGCCTTCAATCAAGGAATGCAATACGTCATAGACCTGACCGTGGTCCAGCGTGCCGAGCATCGCCCGTACGTCGGTGGCCAGAACCTTGCCTTCACCGAAGGCGATAGCCTGGTCGGTCAGGCTCATGGCGTCGCGCATCGAACCGTCGGCCGCGCGGCCGAGCAGCCACAGCGCGTCGTCTTCGAACGGTACGTTTTCGGCGGTCAGGACGTGGGTCAAATGCTCGACCACACGCTCCGGTGTCATGTTCTTCAGGGAGAACTGCAGGCATCGCGACAAAATCGTTGCCGGAAGTTTCTGCGGGTCGGTGGTCGCCAGGATGAATTTGACGTAGGGCGGCGGCTCTTCGAGGGTTTTCAGCAGCGCATTGAAGGAATGGCTGGAGAGCATGTGCACTTCGTCGATCAGGTAAACCTTGAAGCGCCCACGGCTCGGGGCGTACTGCACGTTGTCGAGCAGCTCGCGGGTGTCCTCGACCTTGGTCCGGCTCGCGGCGTCGATCTCGATCAGGTCGACGAAGCGGCCTTCATCGATCTCGCGGCACACCGAACACTCGCCGCAGGGGCTTGAAGTGATACCTGTTTCACAGTTCAGACATTTGGCGATGATCCGCGCAATCGTCGTCTTGCCGACGCCCCGCGTCCCGGTGAACAGGTAGGCGTGGTGCAGGCGCTGGCTGTCCAAGGCATTGATCAGAGCCTTGAGCACATGGGTCTGGCCGACCATTTCGCGGAACGAGCGCGGACGCCATTTACGTGCAAGAACCTGATAACTCATCGAAAACCGTCGCGGCAAAGGAAGCAGAAGCGGCTAATGCTAGCGGAGCAAGGGCAAAATTGCATCCGGTGCGCTCTTCTATTCTGGCTAAGCTGCATGGGCGGAGGCTTTTGTCGGCACGGGAACGGGAATTACCGGAGCATTTATGCGGTGGGCCGTGGGGGCAATACTGGGAATCAGCCTGAACGCGATGGCCGCGCAGCCGCCGCTGCGTTTTGCCATGGCCGACAGCTGGGCGATGCCGCTGGTGCAATACGAACGTGGCCGCCCGACCCAGGGCATTCTTTACGACATGATGCTCAGCCTGGCGACTCAGGTGGGCGTGCCGGCGGAGTTTCACGTCCTGCCCCGCACCCGCGTGCAGAGCGCCATGGAACACGGTGAAGTCGACGTGCGCTGTTATGCCGCGCAATCCTGGCTGCCGAACCAGTCCGGCGATTACATCTGGAGCATTCCGCTTTTTTTCCAGCGCGACCTGCTGATCAGCCGCCAGGATCAACCCTCCAGCGTCGATCCGGCCCACCTGCCCCGCCAGTCGGTCGGCACCGTGCTCGGCTACAGCTACCCCACGCTGCAACCGCTGTTCGACGCCGATCGCTTATGGCGCGAAGACGCACGCAACCAGGAACAGGTGCTGGAAAAACTCCTGGCCGGTCGCTACCGCTACGCCGTGAGCAATCAATGGACCCTGGACTGGTTCAACCAGCGCCTGCTGCCGGGGCAGCAACTGCAAGGGGTGGCGGTATTGCAGGAGCAGCAGGTCGGCTGCTACGTGCGCAACGATCCGAAAGTGCCGGTGCAGCGGATACTGAGGACGCTGCTGCAGATGAAGATGTCGGGGGAGATTGATGACATTATTCGGTTGTATACCGGTACCCCCGAAAGCGCCCCATGAGCCTTTGAATCGCTCGATCAATGCCCCGCCGTATCGCGGAATTTCTGGTACTCGTGATACTCGACCCAAGCAACCACATCGTACGGCACGTAAAGCTTCAGCCTGGCGCGGGAGATGGCGATGTACACGGCGCAGATCCTTTGATCGAACGCGTAGGCATCTTTGAATTTCTCGTTTGTCAGCAACCCCGGCGTCAGCAGAACCTTGTCAAACTCCATGCCCCCTGCCTCTTCCGCCAGCATCAGCATGCAGCCGTTGCCAGTGTTGTCGATCATTCGGTTCAGGCGTGTCAGGTCGGCGATCATGAAGCCGTTTTCCAGCTTGGCCCTGACCCGCAGAAACGATTCGTCGAACCGGTTGGCGTCGCACACCGCTTGCCAGTCAGGCAGGTCGCTGAAGTATGGATGCACGCCGTTTTCGCTGAATTCGGAGCGGTAGAAATCCGGTTTGAACAGTTCGATGGCGGTAGCCATGAAATGCTTCAGATCATCCTGGGTGCGCTTGTCCGGGAATCTGAATTTGCAGTTGGAATCGTGCAGGTCGATGGCCCAGATCATGGTGTCCCACGGCGATGCCGTCAGCACCACGCAACCCTCGGACGGCACAAAACCTTCCGGGTATTCCTTGATGACGACGTCGGCGTCACTGGCACCTTCGAACGGAATCTTGCCCTTCTGCGAGTGCCGGGCGATAAGCGGGTTGACCAGCCGTTCGACGTTGCGGCCCGAGCGCACGGAATAGCTGATATCGCTTTGGCGAACCTCACGGTGACGCTTGACCGGCACGCCGCTGGCCTGTTGATACTCGTCGCCGAGGGTGATCAGCACCTGGCGGCCGCGTTCGATGATCTGCAACAGCGAGCCGGGAATATCCTGGCTTTCGTCGATCAGCACGTGCGTGTAACGCGCCGGCACCACGCAACCGGCGATACAGGCGCGCTTGATCATCAACAGCGCTTCGAAGCCGGTCTGGCTGCCCCACGCCGGATTGAGTTCGAGGTAGCCCCACAGCCGGCTCGAATACTCCAGTAACACTTGCGCGTCCACGCTGGAGAGCGGCTGGTTGAAATGCGGCAGATGCTTCGCGGAAAAGGTGTGATCTCGGAAGCGGCAGTAGCGTTCGATCACCTTCAGGCAAAGTTCAAGGGTCGCCTGCCCGTCGTGGTGGCGAAAACCGTAGATGTTCAGTTCCTGCGCCAGCGCCTGCCGGGTCGGGATTCGCCCCCCCTCCGCCTGAGGCCTGCGACCGAGCATCAGCGACTGCGCAAACGCCAGGAAGGTCTTGCCGGCCTTCTTCTCGCTCGGCCCCACCATGCGCTGGCGAAGGACTTCCAGCTTGGCCGGGGTGCGCGCCAACAATAACGTCTTCTCCGGCCGCAAATGCTCCAGCAACGCCACCAGCAGATGGCTTTTGCCAATCCCTGCGTAGCCTTGAACGTGCAGGTCTTCGTCCAGATTGGCGCGGAAGGTCCTGACCAGTTTGTCCTGTGCCGGGCTCAACCAGCGCTCGCGCTGCCGGGGCGTCACGATCGGCTGACTGAACGGGTCATGGCTGCGATGGCGTCGAACCTTGTATTCGAAATCCCACTGACCATCGGGCAACAAATAGTCGCGTGCCGACACTTCTTCGGGCAGCAGAAAACGCAGGTTCAGCGGTTGGAGGACCTTCAGGCCGAAATACAGTTTGCGCGGGTCGAAAAGTCGCTGTGCTTCCGACAGCAGGCCCGCCGTTGCTGACTGCCGCTTTTCGGCAGCCCAGGACAAGAGCTTGGCCAGAATCTTTTCTGCCGCCACGGCGCCGAGATCCTGCTCTGTCGTCTGCACCAGATTCTGGATGACCAGCACTGCCGCCAACTCTGGGTCGGTCAGGGCTTCGAGGGCTTTGGTGCCACTCGCCTGCAACAGGTTCGCGCAGGTTTCATCCGTGACGGGCAAGAACACGGGGCTGGATAGATCGGAATGTTCCGGGAGCATAAAACCTCGCGGCCAGGGCCCAGACCTTACAAGGTCGATCCTGGCCAGACTCTTCATTTATTTCGGTTGTGGCGAGTATGCGGGATCGCAAGGGAAATGATTACCCCGCGTCGACGCCGTTGCTAGCAGAGGGTTTGGGGACGAACCGCCAAATCGCAGGCATAAAAAAACCGCAGTGGGCAAAACCCATGCAGTTCGGCGTTGATTCGTTCGATGTTCGTTAAGGTGGTAACCCTACCAGCCACACCCCGGCACACAATGTTCCCGCTGTGGCTGCTGCCTTCCGGCTCTGACCAGGTTCACGGGTAATCGTTGCGGGGGGACCGATAGGGTCACCATAACGACACTCACCTGTCGGCGAGCCGCGCCATTGTACCTATCTGAGACGAAGTTACAACCGCTGGTTGCAGATTAAAAATATGAAGGGCTTCAAGCACTTGCTATTGAGCCTGCAGCACCTCGTCCGCCCGGCCGCCCTCTTGCTGGATCACCAGATGAATGAAGTGCAGCTTGGCGATCGCCGCAGGCGGCAGCACGAACGGATAGAAGTCCGGCTGGCCCATGCTGCGTGACAGTTCGTTGAGCATGCCGGCCAGTTCGATCCACGCGTTGACGAAGGACAGGAACGCCGCGCCGCCGGGATGCTCGGGGTCGTACAGCGTGCTCGACGGAAACGGCTGATAGTCGAGATCCATCTCCCGGGCGCTCATGCCAAAACCCAGCGCTGTGTCCACCGCGTCCATCATGTGCAGGTAATGCGCCCAGGTTTCCGCCCAGTCTTCCCACGGATGCATGGTGGCGTAGGCGCTGACGTAATGCTGCGACCAGTCCGCTGGCGCGCCCTGTTGATAGTGCCGCTCCAGCGCCTCGGCATAACTGGCGCGTTCGTCGCCGAACAGGTTGCGGAACGAACCCAGCCAGGGGCCGTTGGCGATCAAGCGATCCCAGTAGTAATGCCCGACCTCATGGCGAAAATGCCCGAGCAGCGTGCGATAGGGTTCGTGCATCTGCGCCCGGACCTGTTCGCGGTGGGCGTCGTCGGCTTCTGCGATGTCGAGAGTGATCAAGCCATTGGCGTGGCCGGTCATGGGAGCATTGCCCTCCAGATCGACGCCGATGAAATCGAACGCCAGGCCGGTTTCTTCGTCGACGGTTTTCGGGATGACCGGCAAGCCGAGGCTGATCAGTTGCGCCACCAGTCGCCGCTTGGCGATTTCCACCTTGCGCCAGCGCTCGGGGTTTTCCGGGACGGACAGATCGGGAATGGTGCGATTCAGATCGCAAGCCGCGCACAGCGTGTCGTGATCGTTGGCGGGCAGCAGCCAGTTGCAGGCGGCCGGTGTGTTGAGGTTGGCGCAGCGCCGGAACAGTCCGGCTTCGGGATCGACGTCGAGCGTCCACGTGCCCTCTTGTGGCCCCGGTTGCAGCGAGGTCAGCCGACTGTGTTCCGGTTGATAACCCAGCGCTGCGTTGCAGGCCAGACACTGGCTGTTGCGAAAGAACAGCGACTGGCCGCAGCGGCACGGCCAGACTTTGCTGTTGCGCGAGGATTCGCCCATGAACGGCGCGACGATGCGGGAACTGAGCTGCTCGAAAAAGCGGTACATGGCGATCTCTCCCTGGGGCTTGCCAAGACTAGATCATTCCCGCGAGTCGATCGTTCCCGCGCGTTGCGTCAGGCGGAAATACCGTGCCCTTTCAGGAACGCGATAAACGCCTCTTCGTCCATGACCTTCACGCCCAGCTCGTTAGCCTTGGTCAGTTTCGACCCGGCGCCTGGCCCCGCGACCACGCAATGAGTCTTGGCCGACACGGAACCGGCGACTTTGGCGCCGAGGCTTTCCAGGTGCTCCTTGGCGACGTCGCGGCTCATCAGCTCGACCTTGCCGGTCAACACCCAGGTCTCCCCGGCCAGCGGCAGGCCTTCGACGACTTTCTTTTCGCTCTGCCAGTGCATGCCGAAATCACGCAGTTGTTTCTCGGCACTTTCCGCCAGTTTCCGATGCTCGGGCAGTTCGAAAAACTCACGCACCGAGTTCGCCTGTTTCTCCGGCAATGCCTGGCGCATGTCCAGCCAGTCAGCGTTCATCACCCCTTCCAGCGTTTCGAACTTGTCGGCGAGCTTCTGCGCCCCGCCCGGCCCCACCGAAGGAATGTGCAGCTTGTCGAGGAAACCGCCCAGCGTGGTGCTCGCGGCAAACTCGGCGCCCAGCTCGCCCTGATCCTGAATCAGCAAACCGTGACCCAGTAGCTCAGTGATCACTTGCTGGTTATGCGCATCTTCAAAGAAGCTGTGAATCTCGTGGGCCACTTCCAGGCCGATGTCCGGCAGGTACGTCAGCACTTGCGGCAAGGCCTGTTGAACGCGCTCCAGCGACCCCAGCGAGCGCGCCAGCACCTTGGCCGTCTCCTCGCCGACATCCGGGATACCCAGCGCATAGATGAAGCGCGCCAGACCCGGCTTCTTGCTGTCTTCGATGGCGGCCAGCAACTTGTTGCTCGACACTTCGGCAAAGCCTTCTAGGTCGACGATGTCGTCGAACTTCAGCGCATAAAGATCTGCCGGCGAACTGACCAGGCCTTCGTCCACCAACTGCTCGACGCTCTTGTCGCCGAGACCTTCGATGTCCATCGCACGGCGCGATACGAAGTGAATGATCGCCTGCTTCAGTTGCGCACCGCAGGCCAGACGACCGACGCAGCGATACACCGCGCCTTCGCTGATGGTTTCCTTGCCTTTGCTGCGTTTGACCAGTTGCGTGCGTTCGACGTGGGAGCCGCAGACCGGGCAGCTCTCGGGAATCTGCACCGGCCGCGCATCTTCCGGGCGGCGCTCGATGACCACTTGCACCACTTGCGGGATCACGTCACCGGCACGGCGAATGATCACCGTGTCGCCGATCATCAGGCCCAGTCGCGCGACTTCGTCCATGTTGTGCAGCGTGGCGTTGGCCACGGTGACGCCAGCAACCTTCACCGGTTTCAAGCGCGCCACCGGAGTGACGGCGCCGGTGCGGCCGACCTGGAATTCCACGTCGAGCAGTTCGGTGAGTTCTTCCATCGCCGGGAATTTGTGGGCAATGGCCCAGCGCGGTTCACGGGCGCGGAAGCCCAGTTCGCGCTGGTCGGCAATGCTGTTGACCTTGAACACCACGCCGTCGATTTCATAGGCCAGCGAGTTACGGCGCTCACCGATATCGCGGTAATAATCCAGGCATTCGCCGATGCCCTTGGCCAGTTTCAATTCGTGGCTGATCGGCATGCCCCAGGCTTGCAGTTGCTTGAGGTTGCCGATGTGAGTGTCGGAAATATCGTGAGAGACCTGGCCGATGCCGTAGCAGCAGAATTCCAGCGGGCGGTTGGCGGTGATCTTCGAATCCAGCTGACGCAGGCTGCCGGCGGCGGCGTTGCGCGGGTTGGCGAACGTCTTGCCACCGACTTCCAGTTGCGAGGCGTTGAGACGCTCGAAACCGGCCTTGGACATGAACACTTCACCGCGCACTTCCAGCGTCGCCGGCCAGCCTTCGCCGTGCAGCTTCAGCGGGATGTTGCGCACCGTGCGCACGTTGACGCTGATATCTTCGCCGGTGGTGCCATCGCCACGAGTGGCGCCGCGCACCAGCACGCCGTCCTGATACAGCAGGCTGACCGCCAGGCCATCGAGTTTCGGCTCGCAGCTGTATTCCACTGCCGCACCACCGCCGAACAGATCACCGGCCGGCAGGTCCAGACCTTCGGTCACCCGGCGGTCGAACTCGCGCATGTCGGTTTCTTCGAAGGCGTTGCCGAGGCTGAGCATCGGCACTTCGTGACGCACCTGGGTGAATGCGGTCAGCGCCACGCTGCCGACGCGCTGGGTCGGCGAGTCGCTGGTGATCAGTTCCGGGTTGGCCGCTTCCAGCGCCTTGAGCTCGTGGAACAACCGGTCGTACTCGGCATCCGGAATGCTCGGTTCGTCGAGGACGTGATAACGGTAGTTGTGCTGATCGAGTTCAGCGCGCAGCTCTAGAATGCGGTCTTTGGCGGCAGTCATGGGTGTTCTCTCATAAAGCAAAAGAGCAGCCGAGGCTGCTCAATCTATTTTGCCGATTGCCCCTTTATTGCGAGGCAACCTTTTCAATCAACGCTTCTGGGTCAGGGCGCGGCGTTCGAATTCGACGATGCGCTGACGGTAGTGCTCGATAGTTTGCGCGGTCAGGACGCTGCGCTGGTCATCTTTCAACTCGCCGTTCAGTTCCTGGGACAGCTTGCGGGCTGCTGCGACCATCACGTCGAAGGCCTGCTTCGGATGACGCGGGCCTGGCAGGCCAAGGAAGAAGCTCACCGCCGGGGTGCTGAAATGGTCGATGTCGTCCAGATCGAAAATACCCGGTTTGACCGCGTTGGCCATGGAGAACAGCACTTCGCCGTTGCCGGCCATGCTTTCGTGACGGTGAAAAATGTCCATCTCGCCGAAACGCAGACCGCTTTCCAGAATGTTCTGCAACAATGCCGGGCCCTTGAAGCCGGCCGGGTCGCGGCAGATCACGCTGATCACCAGTACTTCTTCGGCTTGCAGCTGATCCTTGTCGGCAACGGCCGGCGACGACTTGGCGACCGGCTCGATGAAGTCATCGTCACGACTGCTGAAGCTCGGGCCGCCGTCCAGGTCCAGATCGAGGTTCAGGTCGCCCTGGGCCGGACCGTTGTTGCCACGCTTGCCGCGCTTGGAACCGGATTCGCGAGGCTCGCGTGGTTCGCGGGCCGGCATGCTCACCGATGGCAGGTCGTGTTCGTCCAGTTGCGGCTCTTTATGGGTATCCAGCACGCGGGCCGGGCCCAACAGCTCGGCGCTGGTGTCCTCGTCCGGCAGGTTGGACAGACTTCGGTCAAGACGGAATTTCAGTTTTCCCTTGCCGCCGCGCATACGGCGCCAGCCATCGAAAAGAATACCGGCTATCACAATGATGCCGATGACGATCAGCCACTCGCGCAGACCGATTTCCATGTAATCCCGTGCCTCTATAAAAAATGCTGAAAAATAAGGGGTTTACACTGTGCAAACCGCTTTAAAACGTGGCGCCAACTCTATGTTCTGACAGGCGTTTTGCCCACGTATACGAAAAATTGACATTAAACTAGCACGACCAAAGACAACTTTACACCGTCTGTCTCATTGGCTTGCGCGATTATGTCGATTGGCCAGCAAGTCGAAGCGGGTAAATATGTCCTACAGACTGCAAATACCTTTCCGACAGCGCCGGCTCAGGCATCCACCATCGCCATCGCCTCCTCGACATCCACGGCTACCAGTCGCGAACATCCCGGCTCGTGCATCGTCACGCCCATCAACTGCTCGGCCATTTCCATGGCGATCTTGTTGTGGGTGATATAGATGAACTGCACGGTCTGCGACATCTCTTTGACCAAGCGTGCGTAGCGTCCAACGTTAGCGTCATCCAGTGGCGCGTCAACCTCATCGAGCATGCAGAACGGCGCCGGATTCAACTTGAAGATCGCAAAAACCAGTGCCAGTGCGGTGAGGGCTTTTTCGCCGCCGGACAGCAAATGGATGGTGCTGTTCTTCTTTCCGGGCGGCTGCGCCATGATCGTCACCCCTGTATCGAGTAGATCTTCGCCCGTCAGTTCCAAATACGCGCGTCCTCCACCGAAAACTTTCGGGAAAAGCGCCTGTAAACCGCCATTGATCTGATCAAAGGTATCTTTGAAACGGTTACGGGTTTCCTTGTCGATCTTGCGGATGACGTTTTCCAGCGTCTCCAGTGCTTCGACCAGATCGGCGTCCTGGGCATCCAGATAACGTTTACGCTCGGATTGTTGCGTGTATTCGTCGATCGCCGCGAGGTTGATCGCGCCCAGGCGCTGAATGCGTGCGGCGATGCGTTCCAGTTCTTCTTCGGCCTCCTTCTCACTGGCCTCGGCGCTCAAGGTATCGAGCACGCCGTGCAAATCGTAGCCGTCTTCCAGCAGTTGATCCTGCAGGGCCTTGCGGCGCACGGTCAGGGCTTGCCATTCCATGCGTTGCTGTTCGAGCTGGCCACGGATCAATTGCGATTGCTGTTCGGCCTGGGTCCGGCGCTTTTCCGCGTCGCGCAGTTCGCGGTCGGCGTCTTCCAGGGCGATCTGTGCGGTCTTGAGTTCATCGTCGACGCTCATGCGCTTGTCGAGCAACTCTTCGAGTTTGAGGCGCAGCTCCTCCAGCGGCGCCTCGCCCTCCTCCAGATTCAGGCTGAGCTGTTCACGCTTTTCGGTGAGGCGCTCGGCCTGCATTTCCAGACGCTCAAGGGCCTGGCGGGTCGAATCATGCTGCGCCCGCAGCGAGCCAAGACGCACGGCCAATTGATGGGCGTGATCCTTGTGCTGACGAGCCTCCTGACGCACACGGTCGAGGCGTTCGCGCAGACTGTCACGCTGGGCCAGCAACAATTCGCGCTGTTCTGTGTCGAGAGCCATGGCATCGAGGGCGTCCTGTAACTGGATCCGCGCTTCGCCGATGTTTTCGTGTTCCAGCTCGCGTTGCTCGGCGAGCTCGACCAGCTCCTCGTCGAGACGGGTACGACGCAGGGTCAACTGCTCGGCCTTGGCTTTGCCGGCGGACAGTTGAGCTTTCAATTCACCTTGCTGACGAGCTTCGTCCTGCAGCAAACGACGCAGATGTTCGCGACCGTTTTCCTGCTGACGCTGTTGCGCGCGCAGGGTCTGCAAACGGGTTTCCATGGCTTCGACCGTGGCTTCGCGTTCTTCACGTTCCGCATGCAGAGATTCGATTTCCTGGCCGCGCGCAAGCATGCCGCTTTCGGCTTCGCTGGCGCGGCGCACCCGCAGGAAGTGCCGACCGACCCAGTAGCCGTCGCGACTGATCAGGCTCTCGCCGGCAGCCAGTTGGCCGCGCAAAGCCAGTGCCTGCTCAAGGCTGTCGACCGGTTTGACCTGACCCAGCCATGGCGACAGATCAACCTGCGCCTCGACCTTGTCCAGCAGGCTGCCGGCCACGCGCACGCCTTCATTGCCGGGGCTGAGCAAACGCAGATCGCCCTGGGCAAAACCGGACAGATCGAAACCGTCGAAATCATCCACCAACACCGCTTGCAGGTCGGCACCGAGCACGGTTTCCACCGCCAGCTCCCAACCCGCCTCGACCTTCAGGCCTTCAGCCAGACGCGGGCGCTCGGTGAGGTTGTGTTCCTTCAGCCATTCGGCGGTGCCGGTGCCCGGATCGAGCGCGGCTTGCTGCAAGGCTTCAAGCGATGCGAGGCGACCATTGAGGCGCTGCAAATCGCCCTGCGCCTGTTGCTGTGCAGTCAGTGCCTGCTGCAATTCCTGACGCAGTTGCTCGAGTTTTTCGACCTGGGCTTCTTCGCTGGTCTGCAGATCTTCAAGGGTGGCTTCGGACTCGGCGAGCTGTTCGCTGAGTTCCATGATCGCCGCGTCTTCCGGATCAGCCGAGAGCAGCGCCCGCTCTTCGCCCAGACGCTTTTGCCGATCCGCCAGACGCTCCATGCTGGTTTCCAGCTGCTGGATCCGCGACTGCTGCACTTCGGCCTGACGGCGCGGTTCGGCGGCGGTCAGGTTGAAGGCGTCCCACTGCTCCTGCCAACCGTGCATGACGGTTTCGGAATCTTCCAGCGCTGCGGCGGCTTCTTCGGCGGCGGCGTTGGTGATTTCCTGCTCGGGGGTCAGTTGATCGAGTTCTTCGCCGAGGGTCAGCAGCAAGGTGCGGTCGTGGCCCAGGTGCGATTCGGTTTCGAGGCGCGCGCGCTCGGCTTCCTTCAGGTCGTCCTGCAACTGGCGCAAGCGTTGCTGGCCGTGCTGGATGCTCTGCTCGACCCGGGCGATGTCGCCGCCGACCGAATAGAAGCGCCCCTGCACCAGATTGAAGCGCTCGGACAGGTCATGGTGACCGTCGCGCAGGCGCTCAATGGCGGCGTCGGCGTTGCGCTGCTCGGCGACCAGCGCTTCGAAGCTGATTTCCTGGTTGCCGATAATCGATTCGCGCTGACCGACCTGATCGTTCAGATCCTGCCAGCGCAGGGCCGACAGTTGCGCCTTGAGCTGGCGCTCCTCGGCCTTGAATTCCTGATATTTCCTCGCGGCTTCGGCCTGACGGTGCAAGCGTTCGAGCTGGCGCTCAAGCTCTTCACGCAGGTCGGTCAGACGGGCAAGGTTTTCGTGGGTGCGGCGAATGCGATTTTCGGTCTCGCGCCGGCGCTCCTTGTACTTGGAGATACCGGCGGCTTCTTCGATGAAGTTACGCAGATCTTCCGGTTTGGACTCGATCAGCTTGGAGATCATCCCCTGCTCGATGATCGAGTAGCTGCGCGGGCCGAGGCCGGTGCCGAGGAAGATGTCGGTGATGTCGCGACGACGGCATTTGGCGCCGTTGAGGTAATAAGTGGTCTGGCTGTCGCGGGTCACTTTGCGGCGGATCGAAATTTCCGCGTACGCCGCCCACTCGCCCAGCAGTGTGCCGTCGGAGTTGTCGAACACCAGTTCGATGCTGGCCTGGCTCACCGGTTTGCGGCTGGTCGAGCCGTTGAAGATGACGTCGGTCATCGACTCGCCGCGCAGGTTCTTGGCCGAGCTTTCGCCCATTACCCAGCGCACGGCGTCGATGATGTTCGACTTGCCGCAACCGTTCGGCCCGACGACTGCCGCCATGTTGCTGGGGAAGTTCACCGTGGTCGGGTCGACGAAGGATTTGAACCCCGCCAGTTTGATGCACTTGAGGCGCAAGGTCAGGCAACCGTCAGGGCGGACACCACCAGATCGCAGCTGCGCTGGGCGTAAGCCGTCAGCACGATGCGGATCTGCGGCAGGTCACGGGCGAGGACGGCGGCCAGCAAGCGCTCGAACAGTTCGAGGAACTCGCTCATCTCGGCCTTGCGCTGTTCCAGCGCGAGGAAGTACGCACGGCTCATGGCCGGTTGCAGGTTTTCGACGGTTTCCTGCAGGTACGGGTTGTTGGCGAACGGGTACGCGGCGCGCATCACGTTGAAGCTGTCGTCGACGAAGGTGCGGATGTCCTGACGCTCGTAGCTGGCGCTCAGGCGCTGCTGGATCTGCACGAACGGCGCCATGTCGGCCTGGACTTGCCAGCCGTTGGCCACTGCGTTGCCGAGCAGGATGTACAGCTCGCTCATCAACGTGCACAGGCTCTGCACCTTGTGCGCCGTCAGCTCGGTGACGTGGGCGCCGCGGCGCGGCAGGATCGCGATCAGATGACGGCGCTCGAGGATCAGCAAGGCTTCGCGGACCGAGCCGCGGCTGACGTTCAGCGCCAGCGTGACCTTCTGTTCCTGGATACGCTCTCCCGGCTTCATTTCGCCACGAATGATCCGTTCGGCGAGGTGGTGAGCGATTTGCTCGGCGAGGCTGTCCGGCGCCTTGAACGTCATGGTTGTCCTTCAAACTCTTCGATCTGCACAAGCGGCGCAGTGTAGCGCAATGCGCGTTCATGGCGGAGTGCCCGCACAGCGGTTTTTGGCACGAATCCCGCAAAAAAGCAGTTGATCCAATGAGGGTCAATACTGAAGAGACACGTTGCAAAGCGACAAAACGGTTTTTCCTGACCTTTAAGTCAGAAAACCATTGACCGAAAAGTCAGACCTGCTAAATTCGGCTCAAGTCGCTTAACAACAATAATGAGTCTGCGAGGCCTTCCGTGATCCAGTTTTTACTCAACCAGGAACTCCGTAGCGAGCACGCCCTGGACCCGAACCTGACTGTGCTCAACTACCTGCGTGAACACGTGGGCAAATCCGGCACCAAAGAAGGCTGCGCCAGCGGTGACTGCGGCGCGTGCACGGTGGTGGTCGGCGAGTTGCAGACGGATGACGACGGCCGCGAGCACATTCGCTATCGCAGCCTCAACTCGTGCCTGACGTTCGTTTCGTCGCTGCACGGCAAACAACTCATCAGCGTCGAGGACCTCAAGCACCAGGGCGAATTGCACAGCGTGCAGAAAGCCATGGTCGAGTGCCACGGTTCGCAGTGTGGCTTCTGCACCCCCGGTTTTGTGATGTCGCTGTTCGCGCTGCAAAAGAACAGCGATGCACCGGACCATGCCAAGGCCCACGAAGCGCTGGCCGGCAACCTCTGCCGCTGCACCGGCTACCGGCCGATCCTGGCCGCCGCCGAGCAATCCTGCTGCGGCAAGCAACCGGACCAGTTCGACGCCCGTGAAGCGGAAACCATCGCCTGCCTCAAAGCCATTGCCCCGACATCGATCGGCGAACTCAACAGCGGCGACAAACGCTGCCTGGTGCCGCTGACCGTGGCCGACCTCGCTGACCTCTACGACGCGTATCCACAGGCCCGCCTGCTGGCGGGCGGCACCGATCTGGCGCTGGAAGTCACGCAGTTCCACCGCACCCTGCCGGTAATGATCTACGTCGGCAATGTCGCTGAAATGAAGCGCATCGAGCACTTCGATGACCGCATCGAAATCGGCGCCGCTACCGCCCTCTCCGACTGCTACGAAGCGTTGAACGCCGAGTACCCGGACTTCGGCGAGCTGCTGCACCGCTTCGCCTCGCTGCAGATCCGCAACCAGGGCACCCTCGGCGGCAACATCGGCAACGCCTCGCCGATCGGTGACTCGCCACCGCTGCTAATCGCCCTCGGCGCGCAGATCGTGCTGTGCAAGGGCGAGACCCGCCGTACGCTGAACCTGGAAGATTACTTCATCGATTACCGGGTCACCGCGCGCCAGGAAAGCGAGTTCATCGAGAAAATCATCGTCCCTCGCGCCACCGCCGAGCAGCGCTTCCGCGCCTACAAAGTCTCCAAGCGTCTGGACGATGACATCTCTGCCGTCTGCGCCGCATTCAATTTGCGCGTCGAAAACGGTGTGATCACCGACGCCCGCGTCGCCTTCGGCGGCATGGCCGCGATCCCGAAACGCGCCGCCCATTGCGAAGCCGTGCTGCTCGGCCAGCCGTTCAACAATGCTGTGGTCGAACGTGCCTGCACCGCGCTGGGCGAGGATTTCACCCCGCTCTCGGACTTCCGCGCCAGCAAGGAATATCGCCTGCTCAGCGCGCAGAACCTGCTGCGCAAATACTTCATCGAACTGCAAACACCGCACATCGAGACTCGGGTGACCGCTTATGTCTAACCATCACGGCGTAGAGAAAACACAAGCTGAACTGGCTGAACTGTTCGCCAGGGACCTGACCACCGGTGTCGGCCGCAGCGTCAAGCACGACAGCGCCGCCAAACATGTGTCCGGTGAAGCGCAGTACATCGATGACCGCCTGGAATTTCCCAACCAGTTGCACGTTTACGCACGGCTGTCGGATCGCGCCCACGCAAAAATCATCAGCATCGACACCAAGCCCTGCTACGCCTTCGAAGGCGTGCGCATCGCCATCACCCACGAAGACGTGCCGGGCCTGAAAGACATCGGCCCGCTGCTGCCGGGCGATCCGCTGCTGGCCATCGATGACGTGCAGTTCGTCGGTCAACCGGTGCTGGCCGTGGCCGCGAAAGATCTGGAAACCGCACGCAAGGCCGCCATGGCCGCGATCATCGAATACGAAGATCTGGAGCCGGTGCTGGACGTGGTCGAAGCCCTGCGCAAACGCCACTTCGTGCTCGACAGCCACACCCACCAGCGCGGCGATTCGGCCAATGCCCTGGCCACCGCTGAACATCGCATTCAAGGCACGCTACACATCGGTGGTCAGGAACACTTTTATCTGGAGACGCAGATCTCTTCGGTGATGCCGACCGAAGACGGCGGCATGATCGTCTACTGCTCGACACAGAACCCCACCGAAGTGCAGAAACTGGTGGCCGAAGTCCTCGACGTTTCGATGAACAAAATCGTCGTCGACATGCGCCGCATGGGCGGTGGTTTCGGTGGCAAGGAAACCCAGGCCGCCAGCCCGGCGTGCCTGTGCGCCGTGGTCGCACACCTCACCGGCCAGCCGACCAAGATGCGCCTGCCACGGGTCGAAGACATGCTGATGACCGGCAAGCGTCACCCGTTCTACGTCGAATACGACGTCGGCTTCGACAGCACCGGGCGCCTGCACGGCATCGCCATGGACCTGGCCGGTAACTGCGGCTGCTCGCCTGACCTGTCGGCCTCGATCGTTGACCGGGCGATGTTCCACTCGGACAACTCGTACTACCTCGGTGATGCGACCATCAACGGTCACCGCTGCAAGACCAACACCGCGTCGAACACCGCGTACCGTGGTTTCGGCGGCCCGCAAGGGATGGTCGCAATCGAAGAAGTGATGGATGCCATTGCCCGTCACCTGAACCTCGATCCGCTGGCCGTGCGCAAGGCCAACTACTACGGCAAGACCGAGCGCAACGTCACTCACTACTACCAGACCGTCGAGCACAACATGCTCGAAGAGATGACCGCCGAACTGGAAGAAAGCAGCCAGTACGCCGAGCGCCGCGAAGCGATCCGTCGCTACAACGCCAACAGCCCGATCCTGAAAAAAGGCCTGGCCCTGACCCCGGTGAAATTCGGCATTTCCTTCACCGCCAGTTTCCTTAACCAGGCCGGTGCGCTGGTGCACGTCTACACCGACGGCAGCATCCACTTGAACCACGGTGGTACGGAAATGGGCCAGGGCCTGAACACCAAAGTCGCGCAGGTCGTGGCCGAAGTGTTCCAGGTGGAAATGGACCGGGTGCAGATCACCGCGACCAACACCGACAAGGTGCCGAACACCTCGCCGACGGCGGCGTCCAGCGGTGCCGACCTCAACGGTAAAGCCGCGCAGAATGCCGCCGAAATCATCAAGCAGCGCCTCGTCGAATTCGCCGCGCGGCACTACAAGGTCAGCGAAGAAGACGTGGAATTCCACAACGGCCACGTCCGTGTGCGCGACCACATCATGACCTTCGAAGCGCTGATCCAGCTGGCGTATTTCAATCAGGTGTCGCTGTCGAGCACCGGGTTCTACAAGACCCCGAAAATCTACTACGACCGCAGCCAGGCCCGTGGTCGGCCGTTCTACTACTTCGCCTTCGGCGCGGCGTGCTGCGAAGTGATCGTCGACACTCTGACCGGCGAGTACAAGATGCTGCGTACCGACATCCTGCACGACGTCGGCGCCTCGCTGAACCCGGCCATCGATATCGGCCAGGTCGAGGGCGGCTTCGTCCAGGGCATGGGCTGGCTGACCATGGAAGAGCTGGTCTGGAACAACAAGGGCAAGCTGATGACCAACGGCCCGGCCAGCTACAAGATCCCGGCCGTGGCGGACATGCCGCTGGACCTGCGGGTGAAGCTGGTGGAAAACCGCAAGAACCCGGAAGACACCGTGTTCCACTCCAAGGCTGTGGGTGAGCCGCCGTTCATGCTCGGCATCGCCGCGTGGTGTGCGATCAAGGATGCAGTGGCCAGCCTCGGCGACTACAGGCATCAGCCGAAGATCGACGCGCCGGCGACCCCGGAGCGGGTGTTGTGGGGTTGCGAGCAGATGCGTCAGCTCAAAGCGGTGAAGGCCGTCGAAGCTGAAACCGAGTTGGCTCCGCTCTAGGACCGAGGCGCGGCCTTCGCGAGCAGGCTCGCTCCCACATTTGGAATGCATTTCCCTGTGGGAGCGAGCCTGCTCGCGAAGAGGCCCGAACAGACAACGACAGATGTCGAGGTGAACATGTACAACTGGATCGACGCCCTCGCCGACCTGCAGAACCAGGGCGAACCCTGCGTTCTGGTGACGATCATCGAAGAGCTCGGCTCGACGCCGCGCAATGCCGGCTCGAAAATGGTCGTCAGCGCCTGCCAGACATTCGACACCATCGGTGGCGGGCACCTGGAATACAAAGCCATGCAGATCGCCCGCGAGATGCTCGCCAGCGGCAGGCAGGACACCCATCTGGAGCGCTTCAGCCTCGGCGCCAGCCTCGGCCAGTGCTGCGGTGGCGCCACGGTATTGCTGTTCGAGCCGATGGGCCAGGTGCAGGCGCAGATCGCCGTGTTCGGCGCCGGTCATGTGGGCCGCGCACTGGTTCCCTTGCTCGCCGGCCTGCCCTGCCGGGTGCGCTGGATCGATTCCCGGGAAGAGGAATTTCCCGAACAGATTCCCCACGGCGTGCGTAAAATCGTCGCCGAAGAGCCTGTGGATGAAATCGACGACCTGCCCGCCGGCAGCTACTGCATCGTCATGACCCACAACCATCAGCTGGATCTGGAACTCACCGCCGCGATCCTCAAGCGCAACGACTTCACCTGGTTCGGCCTGATCGGTTCGAAGACCAAACGCGCCAAGTTCGAACACCGCCTGCGTGACCGTGGCTTCGACGCCAGTGTCGTGCAACGCATGCGCTGCCCGATGGGCATCAGCGAAGTCAAAGGCAAGTTGCCTGTGGAAATCGCCATCTCCATCGCCGGCGAAATCATCGCCACCTATAACGCCAATTTCGGCCAGCACACCGCCAGCGCCGAACCGATTGCCAAACTGCTGCCGGTTTCGCGCCGCAGTCAGGCCGCCACACTCAAAGCCTCAAACTGATTAGAGAAATCTCATGCCTCTGACTCGCAAAGCCTACCGCGCCGCCATCCTGCACAGCATCGCCGACCCTGCCGAGGTCGGCATCGAAGCCTCCTACGAGTATTTCGAGGACGGCCTGCTGGTGGTCGATGGCGGCAAGATCAGCGCCCTCGGCCACGCCAGCGAACTGCTGCCGACCCTGCCGGCGGACATCGAGATCACGCATCACAAGGATGCACTGATCACCCCGGGTTTCATCGACACCCACATCCACCTGCCGCAGACCGGCATGGTCGGCGCCTACGGCGAGCAACTGCTGGACTGGCTGAACACCTACACTTTCCCGTGCGAAAGCCAGTTCGGCGACAAGGCCCACGCCGATGAAGTGGCGGAGATCTTCATCAAGGAACTGCTGCGCAACGGCACCACCACCGCGCTGGTGTTCGGCAGCGTGCACCCGCAGTCGGTGAACTCGTTCTTCGAAGCGGCCGAGAAGCTCGACCTGCGGATGATCGCCGGCAAGGTGATGATGGACCGCAACGCGCCGGACTACCTGACCGACACCGCCGAATCCAGCTACGTCGACAGCAAGGCGCTGATCGAGCGCTGGCACGGCAAGGGCCGCCTGCACTACGCTGTAACCCCGCGTTTCGCCCCGACCAGCACCCCCGAACAACTGACCCTCGCCGGTCAGTTGCTGACCGAATACCCGGATCTGTACATGCAGACCCACATCAGCGAAAACCTCAAGGAAATCGAGTGGGTCAAAGAGCTGTTCCCGGAGCGCAAGGGCTACCTCGACGTCTACGATCACTACCAGTTGCTCGGCGAGCGTTCGGTGTTCGCCCACGGCGTGCACCTTTGCGACGACGAATGCGCGCGCCTGGCGGAAACCGGTTCGGCGATCTCGTTCTGCCCGACCTCGAACTTCTTCCTCGGCAGCGGCCTGTTCAACCTGCCGATGGCCGAGAAGCACAAACTGAACGTCGGCCTCGGCACTGACGTCGGCGGCGGCACCAGTTTCTCGCTGCTGCAGACCCTGAACGAAGCCTACAAGGTGATGCAACTGCAAGGTGCGCGCCTGAGCCCGTTCAAGTCGCTGTACCTCGCCACTCTCGGCGGCGCGCGGGCGCTGCGCCTGGAAGACAAGATCGGCAACCTGCAACCGGGCTCCGACGCCGACTTCCTGGTACTCGACTACAACGCCACGCCGCTGCTGAGCTACCGCCTGAAGCAGTCCAACAACATTGCCGAGACGTTATTTGTACTGATGACGCTGGGCGATGACCGCACCGTGGCCCAGACCTACGCGGCGGGTGCGCTGGTGCACCAGCGCTAGTTTTCTGCAGACAAAAAAATCCCCCGGTGGTGTTCACCCCGGGGGATTTTTATTGCCAGTCGATTCGTTTCAGAGCTTGGCCGCAGGCCGCCCCGGCTTCTTGGTTTGCAACAGATGCGAGAACACTGCATGCAGATCGTCCGACGCGCTTTCCTCGTCGAGGTTGAGCTTGCTGTCGATGTGATCCATGTGATGCATCATCAGGTCCACCGCCAGCTCGCCGTTGCGCGCTTCGATGGCGTCGATCAGCTGGGTGTGTTCGTCGTAGGAACAGTGCGAGCGGTTGCCGCTTTCATATTGGGCGATGATCAGCGACGTCTGCGAAACCAGGCTGCGCTGGAAGCTGATCAACGGCGCGTTCTTCGCCGCTTCGGCCAGTTTCAGGTGGAATTCGCCGGAGAGACGGATACCGGCACCGCGATCGCCACGGGAGAAGCTGTCGCGTTCGTCGTTGACCATCTGCCGCAGTTCGGCGATCTGCTCGGCAGTGGCGTGCTGCACCGCCAGTTCAGTGATCGCGCGCTCCACCAGACGCCGGGCGAGGAACACCTGACGCGCCTCCTCGACGCTCGGGCTCGCCACCACCGCGCCACGGTTCGGCCGCAACAGCACCACGCCTTCATGGGCCAGACGCGAGAGTGCGCGGCGAATGATGGTGCGGCTGACCCCGAAAATTTCCCCCAGCGCTTCTTCGCTCAACTTTGTACCGGGCGCCAGGCGCTGTTCGAGGATGGCCTCGAAGATATGCGCATAGACAATATCGTCCTGGGTTCCGCTGCGGCCGGCTTTGCCTGCTCGCGGTTGTTTCTTGAGGGGTTGCAACTGTTCGTTCATGGGCACTCGAGTCGGGAAGAGCGGCGGCGAATTGACCGTGACTGTAATACGGCACAGTGGGTCGCTGGCAAGTATCGCGTAAAAAACAGCGCGATTGTACACAATGGAAGGTGGCAACACGACTGTACGGCTATTTGTGACTTCGGCTGTATTGCAACGCATCGTTACGTTTGAGTTTAGGCTTAAACCCGAAATCCGTGGCTTGAACAAGGAACGCCGCTGTCATGAACGAAATCACCCACACCCGACTGCGCCCCTTCGCGGACACATCGCCCTCCGCCATCGTCGCCGGATTCATCGCGATGATGACCGGTTACACCAGTTCGCTGGTGCTGATGTTCCAGGCCGGGCAGGCAGCGGGCCTGACCAGCGGGCAGATTTCCTCGTGGATCTGGGCAATTTCCATCGGCATGGCGGTGTGTTCGATCGGCCTGTCGCTGCGCTATCGCACGCCGATCACCATCGCCTGGTCGACCCCCGGCGCAGCGCTGCTGATCACCAGCCTCGGCGGCGTCACCTACGGCGAAGCGATTGGCGCCTATATCACTTGTGCGCTGCTGGTGACCATTTGCGGCCTGACCGGCAGCTTCGAACGCCTGGTGAAAAAGATCCCGGCCTCTCTGGCGGCCGCCTTGCTGGCGGGGATTCTGTTCAAGATCGGCAGCGAAATCTTCGTCGCCGCGCAGCACCGCACCGGGCTGGTACTGGGGATGTTCTTCACTTACCTGCTGGTCAAGCGCCTGACGCCGCGTTATGCGGTGCTCGCCGCGCTGCTGATCGGCACCGCGTTGTCGGGCTTCATGGGGCTGCTGGATTTCAGCGGTTTTCACCTGGAAGTGGCAACACCGGTCTGGACCACGCCGCACTTTTCTCTCGCCGCGACCATCAGCATCGGCATTCCGTTGTTTGTGGTGGCGATGACCTCGCAGAACATGCCTGGCGTCGCCGTGTTGCGCGCCGACGGCTACAACGTCCCGGCCTCGCCCTTGATCACCACCACCGGCATTGCCTCGCTGCTTTTGGCGCCGTTCGGTTCCCACGGCATCAACCTCGCAGCGATCAGCGCCGCGATCTGCACCGGCCCCCACGCCCACGAGGATCGCAACAAACGCTACACCGCCGCCGTGTGGTGCGGGATTTTCTACGGGATTGCCGGGGTGTTCGGCGCCACGCTGGCGGCGCTGTTTGCCGCGCTGCCCAAGGAGCTGGTGCTGTCGATTGCTGCTTTGGCCCTGTTCGGCTCGATCATCAATGGCTTGAGCATCGCCATGACCGAGGTGAAGGAACGGGAAGCGGCATTGATCACCTTCATGGTCACGGCGTCGGGGCTGACGCTGTTCTCCATCGGTTCGGCGTTCTGGGGGATTGTTGCGGGGGTGCTGACCTTGCTGATCCTCAACTGGCGCAAGGCCTGACTCGTTAAAAAGCAGGCATAAAAAAACGGCGACCCGAGGGTCGCCGTTTTTTTCAGTATCACTTGGCCGCGTTGATCGGCTTTTCCGGATACCAGACGTCCAGCAGCGGGCTGATTTCAGTGGTGGTCAGCTCGGAGCGGGTTTTCAGCCAGGCTTCGACAGCAGCGCGCTGCTCTTCGGAGACCGAGCCACGCTTCTGCAGGCAAACCAGACCGAAGTCTTCGCCGCCGACATAGCCCAGACCGTTGGCTTCCATGGCTTCTTTGATGAATGCTTCGAGGAAAGCGTCAATGGCTTCTTCGGACAGGTCTTCTTTGAAGCCCAGGTTCAGTTCGAAACCCAGCTCTTGAAATTCATCGACGCACAGTTTTTTGCGCAGACGCTGGGAACGGTTAGTCGCCATTGGAACAATCCTCTTAAGTAATAACGGCCGGCACTTTACCAGTTTAAGGCGGCGATTGCCCGCCTATCCGGGACGTGCGTACGACCGCCCGTAAAAAAATAACCGATTGGGCCCCTTGGGAAAGGCACAAGCTGTTACACCTTGGGGCATAATGCCGACACTTTCATGACCACTGAGGGCCTTTTCATCCATGTCCTCGTCTTTTTCCCCTCGGCTGTAGGGTTTTATTTCATATGATCAAATCGTTGCGTCCTCTGCTCCTGGCCGGCCTTCTTCTTCCCCTGGCCCTGCCCGTCTCCGCTGCCACCATCAACACGTCCCTGACCCCCAACGTCGAAAAAGCCCTCAAGGCCAGCAAGCTGCAGCCTACTGCCCTGTCGCTGGTGATGGTGCCGCTGGACGGCCCGGGCACGCCGACCGTTTACAACGCCGATGTGTCGGTCAACCCGGCCTCGACCATGAAACTGGTGACCACCTACGCGGCGCTGGAAATGCTCGGCCCCAACCATCAGTGGAAAACCGAGTTCTACACCGACGGCGACCTGAGCGGCGGCATCCTCAACGGCAACCTCTACCTCAAGGGTGGCGGCGATCCGAAGCTGAACATGGAAAAACTCTGGCTGCTGATGCGCGACCTGCGCGCCAACGGCGTGACCCAGATCACCGGCGACCTGGTGCTGGACCGCAGCTTCTTCATTCAGCCGCAACTGCCTGAGTTCAACGATGACGGCAATGACGAGAACAAGCCGTTCCTGGTCAAGCCCGACTCGCTGCTGGTCAACCTCAAAGCCCTGCGCTTCGTGGCCCGCAATGACGGCGGCCGGGTACTGATTTCAGTAGAACCGCCGATTGCCAGCATCAAGATCGAGAACACCGTCAAGGCGCTCAACTCCAAGCAATGCACTGGCGGCGTTCGCTACAACCCGGTGACGCAGGCCGATGGCAGCGTGACGGTGACCGTGGCCGGTCAGTTGGGTGAAGGCTGCAGCTCGCAGACTTACCTGTCGCTGCTCGACCACGCGACCTACACCGCCGGCGCCGTGCGGGCGATCTGGAAGGAACTGGGCGGCAGCATCCAGGGCAAGGACCGTCTGGCCCCGACGCCGAGCAACGCCAAGGTGCTGGCTCGTGCCTTCTCCCCGGATCTGGCGGAAATCATCCGCGACATCAACAAATACAGTAACAACACCATGGCCCAGCAGCTGTTCCTGAGCCTTGGCCAGAAATTCCGCAACGAAGCCGACGGCGATGACGCCAAGGCCGGGCAGCGCGTGGTCCGCCAGTGGCTGGCGAGAAAAGGCATCACCGCGCCGCATCTGGTGATGGAGAACGGTTCCGGCCTGTCCCGTGCCGAGCGGGTCAGCGCCCGGGAAATGGCCGCGATGCTGCAAGCCGCGTGGCACAGCCCTTACGCGGCCGAGTACATCAGCTCGCTGCCGATCGCCGGCATGGACGGCACCATGCGCAAACGCCTGAAGACCACCGCGATGCGTGGCGAAGCCCACGTCAAGACCGGCACCCTGAACACCGTACGCGCCATCGCCGGCTTCAGCCGCGACGTCAACGGCAACACCTGGGCCGTGGTGGCGATCCTCAACGACAAGGCGCCGTTCGGCGCGTCGTCGGTTCTGGATCAGGTGCTGTTGGATCTCTATAAGCAGCCGCGAGTGCCGCAGACCGCTTCGGTTCTGTAAGCACACCATAGACACTGTGGGAGCCAGCCTGCTGGCTCCCACAAGTCCGATGCTTAACTCATCTGCCGCTCGACCCGATCCCGCCCGCCCTGCTTCGCCGCGTAAACCCCCGAATCCGCCCGCAACAACAGCGAGTCGGCGCCCTCTCCCGGCCGCCAGCTGGCAATCCCGAAACTCGCGGTCACCACACCGACCACATCCACCGGCGCCCCGCGCAAGCCTTGCCACAACTCCACGGCCAGCATGTACGCGTGATCGCCGTCGATGTCCGGGCACAGCACCATGAACTCTTCGCCACCGAGACGACAGAACACATCGGTCCGCCGCAGGCGATGGCCGATGCGCTCGCACACCGCTTGCAACACCCGGTCGCCGACCGCATGGCCGTACTGATCGTTGATCCGTTTGAAGTGGTCGATGTCGAGCATGATCACCGACAATTCGCCGCCCCCACGCTCGACCCGGGCCATTTCGGTGGTCAGGCGCTCCTGGAAATAGCGCCGGTTGTGGATGCCGGTCAGCGCATCGGTCACCGACAGTGCGCGCAGTTCTTCCTCCACGCGCTTCAGGTCGGAGATGTCCGAAATGTAGCCATGCCACAGCACGCCACCACCCGGCAGTTCCTCGGGCGTCGCTTCGCCGCGCACCCAGCGCAGGCCGCGCTCGGGCAATTGCACGCGGTACTCTTCACGCCACGGACTGAGGTTGTCCGCCGAGGCACGGATCGACTTGCGCACACGGCTGACGTCCTGCGGATGAATCCGGGTGAAGATTGATTCGGCATTGAGCAGCAGTACGTCGGGTTCCAGCTCGTAGATCTCGCGGATGCCGTCGCTGGCGTAAATCACGCTGAAGCGCCCATCGAATTCCATCTTGAACTGATAGATGCCGCCGGGAACGTGGGCACTGAGTTTCTTCAGCAGCACGTCCCGCGCCGCCAGCGCTTCGTGTACGCGCTTGCGTTCGGTGATGTCGATGCAGATCGCCAGGTGTCCGACCCACAGGCCCTGCTCGTCCAGCACCGGGGTGGCCAGCATGTTCACCGGCAGATGACTGCCGTCCTTGCGCACCAGCGTCCACTCGCGCGCCTCATGCCCGCCGACTTCACCGCCCTCCACCAGCATCGCCTGGCAGGTCGGGATGGCCTTGCCATAGCGGGCGCTCAGCTCCGCCGCACGGGTAATCAGCTCACGGGGGAAATGCAGGTTTTCCAGGGTCATGTGGCCAACCACCTCGGCGCTGCGATAGCCGAGCATCTGCTCCGCGCCGGGGTTGAAGGTGTTGATCACGCCGCGCAGGTCGGTGGCGATGATCGCCACTTGAGTCGCCGCGTTGAGCACCCCGCGCAACTGGCCATGGGTGCCCCGCAGCTCCTGTTCACGTTCATGTAGTTCCTGGGTGCGCAGCTCGACCATGCGCAAGGCCCGCTGACGCTGACTGACCAACACATACAGCAGCGCACTGAGCAACAGGCTGAGCAGACCGCCGAGAATCACCACGCTGCCAACCGACGAATGGTTCGCCTGCAAAAAGGCTTCGCTGGGCGAGATATCGACCTGATAGTCATGATCGGCCATGCGCACCAGCCGCGTGGTCGACAGATCGCTGGGCGCCGGATCATTGGTCGACTCGAACAGCACCTCGTGCTGATCATTGGTCGACAGGTCGAGGATGCGCACCGACAGGTAATCATGCAGGGCGTCCGGCAGCCCGTCGGCGAGCAACTGGCGCATGCTGATCACCGCCATCACATAACCGAAGGAGTTGGGCTCACCCTCGCGCCGCACCGGCGCCACCAGCAGCACGCCCCGCGCATAGGCCGGTTCGATACTGACCAGATGCATCGGCTGCGACACCGCCAGGCCGCCGAGCTGGTCGGCGCGCTCCAGGGTCGAACGACGCAGCGGCTGGGCCAGCAAGTCATAACCCAGCGGTGAGCCGAGGCGGCTCTGGGTCTGGCTGTACACCACGACGACGTATTCATCCCGGGCGGCGGCCAGTTGCAGTTCGCCGCGAGCATTGAGTTCGCGCACGCTGAAGGTGGTAATGCCTTCGTCACGCACCCGTTGCTCGAACGCGGCGCGCTCGGCACCGCTCACTCGCAAGGCGAACGAATAGGCCTGGGTGCGCAGTAATAAAGGTTGGGTGTAGCCGTCGAATTCGGCGCGGGACACCGATTCGGAGTTGGCGAAGAACCGGCGCAGGCCGTCGAGGCGTTGCTCCTGATCCTGGAAGCGTTCTTCGATACGGCTGTAACGCTCATTGGCCAGCAGTTGAAAACGCTGGCGCAACTGGCTGTGAAACTGATTGAGGGTGGCCCAGGCCAGCAGCCCCGTGAGAATCCCGCCGGCGAGCAATACCAGCAGCGCGACCAGCCAGGCCGAGACTTCTTCGCTGATGAAACCCAGGATCTTTGGGCGCACGGGGTGCAACGACATATGGGCCACTCACTACGCCAGTACTTGCGGGATAACCCCATTGGCCGTGAGTGAGTTATAGCTATTAGCCATTAATTTGGCTAGCTCTGATCGGATCCAAGAACCTTTAAAATCAAGGCTCTGTGGATCCAATCAGACAAAGCGTCAACGAGCCGTGATTTTCCAGGCGCGGTGGATCTTGCCGTTGCGGGCGAAATCCGGATCGATGGTGCTGGCAGTGATTTCCTCGACCGCATAACGCTCGGCCAGGTTATCTTCCAGCTGGAACTTGCGGAAGTTGTTGGAGAAGTACAACACGCCGCCGGCTGCCAGACGGGCCATGGCCAGGTCGATCAACTGCACCTGGTCACGCTGCACGTCGAAGATCCCTTCCATGCGCTTGGAGTTGGAGAAGGTCGGCGGGTCGATGAAGATCAGGTCGTACTCTTCCCGGCAGCTTTCCAGCCACGCCATTACATCGCCCTGCTCCAGACGGTTCTTGTCTGAGAAGCCGTTGAGCGACAGGTTACGGCGCGCCCAGTCGAGGTAGGTTTTCGACAGGTCGACGCTGGTGGTGCTGCGCGCGCCGCCCTTGGCCGCGTGCACACTGGCGGTCGCGGTGTAGCAGAACAGGTTGAGGAAGCGCTTGCCGGCCGCCTCTTTCTGGATCCGCATGCGCATCGGCCGGTGATCGAGGAACAGCCCGGTGTCGAGGTAGTCGGTGAGGTTCACCAGCAGCTTCACGCCGCCTTCGGTGACTTCGTTGAACTTGCCCTGAGCCGCCTGACGCTCGTACTGCTTGGTGCCGCTCTGACGCTCGCGGCGCTTGACCACTACGCGGCTCTTGTCGATGTTCAGTGCCTGCGGGATGGCCGCCAGGGCGTCGAACATGCGGATCGAGGCTTTTTCCGGGTCGATCGACTTCGGCGCGGCGTATTCCTGAACGTGCACCCAGTCGTGGTACAGGTCGATGGCCATGGCGTATTCCGGCATGTCCGCATCGTAGACGCGGTAGCAGTCGATGCCTTCGCGCTTGACCCACTTGCCCATCGCCTTGAGGTTCTTCTGCAGGCGGTTGGCAAACATCTGCCCGCCTTCGCTCAGGCGTGGCTGCTCGATCACCGGAGCCGGGGCCGGCGTCGGTTTGATCGGGTTGCCGTTTTTGTTGTACTTGCGCTCTTGCGGCTCGTCCGGCGCCTGATCGTAGGCAGCCTGCTCGCGCTCGGCCTGACGTTGCTCCGGAGTACGACGCTCGCCGGTGACGAACTGATCCGGCAACACTTTGATCAATAGCAGCTTGCACGGCAGCGCGCCGTTCCAGAACGAATACTGCTTGTGGCTGCGGATGCCCATGCGCTTGCCCAGATCCGGCGCGCCGGTGAACACCGCGGCTTCCCAGTTCAGGCAAGCCTGACGCAGGCGCTCGCCAAGGTTCTGGTAGAGGTACAACAGGCTGGCTTCATCGCCCAGACGCTCGCCGTATGGCGGGTTGCAGATCACCAGACCTTTCTGGTTCTGGTCCGGACGCGGTTCGAACGTCGCGACTTCGCCCTGATAGATCTTGATCCACTCGCTCAGGCCGGCGCGCTCGACGTTGTTGCGGCCCGGCTGGATCAGTCGAGGGTCGGCTTCATAACCACGGATCCACAGCGGCGGCTTGGCCAGACCGGCAGCGGCACGCTCGACGGCTTCTTCATGCAATTTCTTCCACAGCGCCGGGACGTGACCGAGCCACGCGGTGAAGCCCCACTGCTCGCGACGCAGGTTCGGCGCCATATCGGCGGCGATCATGCCGGCTTCCACCAGGAACGTGCCGACACCGCACATCGGGTCAGCCAGCGCGCCACCTTCGGCAGCAATGCGCGGCCAGCCGGAACGGATCAGGATGGCGGCTGCAAGGTTTTCCTTCAGCGGCGCAGCGCCCTGCTGCAAGCGGTAGCCGCGCTGGTGCAGGCTGTGGCCGGAAAGGTCGAGGGACAGGATCGCTTCGCCGCGATCCAGACGCAGGTGAATGCGCAGGTCCGGGTTGAGCTTGTCGATGCTCGGGCGATCACCCTGCGGGGTGCGCAGTTTGTCGACGATGGCGTCCTTGACCTTCAAGGCGCCGAAATGGGTGTTGTCGATGCCCGAGCCGTGGCCGCTGAATTCAACAGCCAGGGTGCCGTCGGCCAGCATGTGGTCTTGCCAGTCGACGTCGAGCACGCCGTGGTACAGGTCTTCGGCGTTTTTCATCGGGAAGCGTTTGAGCACCAGCAACACGCGGTTGGCCAGACGCGACCAGAGGCACAGGCGATAAGCGGTTTCCATGGTCGCCATGCCACGCACGGCGGAGGTGTGCTCGCGGGCTTCTTCAAGGCCAAGCCCGACGGCTTCCTCGATGAGCAGGCCTTCAAGGCCTTTGGGGCAAGTGAGGAAGAGTTCGAAACGGTCGGACATGTTTTTTCCAGAGCCTTTGGCTAATGAACCGGCAACGCATTGCCGATCCGGTTTTGAATCAGGCGCTTTTCTACAAGAGCGCCCGCGTGGCACGAAGGTGTGCCGTTCCATCCCCGCTGCTCGGATTAAAAGAGCTTAGATGCCGGGACAGATAAAAAAGTTGATGCAACAAAATGACTCAAAGCAACCCTTCGTCGAAAAGTACCCGACGGTAAACGTGGGTCATTCTCACTAAGGCATTAAACCTGTCATACAGCGCAGGGCCGATCATACCGGGGTTTGGTGAATAAACATTCATGAAACCTGCCGTTACTTATCGCCATAGCACCCTTTTCGTTACGTCCTTATGACAAAACGGTCATTCCCTCGATGTGACTCATTGGTTAGAACTGGACACAGGTTGACGTCGCAACGGCGTCAACACCTTGGCTCGCCACGCCGGCAGCGAGCCGCCAACGGCAGAGTTTTTCTGCCAGACCTCAATTGAGGTCGACGCGACAAAAACAGTCAACAAGTGAGGGAAACACCCTATGAGAAGACTTAAGCGTGATCCGTTGGAAAGAGCATTTTTGCGCGGATATCAATATGGCGTTGGTGGCAAATCCCGTGAGCTTTGCCCATTTACTCTACCGTCGGTACGTCAAGCCTGGATCAACGGCTGGCGAGAAGGACGCGGCGACAACTGGGACGGTATGACCGGCACTGCGGGAATCCACAGACTCAACGAACTTCACGCCGTCGGCTGACACAGGGCATTTATTCCGACACGACAATCTGATTTCGCAACACCCTGATCACCATGCACGTCCTTCCCGGACGGCGGGCTACGGCCCAGGGGCTCCTTCGAGGAGCCCTTTTTTATGCCTGCCGTTTATGTCCGATGATCAGCGCCGGGCAGCGATCGCGTCCACGGATTCGCGGATCAGCGCCGGGCCTTTGTAGATGAAGCCGGAGTAGATCTGCACCAGGCTCGCGCCGGCAGCGATCTTCTCGGCCGCATGCTTGCCTTCGGTGATGCCGCCCGCCGCGATGATCGGCAGTTTGCCGCCCAGCTCGGACGCCAGCACTTTCACGGTGTGGGTGCTCTTCTCACGCACCGGCGCGCCGGACAGACCGCCCGCCTCGTCACCGTGTTCCATGCCTTCGACGCCCACGCGGCTGAGGGTGGTGTTGGTCGCGATCACCGCGTCCATCCCGGTTTCGATCAGTGCTTGCGCGACTTGCGCCGTTTCTTCGTCGGTCATGTCCGGCGCGATCTTGATCGCCAGCGGTACATGCTTGCCGTGGCGCAGGGCCAGTTCGGCGCGACGTGTGGCCAAGTCCGCCAGCAACTGCTTGAGCGAATCGCCGAATTGCAGGCTGCGCAGGCCCGGAGTGTTCGGCGAACTGACGTTGACCGTGACGTAACTGGCGTGGGCGTAAACCTTGTCCAGGCAGATCAGGTAATCATCCACCGCACGCTCGACCGGGGTGTCGAAGTTCTTGCCGATGTTGATCCCCAGCACGCCCTTGTATTTGGCCGCCGCCACCCGCGCCAACAGGTTGTCCACACCGAGGTTGTTGAAGCCCATGCGATTGATGATCGCCTCGGCTTCCGGCAGGCGGAAAATCCGTGGTTTCGGGTTGCCGGGCTGCGGACGCGGAGTCACGGTACCGATTTCGACAAAACCGAAACCCAGCTGCGCGAAGCCGTCGATGGCCGCGCCGTTCTTGTCCAGACCGGCCGCCAGACCCACCGGGTTCGGGAACTGCAGGCCCATCACGTTCACCGGCAGCGACGCCGGCGCCTTGCACAACAAGCCGTTGAGGCCCAAACGCCCGCCCGCGCCGATCAGATCCAGCGACAGATCGTGGGAGGTTTCCGGGGAAAGTTTGAACAACAGCTGACGGGCCAGGGTGTACATGGGCGGCTATGACTCGGGCGGCGAAAAGAGGCGGCGATTATAGCCGGGCATCGCCCTGCCGCGCGAGGCGCATGCGCAAATCCGCTGCGCTGGCATATGCCTTGCACCTTCCCCGATATCAGCCCACAGGCCAATGGTGGCGTGCAGGCAAGGACAATGGCGTCGTCTCTCGGTTTTGCGCGGGCAAAGCCTCGGACGGCGTTTTTTTTGAGGGTGGCTTCATGACTCAAACCTCCGTCGGGCCACTGGCCTGGGTCAACGGCAGCGATGCTCCGGAAAAAAGCGCGATCAACCTGGGTTTCATGGCCCTGAGCGACTGCGCTTCGGTGGTGGTCGCCGCCACGCAGGGCTTTGCCCAGCCTTACGGCCTGACCCTGAACCTCAAGCGCCAGAGCTCATGGGCCAACCTGCGGGACAATCTGGTCAGCGGTGAACTCGACGCCGCCCACAGCCTCTACGGCCTGATCTACGCGGTACACCTGGGCATCGGTGGCGTCGCACCGACCGACATGGCAGTGCTGATGGGCCTGAACCAGAACGGCCAGAGCCTCAACCTGTCCCACGGCTTGCAGGGGCTGGGCGTGACCGGTCCTGAGGCGCTGGACCGTCATGTGCACCAAACCCGCGCAAGGCTGACCTTTGCCCAGACCTTCCCCACCGGCACCCATGCCATGTGGCTGTATTACTGGCTGGCGAGCCAGGGCATCCATCCGTTGCAGGATGTCGACAGCGTGGTGGTGCCGCCGCCGCAAATGGTCGCGCACCTGCAGGCCGGTCGCATCGACGGCTTCTGCGTCGGCGAGCCGTGGGCCGCCAGCGCGGTGCAGCGGAATCTCGGTTTCACACTGGCGACCAGCCAGACCATCTGGCCCGATCACCCGGAAAAGGTCCTCGGCTGCACCCGCGCCTTCGTCGAGCAATACCCCAACACGGCCCGGGCGCTGGTGATGGCGATCCTCGAAGCCAGTCGTTTCATCGAAGAAAGCCCGGAAAACCGCCGCAGCACCGCGCAGCTGCTCAGCGCCGCCGAGTACCTCGACGCCCCGGTTTCCTGCATCGAACCGCGTTTTCTCGGCGCCTACGACGACGGTCTGGGCAACCGCTGGCAAGACCCGCACGCCCTGCGCTTTCACGGCGATGGCGCGGTGAATCTGCCGTACCTGTCGGATGGCATGTGGTTCATGACCCAGTTCCGTCGTTGGGGTTTGCTGCGCGACGACCCGGACTACCTCGCCGTCGCCCGCCAGGTGCAGCAACTGGCGCTGTACCGCGACGCCGCCAGCGCTGTCGGTGTGCCGGTCGGCACCGAAGACATGCGCAGCAGCCAGTTGATCGACGGCAAGGTCTGGGATGGCAGCGACCCGGTTGCCTACGCGCAAAGCTTCAAGCTGCACGCGTTGAGCAACAACGCCCATCTTCTCGCCC
This sequence comes from Pseudomonas sp. GW821-FHT09C09, assembly GCF_059418105.1. Taxonomy (NCBI): domain Bacteria; kingdom Pseudomonadati; phylum Pseudomonadota; class Gammaproteobacteria; order Pseudomonadales; family Pseudomonadaceae; genus Pseudomonas; species Pseudomonas sp. GW821-FHT09C09. The sequence continues at coordinate 945,037 of NZ_JBWKPF010000001.1, forward strand.
ACCGCTGACAGGAGACCGCGAACATGCTGCGCATTCTGCTGATCAACGACACGGCGAAGAAAGTCGGCCGCCTGAAAGCTGCGCTGACCGAGGCCGGTTTCGAGGTCATCGACGAGTCCGGCCTGACCATCGACCTGCCGGCGCGCGTCGAAACGGTGCGCCCGGACGTGATCCTGATCGATACCGAGTCACCGGGCCGCGATGTGATGGAACAAGTGGTACTGGTCAGCCGCGACCAGCCCCGGCCGATCGTGATGTTCACCGACGAGCACGACCCCGGCGTGATGCGCCAGGCAATCAAGTCCGGAGTCAGTGCCTACATCGTCGAAGGCATTCACGCACAACGCCTGCAGCCGATTCTCGACGTGGCCATGGCCCGCTTCGAAAGCGACCAGGCCCTGCGCGCCCAGCTTCAGGCTCGCGACCAGCAGCTGGCCGAGCGCAAGCGCATCGAACTGGCCAAGGGTCTGTTGATGAAAATGAAGGACTGCAACGAAGAAGAGGCCTACACCCTGATGCGCCGCCAGGCCATGAGCCGCCAGCAGAAACTGATTCAGGTGGCGGAGCAGATCATTGCCATGAGCGAGTTGCTTGGCTGAGCTGGCACAGATCTCGCTAAGCAATTCCTACAGGTAACCAACGGCGGTTGCCCCACCCACGACAAAGACGTCGCTCACCTTCTTCGCCCCTTTCGGCGATCCGGGTAGCGGCGTTTTTGCGTTTTGGCCCCACTGACCGGGGCCGGTGGTGCGGCCGTGGCGGCGCCCCACTGTGCTGGTTCTGACTCCTTCTCGAGATTCTCTACCGCTGAGGTGCGCGATGAATAAAAGCTTCTGGAAATCCGGCCACACCCCGACCCTGTTCGCGGCCTTCCTGTATTTCGACCTGAGCTTCATGGTCTGGTACCTGCTTGGCCCGTTGGCGGTGCAGATTGCCGCCGACTTGCACCTGACCACTCAGCAACGCGGCCTCGTCGTCGCGACGCCGATTCTGGCCGGTGCCGTGTTGCGCTTTGCAATGGGCATGCTCGCCGATCGCCTGTCGCCGAAAACCGCCGGCCTGATCGGCCAGGTGATCGTGATCTGTGCGCTGTTCGGCGCCTGGAAACTCGGTATCCACAGCTACGAACAGGCGCTGCTGCTTGGCCTGTTCCTCGGCATGGCCGGCGCTTCGTTCGCCGTAGCGCTGCCGCTGGCCTCGCAGTGGTATCCGCCCGAGCATCAGGGCAAGGCGATGGGAATCGCCGGGGCCGGCAATTCCGGCACCGTGTTCGCGGCACTGATCGCTCCGGTACTGGCAGCGGCGTTCGGCTGGAGCAATGTGTTCGGTTTCGCCCTGATCCCACTGATCCTGACCCTGGTGCTGTTTGCCTGGCTGGCGAAAAACGCGCCGGAGCGACCAAAAGCCAAATCCATGGCCGATTACTTCAAGGCCCTGGGCGACCGCGACAGCTGGTGGTTCATGTTTTTCTACAGCGTCACCTTCGGCGGCTTCATCGGCCTGGCCAGCGCCCTGCCCGGCTACTTCAACGATCAATACGGCTTGAGCCCGGTCACCGCCGGTTACTACACCGCCGCCTGCGTGTTCGGCGGTAGCCTGATGCGCCCGCTGGGCGGCGCGCTGGCCGACCGTTTCGGCGGAATTCGCACGCTGTTGGCGATGTACACGGTGGCGGCAGTCTGCATCGCAGCGGTCGGCTTCAACCTGCCGAGTTCCTACGCGGCACTGGCACTGTTCGTCTGCACCATGCTCGGTCTCGGCGCCGGTAACGGGGCGGTGTTCCAACTGGTGCCGCAGCGCTTTCGCCGGGAGATCGGCGTGATGACCGGGCTGATCGGCATGGCCGGCGGCATCGGCGGTTTTGCGTTGGCGGCGGGCATGGGCGCGATCAAACAGAGCACCGGCAGCTATCAACTGGCGCTGTGGTTGTTTGCCAGCCTTGGCGTGTTGGCATGGTTCGGTCTGCACGGGGTCAAACGCCGCTGGAGAACCACCTGGGGTTCGGCGGCCGTGACCGCTGCCCGGGTCTGAGGCCCGCATGGCTCTGCAACTGAGCTTCGCTGAAGCCAGCGCCACCGGACCACGCGCGGAAAATCAGGACGCCTTGCGCCTGGTCACGCCGGCCCCGGCGCTGGCCGCCAGCAAAGGATTTCTGTTCGCCCTCGCCGACGGTGTCAGCCAGTGCGCCGATGGCGGTCTGGCTGCGCGCTCGACCTTGCAGGCGCTGGCGCTGGACTACTACGCCACCCCGCAGACCTGGAGCGTGGCCCAGGCGCTGGATCGCCTGCTGCTCGCGCAAAATCGCTGGCTGCAAGCCAATGGCGGTGGCCAGCCGTTGCTTACCACCGTCAGCGCGCTGGTCCTGCGCGGCAGACGCTTCACGCTGGCGCATGTGGGGGATTGTCGGGTCTATCGCTGGCACGCCGACACCCTGCAGCGGATCACCGAGGATCACGTCTGGGAGCAGCCGGGCATGCAGCACGTGCTCAAGCGTGCACTGGGCCTGGATCAGCATCTGGTGCTGGATTTTCTCGACGGTGAGCTGTGTGAGGGCGAAAGCTTCGTGCTGCTCAGCGACGGTGTCTGGGCCGTGCTTGGCGACACGGCCATCGCCGGAATCCTGCGCGATCAACCGGATCTGCACAGTGCGGCACAAACGCTGGTCAACGCCGCACACCTGGCCGGCAGCCAGGACAACGCCAGCGCCTTGCTGGTGCGGGTGGATGCCGTGGGGGAAGCGAGCATCGGCGATGCGCTGATCCAGTTGCAGCAATGGCCGCTACCCCCGACGCTCAAACCGGGCCAGAACTTCGAGGGTTGGCAGGTGCAAGGCATTGTCGGCCAGAGCCAGCAATCGCTGCTGTATCGCGTCCTCGACAACCAAGGCCAGGCGTGGCTGTTGAAGACCTTGCCCACACGGCTGGCGGACGATGCCCACGCAGGCCAGGCATTGCTGGCGGAGGAATGGTTTCTCAAACGTGTGGCCGGGCGACATTTCCCTGAAGTCCATGGCGGCAGTCAGCGTCAGCATTTGTACTACGTGATGCGTGAATATTCCGGAATTACGTTGGCGCAGTTGTTCGAGCGAGCCGGCCCACTGCCGTTGGCTCAGTGGCAGGACGTGGCCGAACGCCTGTTGCGGGCCATCGGCCTGCTGCATCGGCGGCAGATTCTGCACCGCGACATCAAACCGGAAAACCTGCTGCTGGGGGATGACGGCGAGTTGCGTCTGCTGGATTTCGGTCTGGCGTATTGTCCCGGCCTGTCGCAGGACACACCGTCGACGCTGCCGGGAACCCCGAGTTATATCGCCCCGGAGTCCTTTCGAGGGGAAGCACCCGAGCCTCGTCAGGATCTGTATGCGGTGGGCGTGACGTTATATTTCCTGCTCACCGGGCATTTCCCCTACGGAGAAATCGAAGCCTTTCAGCGTCCGCGTTTCGGGGTGCCGGTAAGTGCGGCTCGTTACCGGCCGGATCTGCCGGAATGGCTGGCGCAGTGTCTGGAACGTGGCGTCTCGGCCGATCCTTTGCAACGCTATGAAACCGCCGAGGAATGGCTGCTGACGCTGGAACAGGGTGAGCGCCGCAGCCTGAATGTACGCCCTCGCCCCTTGCTTGAACGGGAGCCGCTTAAGGTCTGGCGAACATTGGCGTTGCTGGCGCTGCTGGGCAATCTGGTGCTGATGTTTCTGTTGTTTCATGGCTAATCCAGCGCTCCATTAACGGGCGTGCCGCTTCCATTCAGTGCAAAAACCACAATGAACATCTGGCCAATTCCATAACTATCCCAGTGAATTCGGGGCTCCGCGCGACTTGGCACAACCACTGCATTATCGTTTTCAACTGACATAAAGCCCGACCTTCAACGATGAAGGCCAGGCTTCCCGAGAGAACGGGACAAGGACAAAGGCGTCCTCGCCAGGTAACTGGCGGGACGCCTTTTTTGTTTGCGCCATTTTTGTCGAGCAAGGCCTGACTGCCCACAAGAGGCAAGCCCGAAGCTCCCCGGAGAACCTGATGAAAAAACTCAAACTGGTGATGATCGGCAATGGCATGGCCGGGGTCCGTACCCTGGAGGAACTGCTCAAGCTGAGCAACGAGCTGTACGACATCACGGTCTTCGGCGCCGAACCCCACACCAACTACAACCGCATCCTGCTGTCACCGGTATTGGCCGGCGAGCAGACCTTCGAAGAGATCGTGCTCAACGACCTCGACTGGTATCTGCAAAACAACATCAAGTTGCTGCTCAACCGTAAAGTGGTGGAGATCGACCGGGTCAAGCGCCGGGTGATCGCCGAGGACGGCACCGAGGCCGAATACGATCGCCTGCTGATCGCCACCGGCTCGACCCCGTTCATCCTGCCAATCCCCGGCAATACCTTGCAGGGCGTGATCGGTTACCGCGACATCGCCGACACCCAGGCGATGATCGACACCGCCAAGACCCACAAGCACGCCGTGGTGATCGGCGGCGGCCTGCTCGGCCTCGAAGCGGCCAACGGCCTGATGCTGCGCGGCATGCACGTCACCGTGGTGCACCTCGGTGAATGGCTGCTGGAGCGGCAACTGGACAAGACCAGCGGCCAGCTCCTGCAAACCGCCCTCGAATCCCGTGGCCTGCACTTTCGCCTGTGCGAACAGACCCAGGCCCTGCACGACGCCGGCAATGGTCGCGTCGGCTCGGTGCAATTCAAGAACGGCGACATCATCCCCGCAGATCTGGTGGTGATGGCCGCCGGCATTCGCCCCAACACCGAACTCGCGGAAAAGGCCGGCATCCCGTGCAATCGCGGGATTCTGGTCAACGACACCCTGCAAACCTACGACCCGCGCATCTATGCCATCGGCGAATGCGCCAGCCACCGTGGCATTGCCTACGGCCTGGTCGCGCCGCTGTTCGAACAGGCCAAGGTCTGCGCCAACCACCTGGCGCAACTGGGCTTTGCCCGTTATCAGGGCTCGGTGACGTCGACCAAATTGAAAGTCACCGGCATCGACCTGTTTTCCGCCGGCGACTTCATGGGCGGCGAAGGCACCGAGACCATCACCTTCTCCGACCCGATCGGCGGGGTGTACAAAAAACTGGTGATCAAGGATGACGTTTTGGTCGGCGCCTGTCTGTACGGCGATACGGCAGATGGCGGTTGGTATTTCCGGCAGATTCGTGAGAATCACGCCATCGGCGAGATCCGCGATCACCTGATGTTTGGAGAAAACGCTTTAGGCGACGTAGGACATCAAGGCCAGGACAAAGCCATGAGCATGGCCGACAACGCCGAAGTCTGCGGCTGCAACGGCGTGTGCAAGGGCACCATCGTCAAGGCGATTCAGGAACACGGCCTGTTCAGCGTCGACGAAGTGAAGAAACACACCAAGGCGGCCAGCTCCTGCGGCTCCTGCGCCGGGCTGGTCGAGCAGATCCTGATCAACACGGTCGGCGGCGCGGCGGACGTCAAACCGAAAAGCGAAAAAGCCATCTGCGGCTGCAGCGACCTCAATCACGGCCAGATCCGCCAGGCCATTCGCGAGCAGCACCTGCTGACCATCGCCGACACCATGAGTTACCTCAACTGGCGCACCCCGAACGGCTGCGCCACCTGCCGCCCGGCCCTCAACTATTACCTGATTTCCACCTGGCCCGGTGAGGCCAAGGACGATCCGCAGTCGCGCCTGATCAACGAACGGGCCCACGCCAACATCCAGAAGGACGGCACCTACTCGGTGGTGCCACGGATGTGGGGCGGCGTGACCAACCCCTCGGAACTACGACGGATCGCCGACGTGGCGGACAAATATCAGGTGCCGATGGTCAAGGTCACCGGCGGCCAGCGCATCGACTTGCTGGGGATCAAGAAACAGGACCTGCCCGGCGTGTGGAAAGACCTCGACATGCCGTCCGGTCACGCCTACGGCAAATCCATCCGCACCGTGAAAACCTGCGTCGGCAGCGAGTTCTGCCGCTTCGGCACACAGAATTCGACTCAGTTGGGCATCGACCTCGAACATGACTTATTCAACATGTGGTCGCCGCACAAAGTGAAGCTGGCGGTCTCCGGATGTCCTCGCAACTGCTCGGAAGCGGGGATCAAGGACGTAGGAATCATCGGCGTCGATTCCGGCTGGGAGATGTACATCGGTGGCAACGGCGGGATCAAGACCGAAGTCGCCGAGTTCTTCGTCAAGCTCAAGACCGCCGAGGAAGTCCGCGAATACAACGGTGCGTTCCTGCAGCTGTACCGCGAAGAAGCCTTCTACCTCGAACGCACCGTGCACTACCTGCAACGGGTCGGCATGGAGCACATCAAGAAAGCCGTGCTGGAAGATCCCGAGCGCCGCAAGGCCCTGAACGAACGCCTGCAATTCTCCCTGTCGTTCGAACAGGACCCATGGAAAGAACGCCTCGCCCAGCCGCAACTGAAGAAAGAGTTCGACGTGATCCCCGTGAAAAACCTGGAGGTGCCGGCATGAACTGGCTCGATATCTGTGCCCTGGAAGAGATCAATGCCCTCGGTTCGCGGATCATCGCCGGCCCCAAAGGTGACATCGCGATCTTTCGCACAAGCGACGACGAAGTTTTCGCACTCGACGACCGCTGCCCGCACAAGGGCGGCCCGTTGTCACAGGGCCTGATCTATGGCAAGCGCGTAGCCTGCCCGCTGCACAACTGGCAGATCGACCTGCAATCCGGCGAAGCCCAGGCGCCGGACGTCGGTTGCGCGCACCATCACCCGGCCCGGGTCGAAAACGGCCGTGTACAACTGGCCCTGCGGGACGCCGTCTGATGAACCGCCAGACGACCGCCTCGACCTGCTGTTATTGCGGGGTCGGCTGCGGCGTGCTGATTGAGCATGACGGCGAGCGCATCCTCGGCGTCAGCGGCGATCCGGCGCACCCGGCCAACTTCGGCAAATTGTGCAGCAAGGGCTCGACCCTGCACCTGACCGGCGATCTGGCGGCGCGGGCGTTGTACCCGGAATTGCGCCTGGGCAAAGGCCTTGCGCGCAGCCGCTGCGACTGGGACACCGCGCTGGAACACGCCGCCAATGTGTTCGCCGAAACCATCGCCGAACATGGCCCGGACAGCGTGGCGTTCTACATCTCCGGGCAGTTGCTGACCGAGGACTACTACGCCTTCAACAAACTGGCGCGGGCGCTGGTCGGCACCAATAACATCGACAGCAACTCGCGGCTTTGCATGTCTTCGGCAGTGGTCGGCTACAAGCGCAGCCTCGGCGCCGACGCACCACCGTGCAGCTATGAAGACCTGGAGCTGAGCGACTGCGTGATGATCGTCGGCAGCAACATGGCCTACGCCCATCCGGTACTTTTCCGCCGCCTCGAAGAAGCCAAATCCCGCCGCCCGCAGATGAAAGTCATCGTCATCGACCCTCGACGCACCGACACTTGCGACCTCGCCGACCTGCATCTGGCCATTCTGCCGGGCACCGATGTCGCTTTGTTCCATGGGATTTTGCATCTGTTGTTGTGGGAAGACTGGATCGACCGCGACTTCATCCAGGCTCACACCGAAGGCCTCGCCGAGCTGAAAAGCCTGGTGCGCGATTACACGCCGGCCATGGTTTCGCAGTTGTGCGGAATCAGCGTCGAGCAGCTGCAGCAATGCGCCGAATGGGTCGGCACCGCGCCGAGCTTTCTGTCGCTGTGGTGCATGGGCCTGAATCAGTCCACCGCCGGCAGCGCGAAGAACAGCGCCCTGATCAATCTGCACCTGGCCACCGGGCAAATCGGCCGGCCCGGTGCAGGACCTTTCTCCCTGACCGGTCAGCCGAATGCCATGGGCGGGCGGGAAACCGGCAGCCTCTCCAACCTGTTGCCCGGTCATCGTGAGGCTGCCAACCCGGAGCACCGCGCAGAAGTGGCGGCGTATTGGGGCGTGGATTCGCTGCCGGAAAACACCGGCCTCAGCGCCATTGAGCTGTTTGAACAGGTGCGCAACGGCAAGATCAAGGCGTTGTGGATTGCATGCACCAACCCGGCGCAATCGATGCCGGACCAGAACGCCGTGCGCGCAGCGCTGGACGCCTGCCCCTTCGTGGTGTTGCAGGAAGCGTTTCGCACCACCGAAACCGCAGCGTTTGCCGACCTGCTGTTACCGGCGGCCAGTTGGGGTGAGAAGGAAGGCTCGGTGACCAACTCCGAGCGGCGGATTTCCCACGTCCGCAAAGCCATTGCCGCACCGGGTGAAGCGCGACCGGACTGGGCGATCACGGTGGATTTCGCACAACGACTGGAAAATCGTCTGCGCCCGCAACGGCCGAGCCTGTTTGCGTTTGATCGCCCCGCGCAGCTGTTCGATGAATTCAAGGTACTGACCCGTGGCCGCGATCTGGACTTGTCCGGCATCAGCCATGAATTGCTCGACGCAATCGGGCCGCAGCAATGGCCGTTTCCTCAGGGAGCCCGAGAAGGTACGCCACGGCTGTACTGCGACGGCATATTTCCTACAGCCAGTGGTCGCGCACAGTTCGTTGCCGATCCTTATCGTGCAGCCAAGGAGCAACGCGACGCGCGCTTTCCGTTGACGCTGATTACCGGTCGCCTGCGTGATCAATGGCACGGTATGAGCCGCACCGGCACAGCGGCGCAGTTGTTCGGGCATGTCAGTGAAGCCGTGCTGAGTCTGCACCCGGACGAATTGCGCCGGCACCGTTTGCAGCCGGGGGATCTGGTGAATCTGAAAAGTCGTCGTGGCGCAGTGGTTGTGGCGGTCGGCAGCGATGACAGTGTGCGTCCGGGCCAGGCGTTTCTGCCGATGCACTGGGGTGACCGTTTTCTCAAGGGCGGCGTGAATTGCCTGACCCTGCCCGCTTTCGATTCCCTGTCCAAACAACCGGAACTCAAGCACAGCGGTGTACGCCTGGAACCGGTGAATCTGCCCTGGCAGCTTTTCGCACTGATCGAGGGCGATGTTCAACAGCATTTTGAGGCGCTTCGGCCGCTGTGTGAGGCGTTTTCCTACGTCAGCCTCAGCCTTGTCGGTCGCGAGCGTCCGGCGCTGCTGATACGCGCTGCCAGCGCCGCGGCGCCCGATCCGCAATTGCTGCGCGAAATCGACCGGTGCCTGGCCCTGATCGAAGGCCCGGTGCTGGCCTATGACGATCCGCGCCGGGCCATCGGCAAACGGGTACGCATCGAGAGCGGGCGAATCACGGCGATCCGCCTCGCTGGCGAGACCCTCGCCCAGCATTGGCTGCAAGGCCTGTGGCTGGAGGGCCGCGCAGATGAACAACTGCGGCGCTGGCTGCTGGCGCCGATGAGCGCGCCGCCGGGTAATGCCGGCGTGCAAAGCGTTGCCGACAAGACCTTGTGCAATTGCAGGAACGTCAGCCATAGCGCGGTCTGCGCCGGGATTCGTGAAGGTCTGGATTTGCAGGGTTTGAAAAACACACTGGGCTGCGGCACGCAATGCGGTTCCTGCGTCCCGGAAATCAAGCGTTTGCTGGCCGCCGAAGCACGGCCGGTCGCCGTTATCTGAAGAGGAAAACACCATGAACGCAAAAGTCTGGCTGGTGGGCGCAGGTCCTGGCGACCCTGAATTGCTGACGCTCAAAGCCGTGCGTGCCCTGCACGAAGCGGATGTGGTGCTGATCGACGATCTGGTCAATGACGCAGTGCTGGAGCACTGCCCTGGCGCGCGGATCATTCCGGTCGGCAAGCGAGGCGGCTGCCGCTCGACGCCTCAGGCATTCATTCATCGGCTGATGCTGCGTTATGCGCGTCAGGGTAAATGCGTGGTTCGCCTCAAGGGCGGCGATCCCTGCATCTTCGGCCGTGGCGGCGAGGAAGCGCAGTGGCTGCATGAGCGCGGGGTTGAAGTGGAGTTGGTCAATGGCATCACTGCCGGGCTGGCCGGGGCGACGCAGTGTGATATTCCGCTGACTTTGCGCGGCGTGGCACGGGGTGTAACGCTGGTCACCGCGCACACCCAGGACGACAGCCAATTGAACTGGCAGGCTCTGGCGCAAAGCGGCACGACGCTGGTGATCTACATGGGAGTGGCCAGGCTCAGCGAGATTCGCGAGCAATTGCTGGCAGGCGGGATGGCGGTGGAGACGCCGGTGGCGATGATCGAGAACGCCTCCCTGCCGCAGCAACGGGAATGCCGGAGCGATCTGACGGGGATGGAGGAAGCGGCCAGCAGGTTCCAGCTCAAGAGTCCGGCCATTCTGGTGATTGGTGCGGTGGCAGCCTCTGCGGCCCGACCCGGTTTGCTCGCCTGGCCAGCCGATCAGTCAGCCTGATCATCTGGTTTTTACCAAATCGCAGACAAAGAAAAGCCCGGCATAAGCCGGGCTTTTCTCAAAGCAGCGAGCTAATTACTTAGCTTGAGCTTCAACCTGAGCTTCTACGCGACGGTTAACGGCGCGGCCAGCTTCGGTTTTGTTGTCAGCAACTGGACGGGTTTCGCCGTAGCCAATCGACTGAACGCGGGACGATTCAACACCGTACTGGTTAACCAGAACTTGCTTAACGGCGTTTGCACGACGCTCGGACAGTTTCTGGTTGTAAGCGTCAGGACCGACGGAGTCAGTGTGACCTTCAACAGTGGTGTGAGTCGATGGGTACTGCTTCATGAAGTCAGCCAGGTTCTTGATGTCAGCGTAGCTGTTTGGCTTGACGACCGACTTGTCGAAGTCGAACTTCACGTCCAGCTCTACACGAACAACTTCAGCAACTGCCGGGCAGCCATCAGCGTCAACAGTTACGTTGGCTGGGGTGTTCGGGCACTTGTCAACGTTGTCGCAAACGCCATCGTTGTCGCTGTCGGAGCAGACTTCAGCTGGAGCTGGAACTGGAGCAGCAGCAGGCTTGTTGCCGCCACCGAAGTTCACGCCCAGACCGATTACTGGAGCGTAGTTCCAGCGACCGTTGTCCAGTTTGTAGTCAGCGTCTACACCAGCACGGGCGTAGAAGTTTTCAGCGAAGTAGTACTTAACGCCAGCGCCAGCGTTCAGGTAGGTCGACTGGTCGCGACCGGTGTGGCCGTCAGCGGCTACGTTGGTCAGGCTGCCGTGCTTCACACCGCCAGCAACGTAAGGACGCAGAGCGTCACCAGCGTTGTTGAAGTGGTACTGAGCGATCAGGCCGAAGTTGTCGCCATCCAGCTTCTGGCTGCCAGTGCCGTCGTTCGAACGGGTGTGGTTGTTCTTGTCGTAGGTGAAGTTCAACGACACGTCGTCGGTCAAGAAGTAACCGATAGAGGCGCCTGGGTTGAAGCCGTCTTCGACATGGTTAACGCTGTCGTTGTACTGCTTCTTGTAGAACAGTTCGCCTTCAACTGCGCCTTGGCCTTGTGCCAGTGCGCCGAACGAAGTAGCGGCAATCAAAGAACCAATGGCCAAGCCCAAGGTGTTTTTCAGTTTCATCCGTTAAATCCCCATCTGGTGATTGTGAAGCAGTCCCGCAAACCGGGGGACAACTCGGCGGCAAGTCTATCAGAACTTGCCTACACGTAAGAGATATTTGCGCCGAACTAAGTTTCAGCAATGCCTGCAAATTTCTCACGCAATTTATCTAGAGCACGTTTGTACCGCATTTTTGTAGCACTCAAACCCATGTGCATGATGTCTGCGATCTCCTGAAATTCCAGCTCTGCGACAAAACGTAGCACCAGAATTTCACGGTCAATCGGGTTCACATACACCAGCCAGCGATCAAGTCCGCCCTTCTCCTCGGGTTTCGGCGCCTTTTCTTCGGACGCTTCCTCGAGGGGGTCAAGACTCAGTGCGTCCATCAAGCGACGCTTTCGCCGTTCCTTCCGATACTGCGTGATGCATTCGTTGTAAGTGATGCTATATAGCCATGTCTTGAACTTCGATTTCCCCTCGAAGTTCTTCAGGCCGTACAGCACCTTCAACATCACTTCCTGACAGACATCGTCTGCGTCGCGATCGTTCCCAAGATACCGCGCACAAACGTTAAATAGTGTTCGCTGGTAACGCCGCATCAGTTCTTCATAGGCGCGCGTCACGTGAAACAGCTCGGTATGCGAGCGCGCGACCAACTCCTCGTCAGAGAGCTCGCGGGGGTCGTAGCGCGTGGATAGCGTTTGGGCTTTATTCAAAACAAGTCGTGCCGACAGTCAGGTCAATGTCCACCGCTGCCAGCATCAGCTGGCATTTTGCGGCGGCATACATTAGCAGGGTTTGCCGGATTAGCGGCTACTCACATGCTGTTCCAGCAGGATCCGATTGGAGAGAGAGACTAGCTCACCCTCATCGGTCAGCAATGTGGTCTTAACCGTGCCGATCTCTTCGATCTGGCCTTCGACCTCGCCAACACGCACTTGTTGCCCAACCTGATACAACTCACGCACATAGATTCCCGCAAGAATCTGACCGGCAATTTCCCGGCTTCCCAAACCCATGGCCAGCGCAACCGCCAGACCAACGGTAATCAATACAATGACGATCACATGGTTCAGCAGGTCGGTCTTGACCTCGAGCTGACTGATCGCGACCGAGATACTGATGATGATCACCAGGCCCTGGGCAATACGCCCAAGTCCTGAAGCGTAGTCCAGTCCGACGCCTTCTGCCGCACCGCGCACCAGACCGTTGGCCAGTTGCGCCAGCAATACACCCACCAGCAATACCAACGCAGCGCCGAAAACTTTCGGCACATACAGCGCCAACATGTCCAGCGTAGCTGAAACCCGCTCAAGTCCAAGGGATTCTGCCGCAGAAACCAGGAAAATCAGCAGAACGAACCAATAGACGATTTTTCCGATCAGGGTCGAGATCGGCACTTGCAGTCCCGCACGGGACATCAATTTGGTCAGGCCGGTGCCGCCCATCAGGCGGTCGAGGCCGAGTTTGGCGAGCAACTTGGACAGCAAGGTGTCCAGCAACTTGGCCACGACGAAGCCCAACAGCAGCACCACCAGTGCGCCGAACAGGTTCGGGATGAAATTAGCGACTTTGGTCCACAACGCAGTCATTGCCGTGACGAGGCTCTGAGTCCAGAGATCAAGTTCCATATTCAATCAGCCTTATCAGCAGTGCGAGCGTTAGGTTTACGGAGACGGGAAACCGGCGCGACATGAGCCGAGCCGTTGTTCAGGGCGATCATCAGCGCGGGCAGCCAGCGGCCCAGCAGGCTGAACAGATCACCGGCGCCGACCTGGCGGTTGGCGGTTTTGAGTACGCGGCCCAGGCAGGCATCGTCGTCGCGGCCGGACGGCGAGGCGTTGAGCATGTCGCGCAAAGACTGTTCAAACGGATCGTGCATACGCACCTCTCGTGATGTCTGTGAAAGACGCGGGCAGATTTGGTCGGGTCACATGATGCATCGTCATACCCAGCGCAATCGGCGGAACAACCACCATTGTCCGAGGGCCACCAGAACCATCAGCAGGCATGCCACCAGGAAACCGTAAGGGTTTCCGGAAAGCGGAATTCCGCCAACGTTGATCCCCAGCAGGCCGGTGAGAAAACTCATCGGCAGGAAGATCCCGGTGATGATCCCGAAGCGGTACATGGTGCGATTCATGCGCACGCTCAAACGCCGGTCTTCGGTGTCCAGCACAAGCCCCACGCGCTCTCGGGTCAATTCGAGCTCCTCGAGATAGCGGGTCAGGCTGTTGTTCAATTCGTTCCAGTAGTCCGCGTCGTCATCGACGAACCATGGCAGTTTTATCCGTGTCAGCTGTCCAAAAATATCCCGCTGCGGTGCGAGAAAACGCTTCAGTCCGGCCGCCCGGCGACGGATGTGCAAAACCGCCCCATGCTCAGGGGTATACCGTTCGTCGGCATCCAGCTTTTCTTCTTCATCATCGACCACTTCCGAGAGGCAAGTGACCAGATCCTGCACCTTGTTGGTGAGGTATTGCGCCAGATAAAGAATGAGTTCGGACGAGGTTTTCGGGCCCTTGCCCTCCCCCAGCATCGCCAGCAGTTCATCGGTGGCGCGCAAGGGGCGCAAACGCAGGGAAATCACACGCTGGGCCGACGCGAAAATCCGCACCGAGACCATATCTTCCGGCTCGGCACCGGGATTGAGGTTGACCCCGCGCAAAAACAGCAGCAATTCGGAATCGGGCAACGGCAGCAGCCGTGGACGCGTGTTCTCTTCCAGCAGCAAATCGCAGGTGAATTCGTTGAGTCCGCTGGACTTGCGCAGCCAGGTCTGGGTCTGCGGGTGACTGCGATCCCAGTGCAGCCACAGGCTTTCATGGGCCTGCAGCTGCAGATCGTCGAGTTCAGTCCGGGCTATCGAACGCGCACCGCCTTTACCGTCCAGCACCAGGGCATGCACCAGCCCCCATTGCGCGTTTTCTTCCTCGAACATCCTCACCCCGGTAGTTGCCGCGATTTATTCAGGCATTTTCAGCGGGCTCGGCGAGATGATCACGCCGTTGTTGTCCGCATAAATGTATTGGCCCGGATGAAAGGTGACACCCGCGAAAGTCACCGGCACGTTGAGATCGCCGATACCGCGCTTGTCGGTCTTCATCGGGTGGCTGGCCAGTGCCTGCACGCCGAGATCGGTCTGGGCGATGACATCCACGTCACGGATGCAACCGTAGATCACCAGCCCTTCCCATCCGTTTTTCGAGGCCTTGTCGGCCAGCATGTCGCCCAGCAGCGCACGCCGCAGAGAACCGCCGCCATCGACCACCAGCACCTTGCCGTTGCCCTTGAGTTCGACCTGTTCCTTGACCAGCGAGTTGTCTTCGAAGCACTTGATGGTCACGATTTCGCCGCCGAAGGAATCACGGCCGCCGAAATTGCTGAACATCGGTTCCAGCACCTGCACCAGCTCCGGATAGGCGTCGCACAGGTCAGGCGTGAGGTAATGGTTCATCGAATAACTCCTGTAACAAGGAAGACGATCAAGGATGTCGCACTCTTTTGAAACGAGATCCGGCGGTCGCTGTTTACCTTAGTTCATGCAATGGTCGCTGAGCGAACCTGAACACAAGCTGAAACGTAATAGCGAAACAGTCACCAAATGTGACCGGAACCGTCCAATGCGTCATATCTTAGCCGCAAGCCGACTCGAACGAAATGCCCTTTTCAGAGCCCTCCGCTCATCCTGCCGCCGCCAGATCCACCTTTTCGCCGACCAATGGCGTGTGCTGGTCAGTCAACCAGCGCGCCACCAGCGGCCAGACTTCAGCCTGGGCAGCCTTGCTCACCAGCATCTCGACATGGCCGAAATTTTCGCTGAAGCCCTGCTCACGTCCCAGATTGATGAATTGCTTGTGCTCGGAGCCGATCTGCTCGAACAGCTTGCGGCAGGCCCAGGCCGGATCCTGATGATCGCCGGCCGCCGTCACCGCCAACACCGGCACCTGAACGTCGGCAAGACCCGCCCACCAATCCTTGTCCTTGTCACCGAAGCGCCCGAACAGGCCGTACCAGCGCATGCTTTCCAGCGCGAGACCGATCGGTTCGTCCTCCGGGCCACGCTTGAGCCGCGAGCCGGACAACTGGGCAAAGCGCTTGAGAATGAAGCGCCCGCTCCACTCCACCGGTGGAATCTTAAGCGGCCAGTAAGTGCGACTGACCTGCGTGCCAAAAAACGCTGCCGACGCCACGGCCGGTTCACCGAGGTATTCACCGCCCAACGCGGCCGCGAGCGTAATGCCGCCCAGCGAATGACCGATCCAGTGCGGAATCTGCCCGCTCTGTTCACGCACGAACGCGGCGATGGCCGGCAGATCGTAACGGGCGTAGTCGGCGACGCGGTTGCGGCGGTAGTCCTCGTTACGCTGAGACATGCCGTGGCCACGCATTTCCGGGATCCAAACATCGAAGCCCAGGCGCGTGAGGTAAGCGCCCAGACCCAGGCCTTTCGGGGAAAACCAGAAACGTCGGTTGGAGAAGCTGCCATGCAGCAAGATCACCGGCACACCGCGTGTCGCCGGCTCATCGGCCATGCCGAGACGGGTCACCGCGATTTCCACGGACCAGTCGGGGCTATTGCCCGGTTTCAAACGGTAGATGTCTTCGCTCAGATCACCACGGCGTTCGGCGCTGATCAGAGCGACAGGAAAAAGGTTGCTGCTGCTTTGCATAATGCTCTTGCACAAAAAAGGGCGGCATCCGGAGAGCTCGCCCTACTTAAATCTTAAAGCCCCGGCCCGGTTCAGAGGGCCGGGGCTTCATTCACGGCTTATTCCGCCTGACCTTCGGCCAGGAAGAACCAGGTTTCCAGCACGGTGTCCGGGTTCAGGGAAACGCTTTCGATGCCCTGCTCCATCAGCCACTTGGCCAGGTCCGGGTGGTCCGAAGGGCCCTGACCGCAGATACCGATGTACTTGCCGGCCTTGTTGCACGCGGCAATCGCGTTGGCCAACAGCTTCTTGACCGCCGGATTACGCTCGTCGAACAGGTGCGCGATGATCCCGGAGTCACGGTCCAGCCCCAAAGTCAGCTGGGTCAGGTCGTTGGAACCGATCGAGAAACCGTCGAAGAATTCGAGGAATTCTTCAGCCAGGATCGCGTTGGACGGCAGTTCGCACATCATGATCACGCGCAGGCCGTTGTCGCCGCGCTTCAAGCCGTTTTCTGCCAGCAGATCGACCACCTGGCTCGCTTCGCCCAGGGTACGGACGAACGGCACCATGATTTCGACGTTGGTCAGGCCCATCTCGTTGCGCACACGTTTCAGTGCACGGCATTCGAGCTCGAAGCAGTCACGGAACGATTCGCTGATGTAACGCGAAGCGCCGCGGAAGCCCAGCATCGGGTTTTCTTCTTCCGGCTCGTACAGCTTGCCGCCGATCAGGTTGGCGTATTCGTTGGACTTGAAGTCCGACAGACGCACGATGACCTTCTTCGGTGCGAACGCAGCGGCCAGGGTGCTGATGCCTTCAACCAGTTTCTCGACATAGAAGCCGACCGGATCGTCGTAACCGGCGATGCGCTTGTCGACGCTTTCCTTGATGTCCTGCGGCAGGCCGTCGTAGTTCAACAGCGCTTTCGGGTGCACGCCGATCATGCGGTTGATGATGAATTCCAGGCGGGCCAGGCCCACACCGGCGTTCGGCAGCTGCGCGAAGTCGAAGGCACGGTCAGGGTTGCCGACGTTCATCATGATCTTGAACGGCAGCTCCGGCATGGCGTCCACGGAGTTCTTCTTGATGTCGAAGCCCAGTTCGCCTTCGAAGATGTAACCGGTGTCGCCTTCGGCGCAGGACACGGTCACGCCCTGGCCATCCTTCAGCAGCTGGGTGGCGTTGCCGCAACCGACGACTGCAGGAATACCCAGCTCACGGGCGATGATCGCCGCGTGGCAGGTACGGCCGCCACGGTTGGTGACGATGGCGCTGGCGCGTTTCATCACAGGTTCCCAGTCCGGGTCGGTCATGTCGGAGACCAGCACGTCGCCCGGCTGGACTTTGTCCATTTCCGACACGTCGCGGATGATCCGCACCTTGCCCGCGCCGATGCGCTGACCGATGGCACGGCCTTCCACCAGCACGGTGCCGGTTTCCTTCAGCAGGTAACGTTCCATGACGTTGGCCTGGGTGCGGCTCTTCACGGTTTCCGGACGGGCCTGCACGATGTACAGCTTGCCGTCGTCACCGTCCTTGGCCCATTCGATGTCCATCGGGCAGCCGTAGTGCTTCTCGATGATCATCGCCTGCTTGGCCAGTTCGCTGACTTCAGCGTCGGTCAGGCAGAAACGTGCGCGGTCGGCCTTGTCGACATCGACGGTCTTCACGGAACGACCGGCCTTGGCCTCGTCGCCGTAGATCATCTTGATGGCCTTGCTGCCCAGGTTGCGACGCAGGATCGCCGGACGACCGGCCTCCAGCGTGCCCTTGTGGACATAGAATTCGTCCGGGTTCACCGCGCCTTGTACGACGGTTTCGCCCAGGCCGTAGGCGCCGGTGATGAACACCACGTCACGGAAGCCGGATTCGGTATCGAGGGTGAACATCACGCCGGCGGTGCCGGTTTCCGAACGCACCATGCGCTGCACGCCGGCAGACAGGGCGACCAGTTTGTGGTCGAAGCCCTGGTGCACGCGGTAGGAAATGGCACGGTCGTTGAACAGGGAAGCGAACACTTCCTTGGCCGCGCGGATGACGTTTTCCACGCCACGGATGTTCAGGAAGGTTTCCTGCTGACCGGCGAACGAAGCGTCCGGCAGGTCTTCGGCGGTGGCGGAGGAACGCACGGCCACGGCCACATCGGGATTGCCGGCCGACAGCGCGGCGAACGCGGTGCGGATCTCGGTGTTCAGTTTTTCAGGGAATTCGGCTTCCATGATCCATTGGCGGATCTGGGCGCCGGTCTTGGCCAGCGCGTTGACGTCATCGACGTCCAGGGCGTCGAGAGCCTTGTGGATCTGGTCGTTGAGGCCGCTCAGCTCGAGAAAGTCGCGATAGGCCTGCGCGGTGGTGGCGAAACCGCCGGGGACCGACACACCGGCACCGGCCAGGTTGCTGATCATCTCGCCCAGGGATGCGTTCTTGCCCCCCACATGCTCAACATCGTGTTTGCCGAGCTTATCGAGGGAAACTACGTACTCTACCAAGGTGATCTCTCCACTAACTGTGTTGGAAAAGCTCAGAAACCGGCGGCTCGGGGGAGCATCGGCCGGTTGTATGGCCTGGACCTGGAAAATAAGTGAGAATGCGGGCCATTGGCGGCCGACAAATCGCGCCTATCATATCCAAGATTCGTCACTAGCTTAAGGCCCAAGGTGCAAATGAAACGATCTGCTTTCTTTATCTCCGATGGCACCGGCATTACTGCCGAAACCCTGGGTCAAAGCCTTCTGGCGCAGTTCGAAAACATTACCTTCACCAAACTCACGCGGCCCTACATCGACAACGCGGACAAAGCGCGGGCCATGGTACAACAAATCAACAAAGCCGCTGAAACCGATGGTTTCCGGCCGATTATCTTCGACACCATCGTCAATCAGGACATCCGTGAGATTCTCGCAACCTCCAATGGTTTCATGATCGACATTTTCTCGACGTTCCTCGCCCCGCTCGAACAGGAACTGACCGAGCATTCTTCCTACACCGTCGGCAAATCTCATTCGATCGGCCACAACTCCAACTACATGGAGCGGATCGAGGCGGTGAACTTCGCCCTCGACAACGACGACGGCGCGCGCACCCACTATTACGACAAGGCCGACCTGATACTAGTGGGGGTGTCGCGTTGTGGTAAGACGCCGACGTGTCTGTACATGGCGATGCAGTTCGGCATCCGCGCGGCCAACTATCCGCTGACCGAAGACGACATGGAGCGCCTGCAATTGCCGGCCGCCCTGCGCGCCCACCAGCACAAGCTGTTCGGCCTGACCATCGATCCGGACCGCCTCACCGCGATCCGCAACGAACGCAAACCCAACAGCCGCTATTCGAGCTACGCCCAGTGCGAATTCGAAGTGCGCGAAGTGGAGAACCTGTTCCGCCGCGAAAACATCCCGCACATCAACTCCACGCATTTTTCCGTGGAAGAGATTTCGGCGAAGATCCTGGTGGAAAAAGGCGTGGAACGGCGGTTCAAGTAACCCCGACGCGGCCAACCTGTCCGCAGGCTGAATGAAGTATCACAAGCCCGGTCCCGGGCCGTGTTTTTTACGACTCTGTAACATTCCGAAATATACAATCCGCGCAAGTTGCGTATCCGGCCGCAAACCGGATGCGCCAACCCTCTCGGCCCGTTGAATTCACCGGGCCCGCAGCATCCAGCCTCCCCATTGAAGTCAAGGAATGAGCGTCCGTTCATTCCCGGGTGCGTCGTGCAGACTGAAGCTACGCTCAGACTGCCGCGCCTCCATTCAGAGCACTGCAGGAATCACTGCTTATGAATAAAGTGTTCCGTCACTACATACCGGCCTCGACCCGACGCCTGCTGCCCAATCGCTGGGACTTGATCGCCATGCCGCTGGTGATCGGCTTCCTGCTGTTTTTCTCGATCGGTGCCCGGGAAACCTGGGCCCCGATCGGCACGCTGCAAAGTGAAGTGGTCTCGCTCGACCCCGCCAACCTGCCGGAATACGCCATGCGCACCACTTTGCGCATGCTCGCGGCGATGGTCGCGGCCCTAGTGTTCACACTGCTCTACGGCACGCTGGCCGCGAAAAGCCGCCGGGCCGAAAAACTGCTGGTGCCGGTGCTGGACATCCTGCAATCGGTGCCGGTGCTGGGTTACATCTCCTTCACCGTGACCTTCTTTCTGTTGCTGTTTCCCGGTCGGGTTCTGGGCGCGGAATTCGCTGCGATTTTTGCCATTTTCACCAGTCAGGCGTGGAACATGACGTTCAGCTTCTATCAGTCGCTGCGCATGCTGCCGGGGGATCTGGTGGAGGTCTCGACCAACCTGCAACTGTCCGGCTGGCAGAAATTCTGGAAGCTCGACGTGCCCTTCGCGATGCCCGGGCTGGTCTGGAACATGATGATGAGCATGTCCGGCGGCTGGTTTTTCGTGGTGGCCTCGGAAGCGATCACCGTGGGTGACCAGACCATCACCCTGCCCGGGATCGGCTCGTTCCTGGCCCTGGCCATCGCGCAAAAAGACATGCACGCGGTGGGCTACGTCATCCTGACGATGATCCTGGTCATCCTGATCTATGACCAGTTCCTGTTCCGCCCGCTGGTGGCCTGGGCCGACAAATTCCGCATGGAAAACACCGCCTCGCAAACCGCAGCACCGGAGTCCTGGGTACTGAATCTGATCCAGCGCACCCGGATGATCCAGCGCATTCTGCGTCCGATCAGCCGCGCCATCAGCCGCCTCGGCAACATGCGCCTGAACCTGCCGCGCTCGGCGCGCAAGGTCATGACCTCGGAAAGCCCCGCCACCACCAAGGCCATCGACTGGATCTGGGGCTCGTTTATCGCGCTGCTGACTGCTTATGCGCTCTATCACATCGTGCTGTATGTCGGCACGGAAGTGACGTTCGCCGAAGTCGGGCATGTGTTGCTGCTGGGGCTGTACACCCTGTTGCGGGTGGCCGGGCTGATCTTTATCGCCTCGCTGATCTGGGTGCCGCTGGGCGTGATGATCGGTCTGCGTCCGGCCCTGGCGGAAAAGATCCAGCCGCTGGCGCAGTTCCTCGCGGCGTTCCCGGCGAACCTGCTGTTCCCGGTGTTCGTCATCGTGATCCTGCGTTACCAGTTGAACCCGGATATCTGGCTGAGCCCGCTGATCGTGCTCGGGACGCAGTGGTACATCCTGTTCAACGTGATCGCCGGGGCCAGCGCCTTCCCCAATGACTTCAAGGAAGCCGCCGCCAACTTCCGCATTCGCGGCTGGCTGTGGTGGCGCAAGGTGATGCTGCCGGGGATCTTCCCGTATTACGTGACCGGCGCCATCACCGCTTCGGGCGGGGCGTGGAACGCCAGCATCGTTTCCGAATTCGTTTCCTGGGGACAGGACAAGGTCGTCGCCCATGGCCTCGGCGCCTATATCGCGCAGACCACGGCCGCCGGTGACTTCCCGAAAATCACCCTCGGCGTGGTGGTCATGGCGTTTTTTGTCGTGGCCTTCAATCGCCTGGTCTGGCGGCCGATGTACGCCATGGCCGAAAACAAACTTCGCCTGAACTGACGGGATTCGATGTGATGAATACCTATACCGAACACACTGGTGCCACACCCGAAATCTACTCGCTCACCGACGTGAACCGGGTGTTCGGCAAGGGCAAGGACGAGTTGCAAGTGCTCAGCGGGGTCAACCTGGCCCTGCACGAAGGTGAAATCGTCGGCATGCTCGGCCGCTCCGGCTCGGGCAAATCCACCCTGTTGCGGATCATCGCCGGCCTGATCGAGCCTTCGTCGGGCGAGGTCCTGTACAACGGCAAGCCGCTGGAGGGTCCGGCCGAAGGCGTGGCCATGGTGTTCCAGACCTTTGCCCTGTTCCCGTGGCTGACGGTGCTGGAAAACGTCGAGGCCGGCCTGCAAGCCTTGCAGGTCGAACGCAAGGAAGCGCGCAAGCGTGCGCTGGCGGCCATCGACCTGATCGGCCTGGACGGTTTCGAAAACGCCTACCCTCGCGAACTGTCCGGCGGCATGCGCCAGCGCGTGGGGTTCGCGCGCGGACTGGTGGTCAACCCGACGCTGCTGTTGATGGACGAACCTTTCTCGGCGCTGGACGTGCTGACCGCCGAAACCCTGAGAAACGATCTGCTGGACCTGTGGAGCGGCAAGCAACTGCCGATCAAATCGATCCTGATCGTCACGCACAACATCGAAGAAGCGGTGCTGATGTGCGACCGCATTATGGTGCTGTCGTCCAACCCCGGACGGCTGGTGGCGGAAATCAAGGTGCCCTTCGCCCATCCGCGCAATCGCCTCGACCCGGCCTTCCGGCAGATGGTCGATGACATCTACGCGCAGATGACCGACCGCCGCAGCGCCGACGCCAGCACCGGCAAACCCGAACTGAAGATCAGCAGCCCGCTGCAGGAAGTGTCCACCAACCTCATGGCAGGCCTGATCGAAACCCTGGCGGCCGAGCCCTACAACGGCCACGCCGGTCTGCCCACCGTGGCCGAGCGGCGTTTGCTGGAAGTGGATGATCTGTTCCCGGTGGCCGAGATGCTCGAATACCTGGGCTTCGCCGAACTCAAGGGCGCGGACATCACCCTGACCGATGCCGGCAAACTGTTCGCTGACTACGGCACCCAGGAACGCAAGACTCTGTTTGCCGAACACCTGATCCGCTACATACCGCTGGCCGCGCGGATCCGCCAGGTATTGCTGGAACGCAACGGCCACCGGGCGCCACGGGTGCGTTTCGAGCAGGAACTGGAAGACTCGCTGACCGAAGCCTTCGTCGAGAAAAACCTGGAAATCGTGATCGCCTGGGGCCGTTACGCCGAGATTTTCTCCTACGACGACCACACCGAAACGTTCAGCCTGGAAGATGTCGAGGGCAGCCTGTAGCCCTCGACAATCCCGGCGTTTCAGATCACGAACAAGTCGACAAAACGGTTCACCGGCGTCGCCGCAAGCCGCGCCTGATCCTTGCACAGCGCAAGGATCTCGGCGCTGCGCTGGCCGGTGAAACGCGTGGCCAGGTTCGCCCTGAACTTGTCCTCCAGCAACGGAATGCCCTCGGCTCGACGCCGGCGGTGACCGATCGGGTATTCCACCACCACGTTTTCGGTGCTGGAACCGTCCTTGAAAAACACCTGCACCGCGTTGGCAATCGAACGTTTGTCGGCTTCGAGGTATTCGCGGGTGAAACGTGGATCTTCGACGATGACCATTTTTTCGCGCAGCACATCGATGATCGGATGCGCCGCGTGGAAATCGTCTTCGTACTGCTCGGCCACCAGATTGCCGAACGCCAGCGGCACGGCGGTCATGTACTGGATGCAGTGATCGCGATCGGCGGCGTTGGCCATCGGCCCGACCTTGGAAATGATGCGGATCGCCGATTCGTGGGTGGTGATGACGATACGGTCGATCTCATGCAGACGATTGCGCACCTGCGGGTGCAAAGTCACGGCGGCTTCGCAGGCAGTTTGCGCATGGAATTCGGCGGGGAAGCTGATCTTGAACAGCACGTTTTCCATCACGTAACTGCCGAAGGGTCGCGAGAAGCTGAAGGCGCGTTTGCCTTCAGGCTTGAGCGCCAGATCGTTGTTGGTGTGGCTGAACAGCACGTCGTAGAAGCCCCACTGCTTTGCCGTCAACACGCCGGGAATGCCCATTTCGCCGCGCATCGCGATATCCGCCAGACGCACCCCGCGACTCGACGCATCCCCCGCTGCCCAGGATTTGCGCGAACCGGCGTTCGGCGCATGCCGGTAAGTGCGCAGCGCCTGACCATCGGCAAACGCATGGGATAACGCCGACAGCAGTTGCTCGCGATTGGCGCCCATGAGTTTGGCGACAACGGCTGTCGAAGCCACTTTCACCAGAATCACATGGTCGAGGCCTACCCGGTTGAAGGAGTTTTCCAGGGCGATCACGCCTTGAATCTCGTGGGCCATGATCATCGCTTCGAGCACATCGCGTACCGTCAACGGCGCTTCGCCATTGGCCAGACGCTTCTGCGACAGGTGATCGGCCACCGCGAGAATCCCGCCGAGGTTGTCCGACGGATGCCCCCATTCGGCGGCGAGCCAGGTGTCGTTGTAGTCGAGCCAGCGCACGATGCAGCCGATATCCCACGCGGCTTTGACCGGATCCAGGCGATAGGACGTGCCGGGGACTCGCGCGCCGAATGGCACGACGGTGCCTTCGACGATGGGCCCGAGGTGTTTGGTGCATTCGGGGAAACGCAGGGCCAGCAGGCCGCAGCCCAAGGTGTCCATCAGGCAGTTGCGGGCGGTGTCGAGGGCTTCGGTGGATTCGATTCTGTAGGTGAGGACGTAATCGGCGATGTCCTGCAGGACACGGTCGTAGTCGGGGCGGTTGTTCAGGTCGACGTTGGCGCTCATGTTCGATTCACTCTTCAAAGTGGTTCGTTGATGGGACCTCGGTTCAGGGCTAATTTTTCTTGTTATTGAAATACGCAAAGCGCCGAGAGCGATCAGGCTCGCTCTCGGCGACTGTCCGTCAGAACGAATCTCCAGGCACGCGGACGTAACCTTCCATCAACACCCGCGCACTTCGGCTCATGATCGCTTTCTTCACGACCCACTCACCGTTTTCCAGGCTGGCCTCGGCCCCGACGCGCAACGTCCCGGACGGATGCCCGAAGCGCACGGCATTGCGTTCAACGCCACCGGCCGCGAGGTTCACCAAGGTCCCGGAAATCGCCGCCGCAGTACCAATCGCCACCGCCGCCGTGCCCATCATCGCGTGGTGCAACTTGCCCATCGACAACGCCCGCACCAGCAGATCCACATCCCCGGCGCCAATCGCCTTGCCACTGGACGCCACGTAATCCGCAGGCCGAGCCACGAAAGCCACCTTCGGCGTGTGCTGACGCTTGGCCGCTTCGTCAATGTTGGAAATCAGGCCCATGCGCAGCGCACCGTAAGCACGGATGGTCTCGAACATCTGCAAAGCCTTCGGATCGCTGTTGATCGCGCTCTGCAATTCGGTGCCGGTGTAACCGATGTCTTCGGCGTTGACGAAGATCGTCGGGATACCCGCGTTGATCATGGTCGCCTTGAAGGTGCCGACGCCCGGCACTTCCAGTTCGTCGATCAGGTTGCCGGTGGGGAACATCGAGCCACCGCCGCCCTCTTCTTCCGCCGCCGGGTCCATGAATTCGACCTGCACTTCGGCAGCAGGGAAGGTCACGCCGTCGAGTTCGAAATCTCCGGTTTCCTGGACTTCGCCGTTGGTGATCGGCACGTGGGCAATGATCGTTTTGCCGATGTTGGCCTGCCACACGCGAACCACCGCCACACCGTTGTGCGGAATGCGGCTGACATCCACCAGGCCGTTGCTGATGGCAAACGAACCGACCGCCGCCGACAGGTTGCCGCAGTTGCCGCTCCAGTCCACGAACGGCTTGTCGATCGACACCTGACCGAACAGGTAATCGACGTCGTGATCGGCCTTGATGCTTTTCGACAGGATCACGGTTTTGCTGGTGCTGGACGTGGCGCTGCCCATGCCGTCGATCTGCTTGTCGTAAGGGTCGGGGCTGCCGATTACCCGCAGCAGCAAGGCATCGCGGGTCGGGCCGGGAATTTGCGCCGCTTCAGGCAAGTCGGTGAGGCTGAAAAACACGCCTTTGCTGGTGCCGCCGCGCATGTAGGTGGCGGGGATTTTTATTTGCGGTGCGTGAGCCATGGTGCTCCTTAACGAAAGCATGGGACTTGAAGTCCCATGCCCACATCGATTGATTTAAACGGCAACCGCCGATTCTTCGAGGAAGTCCTGAGCGAAGCGCTGCAGCACACCGCCGGCCTCGTAGATCGACACTTCTTCGGCGGTATCGAGGCGGCAGGTCACCGGTACGTCGACGCGTTCGCCGTTCTTGCGATGGATCACCAGCGTCAGGTCGGCGCGCGGCGTGCGGGCGCCGATCACGTCGTAGGTTTCACTGCCGTCGATGCCCAAGGTCTTGCGGTCGGTGCCCGGTTTGAACTCCAGCGGCAGCACGCCCATACCCACCAGGTTGGTGCGGTGAATGCGCTCGAAACCTTCGGCGGCAATCGCTTCCACACCCGCCAGACGCACGCCTTTGGCCGCCCAGTCCCGGGACGAACCCTGGCCGTAGTCGGCGCCGGCGATGATGATCAGCGGCTGCTTGCGTTCCATGTAGGTTTCGATGGCTTCCCACATGCGCATCACGTGGCCTTCCGGCTCCACACGGGCCAGCGAGCCCTGCTTGACCTTGCCGTTTTCCACGACCATTTCGTTGAACAGTTTCGGGTTGGCAAACGTTGCGCGCTGCGCGGTCAGGTGGTCGCCACGGTGGGTCGCGTAAGAGTTGAAGTCCTCTTCCGGCAGGCCCATTTTCGCCAGGTATTCGCCGGCGGCGCTGTCGAGCATGATCGCGTTCGACGGCGACAGGTGATCGGTGGTGATGTTGTCCGGCAGCACCGCCAGCGGGCGCATGCCCTTGAGCGGACGCGCCCCGGCCAGCGCGCCTTCCCAGTACGGCGGACGGCGGATGTAGGTGCTCATCTCGCGCCAGTCGTACAGCGGCGTGACTTTCGGGCCGGTGTCTTCATGGATGGCGAACATCGGGATGTAAACCTGACGGAACTGCTCGGGCTTCACCGACGACTTCACCACCGCATCGATTTCTTCGTCGCTCGGCCAGATGTCCTTCAGGCGGATTTCCTTGCCGTCGACCACGCCGAGCACGTCTTTTTCGATGTCGAAACGGATGGTGCCGGCAATCGCGTAGGCCACCACCAGCGGTGGCGAAGCGAGGAATGCCTGCTTGGCGTACGGGTGAATCCGGCCGTCGAAGTTGCGGTTGCCGGACAGCACGGCGGTGGCGTACAGATCACGGTCGATGATCTCTTGCTGGATCACCGGATCCAGCGCCCCGGACATGCCGTTGCAAGTGGTGCAGGCAAACGCGACGACGCCGAAACCGAGTTGCTCCAGCTCCGTGGTCAGGCCCGCTTCATCGAGGTACAGCGCCACGGTTTTCGAGCCCGGCGCCAGCGACGACTTGACCCAAGGCTTGCGGGTCAGCCCGAGCTTGTTGGCATTGCGCGCCAGCAGGCCGGCGGCGATCACATTGCGCGGGTTGCTGGTGTTGGTGCAACTGGTGATGGCAGCGATGATCACCGCGCCGTCGGGCATCTGGCCGGGCACGTCTTCCCATTTCCCGGAGATGCCTTTGGCCGCCAGATCCGATACCGCCACGCGAGCGTGCGGGTTGCTCGGGCCGGCCATGTTGCGCACCACCGAAGACAGGTCGAAGGTCAGGCCGCGCTCGTACTGCGCGCCTTTCAGGCTGTCGGCCCACAGGCCGATCTGTTTGGCGTATTGCTCGACCAGTTGTACCTGCTGGTCTTCACGACCGGTCAATTTCAGGTAATCGATGGTCTGCTGGTCGATGTAGAACATCGCGGCAGTAGCGCCGTATTCCGGGGCCATGTTGGAGATGGTCGCGCGGTCGCCGAGGGTCAGCGCGGAAGCACCTTCGCCGAAGAACTCCAGCCATGCGCCCACGACTTTCTGTTTGCGCAGGTATTCGGTCAGTGCCAGCACCATGTCGGTGGCGGTGATGCCCGGTTGCAGCTTGCCGGTCAGTTCGACGCCGACGCTTTCCGGCAGGCGCATCCACGACGCACGACCGAGCATCACGCTCTCGGCTTCAAGCCCACCGACGCCGATGGCGATTACGCCCAGTGCATCGACGTGCGGGGTGTGACTGTCGGTGCCGACGCAGGTGTCAGGGAAGGCCACGCCGTCGCGCACCTGGATCACCGGAGACATTTTCTCCAGGTTGATCTGGTGCATGATGCCGTTGCCCGGCGGGATCACGTCGACGTTCTTGAACGCCTTCTTGGTCCAGTTGATGAAGTGGAAACGGTCTTCATTGCGACGGTCTTCGATGGCGCGGTTCTTCTCGAACGCCTGCTTGTCAAAACCGCCTGCCTCCACCGCCAGCGAGTGGTCGACGATCAGTTGCGTCGGCACCACCGGGTTGACCTGCGCCGGGTCGCCGCCCTGCTGGGCAATCGCGTCGCGCAGGCCGGCCAGATCCACCAGCGCGGTCTGGCCGAGAATGTCGTGGCACACCACACGAGCCGGGAACCACGGGAAGTCGAGGTCGCGCTTGCGCTCGATCAGTTGCTTCAGGGAATCGGTGAGCGTGGCCGGGTCGCAGCGACGCACGAGGTTTTCCGCCAGCACGCGAGAGGTGTACGGCAGGGTGTCGTAGCTGCCGGGCTGGATCGCATCGACAGCCGCACGGACGTCGAAAAAGTCCAGCGGCGTGCCGGGCAGGTTCTTGCGAAATTCTGTGTTCATCGGTCAGGACTCGGTCACGGTAGTTTCAAAGAGGGGGCGCCTGTACCGGCGCCCTCCCCGGTCAGCGCTGTTCGATCGGCACGAACTTGCGCTGTTCGACGCCGGTGTACTCGGCGCTTGGACGGATGATGCGGTTGTTGGCGCGCTGTTCGAACACGTGCGCTGCCCAGCCGGTCAGGCGCGAGCAGACGAAGATCGGGGTGAACAGCTTGGTCGGGATGCCCATGAAGTGGTACGCCGAGGCATGGTAGAAGTCGGCGTTGGGGAACAGTTTCTTCTGCTCCCACATGGTCTTGTCGATGGCTTCGGAAACCGCGAACAACACTTTATCGCCCACTTCGTCGGCGAGTTGTTTCGACCAGCCCTTGATCACCTCGTTGCGCGGATCGCTGTCCTTATAGATCGCGTGGCCGAAGCCCATGATCTTGTCCTTGCGCTCGAGCATGCCGAGGGTGCCCTTGATCGCCTCTTCCGGCGACGAGAAGCGCTCGATCATTTCCATCGCCGCTTCGTTGGCGCCGCCGTGCAGCGGGCCGCGCAGCGAGCCGATGGCTGCAGTGACGCAGGAATACAGGTCGGACAGGGTCGAAGCGCACACCCGGGCGGTGAAGGTCGAGGCGTTGAACTCGTGCTCGGCGTAGAGGATCAGCGAGACGTTCATCACTTTGACGTGCAGCTCGCTCGGTTTCTTGTCGTGCAACAGGTGCAGGAAATGACCACCGATGGACGGCTCGTCGCTCACGCAGTTGATGCGTTTGCCGTCGTGGCTGAAGCGATACCAGTAGCACATGATCGCCGGGAACGCGGCCAGCAGGCGGTCGGTCTTGTCGCGTTGCTCGGAGAAGTCCTTTTCCGGCTCAATGTTGCCCAGGAACGAGCAGCCGGTGCGCATCACGTCCATAGGGTGGGCGTCGGCGGGGATGCGTTCCAGCACTTCCTTCAGCGCTTGCGGCAGGTCGCGCAGCTTGCTCAGCTTGCCTTGATACTCGGCGAGCTGGGCCTTGGTCGGCAGCTCTCCGTAGAGCAGCAGGTACGCCACTTCTTCAAATTGTGCGTCTGCCGCCAGTTCGCGCACGTCGTAGCCGCGATAGGTCAGCCCGGCACCGGCCTGGCCCACGGTGGACAGTGCGGTTTGCCCGGCAACCTGGCCCCGGAGCCCGGCGCCACTGAGTACTTTTGCTTCGGCCATTGTTGTCTCCAATCTTGAATTTGTTAGGGAGTACGGTCGCGGCTTACTTCTTCGCCGCAAACAACGCGTCGAGCTTCTGCTCGAAGGTGTGGTAATCGATGCGATCGTAGAGCTCCATGCGAGTCTGCATGGTGTCGATGACATTCTGCTGGGTGCCGTCGCGGCGAATCGCGGTGTAGACGTTTTCCGCTGCCTTGTTCATCGCGCGGAACGCCGACAGCGGGTAGAGCACCAGCGACACATCCGCTCCGGCCAACTGCTCGGTGGTGTACAGCGGCGTCGAGCCGAACTCGGTGATGTTGGCCAGGATCGGCGCTTTCACGCGGTTGGCGAACAGCTTGTACATCTCAAGTTCGGTGATGGCTTCCGGGAAGATCATATCGGCACCGGCCTCGATACACGCGGCGGCGCGATCCAGTGCCGATTCCAGGCCCTCAACGGCCAGCGCGTCGGTGCGGGCCATGATCACGAAGCTGTCGTCGGTACGGGCATCGACGGCGGCCTTGATGCGGTCGACCATTTCCTGCTGAGTCACGATCTCTTTGTTCGGACGGTGGCCGCAGCGTTTGGCGCCGACCTGGTCTTCGATGTGGATCGCAGCGGCGCCGAACTTGATCATCGACTTCACGGTACGCGCCACGTTGAACGCCGAGGCGCCGAAACCGGTGTCCACATCCACCAGCAGCGGCAGGTCGCAGACGTCGGTGATGCGGCGCACGTCGGTCAGCACGTCATCCAGACCGGTGATGCCCAGGTCCGGCACGCCGAGGGAGCCGGCAGCCACCCCGCCACCGGAGAGGTAAATCGCCTTGAAACCGGCGCGCTTGGCCAGCAGCGCGTGGTTGGCGTTGATCGCGCCGACCACTTGCAACGGATGTTCGCTGGCGACCGCATCGCGGAAACGCTGGCCTGGAGTGCTCTTGTTGGAACTCATGACTCACCTCGTTCAGTGGCTGTCTTATTGTCGGCGCCGTCCTGGTAATGACGGGCGATGTTGCGTTTCGAGGCGCCGATGTGGCGGCGCATCAACAATTCCGCGAGCTCGCCGTCACGGTCGGCGATGGCATCGAGAATCCGGTGGTGTTCGGCAAAGGCCTGGCGCGGGCGGTTGGGCGTGGTGGAAAACTGGATGCGGTACATGCGCACCAGTTGATACAGCTCACCGCAGAGCATCTGGGTCAGGGTGCGGTTGCCGCTGCCCTGGATGATCCGGTAGTGAAAGTCGAAATCGCCTTCCTGCTGGTAGTAGCCGACGCCGGCCTGAAACGCCGCATCGCGCTCGTGGGTTTCCAGCACCCGGCGCAGTTCGTCGATTTCTTCGACGCTCATGCGTTCGGCCGCCAGACGGCAGGCCATCCCTTCAAGGGATTCGCGGATTTCGTAGAGTTCGAGCAGTTCGGCATGGCTCAACGAGACCACCCGCGCGCCGACATGCGGCACGCGCACCAGCAGGCGCTGGCCTTCCAACCGGTGAATCGCCTCGCGCAGCGGCCCGCGACTGATGCCGTAGGTGCGCGCCAGTTCCGGCTCGGAGATCTTGCTGCCCGGGGCGATTTCGCCTTTGACGATGGCGGCCTGGATACGCCGGAAGACGTTTTCGGACAGGGTTTCCGAATCGTCGCCGCTGATGACCGGGGGATCGAGTTGATCCAGCATATTGTCGACACCTTTAAATCCAATGCGGCAAAAACTAGCGAATCAGCCCGCAGCAGTCAAAGGATAAATGGATATTGTCGACAATCGTCTAATAACGCCCGATATCAGCCCCAAGGGTTATAGACCCGCTCGGGCGCTGGCGCCATAAAACCACCGTGCTAGAATGCCGCCCGCATTTGCCAGTCACTTGCACGGCTTGTCATAAAAAGCTGATAGGCACACGAAGGCGCGCGCAGACAGGATCTCCTGATGCCGTGGCCCTGAACCGAGAACGGAACGCTGCTCGCCAGGATTTATGAGACTCAAGCCCTTCCCCACCTTTTTCTATCTGTTTTGCCTGCCCGGCCTGGCCGTGGCGGGGGAAAAGACTGTGTACGGCCTCAACGAGTACGCCGCCCTCGACGGGATCAACCTGGAAGTGGCGGCGAAACTCGATACCGGGGCGAAAACCGCCTCCCTGAGCGCCCGCGACATCAAACGCTTCAAGCGCAACGGTGAATCCTGGGTGCGTTTCTACCTGGCCATCGACGCTGCGCATTCGCACCCGATCGAACGGCCGCTGGCCCGGGTCAGCAAGATCAAGCGCCGCGCCGGCGACTACGACCCGGAAGAAGGCAAGAAGTACACCGCACGCCCGGTGATCGAGCTGGATATCTGCATGGGTTCGGCGATGCGCAGCATCGAAGTGAACCTGACCGACCGCAGTGCGTTCCAATACCCGCTTTTGATCGGCTCCGAGGCGCTGAAACGCTTCGATGCGCTGGTCGATCCCAGTCTTAAATACGCTGCCGGCAAACCCGCCTGCGCCATCGCCGCTCATACCGCCGAGTAATTTCCATGCGTTCTCTAACCTTCCACCTGAAAATCCTGATCACCATCCTGGTGCTCCTGGGCGTTTCGGTTACGGCCTATCAGATTTTCGTGCTCGGCATTCCGGTGACCGAAGACGCCACCGACGACTTGTGGAACATCGACGCCAAGGTCGAGTTCGTCGCCAGCACCAAGGATCCGGTCAAGATCCAGATGTTCGTGCCGCCCCTGAGCCGCGATTACGTCAGCCTCAATGAAAGTTTCATCTCCAACAACTACGGCGTGGCGGTCAACCGTGTCGACGGCAACCGCAAGGTCACCTGGTCGGCGCGCCGGGCCAAGGGCAACCAGACCCTTTATTACCGTCTGGTGCTGACCAAGCGTTACACCGCCGAGAAAACCAAGGTCAAAGGCCCGACTTTCCGCGACAGCATGGCCATCGAAGGCCCGGAAAAAATCGCCGCCGAAGCCCTGCTCGCGCCGATCCGCCAGCACTCGGCAGACGTCGAAACCTTCATTGGCGAGGCGATCAAACGTGTCAACAACACCAACGACGACAACGTAAAACTGCTGCTGGCGGGCGACCCGTCAACAGCCCACAAGGCAAAAATCGTAGAACTGCTGCTGTCCATCGCCCACGTTCCGGTCGAGAAAGTCCACACCATCCGCCTCGTCGCCGATCAGCCGCAAACCCCTGAACTGTGGCTGCGCAGCTTCAACGGCAACGACTGGCTGTACTTCAACCCGGAAACCGGCGAACAAGGCCTGCCGACCGACCGCCTGCTGTGGTGGACCGGCGATGAAAACCTGATCACCGTCGACGGCGCGAAGAAAGCCAACGTGACCTTCAGCCTGAACAACAGCGAGATGAACGCGATTCGTCTGGCCAAGCTGACCGACGAAAACACCGATGCCAACTTCCTCGAATACTCGCTGTACGGCCTGCCGCTGCAAACCCAGCAAACGTTCATGATCATGGTGATGATCCCGATCGGCGTGCTCGTGATCCTGATCCTGCGCAATCTGGTCGGCCTGCAGACCCTCGGCACATTCACCCCGGTGCTGATCGCCCTGGCCTTCCGCGAGACGCAGCTGGGCTTCGGCATCCTGTTGTTTACCGTGATCACGGCGCTGGGGCTGTCACTGCGCTCCTATCTGGAACATCTGAAACTGCAAATGCTGCCGCGACTGTCGGTGGTGCTGACGTTCGTGGTGGTGCTGATCGCGGCGATCAGCCTGTTCAGCCACAAGCTCGGTCTGGAACGCGGTCTGTCGGTGGCGCTGTTCCCGATGGTGATTCTGACCATGACCATCGAACGCCTGTCGATCACCTGGGAAGAGCGTGGCGCCAGCCATGCCTTGAAAGTGGCGATCGGCACGCTGTTCGCGGCGTCCCTGGCGCACTTGATCATGACCGTTCCGGAGTTGGTGTATTTCGTGTTCACCTTCCCGGCGATCCTGCTGATCCTGGTGGGCTTCATGCTGGCCATGGGTCGCTATCGCGGTTATCGCCTGACCGAACTGGTGCGCTTCAAGGCCTTCCTGAAGAAGGCTGACGCCTGATGTTCGGTTTCTGGAAAACCTGGAAGGCCCTGGAAGCCCGGGGCATCATGGGCATCAATCGGCGTAACGCGGACTACGTGCTCAAGTACAACAAGCGCAGTCTCTACCCGATCGTCGATGACAAGATCATCACCAAGGAGCGCGCGATCAAGGCCGGCATCCATGTGCCGGAACTGTATGGCGTGATTTCCACGGAGAAGGAAATCGACAAGCTCGACGAGATCATCGGCGGGCGCAACGACTTCGTGATCAAGCCGGCCCAGGGCGCCGGCGGTGACGGCATCATCGTCATCGCCGACCGCTTCGAAGGTCGCTATCGCACGGTGTCGGGCAAGATCCTCACCCACGAGGAGCTGGAGCACCATATCTCCAGCATCCTCACCGGCCTGTATTCGCTCGGCGGCCACCGTGACCGGGCACTGATCGAATATCGGGTGACTCCGGACCAGATCTTCAAGAGCATCAGCTACGAAGGTGTGCCGGACATCCGCATCATCGTGCTGATGGGCTACCCGGTGATGGCCATGTTGCGCCTGCCGACCCGGCAGTCCGGCGGCAAGGCCAACCTGCACCAGGGCGCCATCGGCGTCGGTGTCGACCTGGCGACCGGCCTGACCCTGCGCGGCACCTGGCTGAACAACATCATCGCCAAACACCCGGACACCACCAACGCGGTGGACGGCGTGCAACTGCCCTACTGGGACGGTTTCATGAGGCTCGCCGCCGGTTGCTATGAGCTGTGTGGCCTGGGTTACATCGGCGTGGACATGGTGCTGGACCAGGAGAAAGGCCCGCTGATTCTGGAGCTGAACGCGCGGCCGGGGCTGAATATCCAGATTGCCAATGACTGCGGGCTGACGGCACGGACCCATGCGGTGGAAGCGCATCTGGAGGATCTCAAGACCCGCGGCGTGACTGAAACGGTTGAAGAGCGGGTAGCGTTTGCTCAGGAACTGTTCGGGCATATTCCGGTGATCGAAGGCTGAGTCGCGTTACCTGCTCCCGATCTGCCAATCCCCGACATCCCCTCTAGGAGCAATTCCCTGAGGGGACTACAATCCCCACCCCGCCTCGATGGCCGATCTGCCCCGCCCATGTTGACCTGTTCCGTACACCCGCTGCCCTACCGCGCCAACCCCGCCGACTATTTCGCGGCAATCCGCCATGCGCCCGGCGCCGTGCTGCTCGACAGCGGCCGACCGAGTGCCGACCGTGGCCGTTATGACCTTCTCAGTGCGTGGCCGCTGGAACAACTGGCGGTGTTGCCCGACGAGCGTGGCGACGATTTCCTGCAACGCCTGCGAGACAATCTGGCGCGCCTCGGCGAGGCACAGCTGCCTTCGGAATACGAGCTGCCGTTCGCCGGTGGCCTGATCGGTTACCTGAGTTACGACTTCGGCCGGCATCTGGAAAACCTGCCTAGTCAGGCGCTGGACGATCTGCAACTGCCGGATGCGCGATTCGGTCTGTATGACTGGGCATTGATCAGCGATCACCAGAAAGCGACCAGCCAACTGGTGTTTCACCCGTCGGTAAGCGACAGCGAGAAACAACGGTTGGTCGATCTGTTCAGCCTACCGGTGATCGTTGAGCTGACGCCGTTCAAGCTGAACACAGCGATGACTGCCGACCTTTCGGCCGACGACTATCGTCAGGCGCTCGAACGCATTCATCAATACATCCAGGCCGGCGACTGCTATCAGGTGAACTTCGCCCAGCGCTTCCGCGCACCGTGTGAAGGTGACCCATGGCTGGCTTACTGTGCGTTGCGTGAGGCCTGCCCGACGCCGTTTTCCGGGTTCCAGAGCCTGCCCGATGGCAACGCAGTGCTGAGCCTGTCACCCGAGCGATTCGTCAAAGTCAGCCAGCGCCAGGTGGAAACCCGCCCGATCAAAGGCACCCGCCCCCGTGGCGCGACCCCGGCCGAAGACGCGGCCAACGCCGCCGAACTGCTGGCCAGCCCCAAGGACCGTGCGGAAAACCTGATGATCGTCGATCTGTTGCGCAACGATCTGGGCCGCACCTGCCGAATCGGCTCGGTGCGGGTGCCGGAGCTGTTCAGCCTGGAAAGCTATCCGAACGTGCATCACCTGGTCAGCAGCGTGACCGGTGAGCTGGCGGTGGATCGCGATGCCCTGGATCTGATTGCCGGCAGCTTCCCCGGTGGCTCGATCACCGGCGCGCCGAAGATTCGTGCGATGCAGATCATTGATGAACTGGAGCCGACTCGACGCGGCTTGTATTGCGGCTCGTTGCTGTATCTGGACGTGCGTGGCGAGATGGACAGTTCCATCGCGATTCGCAGTCTGTTGGTTAAGGATGGGCAGGTGTGCTGCTGGGGCGGCGGCGGGATCGTCGCCGATTCGGATTGGGAGGCGGAGTATCAGGAGTCGATCACCAAGGTCAGAGTCCTGCTCGAAACCTTGCAGAACCTCTGACGCTTGTGGCGAGGGTGGTTGCGCCCTCGCCGCCGCATGACTTACAGGCTCAGATCGCGGTTCGAAGCCTTGAGAAACTCCTGCTTCAACTCGGCAAAGCTGTGCACCGCCGGAAACTGCGGAAACTCGCGGATCACGTTATCCGGCGCATGGAACAGAATCCCCGCATCCGCCTCGCCCAGCATGCTGGTGTCGTTGTAGGAATCCCCCGCCGCAATCACCCGGTAATACAGACTCTTGAACGCCAGGACCGACTGACGTTTCGGATCTTTCTGACGCAACTGGTAGCTCGTCACCCGCCCGCCGTCGTCGGTAATCAGTCGATGGCAAAGCAAGGTCGGAAAGCCCAGCTGACGCATCAGCGGCTGGGAAAATTCGTAGAAGGTGTCCGAAAGAATCACCACCTGAAACCGCTCGCGCAGCCAGTTGACGAACTCCACCGCGCCGTCCAGCGGCTTGAGGGTGGCGATCACTTCCTGAATGTCCGAAAGCTTGAGGCCATGTTCGTCGAGGATGCGCAGGCGCTGTTTCATCAGCACGTCGTAGTCGGGAATGTCCCGGGTGGTGGCCTTGAGCGATTCGATTCCGGTTTTTTCGGCGAAGGCGATCCAGATTTCCGGTACCAGCACTCCTTCAAGATCAAGACAGGCAATTTCCACAGGACACTCCGTTTGTAATGTTTATTGAGTCGAGCGAGGCGGAACTCTAGCGGCTCGTTCCGGGCCACGCAACGCAGAGTGCCCCCCCGACCTGCGCCGCTTTTTGTTAACATCGCCGCCATATAGAGCGCCCAGCGCCACCGACCTGTAGGAAGCCGCCCTGATGAGCCCAACGTTCGACGTCGTGGAACTCGCCACGACCTATGCCAACAAATCCGCCCAGGACATCCTCAAACTCGCATTCGCCGAGTTCGGCGATGACCTGTGGATATCTTTCAGCGGCGCCGAGGATGTGGTGCTGGTGGACATGGCCTGGAAGCTGAACAAGAACGTCAAGGTGTTCAGTCTCGACACTGGCCGTCTGCACCCGGAAACCTACCGTTTCATCGATCAGGTGCGCGAGCACTACAAGATCGACATCGAACTGGTCTCGCCGGACTACACGAAACTCGAACCGTTCGTGAAGGAAAAAGGCCTGTTCAGTTTCTATAAGGACGGCCATGGCGAGTGCTGCGGGATCCGCAAGATCGAGCCGCTGCGCCGCAAACTGTCCGGCGTCAAAGCCTGGGCCACCGGCCAGCGCCGCGACCAGAGCCCGGGCACCCGCAGCGCGGTCGCGGTGATGGAAATCGACAGCGCGTTCTCCACCCCGGAGCGCACCCTGTACAAATTCAACCCGCTGGCGCAGATGACCAGCGAGGAAATCTGGGGCTACATCCGCATGCTGGAGCTGCCGTACAACAGCCTGCATGAACGCGGTTTCATCAGCATCGGCTGTGAACCCTGCACCCGCCCTGTCCTGCCGAACCAGCACGAGCGCGAAGGCCGCTGGTGGTGGGAAGAAGCGACCCAGAAAGAATGCGGGTTGCACGCCGGGAATATCATCAGCAAGGCGTAAACCGCTCGCCCCACAGTTGTCTCTGCCAGACATGAAAAATGTGTACACACGAATGTCACCATCGGTGCCATTTATGTGTGCACTTTTCATTTCCGCGCCCTGAAAAGTTACATCCCGCTGCCAAAGCGATCCCTTCCGGCGTCCGCCAAAATCCCTTCCGAAAAATAAATACCTGTTCGAACGGTCAATTTATATCGCCTTAATTTCAGCGACTTAGCGCACTTCAATAACTTTTCGAAATCAGTGGTGGTTTTCATAGATCGCTGGCTGGCACAGATTTGGCTTAAGTGCATACATGTTTTGTATACAAAACTGCAAAACATGAACCCACACTTTCGATCCGCAAGCCTGAAGCGCCCTATCCCGTACAGGCTGCAGATGCCCCGTAACCAGTGATGTTTCAGCGTCGCGACGAAGATCTGCCGAGCCCGAGCGCTCATGCACAGTCATCGCGGCCCGAACATCAGGAGCCTGCCGGAATGCGTACGAGTCTTTCGAACAACAACATCGCGCTGAATCTGCCCTCCTCCTCAACCCTCGATCACACCGTGCCCGGTGACGGCATCGCCGAACCGCTGCAACTGAGCCCGCGCCTGCATAACAGCGACCTCGCACCGACCAAGGTCGAAGGACGGCGCTGGGGCAAATACAGCATCTTCGCCCTGTGGACCAACGATGTGCACAACATCGCCAACTACTCGTTTGCCATCGGTCTGTACGCCCTGGGCCTGGGCGGCTGGCAGATTCTGCTGTCGCTGGGGATCGGCGCGGCGCTGGTGTATTTCTTCATGAATCTGTCGGGCTACATGGGGCAGAAAACCGGCGTGCCGTTTCCGGTTATCAGCCGCATCAGTTTCGGCATTCACGGGGCACAGATTCCTGCATTGATCCGGGCGGTTATCGCCATCGCCTGGTTCGGGATTCAGACGTACCTGGCGTCGGTGGTATTTCGCGTGTTGCTCACGGCGATCCATCCCGGTTTCGCCGACTACGACCACAACTCGATCCTCGGCCTGTCGAGCCTGGGCTGGGTGTGTTTCGTGGCGATCTGGTTCGTGCAACTGGGGATTCTGGCCTACGGCATGGAAATGGTCCGACGCTATGAAGCGTTCGCCGGTCCGGTGATTCTGCTGACCGTCGCCTGCCTCGCCGCGTGGATGTACACCCAGGCCAACGCGACCATCGCCTGGTCGATCCGCGAACCGCTGACCGGCGGTGAGATGTGGCGCAATATTTTTGCCGGCGGCGCTTTGTGGCTGGCGATCTACGGCACGTTGATCCTCAACTTCTGCGACTTCGCCCGTTCTTCGCCGTGCCGCAAAACCATCAAGATCGGAAATTTCTGGGGCCTGCCGGTGAATATTCTGGTGTTCGCCGGGATCACCGTCCTGCTGTGCGGTGCGCAATTTCAGATCAACGGCCGGATCATCGAGAGCCCGACCGAAATCATCGCCTCGATCCCCAACACCTTCTTTCTGGTACTCGGCTGCCTGGCGTTCCTGATCGTCACCGTAGCGGTGAACATCATGGCCAACTTCGTCGCCCCGGCCTTCGTGCTCAGCAACCTGGCGCCGAAGTACCTGACGTTCCGCCGCGCCGGGCTGATCAGCGCCACCATCGCCGTGCTGATCCTGCCGTGGAATCTCTACAACAGCCCGCTGGTGATCGTGTATTTCCTGTCCGGCCTCGGCGCCCTGCTCGGCCCGCTCTACGGCGTGATCATGGTGGACTACTGGCTGATCCGCAAAGGCCGGATCCACGTGCCGCAGCTGTACAGCGAAGACCCGAACGGTGCGTATTTCTACAGCCGCGGGGTCAATCTGCGGGCGGTTGCGGCGTTCATTCCGGCCGCGCTGATCGCCATCGTCCTGGCGCTGGTGCCAGGGTTCCACAGCGTTTCGCCGTTCTCCTGGCTGATCGGTGCCGGCATCGCCGGAATGCTTTACCTGATCGTCGCCAAACGCCAGCCGCACTACGCCGACGTGGACGGTGAAGCCATCGCTGTCGACAACGTCAGCCACTGAATCTTTTGGCGGCCCTTCGCGGGGCCGCAGAACCAACCGCAATAAGGACTTCCCATGCGAATTCTCGTGGTCAACGTCAACACCACCGAATCCATCACTCAGGCCATCGCCCGCTCGGCGCAGGCTGTGGCTTCCCCCGGCACCGAAATCGTCGGTCTGACGCCGTACTTCGGGGCTGATTCAGTCGAAGGCAATTTCGAAAGTTACCTGGCGGCCATCGCCGTGATGGACCGGGTGATGTCCTACGACCAGCCGTTCGACGCAGTGATCCAGGCCGGCTACGGCGAACACGGTCGCGAAGGTTTGCAGGAATTGCTCAACGTGCCGGTGGTGGATATCACCGATGCGGCGGCCAGCACCGCGATGTTTCTGGGCCACGCCTATTCGGTGGTCACCACGCTGGATCGCACCGTGCCGTTGATCGAGGATCGCC
Source organism: Pseudomonas sp. GW821-FHT09C09 (assembly GCF_059418105.1). Taxonomy (NCBI): domain Bacteria; kingdom Pseudomonadati; phylum Pseudomonadota; class Gammaproteobacteria; order Pseudomonadales; family Pseudomonadaceae; genus Pseudomonas; species Pseudomonas sp. GW821-FHT09C09. The sequence continues at coordinate 985,060 of NZ_JBWKPF010000001.1, forward strand.
TGAAACTCTCGGGCCTGTGGGATCGCTGCGCCTCGGTGCGGGCCAGCGGCCTGGCGGTTCTGGAGCTGGAACACGAACCTCAGCGAGCGCTGGAGGCGATCGTGCATCAGGCCGAACTGGCGGTGACTCAGGATAAAGCCGAGGTGATCTGCCTCGGTTGCGGCGGCATGGCCGGGCTCGATGAGAAGATCCGCCAGCGCACCGGGGTGCCAGTGATCGATGGCGTCACCGCTGCCGTGACCATCGCCGAATCGCTGGTTCGACTGGGGCTATCAACGTCCAAGGTGCGGACGTATGCGACCCCACGGCCGAAAACCATCATCGGCTGGCCAGCACGTTTTGCGCGTTGAACCGCTCGGCGAGCCCCTGGGTTGCAAATTGTTCGATGATGAAATCGACGAACGCCCGGGTCTTGCCCGGCAGCAGTTTGTGTTCGGCGTAATAGATGGAGATGTTGCCGTCGTCGACGTACCAGTCGGGCAAGACCCGCTGTAACGTTCCCGCCTCCAGATAGCCGACGGCGAACGGCATGCTCACCAACGCAATCCCCAATCCCTGCGCCGCCGTGGCGCAGGCGGCTTCGGAATCGCTCATGGTCATTCGCGCCGTGAGGGTCAACGGGCTGTGTTGCTGCGTGCGATGGGTCAACTGCCAGGAACGCACACGACCGGTCTGCGGCGAACGGATCAGGATGCCCTCGTGCAGTTTGAGGTCGTCCGGTTCGCTGATCGGCGCGTGCCGATCCAGATAATCCGCCGAAGCCACCAACACCCGATGCGCCGGCGTCAGCCTGCGTGCCACCACGCCTTGGGGCAGCTCGAAGCCGCCGCCAATCGCCGCATCAAAACCCTGGCCGATCAGATCGACCTGTCGGTTATCGAAATGCCAGTCCGGGTTGATCGCCGGAAACCTTGTCAGGAATTCCCCCAGCAACGGCACGATGTACAAGCGGCCGAACACCGTGCCCATGCTGACTTTCAGCGTGCCGGCCGGTTGACCGCCGGCGCTGGCCAGATTGCTCACGGCATTCTGGATGGTGGTCAGGCTGCCGCTGACCTCACTCAGAAACAATTGCCCCGCTTCCGTCAGGGTCAATCTTCGGGTGCTACGCTGGAACAGCCTCACGCCAAGGCGCGCTTCCAGTTTCGCCACGCTTTTGCCCACGGCGGCCGGTGTCAGGCTCAGGCGACGCGCGGCTTCGGCAAAGCTGCCGACTTCGGCGCTACGCACGAAGCATTCGATACTGCTGAAGGTTTCCATGGCCGCCATTCCATACTTTTGGTTTACACAGACTATAGCAACCACGGTCTACTCGCCCGGTGGCGAGGGGCAGATACTCGACACCACACCAAGGCAGCCTGCCTTGAAATTTCTGGAGATCGAACATGACCACTCAACACCTCAGCGGTAAAGTCGCTCTGATTCAAGGCGGCTCTCGCGGCATCGGTGCCGCCATCGTCAAGCGCCTGGCCGCCGAAGGCGCCGCGGTTGCCTTCACCTACGTCAGCTCCGCCGCCAAGGCTGAAGAACTGCAAAACAGCATCACCGCGAGCGGCGGCAAAGCCCTGGCGATCAAGGCCGACAGCGCCGACGCCAGCGCCATCCGCAACGCCGTGAACGCCACCGTCGAAACCTTTGGCCGCCTCGACATTCTGGTCAACAACGCCGGCGTATTGGCCGTCGCCCCGCTGGAAGACTTCAAACTGGAAGACTTCGACCAGACCCTGGCAATTAACGTGCGCAGCGTGTTCATCGCCAGTCAGGAAGCCGCCAGACACATGGGCGAAGGCTCGCGCATCATCAACATCGGCAGCACCAACGCCGACCGCATGCCCTTCGCCGGTGGCGGCGTGTATGCGATGAGCAAATCCGCCCTGGTGGGCCTGACCAAAGGCCTGGCCCGCGACCTCGGCCCACGGGGCATCACCATCAACAACGTGCAGCCCGGCCCGGTGGACACTGATATGAACCCGGCCCACGGCGACTTTGCCGAAAGCCTGATTCCGCTCATGGCGGTCGGTCGTTACGGCAAAGCCGAGGAAATCGCCAGCTTCGTCGCCTACCTCGCAGGCCCGGAGGCCGGTTACATCACCGGTGCGAGCCTGAGTATCGACGGTGGTTTCGGCGCCTGATTGTTTCGAGTGATCGAAAAACGCCGCCCCTCTGTTAATAGAGGGGCGGCGTTTTTTATCTGTGGTCTGGTCAGGCCCAATCGAGCGCTGGCAAACCACAGGCACTCGGCGTGAACGCTTTCAAACTACGAAGAATCCCGTCAGCGTGTGCGTATTTTTCATCGGCCATGGCGGCATCGGGAATCGCGATGGCGGTCATGCCGGCTGCTTTCGCGGCTGTCACGCCGAACGGCGAATCCTCGAACACCAGACAATCTTCCGGCGCCACACCGAGGCGGCGAGCGGCGGTGAGGAAAATGTCCGGCGCCGGTTTGGCCGCGCCGACTTCCGGGTCGTCGGCGGTAACGATGAAGTCGAACAACGCAAACCAGTCGCGGTGCAACGTGGTTTTCTGACCGAACGACTGGCGCGACGAACTGGTACCGACGGCAATCGGAATGTTGTGCGCCTTGAGGTGACGAATCAGTTCCTCGGCACCCGGCATCGCTTGCGCGGTGGGAAAACGCTCGCGCATCAGCGGCTCGCGGATCACCAGAAATTCTTCGGCGGTGATCGGCAGATCCAGCGCCTCGACCACATAACGGGCCAGATCGCCGGCGCCACGCCCGATGATGTTTTGCTTGATGCTCCAGTCGAACGTGCGCCCGTAACGCTCGGCAATCAGCGAGGTGACCTCGGTGTAGATGCCCTCGGTGTCCAGCAGCAAACCGTCCATATCGAAAATCACGGCCTTGATCGGGCCGAACGCCTTCAGCGGTGCATTCATCATCGGATCCGTTATCAAAAACATCCCAGGCGGCATCGGGTACCGCTGCTCGGATCTGATTAAAGGGTTCAGCAGCATAACGAGCGCGGCCGAGGTTGAGCAACGGGCAATGTCGGTTGTCCGCCGAATCGCATTTAGAGAATTGCCCTACAGACATCGCCTACTTGCCTGACTTCTTTCCTGTTTGATCCCCCGCAAAGTTTCGCGCCATCCCCTTGATGCGCGCGAGTGACTGCGAATGCTTCCATCTGACCAACTCCTGAAACTGAACAACAGCATCGGTTTGCTGGTGGTCGCTGCGCTGAACCCTGACCAGCCCGACGCCGAGAAGCTGTTTCAGGAGTTCCGTCTCTGCCTCAACGACTATGAAAGCTGGGCCGAGCAGTTCTGGACGGGAACCGCGCTGGATGTCGATCAGGTGTTCAAGGTCGGCAACGATGTCCAACTCAGTGCGCCGATTGCCAGCCGAAAACCCATCAGCTCCTCAGTGGCCATGTGTTCTGCCACTGGCTCCCTGACGCTGGTGCACATGTTCGAAGCCGCGCGCTTCGTGCCGATCGGCGATACGCCGGTGACCCTGGAACCGCTCATTTCCGATGTCGGCGGTGTGCTGAAATTCGGCGAACCGCAGCATTACACCATCGGCCCCAGCGGCATTCTCGAGGTCGACGACTGCGACCGGGGCCAGCGTTATCGCATCACCTTCTTTCCCGATGTTTCTACCGCGCATATCCAGACGCTGTATGCCTCGTATCAGGGGCTTATCGATGGCCTGGAAAAATGGTTGCGTGAGGAATGGGTCGGGTTTCAACCGCAATGGGCCGAGTTTTCCAGCGCGGGTTTCCTGGAGCGTTACGGTCAGTTGCAGCAGGCCGACTGGCGCGGTTTCGAAACGGCGCTGAATGGCGTCTGGGATGACGTGAAACAGCTGTTCGCCCTGCTCGCCGACTTACAGGCCAACAGCGAAAAACTTCTGCAATACCTGTCCGGCGTCGAGCTGGAAGCCTTGCTCGAGGCCTCCTCCGAAGCCATCGCCAATGGCTTGCTGATGCTCAGCGACGAGCCGTTGCTGTTCATTCATCTGGCAGCTTTTACCAGTTGGCTGAAGATGCTGCCGCCGCAGTACCTCGCCGAGGTGGTGGCTGAAGTCCGGGCGGAGTTACTGGTCAGTTTTCTGCTGATGTGCATGTCGGGCGGTATGGGCGTGCCGCTGCGGTTGAGCGCCAAGGTGCTCGGCAAGATCAAGTCGCCACGTACCCGGGAATGGCTGGCGGCGTCGGCGTTGCGGTTGGCGGAGCTGACTTCGGCACCCGATCTGACGCGGCATGCGGGCGCTTTGAAACCGCTGATGATCAATGCACGTCCGGCACCATTGCGGCCGACACCTGCGGTTCCGCTGGAGATTCGCACGGCGGATGCGCGGGTGTTGACGGTGCCCAATCCGGCGGCCATTGCCCGTAACAAGTCCCACGGCTCGACGCGAATGGAGCGGCATGAGCCTCGCGACGATGCTTCGAATCAGGCGAAAAATCCCAACGGCGACAGCGCCGACTGTGTGCCCCGGACCTGCACCAACGGTTGTCCGGTGTCGATGGTCACCGGCGAGGAACTGCTGACGCTGACCGATGGCGTGCTTGATGGGCTGCTGCCGTTCGAGTTCAGCCGGTTGTATCGCACCAGCGCAGTCGAGATCGATGTCGGGTTGGGGTTTGGTTGGAGTCATTCGCTGGCGCATCGGCTGGAGGTCGAGGGCGACGGCGTGGTCTGGGTTGACCATGAGAACCGGCGCACGCGGTTTCCGCTGCCGAGTGTCGAGCGTCCGGCGATTCACAACAGTCTGTCGCGGGCGGCGATCTTTCTTGGGGATGAGCCGGAGGAACTGATCGTTGCGCTGGCGGGGGATGCGGCGCGGTTTTATCACTTTCGGGCTGGGCGTCTGACGGCTGTCAGCGATGCGTATGGCAACCGGTTGCGTATTACGCGTGATCGTCTGGATCGCGTTGAGCGCCTCGATAACGGGGCCGGTCGTTCATTGTTGCTGCGCTATGAGCGGGCGCATCTGGTCGCGGTCGATTATCAGGTTTTTTCTGAGTCCGCCTGGCGTACCGAGCAGACGCTGGTCAGTTACTGCTTTGATGCCCGTCATCGGTTGATCGAAGCGACCAACGCCGTCGGCGAAAGCGAGCGTTACGACTACGACGATGCCCACGTCATCCTGCAGCGGCAGTTAACCGGCGGTGCGAGCTTCTTCTGGGAGTGGGAGCGTTCCGGCAAGGCCGCGCGCTGCGTGCGGCACTGGGCGTCGTTTTCGCAGATGGACACGCGTTACGTCTGGGACGACGCCGGCAGCGTGCGGGTGCAGTACGTCGACGGTCGCGAAGAGGTTTACGTCCACGACGACACGGCGCGGCTGGTGCGTCAGGTGGCCGCCGACGGTGGCGAACAGCTCAAGGCCTACGATTCGGCGGGCCGGCTGGTCGCCGAGCAGGATGCGCTGGGGGCGGTCACCGAGTACCGCTACGACGATGTCGGACGGCTGGTCGCGCTGATTCCGCCGGACGATGCGCCGACATCCTACGAATACCGCAACGGTTTCCTGCACCGCCGTAGCCGGGGCGAGGCGGAGTGGGCCTACCGGCGTAATGCCCAGGGTGATATCACCGAATCGGTCGATCCCGACGGCCATGTCACCCACTACCACTACGACCCGCAGGGGCGGCTGCTGTCGATCCGTTATCCGGACAGCGGCCGGCACGTGTTCGTGTGGAACGACCTTGGGCAACTGGTCGAGGAAAGCCTGCCGGACGGTGGGGTTCGGAAGTTTTCCTACGATGCCTTGGGACGGCGGATTACTGCGCAGGACGAACATGGCGCCGTCACCCGCCATGTGTGGGACGCCGTCGGCCGGCTGATCCAGACCACCTCGCCGACGGGTGCCACCCGTGCCTGGTCCTACAGCGCCTACGGGCAGATCACCGCCGAACGCGATGAACTGGGGCGCATCACCCGTTACGAGTATGACGACGACCTGCACCTGGTCAGCCGGCGCATCAATCCCGACGGTACGCGGCTGCAGTATCGCTACGACCATGCGCAGCTGTTGCTCACGGAGATCGAGAACGAGTCCGGCGAAAAGTACCGGCTGGACTACACGCCGACCGGATTGATCCGACAGGAAACCGGTTTTGATGGCCGGCGCACGGCCTACGTCTACGATCGCAACGGCCATCTGCTGGAAAAGACCGAGTACGGCGACGACGGCTCGACGCTGGTTACTCATTACGAGCGTGACAGCGCCGGGCGTCTGCTGCTCAAGACCCTGCCCGACGGGATCGAGGTCAGCTACCACTACGACCGTCTCGGTCGGCTGGTCGGCGTGGATGACGGCCAGAATCACCCGCTGGCCTTCGAATACGACCTGCAGGACCGCCTGGTGCGTGAGCATCAGGGCTGGGGCACCCTGCGCTACACCTACGACGCCTGCGGCCAGCTCAGCCGAATGCGCCTGCCGGACAACAGCAAGCTCGACTACCACTACGCCAAGGGCGGCGCGCTGACCGCGATCGACCTCAACGGCGCCTTGCTCACCCGCCACGTCTACCAGAACGGTCGCGAGCAACAGCGCCAGCAAGGCCTGCTGCTCAGCGAATACGCCTACGACGAACAAGGACGGTTGCTGTCCCACGCCGTAGGCCATCAACGCAGTGCGCTGTACCGCCGCGACTTTGCCTACAGCGCCAACGGCAACCTCGAACACATCGCCGACACCCGCCACGGCCAGCGCAGCTACCAGTACGACGCCCTCGACCGGCTGATCCGCGTGCGCCACACCCGCGACGATGTGCCGGAAAACTTCGCCCACGACCCGGCCGGCAACCTGCTGATGCAGGACCGTCCGGGCCCGACACAGATCAAGGGCAACCGCCTGCTGATGCAGGGCGACCGCCACTACGACTACGACGCCTTCGGCAACCTGATCCACGAACGCCGTGGCCGCGTCCAACAGCTCGTCACTGCATACCGCTACGACAGCCAGCACCGCCTGATCGGCCTGACCCGTCCCGACGGCACCAGCGCCACCTACCAATACGACGCCTTCGGCCGCCGCATCCGCAAAACCGTCGACGGCCAGACCACCGAGTTCTTCTGGCAAGGCGACCACCTGATCGCCGAAAGCAGCCCGACTCAGCACCGCAGCTTCATCTACGAACCCGGCACCTTCCGTCCACTGGCGATGCTCGACGGCCAAGGCCCGAAACGCGCCTGCCCGTTCTACTACCAGCTCGACCACCTCGGCACGCCGCAGGAACTGACCGACTACAGCGGCGACATCGTCTGGTCGGCCAAATACAGCGCCTACGGCAAGGTCACCTCGCTGGAACTGGCGACCGACGACTACCTCGACCAGCCACTGCGCTTTCAGGGGCAGTATTTCGATGAAGAAAGCGGACTGCATTACAACCGGCACCGGTACTACGACCCGGACGTTGGACGGTACCTGACGCCGGATCCGGTGAAGCTGGCAGGTGGGTTGAATCAATACCGGTACGTGCCGAATCCGACAGGGTGGGTGGATCCGTTGGGGTTGACGTCCAACTGCCCACCGCCGAACAGACCGGGATGTTCGGTGCCGGATAGGACAGCAGGCACTAAAGTAGATGAAGGCGAGCCAAAAACTCCTAGCCCAATACAAGAAAATCACTATCTGTACAGAGGTGATGAACGAGAGCCATGGGATATCTTTGAAGGAGGATTTGAACCATGGGGCGAGAGTAAGGACTTATTTTTGCACGCATTAGATAACAAAAGTCCTCCCAGCTGGTTCGTAAGCACATCAATCTCGGAAAAAGAAGCCGCGAAGTTTGCAACTGGATACGGGTATGCCGAAGGATACATCTACATCCTGAAAAACATTCGAGGAATCGATGTAAACAAAGAGTTAGGCGCTATGTCACCACATCGACGCGAGAAAGAGATAGCAGTCCCTGGCGGTATCAACAATCGAGATATCGTGGGTGCTACACCTGTCAATGAAGATGGTAGCTACGTCGGGTATTCAATACCTAATCCGTATAGGAGGTAACAGTGAAAACAATAGAAATTCAAATCCTGAAAAATCAAAGAAAAGAAACAGCAGAAGTCGAATTTGATAGAAAAAAAAGATCGCTAACACTCACCATGAAGGATGGATTAATAAAAACCTGCACTGCAGAGGACCTATATGAATGCTTCGGCATAATTAGGGCACATTTTCCAGAAATAATTTTTCTTTGCAAAGGAGCACGGAAAAATGTTCACCCCTCCCGTATGACTTCGCAGATGTCATGCGGGCTAGTCGCATATCAAGTCAGGCTTGGCCATCCAACCGAAGAAGAAGACATTGTCAGAATTTTTGACTACGAAGAAGAAGATCTAACAAACGATATAAAGGAGCAAAAAGAATTCTACTCATCTTGGATAAAATCACTTGCTTCATAATTCGAGTATTTTCTTACCTTTTTAATCAAGGGGATCCCGCCCCCCCATAAAACTTGCAGACCCACTCTCACTCATCATCATCAAAATCCTCATACTCAAGCTCCTCCCCCTCACCCTCCCAAAGCGGAACCGTCGCATCATCCATCAACGACCCTGGATCTTCATTCCCCGGATCATTGATAAACGGCAACCCGCTCGGGCCTTTTTCTTCCTTGCCTTCGGTTTCGGGAGTCATGGTGCACCTCGGAAGCTCAGCGTGTAGACGTTCGAAAAGTATGGTCGCTAAACGTTCCGGCGCATTACGTGCGAACACAAAAAACCCGGCACAAGGCCGGGTTTCAGTAACTCCGCTTGCTCAGCGGTGACGATATTTGTGTTTGTGCTTGTGGCCGCCACCGGAATGCGATTTTCCGCCATCGCCTCCCAGGCTGTTGCCCACTGCACCACCTGTCGCGCCGCCGAGCCCGGCACCGACAGCCGAGCCGGTAGATCCACCGACGCTGTTGCCGAGCACTGAACCACCCGCCGCGCCAAGACCACCACCAATCGCGGCCTCCGTACGATTACGCTTGTTCGCCCCGACGGCACTGCCGGCTGCACCGCCCACACCGGCACCGACTGCTGCGCCGGTGCTGCCGCCGAGTTGTCCGCCGACCACGTTACCCAGCACACCACCCAGACCACCACCGACCGCCGCGGAACCATCGCCGGCAGCCATGGCGCCTTGCGCCACGAGCAATCCTAAAACCAACGCAGTTAAAGTCGATCGCATACAGACCTCGCAGGTCCCGGATCGGGACGGTACGCCCGGAAGGGGCTATACGGAATTGGAGGCGAATTCCGGAAAAACGTTCAGCAACGAAAAGGCCCGGCATAAGCCGGGCCTTTTCAGACATGCATTCGCAATCAGTGACGCTTGTGGCCCTTGGACAGGTTGCTGCCCACCGCGCCGCCCGCTGCGCCGCCCAGGCCGGCGCCGATGGTCGCGCCGTTCTTGCCACCCAGGCTGTTGCCGATGATCGAACCACCTGCCGCGCCTACACCGCCGCCAATGGCCGCTTTGGTACGGGCACCTTTCTTCGCTGCCAAAGCACCGCCAGCCGCGCCAGCCAGGCCAGCGCCGATGGCCGCGCCGCTGCTGCCGCCCATTTTCTGGCCGACCACATTACCCAGCGCGCCACCCAGGCCACCACCCAGTGCGGCGGTGCCATCACCGGCCATTGCACCTTGAGCGACCAGAAGCCCCAGAACCAGAGCAGGCAGAGTTAAACGCATGACGAAAACCTCAAAAGAAGGAAGAAAAAGGGCGCAGATTGAATGCTGTTGCCGAGGCAATGTCCAGTGCCACAGTGCACTTGGCGCCGATTGGACAGCGATTTTGGAAAAGGTTTTATCGCAGGCAAAAAAAAGCCCGCTGGGGAGACGGGCTGGAGACTTGCTTTCTAACGGATGGCTTCACCCTACGTAGACCGGTGTGAAAAGTTTGTGAAAGAAACCGGACGGTTCCGCAATTTCCGTAGGACGCTTCTCTAGAAAATCAGCAATCAAAAACCCCGCTCAATGGCAGGGTTCTGTGGCATCCGGATTACTTCCTGGAACGTGTCGTCACCTTGGGCAGAAATTTTGCTTTCGGCCCCTTGGGTGCTGTCGACTTGATCTTGCCGGTCTGCACCGGATCTTCGCCAAAGCCCGCCTGATACTCGGTCTGGCCACAGCGCACGCAATTGTTGAATGGAAATTCAGCCCCGTCGTCTTCGATGTACGGATCAGTCATCTCTTCACCCCTTTCAAAAGCGGGCCGATACCGGCAAGACCCTTTTGCCTGAAAAAATATCGACCTCCAAGGCTTTTGAGACTAGCCGGTCATTCCTGGACTTGTGATTCAGATCACCCGAAGCCCGACGAATGGCCTACAGAAATTAAACACAATGTTCAGACCACTGATCCTACGGAGCTAAAGATTCCCAACCACAGGCCGTTGCCCTTTTTCCTACGCAATGAATCTCAAGGAGAGAACATGGAAATCAAAGGATTCCCACCGATGCCTGTTGTAAAGCTCACGGACGAGCAGATCGCCGCTGGTAAAGCCGGGGCGGAAAAATTCAAGGAGAAGCTTGCCTCAGGCGAGATCGTCATCAAGCCGCTCGACGGACCTAGTCCTGTACAGCCTGGCAAACCTGGCGTCATCTACCATCCAGACCCGGTCCAGCCTGGCGGTACGCCCATGGTTGCCATCGATACCCCCCTGACCTACGACTCTAAAGGCACTGTCGTACTCAAACCGCAGGGCTGATTCATGGCAGGGAGCCCATTCCGTTGAATGGGCTCACGCACGCTAAACCAACGATCAACGCAACTTGACCGCCGTGCCGGTCGCGAACACTACAACCATGCCGCCCTTCCCCGCCGGCATGCTGATCTCGAAATCTACTCCGACCACCGCATCCGCCTGCAAGGCCCGCGCACGCTCCTTGATTTCGTCTGTCGCCTGAACACGCGCCTCCTTCAACGCCCGCTCCAGCGTCTGCGAACGTCCACCGAAAAAGTCCCGCATCCCGGCGAACATATCGCGAATCACATTCACGCCCTGCACCGACTCGGCACTGACAACGTCCAGATACGCCGTGATCTGCCGGCCTTCGATGGAGTGAGTGGTGGAAATGATCATGGAAGTCGTCCTTTTACATACAGATAAAACCGCGATTGTACTGCCACGGCAAAGTGAAGCCGAACCCAACTCTGTGAGCAAAAAAATCCGGACACCTGAATGCACAAAACCCCTGGCTTCTCTCGAAACCAGGGGTTCTGTTTACATCGAATTTGGCGGTGAAGGAGAGATTCGAACTCTCGATACAGTTTCCTGTATACACACTTTCCAGGCGTGCTCCTTAAGCCACTCGGACACTTCACCGTATCTCTTCAAACATGTTCTGTCTGTCGAGGCGCGCTAATGTAGTCGAAAGCTTTTCTGATGGCAAACTTTTTTTCAGAATTTTCATGCGGTTAAGAGAAAAAGTCGTTTCTACTGTCGATGGGCCATGGCGATCCGGCCAATCTCGGGTGGGCGCAGCCCTTCTATATAGGCGCGCAGGCGTTTGTCGTGGGGCACGTTGCAGCGGATCAGCCGCTCAAGGGTGACCGACGGGTCAGTCACAGTGCTTTACCTGACCGGCGACGGTGGGTAACGTCTGCCCATCTTTCTAATAAGGAATTGCGCCATGAGCGACCTGATTGCCTACCACCTCGAAGACGGTATCGCGACCCTGACCCTGAGCAACGGCAAGGTCAACGCCATTTCCCCGGACGTGATCGCGGCCTTCAACGCGGCGCTGGATCAGGCGGTGGCGGATCGTGCAATCGTGATCATTACCGGCCAGCCGGGCATTCTGTCCGGCGGCTACGATTTGAAAGTGATGACCGCCGGCCCTAAAGAGGCCGTGTCCCTGGTAACCGCTGGTTCGACCCTCGCCCGTCGTCTGCTGTCGCACCCGTTCCCGGTGATCGTTGCCTGCCCGGGTCATGCCGTGGCCAAAGGCGCTTTCATTCTGTTGTCCGCCGATTACCGGATCGGTGTCGATGGCCCGTTCAGCATTGGTCTGAACGAAGTGCAGATCGGCATGACCATGCACCACGCCGGCATCGAACTGGCTCGTGATCGTCTGCGCCGCTCGGCCTTTCACCGTTCGGTGATCAACGGCGAGATGTTCGATCCGCAAAGCGCTGTGGATGCCGGTTTCCTCGACAAGGTGGTTTCTGCCGAAGAACTGCAAGGTGCCGCCCTCGCCGCCGCGCGTCAGTTGAAGAAGATCAACATGACCGCGCACAAGAATACCAAGCTCAAAGTACGCAAGGCGCTGCTGGAAACCCTGGATAACGCGATCATTCAGGATCAGGAGCACCTGGGCTGAGTCCTCTTCGCTGCGAAACAGAAAAGCCCGACCGTCGTGTCGGGCTTTTTCTTACGCGCGCGGTTTAAAACTCTTCGGCAGCTCTAGGACGCCTCTGACCGACAAGTCGGAAACATGCGCTTAAACATCGCCCATCTCCTGACTCTATAGCGGCAATTGCCGAAAACAGTGCACATCCGTACACTGCGCCACCTTTTGTCCCGGTGGGCCTGAAAATGCTGTTCGTGTTTCGTATGTTATTGATGGGCCTGCACTTTATGCTGGCGGGTGTGCTCGGGGTGATTCTCGGGCTGTGCCGGCCATTCAATCCGGACAACAGTCGTCTGTGTGCCCGTCTCTATGCCCTGCCGGCCATGTGCATTCTGCGCCTGCGAGTGAAGGCCGACGTCGGTCAGCTGATGAACAAGCCCGATAGCTGCGTGATCATCGCCAACCACCAGTCCAACTATGACCTGTTCGTGTTCGGCAACGTAGTGCCGCGACGGACCGTGTGCATCGGCAAAAAGAGCCTGAAATGGGTGCCGCTGTTTGGCCAGTTGTTCTGGCTGGCCGGCAACGTGTTGATCGATCGTGGGAACCCGCACAAGGCGCGTCAGTCGATGCTGACAACCACCGACACCTTGCAGCACAAAGACACCTCGATCTGGGTCTTCCCGGAAGGCACCCGAAACCTGGGCGAAGAACTGCTACCGTTCAAGAAAGGCGCGTTCCAGATGGCCATTGCCGCCGGTGTGCCGATCGTTCCAGTCTGCGTCAGCAGCTACATCAAGCACATGCGCCTGAACCGCTGGCGCAGCGGGAAAATTCTCATACGCTCGCTGCCGGCGATTCCTACTGCCGGCCTGACCATGGACGACATGCCCATGCTTATCAGCCAGTGCCGCGAGCAGATGCGCGAGTGCATCGATGCGATGGATCGGCAGCTTCAAGCTGCGTGAAAAAGAAACCCGCCCTGTGCGGGTTTTCTTTTGCCCGGTGAACTGTGCAGATTTCACTGACTCTCAAGCAACGACACGGCTAAGCTGAAGCCATGTCTCCCCTGCCATCTGCCAAGAAGAAGTGAACCACCACCATGGGTCGAGTTGTTGCTGCTGCGGTTTACAGCGCCGGTAAGAAAGTCACCAATATTTCCCTCGATGAAGGCGCCGCCTGGGCCGCCAAGACCGGGCACTTTGTCTGGATCGGCCTCGAAGAGCCGAACGCCCAGGAGCTGGCCAACCTGCAGCGCCAGTTCAACCTGCACGAACTGGCCATCGAGGATGCCCTGGAAAAACACAGCCGTCCGAAACTGGAAACCTTCGGCGACGCTCTGTTCATCGTCACCTACTCCCCCGTTCGCGAACACGGCATCCTGCAGTTCATCGAAACTCATATCTTCGCCGGCAAGGGCTACATCATCACTGCCCGCAATGGCCATTCGGCGTCCTACGCCCATGTCCGCCAACGCTGTGAGGCGCGGCCGCTGTTGCTGGAACACGGGGAAGATTTCGTACTGTATGCGCTGCTGGATTTCGTGATCGAAAACTATCAGCCGGTGGGTGAAGCGATCCACGCCGAGATCGATGAACTGGAGCGCAACGTGTTGTGCAGCGCGCTGAATGAGCACGACATCCAGAAGCTTCATGGCCTGCGCCGCGATGTATTGCGCTTGCGTCGATACGCGGCGCCGATGGTGGAGATCGGCGAAGAGTTGCAGAAGCTGAGCTTCCCTTTCATCGACAAGAACATGCGCCCTTACTTCCGCGATGTGCAGATCCATGTCACACGGCAGATGGAAGACCTGACCACCCTGGCCGACATCGCGAGCCAGACCATCGAGATCGGTGTACTGCTGGAGGCGTCACGGCAAAGCGTGGTGCAGCGCAAGTTTGCGGCATGGGCGGCGATTCTGGCGTTCCCGACGGCGGTCGCCGGGATCTACGGGATGAACTTCCAGAACATGCCGGAGCTGAGCTGGCATTACGGCTACTTCGCCGTGCTGGGCTTTATCACCGTAGGTTGCGTGGGGCTGTGGGCGAGCTTCAAGAAATCAGGCTGGCTGTAAGGAAAAAAAGCCCCCGTGCAGGACACAGGGGCTTTCGGGTTCAAGCGGCGTCTGGCTTGTGCGCCACAAAACGCATCATCCATTCCGCCACCGTAGTGCCGTGGTGATCGCTCTCAAGACTGGCCACGCCCTTGCTGTAGATCTGCTCGCCCAGCGCTTCCTGACGCAGATCCAGCAGCGCCCGCGAATAATCGTGAATGAATTCCGGATGCCCCTGGAAGCACAGCACCTGATCGTTGATGTGGTACGCGGCGAACGGGCAGAAATCGCTGGAAGCAATCACCGTGGCGTTCTCCGGCAACGCCGTGACCTGGTCCTGGTGGCTGATCAACAGGGTCAGTTCTTCACGCACCGGGCTCATCCACGGAGCCTTGGCCGCCAGCTTGTAGTTGTGGGTGCCGACGCCCCAGCCCTGGGTCGCACGCTCGCTCTTGCCGCCCAGCAGCAGCGCCAGCAGTTGATGGCCGAAGCACACGCCCAGCAGTTTGTCGCCGCGCTCATAGCGGGTCAGCAGGTATTGCTTGAGGGTCTGGATCCACGGATCGGTGCCGAACGAGTCAGCCTTGCTGCCCGTGATCAGGTACGCATCGAAGGTCAGATCATCACTCGGATAGTCGCCCTGCATCACGTTGTACACCGTGAACTCGGCGGCAATCGGCTGTTGCGAGAACAGGCGCTGGAACATCTGCCCGTATCCCTGATATTCATCGACCAGTTCCGGACGCAGGATGTCGGTTTCCAGAATGCAGATGCGTAGCGACATAAAAAATTCCTGACACGTGATGGGAATAATGCACACCCCAGAGCCTGCCCTGAAACCACCCGGCAAGGCAAGCCCCGGAATGCTTCCCCGACCCGCTAGAACAGCTCGCCGCTGGCAGCCTTTTGCAGCAGCAGCGCTGGCGGTGCAAAACGCTCGCCGTACTGTTCAGCCAGGTACTGCGCCCGCGCGACAAAGTCCTTCACGCCATATTGATTGATGAACTGCAACGCGCCGCCCGTCCACGCCGCGAAACCGATGCCGAAGATCGAGCCGACGTTGGCGTCCGCCGTCGACGTCAGTACGCCCTCCTCCACACAGCGCACGGTTTCGATGGCTTGCACGAACAGCAACCGGTCACGCACATCTTTCGGCGAAATCTGCCCGTCGGCTTTCTCGAAACGGGCTTTCAACTCCGGCCACAAGTGTTTCTGACCGCCCGCCGGGTACTCGTAAAAACCGCCTCCTGCCGCCTTGCCCGGCCGCTTGTATTCGTTGAGCAGCAAGTCAATCACGGCGAACGCCGGGTGCTCGATCAGTGGTTTCCCTTCTGCTTGAAGGTCTTTGGCCGTTTGTTGACGGATATGGCTCATCAGGCTGAGGGAAACTTCGTCGGAGATCGCCAGAGGCCCGATGGGCATGCCGGCCTTGCGCGCTTCGGTCTCGATCATCGGCGCGCTGACACCCTCACCCAACATGGCGATGCCTTCGTTGGTGAAAGTGCCGAACACCCGCGAAGTGAAGAAGCCGCGACTGTCGTTGACCACAATCGGGGTTTTCTTGATTTGCAGTACGAAATCGAACCCGCGTGCGAGGGTTTCGTCGCTGGTTTGCGCACCCTTGATGATTTCCACCAACGGCATTTTTTCCACCGGACTGAAGAAGTGCAGGCCGATAAACTTGCTCTGATCCGGCACCGCAGCCGCCAGGCCGGTGATGGGCAAGGTCGAAGTATTGGAGGCAATCACCGCGTCGGCGCCAACCACCTGTTGCGCCGCTGCCGAGACCTTGGCCTTGAGTTCACGATCCTCAAACACCGCCTCGATGATCAGGTCGCAACCCGCCAGATCGGCATCGCTTTCAGTGGTCCGGATACACGCCAGCACCGCTTCACGCTGCTGCGCAGACATTTGCCCGCGAGCGACTTTCTTGTCCAGCAACGCCGCCGAATGTGCTTTGCCCTTTTCGGCAGCCGCGAGGTTGATGTCCTTGAGCACCACATCGATTCCGGCCGAGGCGCTGACATAGGCGATTCCCGCGCCCATCATCCCGGCGCCGAGGACACCCACGCGCTTCGTCACATAAGGCACAAAGCCCTGCGGCCGCGAACCGCCGGCATTGATTTCATTGAGCTGGAACCAGAACGTGCCGATCAGGTTTTTCGAGATCTGGCCGGTGGTCAGTTCGGTGAAGTAGCGGGTCTCAATCAGGTGCGCCGTGTCGAAATCCACCTGCGCGCCTTCCACCGCCGCACACAGAATCTTCTCCGGCGCCGGCATCGTGCCCTGGGTTTTGCTGCGCAGGATCGACGGTGCAATCGCCAACATCTGCGCGACTTTCGGGTTCGACGGCGTGCCGCCGGGAATCTGATAGCCCTTCACATCCCAACGCTGCACCGCCGCAGGATTGGCCAGAATCCAGGCCCGGGCCTTGGCCAGCAGCTCATCGCGATCGGCTGCCAGTTCATCGATCAAACCGGCCTGCAATGCCTGCTGCGGACGGACTTTCTTGCCCTCGAGCAGATACGGCAGGGCTTTTTCGATGCCGAGCATGCGCACCATGCGCACCACTCCGCCGCCGCCCGGCAACAGGCCGAGAGTCACTTCCGGCAGGCCGAGTTGCACCGAAGCATCGTCCAGCGCCACGCGGTGGTGGCAGGCCAGGCAAATTTCCCAGCCGCCGCCGAGCGCCGCGCCGTTGATCGCTGCGACCACCGGTTTGCCGAGGGTTTCCAGGGTGCGCAACTGGCCCTTGAGGGTCAGCACCATGTCGTAGAAGGCCTTGGCTTCGGGCTTGCCGACCTTGATCAGTTCATTCAGGTCGCCACCGGCGAAGAAGGTTTTCTTGGCCGACGTGATGATCACCCCGGCGATGTCATCTTTTTCCGCGAGCAGTCGGGCGACGCTTTCGGCCATGGCTTCGCGGTACACCGCATTCATGGTGTTGGCGCTCTGGCCCGGCATGTCGATGGTCAGGAGGACGATGCCGTCCTGGCCTTTTTCGTAACGAATGGCTTGGGTCATGACAGGTTTCCTTGAGGTCAGAGGCGTTCGATGATGGTGGCGATACCCATGCCGCCGCCGACGCACAGCGTCGCCAGGCCGTAGCGCAGGCGCCGGGCTTCCAGTTCATCGAGCAAGGTGCCGAGAATCGCGCAACCGGTGGCGCCCAGCGGATGGCCCATCGCAATCGAACCGCCATTGACGTTGACCTTGTCCGGGTCGACGGCCATGTCCTTGATGAATTTCAGCACCACCGAGGCGAACGCCTCGTTGACTTCGAACAGGTCGATGTCTTCGACCCGCAGCCCGGCCTTGGCCAGCGCCTTGCGAGTGGCCGGCGCCGGGCCGGTGAGCATGATGGTCGGGTCGGTACTGGTGACCGCCGTGGCAACGATTCGCGCCCGGGGTTGCAGGCCCAACTCGCGCCCCTTGGCTTCGGAGCCGATCAGCATCAGCGCCGCACCATCAACGATTCCCGAACTGTTGCCCGGTGTGTGCACATGGTTGATGCGCTCGACATGGCTGTAGACCCGCAGCGCCGTGGCGTCGAAGCCCATTTGGCCGATCATTTCGAAACTCGGCTTGAGCTTGCCGAGCCCTTCAAGGGTCGACTCGGCACGAATGAACTCATCGTGATCGAGCAGGATGATGCCGTTCTGATCCTGCACCGGCACCAACGATTTGTTGAACGAGCCGTCAGCCCGGGCCCGGGCGGCTTTCTGTTGCGAGTGCAGCGCGTAGGCGTCGACGTCCTGACGGCTGAAGCCTTCAAGGGTGGCGATCAGGTCGGCGCCGACACCTTGAGGGGTGAAATGGCTGTGCAGGTTGGTCTGCGGGTCCAGCGCCCAGGCGCCGCCATCGCTGCCCATCGGCACGCGGGACATGGATTCGACGCCGCCGACCACCACCAGCTCTTCGAACCCGGAACGCACTTTCATCGCCCCCAGGTTCACCGCTTCCAGCCCCGAGGCGCAGAAGCGGTTGATCTGCACGCCAGCGACACTGACATCCCAATCGGCCACCTGCACGGCGGTTTTGGCGATGTCCGAACCTTGATCGCCAATCGGCGTGACACAGCCGAGCACCACGTCATCGACCTGGCTGGTGTCCAGCGCCGTGCGCGCCTGCAGCGCGGTCAGCAACCCGGCCACCAGGTTCACCGGTTTGACGCTGTGCAGCGAACCGTCGGCCTTGCCTCTGCCACGGGGCGTGCGTAATGCGTCGAAAATCAAAGCTTGGGTCATGGCGTTCTCGAACCTGTGCGGTGAGTGAAATTCGTGCCTCCACTCTTGGCCGGGACGGTCACGGATTCAATGACCACAGCGCTCAATGACGTTGACGTGCACGCTCAGACGGACGGTCATTCCCGATCAGGTTAACCGGTTCAGGTCACCGAGCTGTCTAGCAAAAGGGCGGCAAAGAAGCTGGCAATGGGCCTCATACCTTTTTAATCGCGACTGGTAGCAAATACATATGAAATGGATCTAAGCCAAGCGTGACGCGGGCCCTAAGGTGAACATGTACGTCGTTGTCGTCGGGTTTTGCCGAGGCAGGCGTTCTTCAACAGGAAGTGCAGCGCTTGCCGTCATGGATATGCAGGCAGGCATCAGGAAATAACAAAAAAGGCGGTCAAGCCATGTTCAAACAACCGAAAGTTCGTCAAGCAGGGCTCATTCTTTTCGCCACGACGCTGTTGTTGATTTTGCCGAACCTGACCAAGGTCATCGGCTGACTCAAGCGGCAGGTATTGCTCATCGCCACTGAAAATTTGACTGGCCCGCTATCCGGGCCAGCGTGGCTGTGCCAACCTTTGCGCACTTCCACGACATGGACGGCGATCACTTGAAAACGCTCATTCTGTTCGGGGCCATGCTGCTGAGCCTGCCCCTGTCTGCCGCGCAGCTGAACCTGGAGCTGGGCGCGAACAGCCGCACCTGGCAGACCGAGGAATTGCTCAAGCATCCTCAGGTGCAAACCCTCACGGTCAAGAACGACGTTTCCTACAAGCAAGACATGACTTATCGCGCCGTGCCGATTGCCGCGCTGCTGACCGGCATCAAACCCGAAGATCACCTGCAAGCCGTAGCGCTGGACGGTTTTGCCGCAGAGCTGTCCGCCGCGCCGCTACTGAACAACAAAGGCTCACGCGCCTGGCTGGCCATCGAAGACCCGGTCCACCCATGGCCGCCGCTGTCGGAAGGCAAGCACAGCGCCGGGCCGTTCTATCTGGTGTGGACCGACCCGCAGGCCGGCAATATCAGCCCGGAACAATGGCCGTTCGAAGTTGCCAGCATCAAGCGCATGGCGCCGGTGGCCGAGCGTTTCCCTGCCCTGCTGCCGGATCCTGCGTTGAAGGCCGATGACCCGGTGAACCAGGGTTTTGCGCTGTTTCAGAAAAACTGTCTGGCCTGCCATCGCCTGAATGGTGCGGGGGATGCGCAGTTCGGGCCGGACCTGAATATTCCCTACAACCCGACCGAGTACTTCGGCGCGGACTTCCTCAAGCGCTACATTCGCGATCCGCAGAGTCTGCGTCAGTGGCCGCAGGCGAAAATGCCGGGATTCTCCGCCGAAGTGTTACCGGACGCGGATCTGCAGAAGCTGATCGGGTATTTGCAGCACATGGCCGGGCGCAAGGTTGCGCCCGCCAAGTAACCCAATTACATCGTTTACTGCTGCTGCACCGAGATGACTGGCGCTGGTGTCGGCGACACCAGCACTTTCGCATGCATCTGCTCTGACCCGCCGCCCCGACGCATGCCCCGCACCGGGCAGGCGTCGAGGTAATCCAGTCCCACCGCCAGTTTCAGGTGCCGCTCCGGCCGCGCCAGTTCATTGGTCACGTCGAAGCTGTACCAGGCGTCATCGATCCAGGCCTCGGCCCAGGCGTGACTGGCCAGGTGTTCGCAATCCTCGCTGTAGAGATAACCCGACACATACCGCGACGGCACCCCGAGACTGCGCGCGCAAGCCAGAAACGCGTGAGCGTGGTCCTGGCAAACACCCGCCCGCCCGGCAAACGCCTCGGCGGCGCTGGTGTCGACCTCGGTGGAACCCGGCGTGTAGGTCATGTGCTGATTCAGCCCATGCATCAGGTCAATCAATGCGTTGCGGTCCCGTCGTTGTTTGCAGGACTTCTCGGCAAACGCCCGCAGCGCCTCGTCAGCCTCGGTCAGCCGGGTGAAACGCAGGAACGGCAGCGCCGACTGGCTCTCATGTTCCGCTTCGCGCAATTCGTCGATATCGACCTGCCCCCGAGCGCCGATGATGATCGCTTCGTGGGGCTCGTCCATGGTCAGCACATGCAGGATGTTGCCGAACGGATCGAGCTGGGCCCGTACCGGGCGCGGCAGGTCGAGCTGCCAGCTCAGTACGTGCTGGCGTTCGCTGTCGTGGGGTGTCAGGCGCAGATACTGGATGCTCGCCCGCACCTGATCTTCGTAGTGATAGGTGGTCTCGTGGCTGATGGAAAGTCTCATGCGGCCTCCAGGTAGGAGCTGTGAATGGCGTTGCCCAGCTGGCGCACCAGCGGGATGAACTCGGTGAGCCAGGCGTGCAGCCCTTCCTCGAGGATTTCTTGGATGCCGGTGTAGCGCAGGCGTGCGTCCATTTCCGCCGCCAGCCGTTGCGCCGGACGACCATTGGCTCCCGGCAGTTGCGCCAGGATCTGGTCGATCTCTTCGGTGCAGGCCCGCAGCGAACGCGGCACGTCGGCACGCAACAGCAGCAGTTCGGCGACATGCCGGGCGCCGGGCGCATCGCGGTAGATTTCGGTGTAGGCCTCGAACGAGGACAAGGCCCGCAACAAGGCGCTCCACTGGTAATAGGCGTGGGCGGTGCCGTCGCTGACCGCTTCCGCCTGATCACCGGCCATTTCGTAGCGGGCGTCGAGCAGGCGCAAGGTGTTGTCGGCCCGTTCGATGAACGTACCCAGGCGAATGAAGCGGAACGCGTCGTTGCGCATGATGGTGCCGTAGGACGCGCCACGGAACAGATGCGAACGTTCCTTGATCCACTCGCAGAAGCGGCTCATGCCATAACGGCTGAGGCCCTGATTGGCGATCCCGCGGATCTCCAGCCAGGTGGCGTTGATGTTCTCCCACATGTCAGCGGTGATCCGTCCGCGCACCGCATGGGCACTGGCCCGCGCCGCACCGAGGCAGCTATAGATGCTCGCCGGGTTGGCCGCATCGAGGGCGAAGAAATGCAGCAATCGCTCGGCATGCAGCTCGCCGTGGCGTTCCAGGTAATCGTCCAGGGTGCCGGTAATCATCAGCGGCATCGCTAGTTCGTGCAGACCGTCGCCACGGCCGTCCTGCGGCATCAGCGACAGCGAATAGCTGACATCGAGCATGCGGGCGAGGTTTTCCGCCCGCTCCAGGTAACGCGACATCCAGTACAGATCCGAGGCAGTTCTACTTAACATGGCAGGCTTCCTTCAATCCTCGACCACCCAGGTGTCCTTGGTTCCGCCGCCCTGGGATGAGTTCACCACCAGAGAGCCTTCACGCAGGGCGACACGGGTCAAACCGCCGGGCACGACCCGGGTTTCGCGGCCGGACAATACGAACGGGCGCAGGTCGATATGGCGCGGCGCAATGCCGTTTTCGACAAAGGTCGGACAGGTCGACAGCGACAGCGTCGGTTGCGCGATGTACGCGTGAGGCTTGGCCTTGATCCGCTCGCGGAACGCATCGATTTCCGCGGTCGTCGCTGCCGGCCCCACGAGCATTCCGTAACCGCCGGAGCCCTGGGTTTCCTTGACCACCAGATCCGGAAGATTGGCCAGCACATGGGAAAGTTCAGACGGATTGCGGCATTGCCAGGTCGGCACGTTCTTCAGGATCGGCTCTTCATCGAGGTAGAAACGGATCATCTCGGTGACGAACGGATACACCGACTTGTCGTCCGCCACCCCGGTGCCGATGGCATTGGCCAGCACCACGTTGCCGGAGCGATAGGACGACAGCAGCCCCGGCACGCCAAGCATCGAATCCGGGCGGAACGCCAGCGGATCAAGAAACGCGTCGTCGAGTCGGCGATAGATCACGTCCACCGCTTTCGGGCCGTCGGTGGTGCGCATGAAGACCTTGTCGTCGCGCACGAACAAGTCGGCGCCCTCGACCAGTTCCACGCCCATTTCCCGCGCCAGAAACGCATGCTCGAAAAACGCGCTGTTGAACCGCCCCGGAGTCAGCACCACCACACTCGGGTCGTCGATCGGGCTTGAGCTTTTCAGGGTGTCGAGCAGCAGGTTCGGGTAATGGTCGATCGGGGCGATGCGCTGGGCCGCGAACAGTTCGGGGAACAGGCGCATCATCATCTTGCGGTCTTCGAGCATGTAGCTGACGCCGCTGGGCGTGCGCAGGTTGTCCTCGAGCACGTAATACGTGCCGTCGCCGTCGCGCACCAGATCGACGCCGGAGATGTGCGAATAGATATCGCGGTGCAGATCCAGGCCCTGCATCGCCAACTGGTATTGCTCGTTGGCCAGCACCTGCTCGGCGGGAATGATCCCGGCCTTGATGATGCGTTGCTCGTGATAGAGGTCGGCGAGGAACATGTTCAACGCCTTGACCCGCTGGATGCAGCCGCGCTCGACGATCCGCCACTCGCTGGCGGGAATGCTGCGCGGAATGGTGTCGAAGGGAATCAGGCGTTCTGTCCCTTGCTCGTCCCCGTAGAGCGTGAAAGTGATCCCGGCACGATGGAACAGCAGATCGGCCTCGCGTCGCCGCTGGGCCAGCAGTTCGTCAGGCGTGTCCGCCAGCCAGCGGGCAAACTCCCGGTAATGCGGACGGACCTGGCCGCCGGCATCGTACATTTCATCAAAATAGGTGCGGATCATGCCGTACTCCTTGTCACCCCGGACCTACAGGCCTTCGCAAGGCCCGTGCCATCGGCATAAACGCTTTGATTTCAATCGGTTGGATATTCACGCCACACGCACCGCACCATTCCTGTGCGGCAAATGCCCCAACCTGATCGCCCCCGCTTCATTGCGACGCAGTCCTGTCGCCTATCACCAGCATAGTCAGAGTTGATTTCACTGCCCGGCGCCTGCTGCGGATAATCCGCACATCCGCTGCAAAACGTCCCTGACGAAGCACGCAGCCCAACTGACATGGCTTGCCCCGGCAGCCCTCCCGGCCGTAACCCTGACCGGTTTCCTCTCCTTCCGGTCTTCCCTTTCAGCCACCTCTCCTGGTGGCTTTTTTTTGCCTCGGATTCTTGTTTCAGGGTTTTGCCGTGCAATGTTCAAGGTGCAGAAACGACAACGGCCGACCCGAAGGTCAGCCGTTGCTCGACGTGTTGCGAGGGTGATCAGTTCAAACGATGGCGGTTGCGCACCTCCTGCTTCACGCCCCAGCCTTCGATGATGCCGCCCAGAGGCTCGACCACCGCCGAAAAGCCCTGTTCGAAATCGCCGATGTCGTCGTAGGTTGCGTACATCACCTTGCTCAATTCCAGGGACCACGCGCCGTCGTCGCGCGCACTGACCTGGGCATTGATGGATTCACCGCGAAACTTGCCTGCCGCCCTGCGCGCCCGCTCCTCGTCCGGGAAAATGGCGTAGAACTCGATGGGATGGAATCGGGAAAAATCGAAACCGCCTTCTTTCATGCGGCGCAGCACGTTGCTGCTGATGTCTTCTTGATAGGCTGTGCTCATGAACGTCCCCCTCGCATAGATGGATAGACTTTCCGTATTCCCTGCGCCTGGCCGAACGGCTCAGGCGTTACGGCAACCGTGTTGCCGACGGGAAACAAGCATGTAGCTGACAAGACCAGACCTTAGCGATCCGTTCGCTGATCTCGCTTGCAGAGTAGCCCCAAGATAGAGCCGCTGCCAAGGCCTGGTGCGTTACTGACAAGAAGATTTTCAGATGGGTGTGATGCTGCGGATTTCGATGCTGTTCTGGGTTTTCAGGCTTTTGGCGCCTGCATCGGAGGTGCGCCCTTCCAGATCGTTCAGATCCAGTGCGGCGGCGACAGGAAGGAGTCGTTCCTTGATCAGTCGTGCGGCCTCATCATCGCTGGGGCATTCCGCACGCTCGAAGACTTCATCGACAATTTCACCGTGATCATCCACGAAAGTGACTTTCCACTTTTGCATTGGAGCCTCCTCGAACAAACCCGCAAATGGGCTTACATCTATCTCGACTTTTGTCAGGATTGATCGTTCAAAAGCTTTACACCGATGAAACATGAAAAACCTTTCATCTACGGGAGCGAATCACCCCGCTCCCGCAGATGACGACCGAGTGATCAGTCGTTGCTTGGCTTGTTCACCGCTTGCAGTACGTATTGCGGCAAGGCGAAGGCGCCGATGTGGATTTCCGGGTTGTAGTAACGGGTGACGATGCCGCTGCCGATGAAGCGCTGTTGCAGGACTTCACGGCTCAGCTTGCGGTAGGCCGGATTGGTCGAACCCCAGGCGAAAGTCATCGAGCCGCCGATGTAGGTCGGCACGGCCGCCTGGTAGAAGTGCCAGTCCGGGAACAGGCTGCGCAGGCGACCGGCGGTGGTCTTCACTTCGTCGATCTGCATGAACGGCGTGCCGTTCTGGGTCACGAGGATGCCGCCCTCGTTCAGGCAGCGGTGGCAGGCCTGGTAGAAATTTTCCGAGAACAGCACTTCGCCCGGGCCGATCGGGTCGGTGGAGTCGGAAATGATCACGTCGAACTTTTCAGTGGTGGTGGCGACGAAACGCATGCCGTCATCGATCACCAGGTTCAGGCGTGGATCGTCGTAGGCGCCCTTGGAGTGGTTCGGCAGGAATTCCTTGCACATGTCGACCACGGTGCCGTCGATCTCGACCATGGTGATGTGCTCGACGCTGGCGTGTTTGGTCACTTCGCGCAGCATGCCACCGTCGCCGCCGCCGATGATCAGTACGCGCTTGGCGGTGCCATGGGCGAGGATCGGCACGTGGGTGAGCATTTCGTGGTAGATGAATTCATCGGCTTCGGTGGTCTGGATCACGCCGTCCAGCGCCATCACCCGGCCCATGCGCGGGTTCTGGAAGATCACCAGGTGCTGGTGTTCGGTGCGCACTTCGTGCAGCAGTTTTTCCATGCGAAAACGCTGGCCGTAGCCTTCGTAGAGGGTTTCCAGGTATTCGCTGGTCTTGGTGACGGTCATGGTGAAGTGCTCCGATGAATGCGCGGGCGCCAATCGTCAGGTTCGATTGCCCGGGAAAGGCGCGCATTCTACGTTGCCGAAGATGACAGGTCGAACCTCAGTTCATCGGCCCCGCGCAATCCATGGTGCGAACGCTCAGATCCGCACATTGCCCCGCGGCCCGGCGATCGCCCAGATGATCAGGCCCAGCACCGGCAGGAGGATGATCAACAGCACCCAGAGGATTTTCATCCCGGTCTCGGCGCCGCTTTTCAGCACGTTGATGATCGCCCAGATGTCGAGGGCAAGAATGATCAGGCCGATCAGGCCGTTGAACGTGGAACCCATGGTGTCGCTCCAGAATAGTGGCATGCACTTTTAGGATAGACGGTCGCGCGCAGGGTTCCCTTTTATTGCGTTCAGACGTGAACGGCGACCTTCAAGGCTTCCAGCGACGGCGCGGCGGCGATGCCGGCTTCGGCGCACAGTTCCAGCACACGCGGCACGTCGTTGCCGTAGACCAGCACCACTTGCAGCTCGTCGTCGAGAAGCTGACTGAAGTTCATCAGCGTGTAACCGCCGTTTTCCTTGTTCAGGCTGCTCATCTGCACCTGGATGCGGTTGAGCGCGGTCAGCGCTTCGGTCTTGGCCAGTTGCTTGGGCTTGAGGTTGAACTCCACGCCGGGGCCGAACGACGCCACGATCTGTGTGAACAGGTCGACATAGGTGTCGGCCTGGAACAGCACGGTCTCCGGCAGACTGCCGACCACCACCCATTCGCCCAAAGGAATCGGGAAGGTGTCGTCGTAGTTGATGTCCGGGTTGGCGGTCAGAAAAGCGTCGGCATCGGCGTAGGCCTGTGCGGCTTCATCGGCGACTTTCTGAATCTCGTCGTCGCCCATGCAGCCGGAGCTGATTTTGCTGATGAGTTCGGCGAGTGCGGCTTTCATGGGGGCGGATCCTGTGGCGAAGGGAGTTTTGAGGGCGCGAAGGATAGCGCATTCTCGCCTTCGCCACAGAGCGGGTTCCGGCCAGCGGCGTTAGCCCAGCAGTTTTTCCAGCTGCGCGGTGGTGTCCACGGCGCCCATGGTGCGGGCCGCGTCCAGCGCGGTGATGCCGTTGGCATCCTTGGCTTTCGGATCGGCGCCCTGATCGATCAGGAAGTCGACGATTTCAACGCGGTTGAACATCGCCGCCATCATCAGCGCCGTGCGGCCATCGAAAGAGGCGCCTTCAATCTGCGCGCCACCCGCCACCAACGCCTTGACCACCGCCAGATCACCCTTGAACGCCGCGCCGGCAATCGGGCTCTGGCCGTTGCCATTGCGTTGTTCCGGGTCAGCCTTGTGCTTGAGCAGCACTTGCACCGCGTCCACATGTCCGTAGTAGCTTGCGAGCATCAGCAGGGTGTCGCCCTTGCTGTTGGTCAGGTTCACCGGCAGACCGGCGGTGATCAGGCGGTCCAGCATCACCGCATCACCTTCGCGCGCCTTGTTGAATACCTGCTCGGTGAATTCGGCAGCTTCTTCGGGGGTCATCTGGCGGCTTTGGTCGGACATGGGGCAACTCCACTTTCGGTCAATCGGAAAGCCGCTAGTTTCCCGAGCGCGGCGATAGCTGTCATCCCCTTTTTTCCAAGCTTCGCGATAGCCAATATCAATAACGGAACTTGCCTGCCTGGATGTCCGCCAGGATTTCATCCGTGACTTGCGCGTAGGTTTCGGTGCCCGGCAACCAGGCATAGATCGGGTCATCGCCTGTCTGGCCGGGGTCGAAACCTTCGTTTTTCAGGCGCGTCTTCTGGTATTTGAAGGTGCCGGTGGTTTCCATTTTCACCTTGACCCGCAAAAACAACGGCACCGCATAGGCCGGCATGCGTTGACGGGCGAAGGCCAGCAGCTCGGTGAAGTCCAGGGTCGCCAGAGACTCGGCCGGGGTGATCGCCGCCATGCCGGCGCGACCGTTGGTGTCGGGGATTTCCACGCCATAGGCCACAGCTTCGGAAATGTGCGGATGCTGGAGCAGCAGGTTCTCGACCTCGGTGGTCGAGACGTTCTCGCCCTTCCAGCGGTACGTATCTCCAAGGCGATCGACAAACTGCGCATGGCCGAAACCGATGTTGCGCAGCAGATCACCGGTATTGAAGAAGCGGTCGCCCTTGGCGAATACGTCCTGCAGCACGACTTTCGCGGTTTTCTGCGGGTCGGTGTAGCCGTCCAGCGGCGCCTTGTCGTCGATCCGCGCCAGCAGCAGGCCCCGCTCGCCCCGGCCGACCTTGCGCATGAAGCCGTCGCCACCGCGAATCGGCTCGCCGCTGTCCTGATCGTAGGCGACCAGTTCCCAGGCCATCAGCGAGAAGCCGATGGTGTTGTCGAAATTGAGAATGTTGGTGAAGCCGATGTTGCCGTCGCTGGCCGCATACAGTTCGCAGATGTGATCCACCGCAAACCGGGTCTTGAACTCGGCCCAGGCACCGGGCCGCAAACCGTTGCCGATCATCTTGCGCACGTCATGGCGGCTATCATCGCTGCTGACCGGTTGATCCACCAGATAACGGCACAACTCGCCGACGTAGCCGATGGTAGTGGCGCGGTAGCGACGCACATCGCTCCAGAACTGCCGGGCGCTGAACTTGCGGCGAATCGCGAAACCCGACGCGCCATTGACCGCCGAGCCCCAGCACACGCAAAGCCCGGTGGCGTGATACAGCGGCAAGGTGCAATAGACGATGTCGTCCGGGCGCATGTCGAGGGCGATCATGCCGAAGCTCGCCGAGCTGCGCATCCAGCGGCCGTGCTTGAACACCCCGGCCTTGGGCAAGCCGGTGGTGCCGGAGGTGTAGATGTAGAAGCACGGGTCATCGAAGAAAATCTGTCGGCTGCTGGCCGGGTTGTCGCTCGATGCATCGGCACTGGCGCTGATCAGGTTGGTGTAACCCTCCGGGGCGATGCCCGGATGGCTGAACGTATCCTGATCGGCCACGAACCAGGTACGGGCCGACGCAATCGTCACTTGTTCGCGCACCGCCGCGAAGGCTGGCAGCAGTTCCTCGCCGACGACAATCGCCACCGGCGCCACCAGATTGATGCTGTGAATCAGCGTGTCGCGGGTCTGTGAGGTATTGAGCAGCGCGCTGACGGCGCCGACCTTGGCCAGCGCCAGAATCGTCACCAGCAGTTCCGGACGGTTCTCGATGAACACCGCCACCACATCGCCTTTGCCGATGCCCTGCCCGATCAGATAGTGGGCGATGCGGTTGGCCCACTGGTTGACCTGTGAATAACTCAGCACCACCTCGCCCGACAGCAGCGCGGGGCCGTCCGGATTGCGCAGGGTCGCTTGCTCGAATGTCCAGCCCAGGCCACAGGTTTGGGTCGGATCCTTGACGTTGGCCACCTTCATGCCTTTCACCACCCGAGGGATGGCTTTGGCGATCATCGGCAGTTTGCGGAGCATCATGCCCCAGGTAATCGTGTCGCTAGGCGCGTGACTCATGGCAGCTCCCGTTCGACCTTGACGTGCAGGCCGGATTTTTATTGTCGGGCAATCGAGTGAGGCAACCGGCGCTTCTCGAGCGAGGGTCGAGGCCGAAAATACGTCAGGGCTTCTCGGGCTGTACACGCGGTTTTTGCAATGTTTTGTATCCGCCAGCGCTACAAGGCGAAAGGTGATTGCGGCCGCAGGGAATGGTTCCATCGGATCGACAGCGATCCCGCAAAATGCAGGATGCACGATGGCCATTCATGCAGAATGCACGACGAGCTGAATTTGCATAATTTATAACTTGTTGATTTATAAGGAATTTATAAAAACAAAATACTGGCACAATCGCTGCAACCTCCTCCGCATGCTTGCCATTCAAGTGCATACGGAGCTGAAAGACATGAGCCTGATCCAAGAAAAATTTACCTCCCTGTTCTCCAACTTCGCAGTTACCACCCAACCGCGTCCCGATGGCGGGATCCTGCTGACGCTGAAGAGCGCCGACGGCAAAGTGTTCAAACGTGCCCTCACCTATCAGCAATTGCATGCCGGCGACCAACTGTCGTGGGCGATCAGCGCGATTCGCCGTGACCTGGCGGAACAGGCCAGCGAGCTGCCGCAGATCGGCATGCTGCAAAGCCAGCAGCGTTTTGCCCTGCCGACTTATCACTCGATGTAATACGAACACCCCATAAACAAACAGGCCGTGGAGCTTTCGCTTCACGGCCTGTTTTTTTTGCGCGTCGATGGGTGGAATCAGAACGCTTCCGGTTCGATCCCGGTAAAGCTGTCGACGGTCACATGCCCTTCCAGCTCACCGCCCTCGCGGGCCAGACCGCAGGTTTGCAGGCCGGCGGTCTGAGCGGCGTCGAGTTCTTGCACGATGTCGGACAGGAACAGGATTTCCTGCGGCTCGACCCCGATGGCCTGCTGAATATTGCTGTAGGACTGCGCTTCGCGCTTGGGGCCCGACGTGGTGTCGAAGTAACCGCTGAACAGCGGCGTCAGATCCCCGGCTTCCGAGCAGCCGAAGATCAGCTTCTGGGCCTGGATCGAGCCGGACGAGTAAACAAACAGTTGATACCCGGCCTGATGCCAGTGCTGGAGCGCTTCGACAGCGTCCGGATAAACATGGCCTTTCAACTGCCCGGCCTGATATCCCTGTTCCCAGACCATGCCCTGCAACGCTTTCAGCGGCGTGGCTTTGCGGTCTTCGGCGATCCAGGCCAGCAAAATTTCCACGACCCGTTCAACGTCGGCCTGCGGTTCGTTGCTGTCGCGACGCACGGCGTCCAGTTGCTCGGCGACATCGGCGCGCGTGGCGTTCTGGCGAACGAAGTCTGGCAGGTGTTTCGCCGCATACGGGAACAGCACGTCAAACACAAAACTCACCGCGCTGGTGGTGCCTTCGATATCGGTGAGGATGACCTTGATCGACATCGGCTCAGTCCTCCAGACGCGGGAAGCGACCGGCAATGTCTTCGCCGGTGAAATTGGCAACCCAGCCTTCAGGGTTGTTGAACAGGCGGATTGCGACAAAGTGCGGGTTCTCGCCCATGTCGAACCAGTGTTTAGTGCCCGCCGGCACCGAAATCAGGTCGTTCTTCTCGCACAGCACGGCGTAGACGTAATCGTCGATGTGCAGGGTAAACAGGCCACGGCCGGCAACGAAAAAGCGTACTTCGTCTTCACCATGGCGATGTTCTTCGAGGAACTTGGCACGCAGCTCGGCTTTTTGCGGGTGATCGCTGTTGAGGCTGACCACATCGACGGTGATGTAACCGCGCTCGGTCATCAGTTTGTCGATCTGTTCTTTATAGGCGCCGATCACTTCTTCCTGGCTGGCACCGGGCTGGATCTTCGCGGCGGCTTGCCAGCGGTCGAAGCGCACGCCCTGCTCGGCCAGGGTCGAGGCGATGTCTTCGAAATGGGTCAGCACCTTGTTCGGAATTTCAGGGCTGGAAACGTGATAGACGGACAGGCTGCTCATGGGGCAATTCCTCGGTATCGGCCTTGCCGTCCGGTTCTTCGAGACCGGTCGGGCACTGCATTCATCAGGCAAATGGGCTGGTTCTGGTGAAGTCAGCCTTGGCGGTTCATGACGCTGCGGGTCTTCAACTCGCATTCAAACAGGAATTCAAAGGCTTCGATCTGGCGCAACGCGTCACTCATCTGTGCGCCCCAGGTGTAGAGGCCGTGGCCGCGAATCAGATAACCAACGCAATCGGGATGGGCGTCGAGCCAAGGCTGCACCTTGGCGGCGAGGCGTGCAATGTCCTGATCGTTGTCGAAGATCGGCACACGCACCCGGGATTCGTGGGTCGAAATGCCGCTGAAGGCTTTTTGCAATTCGTAGTCTTCGAACTCGATGAAGTCTTCCGGCGTCAGGCGCGACAGCACCGTGGCGTTCACCGAGTGGGTGTGCAGCACGGCGCCGATCTCCGGGCGCCAGCTATAAAGCTGGGTGTGCAGCAGGGTTTCGGCGGACGGCTTTTTGCCCGGTTCCAGGCTGTTGCCGGACAAGTCGGTGGCAAGCACGTCGTCCAGACCCAACTGGCCCTTGTGCTTGCCGGACACGGTCAGCAGCGCTTCGCTCGGCGACAGGCGCGTCGAATAGTTGCTGCTGGTGGCCGGCGACCAGCCGCGACCGTAAAGAAAACGCCCGGCGTCGACGATTTGCTGGGCAAGCTGTTCACGCGTAAGGCTCATGGCCTGTCCTCTTGCATACGTGTGGCAATGATAACGGCAGCAGCGAGCGCCGCGAGACTGGCAATACTAAAGGTCAATGTCGCGCCAAGGGCATTCCAGCTGTAGCCGGAATACAACGCGCCCAGCGCACCGCCGGTGCCGGCCAGTGCCGCGTACAACGCCTGGCCCTGCCCTTGCTGACGGGCGCCGAAGCTACGTTGCACGAACGCGATGGCAGATGCATGAAAGCTGCCGAATGTCGCGGCGTGCAGCACCTGGGCAAACAGCAGCACCCAGAGGAATTCGGCGAACGAACCTAGCAGCAACCAGCGCAACGCCGCCAGCAGAAAACTCGCCATCAGCACGCGGCGCAGGGAAAACCGCGCAAGGATCCGGCTCATGGCAATGAACATCAGCACTTCCGCCACCACGCCAACGGCCCAGAGCATGCCGATCACGCCACGGCTGTAACCCAGTCGTTCGAGGTGCAAGGTCAGAAAGGTGTAATACGGCCCGTGGCTCATCTGCATCAGCGCCACGCAACCGTAGAACGCCAGCACTCCGGGACTGCGCAACTGCTTGAGAAACCCCTCCCCCGTCGGCCGGTTGCCCTGCGGCGGCTGCGCGTTCGGCACCCACAAACTGCTGAGCACGATTCCGGCCATGATCAACACCAGCGCCGCCGGGTAGATGTCGAGGCTCAGCCATTCGAACAATCGCCCGAGCGCGACCACGGTGATGATGAAACCGATGGAGCCCCATAGGCGGATCTGGCTGTAACGGGAGGTCTGGCCCTGCAAATGTGCAAGCGTGATGACTTCGAACTGCGGCAACACCGCGTGCCAGAAGAACGCATGCAGCGCCATGACCATCGCCAGCCAGGCGTAAGTCTTGCTGACGAAAATCAACGAGAAGGTCAGCAGCGTGCACACCGCGCCGAAGCGCACGATGGCCAGGCGTTTGCCGGTGTAGTCACCAAGCCAGCCCCAGATGTTCGGCGCCACGCAGCGCATCAGCATCGGAATCGCCACCAGCTCGCCGATGCGCGCGGCGCTGAATCCAAGGTGATCGAAGTACAGCGCCAGAAACGGCGCCGTCGAACCGAGCAAGGCGAAATAGAACAGATAGAAACTGGACAGCCGCCAGTACGGGAGCGCCGCCACGGTCAGACCGCAGCGGCTGTGAGTTGACCCATCAGAGCTGGCCCAGAACCGGGGTCTTCACGCGCACATCGGCGTTCTGGCCACGGTGACGCAGCAGGTGATCCATCAGCACGATGGCCATCATCGCCTCGGCAATCGGCGTGGCGCGGATGCCGACGCACGGATCGTGACGGCCCTTGGTGATCACTTCGACCGGGTTGCCGTCGATGTCGATCGAACGGCCCGGGGTGGTGATGCTCGAGGTCGGTTTCAGCGCCAGATGGGCGACGATCGGCTGACCGGACGAGATGCCGCCGAGGATGCCGCCGGCGTTGTTGCTGAGGAAACCTTCCGGGGTCATTTCATCGCGGTGTTCGGTGCCACGCTGGGCGACCGAAGCGAAACCGGCGCCGATTTCCACACCTTTGACCGCGTTGATGCTCATCAGCGCGTGGGCCAGTTCGGCGTCGAGACGGTCGAAGATCGGCTCGCCCAGGCCCGGCATCACGCCTTCGGCAACCACGGTGATCTTGGCCCCGACCGAGTCCTGATCGCGACGCAACTGGTCCATGTAGGCTTCCAGCTCCGGAACCTTGTCCGGGTCCGGGCTGAAGAAGGCATTCTGCTCCACCGATTCCCAGGTCTTGAACGGGATTTCGATCGGGCCGAGCTGGCTCATGTAGCCGCGAATGACGATGCCCTGGGTCGCCAGGTATTTCTTGGCAATCGCACCGGCGGCCACGCGCATGGCGGTTTCCCGCGCCGAGCTGCGGCCGCCGCCGCGGTAATCGCGCTCGCCGTATTTGTGGTGGTAGGTGTAGTCGGCGTGGGCCGGACGGAACAGATCCTTGATCGCCGAGTAGTCCTTGGACTTCTGGTCGGTGTTGCGGATCAGCAGGCCGATGGAGCAGCCGGTGGTGCGGCCCTCGAACACGCCGGAGAGGATTTCGACTTCGTCCGCTTCCTGGCGCTGGGTGGTGTGGCGGCTGGTGCCCGGCTTGCGGCGATCGAGGTCGCGTTGCAGGTCCTCAAGGGAAATCTCCAGGCCCGGCGGGCAGCCGTCGACAATGGCGACCAACGCCGGACCATGGCTTTCGCCCGCGGTGGTGACAGTGAACAACTTGCCGTAGGTATTGCCGGACATGCAGGACGCTCCGTGAAATCAAACCCAAATTCATGATGCGCGCCAGTATACGCAGGCTAACCGAGTAGTTCATCCTCGAACCTTGGCGGTGTTGGTGAGTCCAACCGGCACCTTTGCAAATGATGGCGTGATGATGCTGCGAGTTTTGATCTTGAGCCTTACCCTGTTTACTGGCTTCGTCCAGGCAACTGTCCTGCAACGTCCGGTGACTCTGGACACCGGCAGCGGCGAACTTTTCGGCTCGCTGTTGCTGCCAAAGTCTGACAATCCGGTGCCGGTTGTCCTCATTCTTTCTGGCTCGGGTCCTACGGATCGTGACGGAAACAACCCCGATGGCGGGCGCAACGACAGCCTCAAGCGACTGGCCTGGGTGCTGGCCAAGCACAATATCGCCAGCGTGCGTTTCGACAAGCGCGGGGTGGCCGCGAGCCTGGCCGCGACGCCGGATGAGCGCAATTTGTCGGTGGACGCCTACGTGGCGGACGCCGTGGCCTGGGGCCAGAAGCTCAAGGCTGACCCGCGTTTCGGCCCGTTGATCCTGTTGGGTCACAGCGAGGGCGCACTGATTGCCAGCCTGGCCGCACCGCAAGTCGACGCCGCGGCGGTCATTTCGCTGTCCGGCACAGCCCGGCCAATCGATCAGGTGTTGCGCCGACAACTGGCGCGCAGCCTTCCACCGCCACTGATGCAGCGCAGCAATGAGCTGCTCGACCGCCTCAAGGCCGGGCACACCGACGACAATGTTCCACCGCCGTTGCAGGCAATTTTCCGCCCTAGCGTGCAGCCGTATCTGATTTCGCTGTTCCGGCAGGATCCGTCCGCTGCCTTCGCCCAACTGAAAATGCCGGCCCTGATCGTCCAGGGCAGCAACGACATTCAGGTGCAGGTCGATGACGCCAACCTGCTCAAGGCGGCAAAACCCGACGCGACCCTGGCATTGATCGAAGGCATGAACCACGTGATGCGCATCGTGCCCAACGACGTGAAGCGGCAAATGGCCTCCTACAAGGACCCGAATTTGCCTCTGGCAGCCGAGCTGGGGACCCGAATCCTCGAATTTATTGACGGACTTCGCACCCGTTAAGGTCTTTTCACCCTCCAGTCCTGAAAAAAACGGCCGATAAGCCTTTGTCGCCAGCGTACTGGCTGGCGGCAAGCAGCTTGGACAGGATCTCGCCGTTATGACTGATACCCAGACTTCACCCGACACCACCGCTGAAAAAGACGCACCGCCAGCGGTCGAGCTGCCATGGGCGGATGTCCACGTCGAGCACCACAAGATGCTCCGCCTGGCGCCGCTGCAGACCGACCGCAACACCGGCGGGCGGCCGTTGCGCTTCGTCGAATTCGGTTACGCCGAGCGCAACAGCAAAGAACACAGCCTGATGCGCATGTCGATCAAACTACCCGCGCAGCGTGTGCGCAAAGAGCAGAACCAGCTCGACGTGTGGGTCGACCACAAGACCAAACGCGTGCACTTCGGCCCCGACAGCGGCTTGCAGATCGAACCGCTGAACCGTGGCATCGGCCGCTTCATGGCTGCCCAAGGCATCAACTGGGCGAAAAAGCGCTGGCCCACCTACACCGTCGACGGCATGGACTTGAACAACAAGGACGCGCTGAACGAAGACACACGCCTGCGCCGCGATCACTTTCTGCGCGTGCATGGCTTTGATGTGGTGTACGCCGACGCCCAGCATTTGAAGGGTAGCGTCAAGGAAGTCCAGGTCGGTGACTTGCTGGGCGACTGGAACAGCGAAAAGCTGCAGATCGTCGAGATTCTCGAAGCCGCGCAGATGTTGCAGCAGGCCGAGCAGAACCTGGCCGAGCAGGAAGTGAAGCTGAAGAAGCAGGAAGACAAGGTCAGCAAGTTCAAGCGTGAAGACGCGGGTTTGCGCTTCACCATTACGTGTCTGGTGGCATTTGCGGTATTCCAGGCCGGTTTGTTGATCTGGATTGCCACGCACCGCTAAGCCAATGATCGTTCCCACCGAGGTGGGAACGATCGGTTCAGGTCAGACGCGGGAAGCGAACAGGGCCTGATGATCGCGGCACTGTTCAGCGGTCAGCATGAACACGCCATGCCCGCCGCGCTGGAATTCCAGCCAGGCGAAATCGACTTCCGGGTACAGCGCTTCGACGTGTACCTGGCTGTTGCCCACCTCGACGATCAGCAAACCTTTCTCGGTCAGATGATCCGCCGCTTCGGCGAGCATCCGGCGCACCAGATTCAAACCATCATCGCCGCAGGCCAAGCCCAGTTCCGGCTCGTGCTGGTATTCGTCGGGCATGTCGGCGAAATCTTCCGCATCGACGTAGGGTGGGTTCGATACGATCAGGTCGAAACGTTGACCCGGCAGACCATCAAAACCATCGCCCTGCACGGTGAACACGCGCTCATCGACGCCATGGCGCTCGATGTTCTGGTTCGCCACTTCCAGCGCTTCGAACGACAGGTCCGCCAGCACCACTTCGGCATTCTGGAACTCGTAGGCGCAGGCGATACCGATGCAACCGGAGCCGGTGCACAGGTCGAGAATCCGCGCCGGTTCGTCGCCGATCCACGGTGCAAAACGGTTTTCGATCAACTCGCCAATCGGCGAACGCGGGATGAGTACGCGCTCATCGACGATGAACGACATGCCGCAGAACCATGCCTCACCCAACAGGTAAGCGGTCGGAATGCGTTCTTCGATGCGGCGCTTGAGCAGGCGTTGCAGATTGACCAGCTCGTCGTCTTCCAGCGCGCAGTCCAGATAGCTGTCGGCGATTTCCCATGGCAGGTGCAAGGCACCGAGCACGAGTTGCCGGGCTTCGTCCCAGGCATTGTCGGTGCCATGGCCGAAAAACAGATCCTCCCCATGGAAGCGGCTGACGGCCCAACGGATGTGGTCGCGCAGGGTACGAAGTCGGGAAGTGATCACGGGGCAGAACTCCAGAAAAAACGACTGGCGATTCTACCAGCCAAAACGCGCCACGACGACGCAGGAAAAATCCCGGGCCGACGGTAGGAGTGTTCCGAATTCCTTATCGGCTATTGAACAGAACGTGTAACTTGACGAGGCTGCAGGCCAGTAACGACGGTGCCTACGATGGTAGCGATTCACAGAACCGCTCAGCCAGAGGACAATGTCGCAAAAGCCCCACCCCAAGGAGCCCCAGAATGTCCGTTCCAAAAACGATGTTTCAACTCAGCGGTCGCGGTTACGCAGCGGCCACGTTGAGCCATGCCACCGTGGTCATCATCGATGCCCAGAAAGAGTACCTCAGCGGCCCGCTGGCCCTGAGCGGCATGGACGCGGCTGTCGCGAACATCAAACAACTGGTTGCCGCCGCCCGCGCAGCCGGCCGTCCGATCGTGCACGTACGCCACCTCGGCACCGTCGGCGGTCTGTTCGACCCGCAAGGCG
Source organism: Pseudomonas sp. GW821-FHT09C09 (assembly GCF_059418105.1). Lineage (NCBI taxonomy): Bacteria > Pseudomonadati > Pseudomonadota > Gammaproteobacteria > Pseudomonadales > Pseudomonadaceae > Pseudomonas > Pseudomonas sp. GW821-FHT09C09. The sequence continues at coordinate 1,022,360 of NZ_JBWKPF010000001.1, forward strand.
AACGCGGCGAATTCATCCCCGGCCTGGAACCCCAGGGCGATGAAACCATTATTGGCAAACTGCTGCCGAGCGCTTTCCACGGCACCGAACTCTACGATCGTCTGCAAACCCTCGGTTCGCTCGACCTGATCGTCTGCGGTTTCATGAGCCACTCCAGCGTCAGCACCACCGTGCGCGCCGCGAAAAACCTGGGTTTCCGTTGCACCCTGGTCGAGGACGCCTGCGCCACCCGCGATCTGCCGTTCAAGGGTCGCGTGCTCAGTGCCGAACAGGTTCAGGAGGCGGAAATGGCGATCATGGCCGACAACTTCGCCACCCTCGCGCTGACCAATGACCTGATCTGATCGACCGCCAATGAGCGGCTCAGCCCGCCGCTCATCCGCAAAAGCCTCGCATTTGCTTCAATTACCCTAGCCTCAGGAACAACCCGGTCAACTCCCGGTCGAAGGGCCGATACCCATTGAGGAAGGTCGGAATGAAGTTATCCGATGGATTTGACGCACGCCGCTTGCGGCCCAAAGGCCAAAGCAACTGGCGTTTTCGATTCGGCGCAGCGATCGCCGCCATTCTGGCGACGTTCGGTGTGCTGTTGGCGATGGCCGGGGCTGCCAGCCTGATCGGGCATCCGCCGGCACTCGGCGACTTGAATGCGACGCCGACGGGCTCGGCGATCATTCTGGCCGTCGGCCTGTTGTTCCTGTATTTCGGCGTGGCCCTGTGGCGTCGTTGCCGGCGGCGCGCACGGCAATCGCGGGAGCTGAACATGTCCCCGCACCTGATGAAAAAACACGACTGAATCGACGGCCTGGCTTTTTGCCGGGCCGTTTTGTGTCTGTTTGGGTAAACTGGCCGCCCTTCGCGGAGGCTGATATGCAAGACGACGATTTTTCCCTGTTCAAAAGTGCGATCCAAGGCGTCAAGCCGATCAAGCACGACCGCGCCGACACCGGCAAACCCAAGACTGACCGCGCGCAAATCGCCAAGCTGCGCCAGTCCGCGACCATCCGCACCGAAACCACTACCGTTGACGGCCTGTCCGACCAGTTCGTGATCGACGTCGGGCCGGAAGACGAGCTGATGTGGGCCCGCGACGGCGTGCAGGAAAGCCAGATGCGCAAGCTCAAGATCGGGCAGATCCCGTTCGAAGGCAGCCTCGACCTGCACGGCATGAGCGTCGAAAAGGCCCGGGAAACCCTCTGGGCGTTTCTGGCCGAAGCGACCAAGTTCGAAATCCGCTGCGTGCGCGTCACCCACGGCAAGGCTGTGCGACTCGACGGCAAACGACCGATGATCAAGAGCCATGTCAACACCTGGCTGCGCCAGCATGCGCAAGTGCTCGGTTTCTGCTCGTGCCAGGCCAGACACGGCGGTGCCGGCGCGGTTTACGTGATGCTCAAACGCACCATGATGGAAGGCCGCGACGAATAATCCCGTCACACCGAACTTGCAGGGTCGTGTCCGCCACCGTACCCTTGCCCTTTGCGAAAATCCCCACAGGTAGTTTCATGTCCCTGGAACAGAATTACACCGCGATTCTCGGCCAACTGGGCGAGGACGTGTCCCGCGAGGGCCTGCTCGACACGCCAAAGCGTGCCGCCAAAGCCATGCAGTACCTCTGCCGCGGTTATGAACAGACGCTCGAAGAGGTCACCAACGGTGCCCTGTTCAGCTCCGACAACAGCGAAATGGTGCTGGTCAAGGACATCGAGCTCTACTCGTTGTGCGAACACCACCTGCTGCCGTTCATCGGCAAGGCCCACGTCGCGTATATCCCGAGCGGCAAAGTGCTGGGCCTGTCGAAGGTCGCGCGGATCGTCGACATGTACGCCCGCCGCCTGCAGATCCAGGAAAACCTCAGCCGCCAGATCGCCGATGCGGTCCAGCAGGTCACCGGCGCGCTGGGCGTAGCCGTGGTGATCGAGGCCAAGCACATGTGCATGATGATGCGCGGTGTGGAGAAACAGAATTCGTCGATGATCACTTCGGTGATGCTCGGTGAGTTCCGTGAAAACGCGGCGACCCGCAGCGAGTTTCTCAGCCTGATCAAGTAATTGATGGCAAAAAAAACCGGCGTTGATCGCCGGTTTTTTTTCGTCCGTGAAAAATCGGGTAAGCTGCGCGCCTTCTTCAATGTCCCTGTGAGGCTTGTAACGTGTTCGTCAAAGCGCTTCGTGTCGGCCTCGGCCAACTGATCATCTTCGTTGACTTCCTGACCCGCCCGGGCAAGAAACAGCGCCCCGCCGCTGCCCAGGCTCAGGTTGACGCCGCCGCCAAGGACCTGACCCTGTATCAGTTCCACGCATGCCCGTTCTGCGTGAAGACCCGCCGCAGCCTGCGTCGCCTCAACGTTCCGGTGGCCCTGAAGGATGCGAAGAACAACGAGCAGGATCGCCAGACCCTGCTGGAACAGGGCGGCAAGATCAAGGTGCCGTGCCTGCGCATCGAAGAGAACGGCCAGACCACCTGGATGTATGAGTCCAACACGATCATCGAATACCTGAACAAGCGGTTCGCCGCCGTCTGAATCAAAAAAAACCGGCCTGATGGCCGGTTTTTTCATGCAGCCTGCGCGGCCTGTGCCTGGCGCACCACCGCTGCCAGACGCTTGAGCCCTTCGTCCAGGCGGGCCGGGTCAATGTGACTGAAGTTCAGGCGCAGATGGCCGGGGTTGCGATCCGGCTCGGGGAAGAACGGCTCGCCCGGCATGAACGCCACATCGTTGGCCAGCGCGGTATTGAGCAAGGTGCGCGTGTCCAACGGCTGTTTAAGGGTCAGCCAGAAAAACAGCCCGCCCTGCGGCGTGTTCCAGTCCGCCAGATCGGCGAAGTGAGTTTCCAGCGCCGCTTGAAATGCGTCACGGCGCTGACGGTAGAAGCCACGCAGTTCACTCAAGTGCTGCTGATATTTCTCACTGCCGATCCACTGCAACGCCTGCCATTGGCCGATACGGTTGGTGTGCAGATCCGCCGACTGCTTGAGTTTGAGCAAATGCGGGAACAGATCCGGGCTCGCGATCAGGTAGCCGACGCGCAAACCCGGCAACAGGGTTTTCGATACGGTGCCGGTGTAGATCCAGCTGGATTTCTTCAGGCGTCCGGCGATTGGTCGGGCGCTACCGCCGTCGAAGGTCAGTTCGCGGTAAGGCTCGTCTTCGATCAGGGTCACGCCGAACTCGTCAAGCAGCGCCGCAACAGCTTCACGCTTGGCTTCGCTGTAACGAACGGCAGACGGGTTCTGGAAGGTCGGGATCAGGTAGATGAACGCTGGATGATGTTGCTCCAGGCGTTGACGCAACTGCGCCAGGTTTGGGCCGTCAGCCTCCAGTGGCACAGTCAGGCAATCGGCGCCGAACAGCTGGAAAATCTGCAACGCTGCCAGATAGGTCGGTGCTTCGAGCAGGATTTCGGTGCCCTTGTCGATGTACAGCTTGGCCGCCAGATCGAGTGTTTGCTGGGAACCACTGACCACCAGCACCTGACTCGCCTCACACGGCAAACCCAGCGCCCTCGCCTCTGCCGCCAGGGCTTCGCGCAATGCAGGCTCACCTTCGCTCATGCCGTACTGGCCGAGAGTCAGCGGCATGTCGGCCCACTCGACCTTCGGCAACATGGCTTCAGCCGGCAGACCGCCAGCGAAAGACATGACTTCCGGGCGCTGGGCCGCAGCAAGGATTTCACGGATCAGAGAACTTTTGAGACGCGACACACGTTCGGAAAAAGCCATGGAAGTCACCGCTAGCGAGGCATGGGAAAAATGAGTCAAACTTGTTGACTGAAATTACGTCACCCTCACTGGAAGCGTCAATATGCTTGACCTTAAAAACTGCGCCAGCCAACAACAAGCCATGGAAGCGTTCTTCTTCGGTTACCAGGCGTTTACCGCCAAGGCTGACGAAATGCTTGAGCGCCGCGGCCTGTCCCGAGTGCATCAACGCATCGTGTTTTTCATCGCCCGTTATCCGAATTTGAGCGTCAAGGAGTTGCTCGCGCTGCTCGGTGTGAGCAAACAGGCGTTGAACATGCCGTTGCGTCAGCTGCAGGAAATGCACCTGGTGGACAGCGTGGCGTCGGAAGACGACAAACGTAAACGGCTTCTGACGTTGACCGTCGAAGGCGCGAAGTTTGAACAGGCATTGCGCCGCGAGCAGGTGAAATTACTGGAGCGGGTGTTTGCCGAAGCGGGAGAAACGGCGGTCAACGGCTGGCTCGCGGTGAATATGGCGCTGGGGAAAAACCGCTCGGCCGAGTGATATAGCGCGATCCTCAAAACTTTCGTCAACAAAACCAAAAACATTATTTGCTTTATTTGTATACAAAAGCATAATCCACTGCGTGCGAGTTCCTGACCGCATGGTCAACAAATTCGCGTATGCCTCAAAGGGCCGCTGCCACCCCCTCATAGGGTCCGGCCCTGGAAATAACAATAAAACTCTTGAGGAGTACTCGCTGTGGAAAGCCGCAAATCCGAAGCATCGACGCTGGAACTCTCGCCGCCGTTACGCAATGGCCTGCTGGAACGCCTCTTTAAACTCAGCTTGCATGGCACCACGGTGAAGACCGAGCTGATCGCCGGTCTGACAACCTTCATCACCATGGCCTACATCATTTTCGTCAACCCGAACATCATGGCCGATGCCGGGATCGATCACGGTGCGGCCTTCGTCGCCACCTGCATCGCCGCCGCACTGGGCTGCCTGCTGATGGGCCTGTACGCCAACTGGCCGGTGGGCCTGGCGCCGGGCATGGGCCTCAACGCATTCTTCACCTACACCGTGGTCGGCACCATGGGCTACAACTGGGAAACCGCCCTCGGTGCGGTGTTCGTCTCGGGCGTGCTGTTCATGATCCTGACCTTTTCGCGGATCCGAGAATGGCTGCTCAACAGCATCCCGGTCAGCCTGCGCTTTGCGATGGGTGCCGGTGTGGGTCTGTTCCTCGGGCTGATCGGCCTGAAAACCGCCGGTATCGTCGTCGACAGCCCGGCCACGCTGATCAAGCTCGGCTCGCTGCGTGAACCGGGCCCGCTGCTCGCCGCCATCTGCTTCCTGATGATCGCGATCCTCAGCTACCACAGGGTATTTGGCGCAATCCTCATCAGCATCATCACAGTGACCCTGGCAGGCTGGGGCCTGGGCATCGTGCACTACTCGGGCATCATGTCGACTCCTCCAAGCCTGGCGCCGACCTTCATGGCCATGAACGTCGCCGGCGTGTTCAACGTCAGCATGATCAGCGTCGTGCTGGCCTTCCTTTTCGTGCACATGTTCGACACCGCCGGCACCCTGATGGGCGTTGCCCAGCGCGCCAATCTGGTGGGCGCTGACGGCCGCATCGAAAACCTCTCCCGCGCCATGAAAGCCGACTCCGCCTCCAGCGTATTCGGTGCAGTGGTCGGCGTACCGCCGGTCACCAGCTACGTGGAAAGTGCCGCCGGTGTAGCCGCTGGTGGTCGGACTGGTCTTACCGCAGTGACCGTTGGTGTGCTATTTATAGCCGCGATGTTCTTTGCCCCGCTGGCCGGCATGATTCCCGCCTATGCCACTGCAGGCGCGCTGATTTATGTAGCGATGCTGATGATGGGCGGCATGGCGCACATCGAATGGGACGAAGCGACCGACAGCATTCCGGCCATCGTCACCGCGATCATGATGCCACTGACCTTCTCGGTCGCCGACGGTATCGCGCTGGGCTTCATTACCTATGTCGCGCTGAAGGCCGGCACCGGTAAGTACAAAGAGATTTCGGTCAGCCTGTGGGTGCTCTGCGCGATCTTCATCGCCAAGTTCATCTTTCTGTAAGCGACACGCGGTTCGAGCGTCAAAACAGCCTCACCCTTGCGGGTGGGGCTTTTGCACATTCTTGATAACGATAAAAAGGAGAAAGTGATGAGTCTGGAAACCTGGCTGCTGTTCAGCGGCGCTGCGCTGGTGGTGATCCTGATTCCGGGGCCACTGTCGTTGCTGATGATCAGCAACAGTCTGAATTACGGTCTGCGTCGTTCTTACCCGGCGTTTCTGGGTGGTGTCAGTGCGTCGATCTGCCTGCTCAGCGCTTCGGCACTGGGGCTGGGCGCCCTGCTGCTGGCGTCGGAAAAACTCTTCAGCGCGCTGAAGATCGTCGGTGCAATTTACCTGTTCTACCTCGCCTGGCAGAGCTGGCAGCAATCGCGTCAGCCATCGGTTGGCGCAGAAGTGCCGCAGGCGGCACCGGTTCCACGCTTTCGTGCACTCTTCGGACGTGCATTCATGCTGGGCGCCAGCAATCCGAAAGATATCCTGTTCTTCGCCGCGTTTCTGCCGCAATTCCTCAGCGCCGAACAGCCGTTTCTGCCACAACTGCTGGTGATGATCGCGACCTGGACCGTGCTTGATCTGCTGTGCAAATTGACCTACGGCCTCGGCGCCCACGGTGCCGCGCGCTACTTGCGCAGCGGCAAGGGCCAGAGCTGGTTCAACCGCATCAGTGCCGGACTGTTTGGCGGCGCAGGCGCAGCCTCATTGTTGAGCAGTCACTGAGGCCATCGAGAGCGGGCAACACCCGGCAATATTTCGCCTGGCGCATAGATATATGTACCGCACCTCGCAGCGTTGATTCACCGAACATCCAGCCTCTTCTGGCCAGATCAACGTGAATCGACCTTGCGAGTGAAATACCCATGAGCCCCAAACGCCCAATAAAACCCGGTGCATCGACCACCTCCCCCGAAACGCCTTTCACCCTTCCCGACGTCGGGCCTCCGGCACTCCACAGATTGCCGCTGAACATCGCGCCCCACGGCGAAGACCGAGTATCTGTCGATCACCTGAGGACGTCGGATCAATCAAGCGCCTCCCGGCATGCACCTCTGGAGATCGTCGACCTTCCGGCCGAGACCCATATCACCCCTGTCGTAATCCATGCGCCGATCGAGCACTTTTTCCTTGCACCCAATCAGCTATCCAGACTTCCGGAGCCGAATGCGCTTTCCGGCATTCGGGAACTCGGGACGCAGAGACACTTCGTGGATCTTCAGGAAGGGGGAACCGTGTTGCTGGGCATTGATTCGGAAAACCATTTCCGGGCCAGATTGAACAGCGACTACAGACCTTCCGGTCCGCGACTCGAACGGGTGGAAGGTACCCTCACCTGGCGCGTGAAACCCAGCGACGAGAGTGCCGGCGGCGGCGATTCCAGATTGACGCTCAAGCGCCTGCGAAACCCGGATGATGATCCGCAAGACGTTGTCGCGCCCAAACGCTCTTCCACCGCGACGGGTGAGGAATGGTCCGACCCGTGGAAGAAATGGGATGCGCCACCCCAGCAGGCATCCATCGGCAGCATTGAAGTCGATGGCATCCGGTTTCTGCTTGTGCCGCGCGGTACCGACCCGGATCACCCGATCGTCTACATCAAGAATCCGGAACACTGGGTGTATGACTTCGACTACATGGAACGCATCCTCGGCACTGACCTGATGCAGCAACCCAGAGGTGCGATCCGTGTTCCGCCTGCCAATCAGTGGGAGATCGATCCAAACCTGCCCTTTCAACACCCGCTGAAGCAGTACATCGCGACTTATTTTCCACTGTTGTCGGAGACCTCGGTGAACAAGGTGGCCAGACATCAATTCGCACTGGCCAACGATGGGGATATTGCAACCGGCGTGGGTCTGACTCGCCTCAGGCAAACGTTCAACGATTGGAAAAGTGGCAACAGCGCGCCTCGACCTCAGTTGGCCGATCCGTTGCTGATGCTCCCGACTCTCCCGACGTCCAGCAGCGGTCCGGGACTCGCCCGGACCCTGAACCTGCCAGCCCTGACCCCGGAAGGCCCCCTTGAACGACTGGACTTCGACCTGACGAAGCAGGAATGGGACTATTTCAAAACGACACAGACCGGCCTCGAACTCAAACGGCTCATGGCAGACATTCTGAAACGTCAGGGCTATGACGTTTTCACGCCCACGCCTTCGAATGCCTTTCCGGCCCTGGTGTTTCGTCGGAAGAATCATCCCTTGGTCTTTTTCATCAGCCTGCATCGCGTCAGGGGCAAGAAAATTCATCAACCTTTGAATTCCGGCCCCGATGCTGCCGACGCCCGGTTGAACACCCAGGTCGGGTACCCGGCATTGCAGGAAATCCTCCAGGCGCACGCCGAAAAAAGGCTTGCGTGGCTCAAGGGTGGATCTCAGATTCATGCTTCGCAACCGGACAGCATTTTCATCGTCAGGGATGATGAGTCGAGGCTCGGAACGCTTGCGAACCTGTGATCCGGAACGCTTTTGACGAGGCGAAAAAAAGCCCGCAGTGTGAGCGGGCGAAAGACCAAAGAAGCTATATGCGCAGTCGCTTCCCGGCAGGGGCAGCTGCTTGGGGGTCAGCTGCCCCGGTACGTGGAATAGCTGTAAGGCGAGATCAGCAACGGTACGTGGTAGTGATCCTGTTCGGCAGAAATGCCGAACCGCAGCACCACCACGTCCAGGAATGCCGGCTCAGGCAACTGGACGCCACGGGCGCGGTAGTAATCGCCAGCGTGGAACTGAACCTGATAGACACCGGTACGGTAGTCATCGCCTTGCAGCAGCGGCGCATCGACCCGGCCATCGCTGTTGGTAAGCGCACTGGCGACCAATTCCAGGTGCGAACCTTCAACGCGGTACAGCTCGACCTTGATCGAGCTGCCCGGGCAACCGTGTGCAGCGTCCAAAACGTGTGTTGTCAAACGTCCCATTGATTCTGCGCGCCTGCCTGCGTGGAGCAGTCAGACTTCGCGCCTCCCGAAGTCAGTTGAAAGGAGACCGCACCGTTTCGGAGCACGAAAAGCTGCGGCGAGCGACTGATTAAGACACTTTTCAAAAAAATTGTACACAATAAAAACGACATTTTTCCGCTCACCTCCGCCATCCCGCGATTTCCCGGGGATCTGCCCGAGAAGCAAGCATTCATTGAACCCCTGAACCATTAGCTGACTGGTCAGGCAGGTTTCTTGCAGGTTCACGCCGTTAACAGCAAAAGATGACAGCCGGTGAAAAATGCGAAAATTCAGGCTTACAAATTGAGAATAAAGTTGTATACAATCAGCCCATCGCTGTGACGCCAGCCTGCCATCCGACCTCCAGGGCGCCACACAATCTGTCAACGAATAAGAAGGAAGACTGCAGTGAGCGCTGACTACCCACGCGACCTGATCGGTTACGGCAGTAACCCTCCTCACCCACACTGGCCGGGCAATGCCCGCATCGCCCTGTCGTTCGTGCTCAATTACGAAGAAGGCGGCGAGCGCAACATCCTGCACGGCGACAAAGAGTCGGAAGCCTTCCTCTCGGAAATGGTTGCCGCTCAACCGCTGCAAGGCGCGCGCAACATGAGCATGGAATCGCTTTACGAGTATGGCAGCCGTGCCGGCGTCTGGCGGATCCTGAAACTGTTCAAGGAATTCGACATTCCGCTGACCATCTTTGCCGTGGCCATGGCCGCCCAGCGTCACCCGGACGTGATCCGCGCGATGGTCGAAGCCGGTCACGAGATCTGCAGCCACGGCTACCGCTGGATCGACTATCAGTACATGGACGAAGCCCAGGAACGCGAGCACATGCTCGAGGCGATCCGCATCCTCACCGAACTCACCGGCGAACGCCCGCTGGGCTGGTACACCGGTCGCACCGGCCCGAACACCCGTCGTCTGGTAATGGAAGAAGGCGGTTTCCTTTACGACTGCGATACCTATGACGACGACCTGCCCTACTGGGAACCGAATAACCCGACCGGCAAGCCGCACCTGGTGATCCCGTACACCCTGGACACCAACGACATGCGCTTCACCCAGGTCCAGGGTTTCAACAAGGGTGACGATTTCTTCGAATACCTCAAAGACGCGTTCGACGTGCTCTACGCCGAAGGCGCCGAAGCACCGAAGATGCTGTCGATCGGCCTGCACTGCCGTCTGGTGGGCCGTCCGGCGCGTCTGGCTTCGCTCAAGCGCTTTATCGAATACGCTAAAAGTCATGAACAGGTGTGGTTCAGCCGTCGCGTCGACATCGCCCGTCACTGGCACGAAACCCACCCGTACCAAGGGGCTGCCAAATGAGCACCTTTCAAACCCTGAAACCGTCGACCCTGAGCCGCGACGCCTTCGTCAAAGCCTTCGCCGACATCTACGAACATTCGCCATGGGTGGCCGAGAAGGCCTTCGACCTGGGCCAGGACGCCTCGATCGACCAGATCGAAACCCTGCACCAGCGCATGAGCGACATCCTGTTGAGCGCCGATCACGCCAGTCAGCTGGCACTGATCAACGCTCACCCGGACCTGGCCGGCAAAGCCGCTGTCCAGGGCCAACTGACCGAGGCCAGCACCAATGAACAGGCTGGCGCCGGTATTCACCAATGCACGGCCGAAGAGTTTTCTCGCTTCACCGAGCTGAACGACGCCTACAAGGCCAAGTTCAAGTTTCCCTTCATCATGGCGGTAAAAGGCAGCAACCGGCATCAGATCCTCGCGGCGTTCGAAACGCGCATTCACAACCCGGTCGACACCGAGTTCAAATGTGCGCTGGCGGAGATCAACAAGATTGCCCTGTTCCGTTTACTGACTCTCTAGCAAGCCTGGCCCGAGCGTGTCAGACGCGGAGAACGCCCAGGGCCTCGCAAGCATCCCAAGCCACTTATTTAAAGGCAGACAAGAAGAATGAAAGCTTACGCCGTACCTTTCGAGAAGTTCGTCAACCTGGCCGATGCCCGTCTGGGCACCAAAATCATCTCGGTCACCGATGACTGGTTCGCAGACGCCAATCGTCTGTTTCAGCCGACCCCGGCCGTGTGGAAGGAGGGCGTGTTCGACGACAACGGCAAGTGGATGGACGGCTGGGAATCGCGCCGCAAGCGCTTCGAAGGCTACGACAGCGCGGTAATCCGCCTGGGCGTACCGGGTTCGATCAAAGGCGTGGACATCGACACTTCATTCTTCACCGGCAACTTCCCGCCATCGGCCTCGCTGGAAGCGTGCTTCCTGGCCTCGGGCGAGCCGGACGAAAACACCCAGTGGACCGAAGTGCTGTCGGCCGTCGAGCTGCAAGGCAACAGCCACCACTACCACGAAATCAGCAACGACAAGGCATTCAGCCACCTGCGCTTCAACATCTACCCGGATGGCGGCGTGGCCCGTCTGCGCGTGTACGGCATTCCGTTCCGCGACTGGTCGGCAGTTGGCGACAACGAGCAAGTCGACCTGGCTGCAGCCCTCAACGGTGGCCGCGCCCTCGCCTGCTCCGACGAACACTTCGGCCGTATGAGCAACATCCTCAACCCGGGCCGTGGCATCAACATGGGCGACGGCTGGGAAACCGCACGTCGTCGCACGCCAGGCAATGACTGGGTGATCGTCGCACTGGGCCACCCGGGCGAGATCGAGAAAATCGTCGTCGACACCCTGCACTTCAAGGGCAACTACCCGGACAGCTGCTCGATCCAGGGCGCGTTCGTAAAAGGCGGCACCGACAGCCAGATCGAAACCCAGTCGCTGTTCTGGCGCGAACTGCTGCCGAGCCAGAAGCTGGAAATGCACGCCGAACACACCTTCGTCGAGCAGATCAAGGCACTGGGCCCGATCACCCACATCCGTCTGAACGTATTCCCGGACGGTGGTGTGAGCCGCCTGCGCCTGTTCGGCAAGGTCGCCAAGTAAGCGTTGAATCCTGTAAGGGGGGAGCTTGCTCCCTCCTTACACAAAGCAGAACCAACAACACAGAATTCGGAAAAGAACAGCATGCGCACATTGACGATTGAACCGCTGACCAAAGAAGCCTTCGCCCCGTTCGGTGACGTGATCGAAACCGACGGCAGCGATCACTTCATGATCAACAACGGTTCGACCATGCGCTTCCACAAACTGGCGACGGTCGAAACCGCTACGCCCGAGGACAACGCGATCATCAGCATCTTCCGCGCCGACGCGCAGGACATGCCGCTGACCGTAAGCATGCTGGAACGCCATCCGCTGGGCAGCCAGGCTTTCATTCCGCTGCTCGGCAACCCCTTTCTGATCGTGGTCGCGCCACTTGGCGATGTACCTGTATCAGGCTTGGTCCGCGCCTTCGTCACCAACGGCAGGCAGGGCATCAATTACCATCGCGGCGTCTGGCACCACCCGGTGCTGACGATCGAAAAGCGGGATGACTTCCTGGTGGTTGATCGCAGTGGCACAGGCAATAACTGCGATGAGCATTTTTTCAAAGAGGATGAGCGTTTGATCCTCGCCCCCCACCAATAAGAGAAGGTCCGATCACTCGACAACAAGAGTGACGGGCGAGAGGTAAAGACTGTGGAAGCACATCTGTTGGAATGGCTGAACCTGAGCGTGCGCTGGGTTCACATGATCACTGGCGTGGCCTGGATCGGCGCGTCGTTCTACTTCGTCTGGCTGGAGAACAACCTCAACCGCGTCAACCCGAAAACCGGTCTTGCCGGTGATCTGTGGGCGATCCACGGCGGCGGTATCTATCACCTGGAAAAATACAAACTGGCCCCTCCGTCGATGCCGGAGAACCTGCACTGGTTCAAATGGGAAGCCTATTTCACCTGGATGTCGGGGATAGCGCTGCTGTGCGTGGTGTTCTACTCCAACCCCGTGCTCTACCTCGTGGCACCCGGCAGCGGCCTGACCGGCCCTGAAGGTGTGGCCATCGGCATCGGTTCGCTGATCGCCGGCTGGTTCATCTACGACTTCCTCTGCGATTCGCCCCTCGGCAAGAAACCTGCTCTGCTTGGCTTTATCCTGTTCGTGCTGATCATCGGCGCGGCGTTTGGCTTCAGCAAGGTGTTCAGCGGTCGTGGTGCGTACCTGCACGTCGGCGCGATCATCGGCACCATCATGGTCGGCAACGTGTTCCGCATCATCATGCCGGCACAGCGCGCACTGGTGGCCGCGATCGCCGAGAACCGCACGCCGGATCCGGCGCTGCCGGCCAAAGGCCTGCTGCGTTCGCGTCACAACAACTACTTCACCCTGCCGGTGCTGTTCATCATGATCAGCAACCACTTCCCGAGCACTTATGGCAGCCAGTACAACTGGCTGATCCTGGCCGGGATCGCAGTGTTGGCGGTGTTGGTGCGTCACTACTTCAACACCCGTCACGACAGCCACAAGTTTGCCTGGACCCTGCCGGTGGCAGCGGTAGGCATGATCACCCTGGCCTACGTCACCGGCCCTGCGCCGATGCCGACCGCGCCAGACGTGGCCAAGGCTCCTGCGAAAATCGAGTACCAGCCGCTGCCGGAAACGGCCCTGGGTGGTGGCGCGAAACCGGCTGAAGCGGCACAACCAGCTGCTGCTGCACCTGCTGCACCGGCCGCCGCTCCGGCTCAGGCGTCCAACGCCGGCCCAGCGTTCGACAAGGTGCACAACGTGATCCAGGAACGCTGCGCGGTCTGCCATTCGGCCAAACCGACCAGCCCGCTGTTCAGCGCTGCCCCGGCCGGTGTGATGTTCGACACCCCCGAGCAGATCCGCCAGAACGCGGCGCGGATCCAGGCGCAAGCCATCACCACGCAGATCATGCCACTGGGCAACATCACACAGATGACCCAGCAGGAACGTGACCTGATCGGTGCATGGATCGCCCAGGGAGCCCAGACCAACTAAGCAGTAAAAGCATCGCTGGCAAGCCAGCTCCCACAGGGTTTTGCACTGCCTGTGTGGGAGCTGGCTTGCCAGCGAATTGCCGCAACGCGGTTTACCTGATGCAAAGAAACAGCTGTGAGCAACCCGGCAGCTGTTCAATCACAAGAATAAAAAAGATCCGAGGTGTTGCATGTCCGAGCTGTCCAAAGCGCGCATCCCCGACGCACCCGCCATTCAGCGTTTGCCCCTTTTGCAACTGATCCTGGTCGGTTTGCAACATGTTCTGCTGATGTACGGCGGCGCCATCGCGGTACCGCTGATCATCGGACAGGCCGCTGGCCTGAGTCGTGAAGAAATCGCCTTCCTGATCAACGCCGACCTGCTGGTCGCCGGCATCGCCACCATCGTGCAATCCCTGGGGATAGGCCCGATGGGCATTCGCATGCCGGTGATGATGGGCGCCAGTTTCGCCGCCGTCGGCAGCATGGTCGCCATGGCCGGCATGCCCGGCATCGGTCTGCAAGGGATCTTCGGCGCGACCATTGCCGCCGGGTTCTTCGGCATGATCATCGCGCCGTTCATGTCCAAGGTCGTACGTTTCTTCCCGCCGCTGGTGACCGGCACGGTCATCACCTCGATCGGTCTGTCGCTGTTCCCCGTGGCCGTGAACTGGGCCGGTGGCGGCGCTGGCGCCGCTCAATTCGGTTCACCGATTTATCTGGCCATCGCCGCTTTGGTGCTGGCGACCATTCTGCTGATCCACCGCTTCATGCGCGGTTTCTGGGTCAACATTTCCGTGCTGATCGGCATGTGCCTGGGCTACGTGCTCTGCGGCGCCATCGGCATGGTCGACCTGAGCGGCATGGCCAACGCGCCATGGGTTCAGTTCGTCACCCCGCTGCATTTCGGCATGCCGAAGTTCGAACTGGCGCCGATCCTGTCGATGTGTCTGGTGGTGGTGATCATCTTTGTCGAGTCCACCGGGATGTTCCTCGCGCTGGGCAAGATCACCGGTCAGGAAGTCTGCCCGCGCATGCTGCGTCGCGGCTTGCTGTGTGATGCCGGCGCATCGTTCGTTGCCGGTTTCTTCAACACCTTCACCCACTCCTCCTTCGCGCAGAACATCGGTCTGGTGCAGATGACCGGCGTGCGCTGCCGCTCGGTGACCATCGTTGCCGGCGGTCTGTTGATCGTCCTCAGCCTGCTGCCGAAAGCGGCGTTCCTGGTGGCGTCGATTCCACCGGCAGTACTCGGTGGTGCGGCGATTGCGATGTTCGGCATGGTGGCGGCCACCGGTATCAAGATCCTGCAGGAAGCCGACATCGGTGACCGACGCAATCAATTGCTGGTGGCGGTAAGCATCGGCATGGGCCTGATTCCGGTGGTACGTCCGGAATTCTTCGCCCACCTGCCATTGTGGATGAGCCCGATCACCCACAGCGGGATCGCCATGGCCACCCTCAGCGCGCTGACGCTGAACCTGTTGTTCAACATCCTGGGCGGCGCCGAGCGCGCGGCCATCAACGACTGTCACGCACACCCGCACTGATCCGAAGAGTAAAAAAGGGGGCTCGCCAACGCCTGCCCCCTCGCGACAGCTTTGCCTCAAACAATAAAAACAAGAGGGAGCAACAGATGATCCGGACTCAAACCAACGTGTTGTTGAGCGGCGGCCTGCTGGCCGCATCACAAGCCATGGCCGGCGATTTATTGCTGTGGCAGACCAACAGCCTGAGCTACCTGTACGGCAAGAACTTTGCGATCAACCCGTCGATCCAGCAGACGGTGACGTTCGAGCATGCCGACAAGTGGAAGTACGGCGACAACTTCCTGTTCGTCGACAAGATCTTCTACAACGGCCAGGAAGACCGCAACAAAGGCCCGCACACCTACTACGGCGAATTCACCCCGCGCTTCTCGTTCGGCAAGATCTTCGACCAGAAGATCGAATTCGGCCCGATCAAGGACGTGCTGCTGGCGATGACTTACGAGTACGGCGAAGGCGAGAGCGAGGCCTATCTGATCGGCCCCGGCTTCGACCTGAAAGTGCCAGGCTTCAACTACGTCACCCTGAACATCTTCCGCCGCCAGACCGAAGGCCCGCGCCCGGGCGATGGTGTCTGGCAGATCACTCCGGGCTGGTCCTACAGCTTTCCGCTGGGCAATTCCGACGTGCTGATCGACGGCTATCTCGACTGGGTCGTCGACAACGACGAGAACTCCCGCGGCACCTATCACGCCAACCTGCACATCAATCCGCAGATCAAATACGACCTGGGCAAAGCCCTCGGCTGGCGTCAGAAGCAGCTGTATGTCGGCACCGAATACAGCTACTGGAAGAACAAATACGGGGTCGAAAGCAGCCACAACCTCGACACCAATCAGAACACCGCCAGCCTGCTGGTGAAGGTGCACTTCTAAGATGACCCGCAACCGTGCCGCCTACCTGTCGTCGGTGCTCTGTTGCGGGGCACTTGAGGCCTGGCCGTTGAGTCAGTATTCTCCGCGGCCTCCTGAATTCGGTCTAAAAAAAAGCCCGGATTTAATTCCTGACCGACAGGCCAACTTATCCCGGCCCCGGTCAGTACCGAGGCGTCCCGAAAACACGCTCAATCGACTGTTTTTCAGCAGCCGACGGGCGTTTTTTTGCTTTTCGAAAAGCCTTGGCTCAGCTCTTGCTAACAGCATTAAAGCTGACCGAATGGATGATTTTTGCGGTAACGAAAAAAGGCGCCACACCAGAGCGCCGACTCAAAAAAATAAACGTGGAATACCTACTTTGGGAGCAACCGAATGAAACGTATGAGCACCAGCCTGATGCTTGCGGGAACCATGCTGGCGGGGGGCCAGGCCATGGCCGACGGCCTGCTGCAATGGCAGAACAACAGCCTGACCTACCTGTACGGCAAAGACTTCAAGGTCAACCCGGCCATCCAGCAGACCGTCACTTTCGAGCACGCCGATGCCTGGAAGTACGGCGACAACTTCCTGTTCGTCGACAAGATTTTCTACAACGGCAAGCCTGACGGCGGCGTCGGCAACAACACCTATTACGGTGAGTTCCAGCCACGTATCTCGCTGGGCAAGGTGCTCGACCAGAAGATCGAATTCGGCCCGATCAAAGACGTACTGCTGGCCATGACCTACGAGTTCGGCGAAGGCGACGTCGAGTCCTACCTGATCGGTCCAGGCTTCGACCTGGCGATTCCGGGCTTCGACTACTTCCAGCTGAACTTCTACCAGCGCCACACCGAAGGCTCGCGTCCGGGTGACAACGTCTGGCAGATCACGCCGGTCTGGTCCTATACCATTCCGGTCGGCAACTCGAACGTGCTGATCGACGGCTACATGGACTGGGTGGTCGACAACGACGTCAACAGCAAAGGCGAATACCACGCCAACCTGCACTTCAACCCACAGGTCAAATACGACCTGGGCAAGGCGCTGAATTTCGGCGAGAAGCAGCTGTACGTCGGTGTTGAATACGACTACTGGAAAGACAAGTACGGGATCGACGACACCCGTGGCTTCACCACCAATCAGAACGTGACCAGCTTCCTGGTGAAGTTCCACTTCTGATAGTGATACCGATGGCGCCCACCCGGGCGCCATCGGTTTCAAGCCGGAATCACCGCCTCGCCAATCCCGAGAAACCGGCACAGCTCATCGCGCTTGGCCAGCGCATCGCGCCGTCCAAGGTCGATCAGTTCACTGCAATACCCCGCCTCGAACAGCAAGTAACTCAACACCCCTGCCCCGCTCGTTTTAGTCGCCCCCGGCCCACGCAAGAACAGCCGCAATGCCGCCGGCAGTTCCTGACGATGCCGCGCCGCGATTTCATCGATCGGCTGACTTGGCGAGATCACCAGCACGTCCACCGGCGCCACGCCCAGCGTGCGTATCGGCGTGCCTTCGGGCATCAGATGGCTGAACTGGTTCAGACGCTGGAGCAGCTCGATATCGCTCTCCAGGCTGTCAATGAAGGTGCTGTTGAGCATGTGCCCGCCGATCTGCGCCAGCGTCGGCTGCTGACCGGTATAAGTGCGCTCCAGCGGTTGTGCCGGGTCGAACCCGCGCGGGTTGCCGCTGACACCGACCACCAGCACCCGGCTCGCGCCCAGGTGCAGCGCCGGGCTGATCGGCGCCGACTGCCGCACCGCGCCATCGCCAAAGTATTCCTCGCCGATTTTCACCGGCGCGAACAACAGCGGGATCGCCGAACTGGCGAGCAAGTGCTCCACGGTCAGTTGAGTCGGCACGCCAATGCGCCGATGGCGCAGCCAGGCATCGATGCTGCCGCCGCCCTGATAGAAGGTCACCGCTTGTCCGGATTCGTAGCCGAACGCGGTCACCGCCACCGCATGCAATTGCTTGCGGGCGATGGACTCGGCAATGCCGGGCATGTGCAGTTTTTCGTTGAGCAGATGACGCAGCGGCGAACTGTTGAGCAGCGCCACCGGCATTTGCCGGCCCATGCCCAGCAGGCTGTGACTGACGAAACGACTGGCCTGGCGGATCACCCCCGGCCAGTCGCTGCGCAGCACGCGATGGCTGCGAAAGCCTTGCCAGAACAGGGTCAGGCGTTCGATGGCGGCGCGAAAGTCCGTGGCGCCGCTGGCGAGGCTGACCGCGTTGATCGCCCCGGCCGAGGTACCGACGATCACCGGGAACGGATTATCCGCGCCCAGTGGCAGCAATTCGGCAATCGCCGCCAGCACCCCCACCTGATACGCCGCCCGAGCCCCGCCGCCGGAAAGAATCAAACCTGTGACCGGTTCAGCTGGGCTCATCGCAACGCTCCGTGGTGCTTATGGGGTGGGGTGAATCAACGACGTTTGGCGTACAGCTTCGGCTCGCCCGGTGGACGGCTCTTGAAGCGCCGGTGCGCCCACAGGTATTGCTCGGGGCAATCGCGCAACACGCCTTCCACCCACTGATTGATGCGGAGGCAATCGGCTTCTTCGGTCTCGCCGGGGAAACCTTCCAGCGGCGGATGGATCACCAGACGATAGCCGCTGCCGTCCGCCAGGCGCTCCTGAGTGAACGGCACCACCAGCGCCTTGCCCAGCCGGGCGAACTTGCTGGTGGCGGTGACGGTGGCGGCCTGAATGCCGAACAGCGGCACGAAGATGCTCTGCTTGGCGCCGTAATCCTGATCCGGTGCGTACCAGATAGCGCGCCCGGAACGAAGCAGCTTGAGCATGCCGCGCACGTCGTCGCGCTCCACTGCCAGCGAATCGAGATTGTGCCGCTCGCGGCCCTGACGCTGGATGAAATCGAACAGCGGGTTCTTGTGCTCGCGGTACATGCCGTCGATGGTGTGCTGCTGACCGAGCAGCGCCGCGCCGATTTCCAGGGTGGTGAAATGCACCGCCATCAGAATCACGCCCTTGCCTTCGCGCTGGGCGTTTTGCAGGTGCTCGAGGCCTTCGACATGGGCCAGTTTTGCCAGACGCTGACGGGACCACCACCAGCTCATCGCCATTTCAAAGAACGCGATGCCGGTGGAGGCGAAGTTTTCCTTGAGCAGGCGTTTGCGCTCGGCGGCGGATTTTTCCGGGAAACACAGTTCCAGATTGCGTTTGGCAATGCGCCGCCGGTCGCCGGCGAAGCGATACATCAGGGCGCCGAGAAAACGACCGATGGCCAGCAATGCCGGATAGGGCAACTGCACCGTCAGCCACAACAGCCCCAGGCCGCACCAGAGCGGCCAGAAGCGTGGCGCGAGAAATGCTTTTCGAAAACGCGGGCGATCCATTAAAGCTTCCGTAAATAAGTGGCCGCGCATTCTACATCGTTCAGCCCGGCTTGCGGCTGGCGGGCGTTCTCGTTATAAGTCTCGGCACTTTTAGTGACAAGCCGTTGTATGCCGACATGAGCCAAAACGAATCGCCAGACCAAGATCCCGTGTTCCAGTTGAAGGGCAGCATGCTCGCCATCACGGTGCTCGAGCTGTCCCGTAACGACCTGGACAGCCTCGATCGGCAACTGGCCGCCAAAGTCGCCCAGGCACCGAACTTCTTCAGCAACGCGCCGCTGGTCCTGGCGCTGGACAAGCTGCCGCCGGGCGAAGGCGCGGTCGATCTGCCGGGCCTGATGCGCGTGTGTCGCCAGCACGGCCTGCGCACCCTGGCGATCCGCGCCAGTCGCATCGAAGACATCGCTGCCGCCATCGCCATCGACATCCCGGTGCTGCCGCCGTCCGGCGCCCGCGAACGGCCGCTGGAAACCGCCGAACCCGTTGCACCGAAGAAGCCGGAAAAGCCGCCGGAGCCGACCGTCAAACCGACCCGCGTCATCACCACGCCAGTACGTGGTGGCCAACAGATATATGCGCAAGGTGGCGATCTGGTGGTGGTGTCCTCGGTCAGTCCGGGGGCGGAACTTCTCGCCGATGGCAACATCCATGTATACGGCCCGATGCGCGGTCGTGCGCTGGCCGGGGTCAAGGGCGACACCAAGGCGCGGATTTTCTGTCAGCAATTGAGCGCTGAACTGATCTCCATCGCAGGCCACTACAAGGTTTCCGAAGACCTGCGTCGCGATCCGATGTGGGGTTCGGGCGTACAGGTCAGCCTGTCGGGCGACGTGTTGAACATCATTCGGCTTTAACGGATACTGCCGCATTTTCCAAGCATCTCTAAAACGTAGCGAAAACGGCTCAAACGAAGTAGGAAAAAGGCCAAAAGCCGAATTCCAGCCAAGGCTGTCCGACTGCAGTAGTTTTCAAGAGATGTTTTTCAGGGGCTGAACAGTCCTTCTTCCTTAGGGGTGAAACACCTTGGCCAAGATTCTCGTGGTTACATCCGGCAAGGGTGGTGTGGGTAAGACCACCACCAGCGCCGCTATCGGTACCGGCCTCGCTCTGCGCGGCCACAAAACAGTGATCGTCGACTTCGACGTGGGCTTGCGTAACCTCGACCTGATCATGGGTTGCGAGCGCCGCGTGGTGTATGACTTCGTCAACGTGGTCAACGGCGAAGCCAACCTGCAACAGGCCCTGATCAAAGACAAGCGCCTGGAAAACCTCTACGTACTGGCCGCCAGCCAGACCCGTGACAAGGACGCGCTGACCCAGGAAGGCGTGGAAAAAGTCCTGATGGAGCTCAAGGAACAATTCGAGTTCGTGGTCTGCGACTCCCCGGCGGGCATCGAGAAAGGCGCCCACCTGGCCATGTACTTCGCTGACGAAGCGATCGTCGTGACCAACCCTGAAGTCTCCTCGGTACGTGACTCGGACCGCATGCTCGGCCTGCTGGCCAGCAAGTCCCGTCGCGCCGAACGCGGCGAAGAGCCGATCCAGGAACACCTGCTGATCACTCGCTACCACCCGGAGCGCGTCGAAAAAGGCGAAATGCTGGGCGTCGAAGACGTCAAGGAAATCCTCGCCGTGCGCCTGCTGGGTGTCATTCCGGAATCCCAGGCCGTGCTCAAGGCTTCCAACCAGGGCGTCCCGGTTATCCTCGACGACCAGAGCGACGCCGGCCAGGCCTACAGCGATACCGTTGATCGCTTGCTGGGCAAGGAAAAAGAACACCGGTTCCTGAATGTCGAGAAGAAGGGATTCTTCGAGCGTCTGTTTGGAGGTAGGTAATGAACCTTTTTGACTTCTTTCGTGCCAACAAAAAGCCAAGTACCGCCTCGGTCGCGAAAGAGCGTCTACAGATCATCGTGGCGCATGAACGCGGCCAGCGCAGCACCCCTGACTACCTGCCATCCTTGCAGAAGGAACTGGTGGAAGTGATCCGCAAGTACGTCAACATCGGCAACGACGACGTACACGTGGCACTGGAAAGCCAGGGCAGCTGCTCGATTCTGGAACTCAACATCACCCTGCCCGATCGCTGAGTCGATCCGGCAGGAACGACGGCGGCT
Source organism: Pseudomonas sp. GW821-FHT09C09 (assembly GCF_059418105.1). Taxonomy (NCBI): domain Bacteria; kingdom Pseudomonadati; phylum Pseudomonadota; class Gammaproteobacteria; order Pseudomonadales; family Pseudomonadaceae; genus Pseudomonas; species Pseudomonas sp. GW821-FHT09C09. The sequence goes on from NZ_JBWKPF010000001.1 coordinate 1,043,829, forward strand.
CAGGGCCCTTCCGACACCGGAGGGGCCCTGAGCCGCCGTTGGCATTTGTTACGAGGCTGTTTTAATGCCGCTGTCCAACATCCACATCATTTATCAGGACGCCGCCGTACTGGTGGTGAACAAACCGACCCTGTTGCTCTCGGTGCCCGGCCGGGCCGACGACAACAAGGACTGCCTGATCACTCGCCTGCAGGAAAACGGCTACCCGGAAGCACGTATCGTCCATCGTCTGGACTGGGAAACCTCCGGCATCATCCTGCTGGCCCGCGACGCCGACACCCACCGCGAACTGTCGCGGCAGTTTCACGACCGCGAAACCGAAAAGGCCTACACAGCCCTGGCCTGGGGCCAGCCGGAACTGGACAGCGGCAGCATCGACCTGCCCCTGCGCTACGACCCGCCAACCAAACCACGCCACGTCGTGGACCACGAATTCGGCAAACACGCCCTGACCTTCTGGCGCGTGCTGGAGCGTTGCGGCGACTGGTGCCGTGTCGAGCTGACGCCGATCACCGGCCGTTCGCACCAGTTGCGCGTGCACATGCTGTCCATCGGTCATCCGCTGCTCGGTGACGGGCTCTACGCTCACGAACAAGCCCTCGCCGCCTGGCCGCGTCTGTGCCTGCACGCCAGCATGCTCAGCTTCACCCACCCGCAAACCGGTGAGCGCTTGCGCTTCGACTGTCCGGCACCGTTCTGACCCCACCACAATGTCCCAAGCATCAGGCCGATGCGTTAAACTCCCGCCCATTGCTGTCTGGAGCTTCTTATGCGCGAAGAGTTGAACCAAGGCCTGATCGACTTCCTCAAGGCCTCCCCTACCCCGTTTCACGCCACCGCCAGCCTTGTTCAACGCCTGGAGGCCGCCGGTTATGTGCGCCTCGACGAGCGCGAGACCTGGCACACCGAAGCCAATGGCCGTTACTACGTCACCCGTAACGACTCCTCGATCGTCGCGATCAAGATGGGCCGCAACTCCCCGCTGCACGACGGCATCCGTCTGGTCGGCGCCCACACCGACAGCCCGTGCCTGCGGGTCAAGCCGCAACCGGAATTGCAGCGCCAGGGCTTCTGGCAACTGGGCGTCGAAGTCTACGGCGGCGCACTGCTGGCACCGTGGTTCGACCGCGACCTGTCGCTGGCCGGTCGTGTCACCTTCCGCCGCGACGGCAAGGTCGAGAGCCAGTTGATCGACTTCAAGGCCCCGATCGCGATCATTCCCAACCTGGCGATTCACCTCAATCGTGAAGCCAACCAGGGCTGGGCCATCAACGCCCAGACCGAACTGCCGCCGATTCTCGCGCAGTTCGCAGGTGACGAGCGTGTGGATTTCCGCGCCGTCCTGACTGATCAACTGGCCCGCGAGCACGGTCTGAATGCCGATGTGGTGCTCGATTACGAGCTGAGCTTCTACGACACCCAGAGTGCTGCGGTCATCGGCCTGAACGGTGATTTCATCGCCGGTGCCCGCCTCGACAATTTGCTGTCGTGCTACGCCGGCCTGCAAGCCCTGCTGACCGCCGACACCGAAGAAACCTGCGTGCTGGTGTGCAACGACCACGAAGAAGTCGGCTCCTGCTCGGCCTGCGGCGCCGACGGCCCGATGCTCGAGCAGACCCTGCGTCGTCTGCTGCCAGAAGGCGACGAATTCGTTCGCACCATCCAGAAATCCCTGCTGGTCTCGGCCGACAACGCCCACGGCGTGCACCCGAACTACGCCGAGAAACACGACGCCAACCACGGCCCGAAACTCAACGCCGGCCCGGTGATCAAGGTCAACAGCAACCAGCGCTACGCCACCAACAGCGAAACCGCCGGTTTCTTCCGTCATCTGTGCATGGCCGAAGAAGTCCCGGTGCAAAGCTTCGTGGTGCGCAGCGACATGGGCTGCGGCTCGACCATCGGCCCGATCACCGCCAGCCACCTGGGCGTGCGCACCGTCGACATCGGCCTGCCGACGTTCGCCATGCACTCGATCCGCGAACTGTGCGGCAGCCATGACCTGGCGCATCTGGTGAAAGTGCTGAGCGCGTTCTACGCCAGCCGCGAACTGCCGTAGAAACCATGGGGATCGCAACTCCGCGTTGCGATCCCTGCCCTGCGAAACCGGCTCATTTCTGATACACATCACCACCGGTCGGCAAAAAGCGACCTAGACTCAAGTCATCCCCTTCGACAAGGCTGTCGCCATGATCTCGATGTCTGCGTTCCACTCCATGCTCATTCCGATCCTGTCCGGAATGATTCTGCTGGCGATCGGCTTCAACTTCCGCGACAAGAACGCCGGAGTGTTCGCCATGTGGATCGGCATGCTGATGATCCTGGCCACCGTGGTCTACAAGATCCTCGCCAAACTCAACGAATAAATCCGCGCCCGGCTCGCATTGATTCTGGCGGGCTCGTACACTCGCCCGATCCGCCCCTTGCGAGGTTGACCGCCTAGTGTTCGCTCGTTTCTTTGCCCTGCCCTGCCTTTTCCTCGTCTGCCTGATGACGCTGCTGCCGTCGGCGCCTGCCCACGCGGTGAGCCTGCCCGGCCTGCTCAATGGCTCGAACAAGGCGCAACCGGAAGCCCAGGAACCGCTCGGCCAGTCACTCGACGAAGTCATCAAGTCCCTGGAAAACGATCAGCAGCGCACCCAGTTACTGGGCGACCTGAAAAAACTGCGCGACGCCACGAAAAAAGCCCAGGCCACCCCGGAAGAAGGCGTTCTGGGCCTGATCGGCGGCACCCTGGCCAATTTCGAAAAACAGTTCACCGGCAGCGACAGCCCGCTCAATCGCTGGTCCGCCGAATTCGAACTGGCCAAGGACGAACTGTCCGCCCTGATAATGCCGGCCAGCGAATGGCTACCGATCATCTTCGGCTTCGCCATGATCCTGATGGTCTGGAGCCTGCTGGCCGCCGCGCTGATCTGGCTCGGCCACCGGGTGCGCATGCGTTTCGGCCTGACCGAAGAACTGCCGCAACACCCCCGGGCCCTCGACATGCTGCGCTTCGCCCTGCGCAAGCTCGGACCGTGGATGATCGCCCTGGTCATCACCGTCTACATGAGCTACGCGCTGCCATCGTCCCTGGGCAAAAGCCTGGCGATGGTTCTGGCTTACGCACTCGTGGTCGGCACCTGTTTCTCGGCGATCTGCGTGATCGCCTTTTCCGTACTCGACGGCCCGCACCGCCACCGTGCGCTTTACATCCTGCGGCATCAGGCCTTCCGCCCGCTGTGGCTGATCGGCAGCTTCGCCGCGTTCGGTGAGGGGCTGAACGATCCGCGTCTGGTGGCAGGGCTGGGCGTACACCTGGCCCACACCGCCGCCACCGTCACCAATGTGCTGGCAGCGCTCTCGACCGGCCTGTTCATCCTGCGCTTCCGCCGCCCCATCGCGCACCTGATCCGCAACCAGCCACTGTCCCGCCGCCTGACCCGCCGCGCCCTCAGCGACACCATCGATATCCTCGGCACCTTCTGGTACGTGCCGGCGCTGGTACTGGTGGGGATTTCCCTGTTCGCCACCTTCGTCTCCGCCGGAGACACCAGCACAGCCTTGCGCCAGTCGCTGATCTGTACCGTGCTGCTGGTGTTGTGCATGGTGATCAACGGCCTCGTCCGCCGCCACGCCCTCAAACCCCAACGCGGGCCAAAACGCCATGCGTTGTATTCCGAACGCCTGAAAAGCTTTTTCTACACCCTCGCGCATCTGCTGGTGTGGCTGGCCTTCATCGAACTCGGCCTGCGGGTCTGGGGCATGTCGCTGATCGGCTTCACCGAAGGCGAAGGCCACGACATCAGCGTCAAACTGTTCAGCCTGATCGGCACGCTGATCTTCGCGTGGCTGATCTGGATCCTCAGTGACACCGCCGTCCACCACGCCCTCACCCGCTCCCGCAAAGGCCTGGCCAACGCCCGCGCGCAAACGATGATGCCGCTGATCCGCAACGTGCTGTTCGTGGCGATCTTCATCATCGCCCTGATCGTCGCGCTAGCGAACATGGGCATGAACGTCACGCCACTGCTGGCCGGTGCCGGCGTGATCGGCCTGGCGATCGGCTTCGGCGCCCAGTCGCTGGTGGCCGACCTGATCACCGGCCTGTTCATCATCATCGAAGACTCCCTGGCCATCGACGACTACGTCGACGTCGGCGGCCACCTGGGCACCGTCGAAGGCCTGACCATCCGCACCGTACGCCTGCGGGACATCGACGGCATCGTCCACACCATCCCGTTCAGCGAAATCAAAAGCATCAAGAACTACTCCCGGGAATTCGGCTACGCGATCTTCCGCGTGGCAGTGCCGTTCAACATGAACATCGACGAAGCCATCAAACTGATGCGCGAAGTCGGCCAGAAAATGCGCACCGACCCGCTGCAGCGACGCAACATCTGGTCGCCACTGGAGATTCAGGGTGTGGAAAGTTTTGAATCGGGCAACGCGATATTGCGCGCCCGCTTCAAGACCGCCCCGATCAAACAGTGGGAAGTTTCACGGGCGTTCAACCTGTCGCTGAAACGGCATCTGGATGAGGCAGGACTGGATCTGGCGACGCCGAGGATGAATGTGCAGGTGATTACCGCAGGCGGTGGTGGCCAAGCTCAGGAATAGCCCAATCTTCCCACCACTCACCACCCACCACTCACCACGATGAGCGTTAGCTCGAGTACCGCTTTTGACGTGCCGGCCCCATCGGCAGGCTGAGTGGAGGGATTCATCCGGGGGTAGGCGCGTAGCGCCGTTCGACGAAGTCGAACACATCGAGAGGAGGTGCAGCGAAGCAAACCGTAGGCGATGCCCCCGGATGAATCCCGGAACGAAGGAACACCGAGCCAAAGCGAGGTGCCGTACGCCGGGGCCCAGACCTTTGCTTCCTTTGGGGCGTTTGCCAAAGGGAGTCGCTGTAAGAGCGAAACCGTCAGCCGCAACACCCGAAGCAACGGATATTCACCCCAATCAACCCAAAACCTGGTCGGCCCAGAGGCCGCCAAGGTCAAGGTCAAACAACGTCAACCCCAACGTGAATCGCATCATGCCGCCAAAACTCCAGATCACAATCAATCAACCGCCCCGACTGATCATAATTGACCCGAGCAATCCGCAACCCCGGACTCCCCACCGAAACCCGCAACGCCGCCGCCGCATCGACCGATAAAGACGTAGGCACAATCTCAAACCGCACCCGCCCATAGTGCAAATCGTAATGCCGCGCATACAGCTCGGTAATCGACTGATTCAAATCAAACTCCAGAATCCCCGGGAAATATTGCGGATTCAGATAATGCTCCACATACAACACCAGCCGCCCATCGATCCGCCGCGACCGGCAGATCTGAATCACACTCGACAGCGCCGGCAACTGCAACCACGCACAGACTGCCGCTGACGCCGGTTGAAGCCGCGCCGAAATCACCTCGGTCGACGGCACCCGCCCCTGCGCACTGACCATCGCGTGAAAGTGACTGCGCTGCATCAGGTTGTAAGCCAGTCGCGGTGGCGACACGAACCAGCCCCGGCGCTCCTCGCGATAAATCTGCCCTTGCGCCTCCAGTTGCAACAAGGCTTCACGCACAGTAATGCGCGTAGTGCCGAACAACTCGCTGAGCTTGCGCTCGGCCGGCAACTTGCTGCCCGCCACGAGCAAACCGTGGTCGAGCTGCTCCTGAAGGATCTGCCCAATGGCTGTCACCGCTTTTGTTGCCTCATCGCGCATCAACGTTACCTATCTGGACTAGACCAGCACTGTTTCGGGGCAAAACCGCACGACTATTGCGCCGTTCGGTCGTGTTGCAAGCCTAGGCAGTGCAGATGACCGAGAGATGACAAAACTACCGAGCGGTCGCGCTGACAACTTGCAATACATCGGCCAAGTCCCTTGCCTGCCGGGACTTTGAGGGTGGTCTACGCTTACCGGGCAGCCGCCTGTACCGAAGAAAATAATCGCTGGTCAGGCGTGCGCCGACATCAAAGTGTCATCCAGCCCCCCTACATTGGCTCAGGTATTGCTGACCTAGACCAACACAAACCGCAATCGCAGCGTTGAACACGACCAAGGAGCTTCGGAATGAAACAGCTTTTCCTGGCAACACTGTTAGGCTCGACCATTGCCATGTGCACTGCCGCCATGGCGGCTGATGATCTGAAAACCCTCGAAGCCGCTGCGAGAGCGGAAGGCGCCGTCAACAGCGTCGGCATGCCCGATGACTGGGCCAACTGGAAAGGCACCTGGGAAGACCTGGCCAAGACCTACGGCCTGAAACACATCGACACCGACATGAGTTCGGCCCAGGAAATCGCCAAGTTCGCTGCCGAGAAAGACAACGCCACCGCCGACATCGGCGACGTCGGCGCCGCTTTCGGCCCGATCGCGGTCAAGCAAGGCGTGGTGCAACCGTACAAGCCGACCACCTGGGATCAGGTTCCTGCATGGGCCAAGGACAAGGACGGCAACTGGGCACTGGCCTACACCGGCACCATCGCTTTCATCGTCAACAAGAAACTGCTGCACGGCTCCGAAGTACCGACCAAATGGGCTGACCTCAAGGGCGGCAAATACAAGGTGTCCATCGGTGACGTGAGCACTGCCGCACAAGCGGCCAACGGCGTACTCGCCGCAGCACTGGCCAACGGCGGCGACGAGAAAAACATCCAGCCTGCCCTGCTGCTGTTCGCAGACATCGCCAAGCAGGGTCGACTGTCGATGGCCAACCCGACCATCGCCACCATGGAAAAAGGCGAGATCGAAGTCGGCGTGGTCTGGGACTTCAACGGTCTGAGCTACAAGGCCAAGATGGCCAACCCGGATGACTACGTGGTGCTGATCCCGTCCGACGGCTCGGTGATTTCCGGCTACACCACCATCATCAACAAATACGCGAAAAACCCGAACGCCGCCAAGCTGACCCGCGAATACATCTTCAGCGACGCCGGCCAGACCAACCTTGCCCGTGGCAACGCCCGTCCGATCCGCGCCGAGCACCTGACCCTGCCGGAAGACGTGAAAGCCAAGCTGCTGCCGAACGAGCAGTACAAGAAAGTCACGCCGATCAAGGACGCCGATGCGTGGGAAAAAACCTCGAAGGCTCTGCCGCAGAAGTGGAACGAAGAAGTCATCGTCGAGATGAAGTAATTCTGTAGATCCCACGTCCGGGATCGCTGGAAATCCCTTGCGGGAGTGAGCTTGCTCGCTCCCGCAAGGGCATCTGCATTGAATTCGAATCTGATCTGTTTCGCGGAGTTTTTGCCCCTATGAAGCACAACGTCATCCTTGTCGTGCTCGACGGCCTCAATTACGAGGTCGCGCGTCACGCCATGGGGCATCTGCAGGCTTACGTTGGCGCAGGACGCGCCGCGCTCTACCAGTTGGAGTGCGAGCTGCCGGCCCTGTCCCGACCGCTTTACGAATGCATCCTCACCGGCGTGCCGCCCATCGACAGCGGCATCGTCCACAACAACGTCTCGCGCCTGTCCAACCAGCGCAGCATCTATCACTACGCCCGCGATGCCGGTCTGAAAACCGCCGCCGCCGCGTACCACTGGGTCAGCGAGCTCTACAACCGCTCGCCGTTCGTAGCCGCCCGGGATCGTCACACCGATGACCCGACGCTGCCGATCCAGCATGGCCACTTCTACTGGAACGATCACTACCCGGACTCGCACCTGTTCGCCGACGCCGAAAACCTGCGTCTGCGCCACGCCCCGGACTTTCTGCTGATCCACCCGATGAACATCGACGACGCCGGCCACAAACACGGCCTCGACACCCCGCAATACCGCAACAGCGCACGCAGCGCCGACATCATCCTTGCCGACTATCTGCAAGGCTGGCTCGACGCCGGTTATCAGGTGCTGGTGACCGCCGACCACGGCATGAACAACGACCGCTCGCACAACGGCCTGTTGCCGGAAGAACGCCAGGTGCCGCTGTTCGTGCTCGGCGACGCCTTCAGCCTGAACGCGGACGCCACACCGAAGCAGACCGACCTCTGCGGCACCGTTTGCGAGTTGCTCGGCGTACCTCACGACAAACCTGTGTGCCGGGAGTTGCTCAAGTGAACTCAATGACTCGCGGCAAATGGCTGGCCGCCCTGTGCCTGGTGCCTTTTGCGCTGTTCTTTATCGTGTTCGAAATCGCCCCGCTGGTCTGGGTGATGATCAACAGCCTGCAATCAGAAGAATTCGGCTGGGGTTTCGCCAACTTCAGCAAGATCTTCAATTCGAAGTTCTATCTGCAGGCGATCCAGTACAGCCTCGAAATCAGTTTCTGGTCGAGTGTGTTCGGGATCATCATCGCGGTGCTCGGCGCCTACTCCCTGCGTCGGGTCGATTCGAAACTGCGCAATTTCGTCAACGCTTTCGCCAACATGACCAGCAACTTCGCCGGCGTGCCCCTGGCCTTTGCCTTCATCATCCTGCTCGGCTTCAACGGCAGCATCACCATCATGCTGAAACAGGCCGGGATCATTCAGGATTTCAACCTGTACTCGAAAACCGGGCTGATCATCCTCTACACCTACTTCCAGATTCCTCTGGGCGTCCTGCTGCTGTACCCGGCGTTCGATGCCCTGCGTGAAGACTGGCGTGAATCCGCAGCGCTGCTCGGCGCTGACGGCTGGCAGTTCTGGCGCCACATCGGCCTGCCGGTGCTGACCCCGGCGCTGCTCGGCACCTTCGTGATCCTGCTGGCCAACGCCCTCGGCGCCTATGCCACGGTGTACGCGCTGACCACCGGCAACTTCAACGTGCTGCCGATCCGCATTGCGGCGATGGTGTCCGGCGACATTTCCCTCGATCCGAACCTGGCCAGCGCCCTGGCCGTGGTGCTGGTGGCGCTGATGACCCTGGTGACCGTCGTGCATCAACTGCTGCTGAAGAGGAGCTACCATGTCTCGCGCTGAATCCGGCCCGGCCGGCGTCTACCACCGCGTCGTGGTCTACCTGCTGTTCGCCATTCTGCTGCTGCCGCTGCTGGGCACCCTGATCTATTCGATCGCCAGCAGTTGGTCGGCCACCGTGCTGCCCAGCGGCTTCACCTTCAAGTGGTACATCCAGTTGTGGAGTGATCCGCGCTTTCTGCACGCCTTCGGCCAGTCGCTGCTGGTGTGCGTCGGCGCGCTGATCCTCTCGGTGGTGCTGATTTTGCCGCTGCTGTTCGTGGTGCATTACCACTTCCCGAAACTTGATGCGCTGATGAACATCCTGATCCTGCTGCCCTTTGCGGTGCCGCCGGTGGTGTCGTCGGTGGGTCTGTTGCAGCTCTACGGTTCCGGGCCGTTCGCAATGGTCGGCACGCCGTGGATCCTGATCGGTTGCTACTTCACCGTGGCGCTGCCGTTCATGTACCGGGCGATTACCAACAACCTGCAGGCGATCAACCTGCGCGACCTGATGGATGCCGCCCAACTGCTTGGCGCCAGCACCTTTCAGGCGGCTTTCCTGGTGGTGCTGCCGAACCTGCGCAAGGGCCTGATGGTCGCGTTGCTGCTGTCGTTCTCGTTCCTGTTCGGTGAGTTCGTGTTCGCCAACATCCTGGTCGGCACCCGCTACGAAACCCTGCAGGTCTACCTCAACAACATGCGCAACAGCAGCGGTCACTTCACCAGCGCACTGGTGATTTCCTACTTCTTTTTCGTGCTGGTCCTGACCTGGGTCGCCAACATCTTGAACAAGGACAAAAGCGAATGAGCTATGTCAGCGTCCAACACCTGCAAAAAAACTACGCCGGCACCACGGTGTTCAGCGACATCAACTGCGAAATCCAGAAGGGTGAGTTCGTCACCCTGCTCGGCCCGTCCGGTTGCGGCAAATCCACCCTGCTGCGTTGCATCGCCGGCCTGACACCGGTGGATGGCGGCAAGATTCTGCTCGATGGCGTCGACATCGTGCCGCTGACGCCACAGAAACGCGGGATCGGCATGGTGTTCCAGAGCTACGCGCTGTTTCCCAACATGACCGTGGAGCAGAACGTCGCCTTCGGTCTGCGCATGCAAAAGGTCAATCCGGACGACAGCCACAAGCGTGTCACCGAGGCGTTGAAACTGGTTGAACTCAACGACTTCGCCAGTCGTTATCCGCATCAACTCTCCGGCGGTCAGTGTCAGCGTGTCGCCCTCGCCCGCTCGCTGGTCACCCGTCCGCGTCTGTTGTTGCTGGATGAACCGCTGTCGGCCCTCGATGCACGGATTCGCAAACACTTGCGTGAACAGATCCGTCAGATCCAGCGCGAACTCGGCCTGACCACGATTTTCGTCACCCACGATCAGGAAGAAGCCCTGACCATGTCTGACCGGATTTTCCTGATGAATCAGGGAAAGATCGTACAGAGCGGCGACGCCGAAACCCTCTACACCGCACCGGTCGATGTGTTCGCCGCCGGCTTCATCGGCAACTACAACCTGCTGGATGCCGAGAGTGCCTCGAAGCTGTTGCAACGGCCGATCAACCACCGCATCGCGATTCGCCCGGAGGCCATCGAACTGAGTCTGAACGGTGAACTCGATGCGCAGATTCGCAGCCACAGCCTGCTGGGCAACGTGATCCGCTACCGCATCGAAGCCCGAGGCGTTGAATTGGTGGTGGATGTCCTCAACCGTTCGGCGGCGGATCTGCATCCCGACGGTCAGCGCCTGGCGCTTTCCATCGATCCGACAGCCCTGTGTGAGGTAGCCTGATGACTTTGCTGACGTTGAAGAGAGAACTGCACTGATGGCCCTGGCAATTTTTGATCTGGACGAAACCCTGATCCACGGCGACTGCGCCACCCTCTGGAGCGAGCAGATGGGCCGCCTGGGCTGGGTCGATCCCGAGTCGTTCATGCGCAAGAACAATGAACTCATGGACGCCTACAGCCATGGCAAGTTGCGCATGGAAGACTTCATGGAGTTCAGCCTAGAACCCTTGATCGGCCGCACCCCGGAAGAGGTCGATCATCTGGTCGGGCCGTGGGTGGAAGACTTTATCGAGCCGATCATCTTCAGCGATGCGACCAAAACCATCGCTGCCCACCGCAAGGCCGGCGACCGGATTCTGGTGATCTCGGCTTCGGGTACACACTTGGTCAAACCCATCGCCGAGCGGTTGGGCATCGACGAGATTCTGGGGATCGAACTGGAAGTGGCCCATGGCGTGTACAGCGGCCACACCGTGGGCACCCTGACCTATCGCGAAGGCAAGATCACCCGTTTGCTGGAGTGGCTGGACGCCGAAGAGGAAAACCTTGAGGGCGCGAGCTTCTATTCCGACTCACGCAATGACCTGCCGCTGCTGCTGAAAGTGGATTTCCCGCACGTGGTCAATCCGGATCCGGTGTTGCGCGAGCAAGCCGAGAAATTCGGGTGGCCGATTCATCTCTGGAAGTAAGCGATTGTCTTGTGGGAGCAAGCCTGCTCCCACAAGCATCGGTGATCAGCTCAGGCTTTCGTCGATCACCAGCACCAGTTTCCCCGCCACCGTATTGCTCGCCAGCTCGGCAAACGCCGCTTCGGCATCCTTGATCGCAAAGGTCCTGGCCAGTTGCGGCTTCAGGCGCCCTTCGGAAAACAGCGGCCACACATGCTGGCTCAGGTCGCTGAACAGATCCGCCTTGAACTGATCGTCACGGCTGCGCAGGGTCGAGCCCAACAGTTGCACACGCTTGGCCAGCACCTGGGCCAGATCGAGTTTCGCTTCGCGGCCACCCATCAGGCCGATCAGCACCCAGCGCCCGTCCTGAGCCATCAGCTTCAGATTCAGCGCCGAGTAATTGCCGCCGACCGGATCCAGAATCACATCGAACGGCCCGAAGTCCCGCAGGCTTTCCAGATCGTCAGTGCGTACCACACCGCCCTGGGCGCCCAGCGCTTCACAGTAGGCCAGACGCTCGGTCGATCCGACGCTGACCCAGCACGGATTGCCAAACGCCTTGCACAGTTGAATGGCGGCAGAACCGATGCCACTGGCGCCGGCATGCAGAAGAACTTTCTCACCCGGTTTGAGCGCAGCGAGTTGAAACACATTCAGCCAGACGGTCGCGTACACCTCGGGCAGTGCAGCCGCTTCGATCAGCGACACACCTTCCGGAACCGGCAGTACATGCCGCCCGTCGACGACCACTTCTTCGGCCATCCCGCCCCCGGCCAGCAAGGCGCAGACCCGATCACCGACCTGCCAGGACGAGCCGGCGCCGACTTCGCTGATCACTCCGGAGCATTCAAGCCCAAGCACCTGACTGGCACCCGGCGGCGGTGGATAAAGCCCCGCCTTCTGTAATAAATCCGCGCGATTGAGGCCCGCTGCCGCCACCCGGATGCGAACTTGTCCTACATCACACGTAGGACTTGGTTCATCAACCCATGCCACTTGACCTTCAACGCCTTGCAATGCCTTCACAGTGCCTCCATAGTGAGTCTGGACTGAGCCCGAAGCTGTAGCGCCGGGCTTTTTGCATTATGCGACCGGCCCTGGGGTCTGAACGATCGCTGAACAGCAGTTATCGTACAGAGCGTAGAGGTACCGGCGACTTCAAAGACGGCCTAATATGCGTTATCAATTGTCCCCGCGTCGAATCAGCATGAAGCATCTGCTCCCCAGCACCGCCCTCGCTCTATTCATCGGTATCGGCCTCTTGCCGGTGTCGGGCAGCACATTCGCAGCCAACAGCTGGGACAAGTTGCAGCCTGATCGCGATGAAGTGATTGCCAGTCTGAACGTCGTCGAGTTGCTCAAGCGCCACCACTACAGCAAGCCGCCGCTCGACGATGCGCGCTCGGCGATCATCTACGACAGCTACATCAAGCTGCTGGACCCGTCGCGCAGCTACTTCATGGCCAGCGACATCGCCGAATTCGACAAGTGGAAGTACCAGTTCGACGACTTCCTCAAGAGCGGCGACCTCAACGCCGGCTTCACCATCTACAAGCGTTATCTGGACCGCGTGAAGGCGCGTCTGGACTTCGCCATCGCCGAGCTGGACAAAGGCGTCGACAAGATGGACTTCACCACGAAGGAAACCTTGCTGATCGATCGCAAGGATGCTCCGTGGCTCAAATCCACCGCCGAACTCGATGACCTGTGGCGCAAACGCGTGAAGGACGAAGTGCTGCGGCAGAAGATCGCCGGCAAAGAGCCGAAGCAGATCCAGGAAACCCTGACCAAGCGCTACAAGAACCAGTTGGCGCGTCTGGACCAGACCCGTGCCGAAGACATCTTCCAGGCGTACATCAACACCTTCGCCATGTCTTACGATCCGCACACCAACTATCTGTCGCCGGATAACGCGGAAAACTTCGACATCAACATGAGCCTGTCCCTCGAGGGCATCGGCGCCGTGTTGCAGAGCGACAACGATCAAGTGAAGGTCGTGCGTCTGGTGCCGGCAGGTCCTGCCGACAAGACCAAGCAGGTTGCTCCTGCCGACAAGATCATCGGCGTTGCCCAGGGCAACAAAGAGATGGTCGACGTGGTCGGCTGGCGCCTGGACGAAGTGGTCAAGCTGATCCGCGGTCCGAAAGGCACCGTGGTGCGTCTGGAGGTCATCCCGGCCAGCAATGCGCCGAACGACCAGACCAGCAAGATCGTGCCGATCACCCGTGAAGCGGTGAAGCTCGAAGACCAGGCCGTGAAGAAATCCATCCTGAGCCTCAAACAGGACGGCAAGGACTACAAGCTCGGCGTGATCGAGATTCCGGCCTTCTACCTGGACTTCAAGGCGTTCCGTGCCGGTGATCCGGACTACAAGAGCACCACTCGCGACGTCAAGAAACTGCTGACCGAACTGCAGAAAGAGAAAGTCGACGGCGTGGTCATCGACCTGCGCAACAACGGCGGCGGTTCCCTGCAGGAAGCCACCGAGCTGACCAGCCTGTTCATCGACAAGGGCCCTACCGTGCTCGTGCGTAACGCCGATGGCCGGGTCGATGTGCTCGAAGATGAAAACCCGGGCGCGTTCTACAAAGGCCCGATGGCACTGCTGGTCAACCGCCTGTCCGCCTCGGCTTCGGAGATCTTCGCCGGCGCCATGCAGGACTACCACCGCGCGCTGATCATCGGTGGCCAGACCTTCGGCAAAGGCACCGTGCAGACCATTCAGCCGCTGAACCATGGCGAACTGAAACTGACCCTGGCCAAGTTCTACCGGGTTTCCGGCCAGAGCACCCAGCATCAGGGCGTACTGCCGGACATCGACTACCCGTCGATCATCGACACCAAGGAAATCGGCGAGAGCGCCCTGCCGGAAGCCATGCCGTGGGACACCATCCGCGCGGCAATCAAACCGGCGGTCGACCCGTTCAAGCCGTATCTGGCCCAGCTCAAGTCCGAGCATGACGCCCGTTCGGCCAAGGACGCGGAGTTCGTGTTCATCCGCGACAAGCTGGCCCTGGCGCAGAAGCTGCTGGAAGAGAAAACCGTCAGCCTCAATGAAGCCGATCGTCGCGCCCAGCACGCCGACATCGACGCCAAGCAACTGGCGATGGAAAACATCCGTCGCAAGGCCAAAGGCGAAGAACCGCTCAAAGAGCTGAAGAAAGAAGACGACGACGCCCTCGCGGCAGCCGAGCCGGACAAGGTCAAACCGGAAGACGACGCCTACCTGAGCGAGACCGGGCGCGTGCTGCTGGATTACCTGAAGCTGAGCAATCAGGTGGCCAAGAAGTAAGGTGATGGCAATTTAATGGTGACGATCCCCGGATCGTCATCAAACAGTCATCATTCTGTCGTGCAATAAAGGACTGGGAGCGGTTCTCTTCATCGAGAGCGCTCCCAGTCCTTTTTTTATCGCCAGAGATTGCCATGACCACGACCGAACAGCTGAGTGCCTTGAGCTCGATCCTGACTCAAAGCGGTTTGCACAGCCTGTTCCAGCCGATCATTTGCCTCTCCGAACGACGCATTCTCGGTTATGAAGCCCTGACTCGCGGCCCGTCCAACAGCCCGCTGCACTCCCCCATCGCCCTGTTCGCCGTTGCCCGCCAGGCCGGGCGTTTGAGCGAACTGGAAATCGCCTGCCGCCAAAGCGCGTGCCGTCGTTTCAACGAACAGCAACTGCCGGGCAAACTGTTTCTCAACGTCTCTCCCGAATCCCTGCTCGAAGCTGCACACCAGCCGGGGCGTACGCTGCAACTGCTTCAGGACTTCGGCATTCCACCGAGTCAGGTGGTGATCGAACTCACCGAGCAGACCCCGATCGATGACTTTCAGTTGCTGCAAACGGCATTGCATCACTACCGGGCGATGGGTTTTTCGATTGCACTGGACGATCTTGGCGCGGGTTATTCAAGCTTGCGCCTGTGGTCGGAGCTGCGGCCGGATTACGTGAAGATCGACCGGCACTTTATCGACGGCATTCACCAGGACGCGTTGAAACGCGAGTTCGTCGGATCGATCCTGCAAATCGCCAAAGCCTCCCGGGCGCAGGTGATTGCCGAAGGCATCGAACTACCGGAAGAGCTGGCGGTGCTGACCGAGATGGGGGTGGATCTGGTCCAGGGCTACTTGCTCGGGCGCCCGCAGGAACACCCGCCACGCGACGCCCGGGCCCTGATGCCCAAACACGACAGCAGCGCAGTGGCACTGAATGACGAAGGCAGCGACCTCAGCGCCCTGCTCAACGATCAACCGGCCGTAAATCGCGACACCCCCACCGCCACCGTCCTCGAAGCGTTTCGTCGTCAGGCCAACCTGAACTCGCTGGCAGTGCTGGACGAACAAGGCCAGCCCTGCGGCATCGTGCATCGTCATTCACTGTCCGATGCGCTGCTCAAGCCGTTCGCCACCGACCTGTTCGCCCGCAAACCCATCAGTCGCCTGATGAACGACGACTTCCTCGCCGTGGAAATGAGCCAGTCGCTGCAACAGGTCAGCCGCCTGATCACCAGCCGCGCCCGGCAGCGCATCGAAGAAGACTTCATCATCACCCTCAATGGCAGCTATCTGGGATTGGGTCGGGTAATCGACGTGCTCAAACTGATCACCGAGCTGAAAATCCAGCAGGCTCGGTATGCCAACCCGCTGACCTTGTTGCCGGGGAATGTGCCGATTCAGCAATGCCTGACACGGTTGCTGCAACAGGGACGGGAGTCGGTTATTTGCTATGTCGATATCGATAGCTTCAAACCCTTTAACGATATCTATGGGTATGGGCGGGGGGATGAGGTGTTGTTGTGTCTGGCGCAATGCCTGAACGAACGTGTCGACCCATCCCGTGATTTCGTCGGGCATATTGGCGGGGATGATTTTCTGTTGGTGCTAGGCCCGGAAGATTGGCGTAAACGGCTGAATCAATTGCTTGATGATTTTCAGAGTCAATGTCGACGGTTTTATCGGCCCGAACACCTTGAGGCTGGGTGTTTTGTTGCGCCGAATCGCCAGGGGATTCGGCAGGAGTTTCCGTTGTTGTCACTGTCCATTGGCGTGGTGCATTTGCATCCTGAAGCTTGTGCGCAACTGGATGCTAGTCAGTTGGCGGAGATGGCTTCGCAGGCGAAGCATCATGCGAAGAATGTGCCGGGGTATAGTGTGCATTTGATTGATAGCATAAGCGCGCTACCTTTTAACGAAGCACTCGTTTCAGGTCATCGCTGATTTAAAGGCTCGATAACTACCATGTTGACCGATCCTCTCCAGCGGCTTTCGCAAGATCCTCCCCCCAAGCTTCCTTCGCAAACTTATAGATATCTTGGAAGAAGCCGCGTGGATCCTCTAGAGAGTACCATTCTCCCCGCGGCCAACTTGCTGCTTCGTATTCATCGACCTCGAATAGCTCTTGAAAGTCATAATTTTGCTCCAAGAGCAGCAATTCCAAACTTTCAACTAGCACTAGCTTATGCCTATAGGAAAGGTATGGCAGATTAAGACAATACTTCCTGATAAGAAGCTCTCTATCAACGGAATCATTAGGATTGTAAACCTCGAGTTCCGCACCTCGAGTTTCCTCCCGGTCATAAACGTCGAAAACGCCTATAAACCACATCAAATCCGGTTCAAACTTTTCATCTAAATATGGATCTTTCAACATCACTTCACCTCGGTAGGAAATGCTGTAAACGGGTTTTGCGTATTTACCTGATCGAACTTAACTTCAAACCAATTCAAGTTTTCATTCAAGCTAGGATTTTGAACGTCTTTTTTATTCGGCCTGTACCCACGCCCAGCACCAGGTAGTTCTAATCTCACTATTGGATTTTTGTTTTGATCTTTTCCGGTGTGCATAATCAAGCCATTCTTATCCTTCGTCATCGCCTTATTTATCGCGCCCAAATGCATGCGCCAATTATGAAATTGAGAACTCCGGTTGCCTTTTGCACCTTTTGGGATTGATCCAGTGTGAGGATTCGCACCATTGATTGCTCTCTGTTCAAGAGCTTTATCAGAAATTTCTGAACTGTGCTTTTCGACAGTGTGCATTCCATAACGTTTTTCATATTCCCACACACGCCTCTTCGCATTCGCCTCCGCCAACTCATCAATTCTCGCCCTCCGCTCTTGCGCCGTCATCTTCGGCAGCGCTGGCTCACCCTCGTCAACAACCGAACCACCCACCCCATCCGGCACCGGACATCCCGGCCTGTTCGGCGGCGGACAATTGGAAGTCAACCCCAACGGATCCACCCACCCCGTCGGATTCGGCACGTACCGGTACTGATTCAATCCACCCGCCAGCTTCACCGGATCCGGCGTCAGGTACCGTCCAACGTCCGGGTCGTAGTACCGGTGCCGGTTGTAATGCAGCCCGCTTTCCGCATCGAAGTACTGCCCCTGAAAGCGCAGCGGCTGGTCGAGGTAGTCGTCGGTCGCCAGTTCCAGCGAGGTGACCTTGCCGTAGGCGCTGTATTTGGCTGACCAGACGATGTCGCCGCTGTAATCGGTCAGTTCCTGCGGGGTGCCGAGGTGGTCGAGTTGGTAGTAGAACGGGCAGGCGCGTTTCGGGCCTTGGCCGTCGAGCATCGCCAGCGGGCGGAAGGTGCCGGGTTCGTAGATGAAGCTGCGGTGCTGTTCGTGGCTGCTTTCGGCGATCAGGTGGTCGCCTTGCCAGAAGAACTCGGTGGTCTGGCCGTCGACGGTCTTGCGGATGCGGCGGCCGAAGGCGTCGTATTGATAGGTGGCGCTGGTGCCGTCGGGACGGGTCAGGCCGATCAGGCGGTGCTGGCTGTCGTAGCGGTATGCAGTGACGAGCAGTTGGTCGCGGCCACGGCGCTCGCGGATCAGGTTGCCGAAGGCGTCGTAGTCGTAATGGCGGTCGCCCTGCATCAGCAGGCGATTGCCTTTGATGCTGGTCGGGCCCGGCCGGTCCTGCGTCAGCAGGTTGCCGGCCGGGTCGTGGGCGAAGTTTTCCGGCACGTCGTCGCGGGTGTGGCGCACGCGGATCAGCCGGTCGAGGGCGTCGTACTGGTAGCTGCGCTGGCCGTGGCGGGTGTCGGTGATGTGTTCGAGGTTGCCGTTGGCGCTGTAGGCAAAGTCGCGGCGGTACAGCGCACTGCGTTGATGGCCTACGGCGTGGGACAGCAAGCGGCCCTGTTCGTCGTAGGCATATTCGCTGAGCAGCAAGCCCTGCTGGCGTTGCTGTTCGCGACCGTTCTGGTAGACGTGGCGGGTGAGCAAGGCGCCGTTGAGGTCGATCGCGGTCAGCGCGCCGCCCTTGGCGTAGTGATAGTCGAGCTTGCTGTTGTCCGGCAGGCGCATCCGGCTGAGCTGGCCGCAGGCGTCGTAGGTGTAACGCAAGGTGCCCCAGCCCTGATGCTCGCGTACCAGTCGGTCCTGCAGGTCGTATTCGAAGGCCAGTGGGTGATTCTGGCCGTCGTCCACGCCGACCAAACGGCCTAACCGGTCATAGCGATAGCTGACCTCGACCCCGTCCGGCAGGGTCTTGAGCAGCAGACGCCCAGCAGCATCACGTTGGTAGCCGGTGACCAGCGTCGAGCCGTCGTCGCCGAACTCGGTTTTCTCCAGCAGGTGACCGTTGCGGTCATAGGCATACGCGGTGCGCCGGCCATCAAAACCGGCTTCCTGTCGGATCAATCCGGTCGGCGTGTAGTCCAGCCGGTACTTTTCACCGGACTCGTTCTCGATCTCCGTCAACAGCAACTGCGCATGGTCGTAGCGATACTGCAGCCGCGTGCCGTCAGGGTTGATCCGCCGGCTGACCAGGTGCAGGTCGTCGTCATACTCGTAGCGGGTGATCCGTCCCAGTTCATCACGTTCGGCGGTGATCTGGCCGTAGGCGCTGTAGGACCAGGCACGGGTGGCGCCATTCGGCGAGGTGGTCTGGATCAGCCGGCCAACGGCATCCCACACATGGCGGGTGATCGCGCCATGTTCGTCCTGCGCAGTAATCCGCCGTCCCAAGGCATCGTAGGAAAACTTCCGAATCCCACCGTCGGGCAGGCTTTCTTCGACCAACTGGCCGAGGTCGTTCCACACGAACACATGCCGACCCGAATCCGGATAACGGATCGACAGCAACCGCCCCTGCGCATCGTAGTGGTAATGGGTGACATGGCCGTCGGGATCAACCGCCTCGGTGACGTCGCCCTGGGCATTGCGCCGGTAGGTCCACTCTGCCTCGCCCCGGCTACGGCGGTGCAGGAAACCGTTGCGATACTCGTAGGACGTCGGTGCATCGTCCGGCGGAATCAGCGCGATCAGCCGCCCGGCGTCGTCGTAGCGATATTCGGTGACCGCGCCGAGCGCATCCTGCTCGGCGACCAGCCGGCCCTGCGCATCGTAGGCCTTGAGCTGCTCGCCACCGTCGGCGGCCACCTGACGCACCAGCCGCGCCGTGTCGTCGTGGACGTAAACCTCTTCGCGACCATCGACGTACTGCACCCGAACAGAGCCGGCATCGTCCCAGACGTAACGCGTGTCCATCTGCGAAAACGACGCCCAGTGCCGCACGCAACGTGCCGCCTTGCCGGAACGCTCCCACTCCCAGAAGAAGCTCGCGCCGCCGGTTAACTGCCGCTGCAGGATGACGTGGGCATCGTCGTAGTCGTAACGCTCGCTTTCGCCGACGGCGTTGGTTGCTTCGATCAACCGATGACGGGCATCAAAGCGGTAACTGGCCAGCGTCTGCTCGGTGCGCCAGGCCACATCGCGCCAGACTTGATAGTCCACGGCCACCAAGTGCGCCCGGTCGTAGCGCAGCAGCAGCGAACGACCGGCCCCGTTGTCGAGGCGCTCAACGCGATCCAGACGATCACGCGAAATGCGCAACCGGTTGCCGTACGCATCGCTGACAACCGTCAGACGCCCAGCCCGAAAGTGATAAAACCGCGCCGCCTCACCCGCCAGCGCAACGATCAGTTCCTCCGGCTCATCCCCAAGAAAGATCGCCGCCCGCGACAGACTGTTGTGAATCGCCGGCCGCTCGACACTCGGCAGCGGAAACCGCGTGCGTCGGTTCTCATGGTCAATCCAGACCACGCCATCGCCCTCGACCTCCAGCCGATGCGCCAGCGAATGACTCCAGCCAAACCCCAACCCGACATCGATCTCAACCGCACTGGTGCGATACAAGCGGCTGAACTCGAACGGCAGCAATCCATCGAGCACGCCGTCGTTGAGGGTCAACAGCTCTTCGCCGGTAACCATCGACACCGGGCAACCGTTGGTGCAGGTACGGGGGACGCAATCGGCGCTGTCACCGTTGGGATTCTTCGCCTGATCAGGCTTGTCGTCGTGATGCTCGTCTTTCTTCAGGGAAGCGTTGCGTCTGGCATCCCAACGCAATTGCATGCGGCCCTTCTTCACGCCAGCTGCGATACCTCGTGCAGCGACGGATTTGTAGTGGTTCACGTAGTCGATGACGGCGCCGACAATGCCGAACATCGCCTTCACCAGACGCGTCACCGCCGACAACAACTGAGCGCCACGATCAACCAGGCGCAAGGTCAGATACGCAATCCCCGCCCCGGCGCCAACGAAGGTCAGCACAATGCCGATCAACACATCGATCAGCAGTTGCACCACCACCATCGAGACGGCTTCGGCGGTTTTCCCGGCGAGTTCGCCAGGCGGCAGCATCTCGAGCCACAGACTGGCCGTGCGCAACAACAGACACAGCGCCGCCTCGTCACTGACGAGCAGTTGGAGCTGCTCCATTTTCTCCGGCATCGACTGCGCGAACTCGGCCAATGCGGTCGCGCTATCTCCCAGCCGGCCCGCAAACTGAAGAGGATTCTGGAGAATCTCCGACAGCAACCCGATGCTGTCCCACACGCCCTCGATCGCCGCCCAGCTCCCGGCCAGCAGGCCGTTGCCCGCAGCAGTGGCCACCGACTGCGACCACTGCGGCTTGAAGCCCTGCCACTCGCTGCGCAGCCAACTGTCCAGTTGCCGAGTCAGGCCATCGTAGGACTCGAAAAGCTCATCAACCTGTTGCTCGCTGGAGCCGCCTTGCACCACCACCCGATAGAACTTGCCCGGCTCACCGGTGAACAAACCCTTGCCCTGAGCATCGAGCGTGACGGACTTCACCTCGCCGCCATCCACCGCCACCACATCGACAGCGATGTCGCCCAATGGAATGTCGTACACCGACTCGAACTTGCTCTCGATCTCCATCCGCCCGGTTTCGGGGCATTGCACGACGGCCGAAGAGAAACGCTTGTCGTCAATGGCGACCGTTGTGCTGTGTGCGCCGAAACGGATGATCCGCTCCATCCCCATCAGTGACGGCAGATCGGCCGCATGGCTGATGCTGTCGGCTGAACGACTGAGCCAATGCCTGAGCTGTTCGCGATAGAGATCGAGGGTACGGGGAAAACTGTCGAGTTCTTGCTCGATGCGGGTGATGGCTTCCATCAGCGCATTTCCATGCGCAAGACGAAATGAAAAACCGGGTCGAACATATGCGTTCCCTCGCGCAAAAATCAGGCGAAGGACTTTGCGGGGGATCAAACGGAAAAGAAGTCAGGCGAGTAGGCGGAGGATGTAGGAGAAGTCTGTAACTGATCTTTATCGAACAGCAGACGCAAAAACGGGGCGGGAGGTTTCCCTCTCGCCCCGCTCACGGAACAGATGACTTGTTTACGAAGAAGAGTCCCGGCCGGTCAGCTCTTTCAATTTGAGTTCTGCCAACGGATGTCCGGCCTTGGCGGCCATGGTCCACCAACGAGCCGCTTCCAAAGGGTCCGGAGCCTTGCTCGGTGTACCGGAAAGACTGATGACACCGACTTGATACGCCGCTTTGCCATCCCCGGCCAGCGCCGCCAGTCGCAGCAACCGGACGCCCTCCTCACGCGCCCCCAGGCCCACTCCACGAAACGTCAGGATGTGCCCGTAGAAGCTTTGCGCGCCGACATCACCCAGGTTGGCCATGCGCGCAAATTGCCCTTCGAGCCAGCGCCAGCCTCGGGGCTGACGGACAAACCATGCCCAGTGAAACAGCCTACGGGCGAGCCAGTAACTTGCCCGCGCCTTGAGTCGTAAAAACACTCAGGCCTCCGCCGATTCCGGGTACTCGTACTCAAAGACACGCACCACTTCCGAGGCATGCCAGGATGCTGCGGCAACACCATCGGACGGCCCGGAAAAACGCCCCAGACGCTCGACACACTCAAAGAAACCGGTGCGTGGCAGGCGACTGGCGCCCTGGCTGATCACCAGCGAACTGCGCAACGGTTGTTCGGCTTTCGCGTCCAGCGCAGCCAGATGCTCCAGTGCAGCGGTCAGGGTCTGCATCGCCGGAGTCGGCAATTGCAGACGTTCGAGCAACGCTCGATAGGTCAGAAGATGGCGCTGCCTGCGCGCCTGGTCCAGCTCCCCCAGCAATCCGTCCCAATGTTGACGACTGATGCGTACGCTCACGATTGTTCCCTCCACCCTGGCACCGTCAACTCCCAGGCCAGGCTGCGGCGAATCGCGGCGTCGGGCAGACGCTCACCGCTTTCAATCATGGCCAGGTAAGACGGGCTGATGCCTACCGTGCGGGCGAGCGCCTCGATGGCGATGCCCTTCCCTTCGCGCAAACTGCGTAATTGATCCAGACCTGGAAGAATCGGGTCCGGTGTGGCCGCAAGCGGCGCTGGAGCCGGTTGCGACGGTGCTTCGTTAATGCCTGCTGCTTTCAGTAGAGCCTGATACTGAGCCCATGGCAGAACCGCATATTCGGGTTCGCCATCGCGTGCAATTATCTGAATATCCATGACTACCCCGTAGGACAACAACACTTAGCGAGTCGGCACTTTTCCCTAGAAGTGTAATCCTAACAGCGGCCAAGGTCGTGGGGGGTATCTATCTGTATAAGAGGCTGTCGCGATTCAGGACTTTTTCGGGCCCTGGAGCTGAAGCTGTTCGGGTGTATCGGGCAGTCGCTCGACAACCCTGAGCTTTTCCGGCGCCTGCCGTTGGCGCCACAAACGGAACGCACTGAGCTCGTCGTCGAGAGTTTTCATTACCCAAGCGAGGACGGCGATGTCATCGAGCATGCCGAAAACGGGAATGAAATCCGGGATCGCATCCACCGGGCTGAGGAAGTACATCAGGCCCGCAACGACCGAAATCATTGCCTTGGGACTGATTGCGCGATACTCGCCACGCCAGTACGCCAGGCACAGGGCCTGGAGCAATCGCAGGTCATCCTTCAGTTTGCCAAGACGATTGCCTTGGGCGGCGCCTTTGCTGGCCACGGCAAACAGCAGTGTCGGCAAGCGGCCACGAGCCAGCAGTCGTCCGGCCAATGGCAGGAACCGGGCGAAATTCCATGGAGCTTTCATCTATTTCTCCCGTTGAAATGTTATCCACACAAATTGTGGATAACCTTGTGAACAGAGCTG
Source organism: Pseudomonas sp. GW821-FHT09C09 (assembly GCF_059418105.1). NCBI lineage: Bacteria > Pseudomonadati > Pseudomonadota > Gammaproteobacteria > Pseudomonadales > Pseudomonadaceae > Pseudomonas > Pseudomonas sp. GW821-FHT09C09. The sequence continues at coordinate 1,067,567 of NZ_JBWKPF010000001.1, forward strand.
CATTTCAACGCTGAGAGCCCCGGTTCATAAGGGCTGCGCTCAGATCGGGCGTTTTTTACTCACATAAAAAACCCCAATATTTCATTGACTTGGCGGCTCAGGGCGTCTAGCGCGGGCAGCTACAAAGTCTAGGACTGTCGTGGTGCCTGTCAGTTCGCTCTGTTTACGCCGGGCGTCGACCAGATGCAACAACGCCCCGCATTAGCGAGGCGTTGTTGTCGAAACCGGGGCCAATTACTTGGCTGCGGCGTCTTCCTTGGCTGGATCCTTGATGGCCAGCAGTTCCAGGTCGAAAACCAGAACCGAGTTGGCCGGAATCGCCGGGCTTGGCGATTGGGCGCCGTAAGCCAGATCGCTAGGGATGTACAGCTTGTACTTCTCGCCAACGTGCATCAGTTGCAGGCCTTCGACCCAACCCGGGATCACGCCGCTTACCGGCAGATCGATCGGGCTGCCGCGCTCGACGGAGCTGTCGAATACGGTGCCGTTGGTCAGCTTGCCGGTGTAGTGAACGGTCACTACGTCGGTAGGCTTGGGCTGTGGGCCGTCGGCTTTCTTGACCACTTCGTACTGCAGACCGGAAGCGGTGGTGGTCACGCCGGCTTTCTTGCCGTTTTCTTCGAGGAATTTCTTGCCGGCGGCTGCCGACTCTTCGCTCATCTTGGCCATACGCTCTTCGGCACGCTTTTGCAGTGCAGCGAAGGCTTCGACCAGATCTTCATCTTTCAGCTTCTGTTCTTTCTTGCCGACGGCATCTTCGATGCCCTGGGCTACCGCTTTGGAGTCCAGATCATCCATGCCTTCCTGAGCAAGGCTCTTGCCCATGTTCAGGCCGATACCGTAGGAAGCTTTTTGCGCCGGGGTTTTCAGCTCTACGCTGGTCTGCGAATCACAACCCGCGAGGACCAGGCTAACCAGGGCAACCGCCGCCGCCAACCGATGCTGTTTCATGCTATTTCCTTGTTCATGCGCCGAAAGGGCAATCGAGTAAAGCCGCGAGCTTATCAGGCCGCCACGACCAATGGCTACCGGCATGAGAGCAGGAATCTTCCGATAAGTTCAGGGATTAAAAAGCATTTGAGCAAAGCCATGATGAAGCTTCTGTCATCTTGCCCTGACAGTGACAGATGCCCCTTCCCACAACACTTGGCGTAATGGCCACTTGCCGCACACGACTCGGCTCAGGCATAACAGCGCAACAACTCGACAAGGATGTTCATCTTGCGCCTCTTATTCCGTGTGCTGACGCTGATCGTGGTACTGCTGGGACTGGTCCTGGCGGTGGTTCTCTACTATGTCGCCAATCCGAAACTGCCCTTCCCCGTCCCCGTAAAACAGGTGCATTACCTCCAGCAATGGAGCGATGAGCAGCGCCAGACCTATTACTTCACGCCGCAAGGCACCCAGGTCAAAGGGCTGCGCTATGAGTGGTTCCAGGCTCTGGAACTGCCGTTCTCGCAGCAACGTTTCGCGTCCCCGGAATACCTCGCACGCTTCGGTTTTCTGGTCGATCCGCAGCAAAAAGTCACGCCGAACAACCCGGGGAATCTGCCGGTGGGTTTCACCCGGCATCAGAATCCGGGCAGCTCCGAGCAATATCTGGACATAACCTGCGCGGCCTGCCACACCGGTGAACTGCATCTCAATGGCCAGGCCGTGCGCATCGACGGCGGCTCGGCGCAGCACGTGTTGCCTTCCAGCGTTCCTACATTGCGCGGAGGCAGTTTCGGACAGGCCCTGGTCGCCAGTCTGGTTTCCACTTACTACAACCCCTGGAAATTCGAGCGGTTCGCCCGCACCGTTCTCGGCGAAGAATACGACGCGCGCCACGAACAACTGCGCAAAGACTTCAAAGGCTCGCTGAACACATTCCTGAAAGTGGCGTGGAACGACACCCATCGCGGCCTCTATCCCACCGAGGAAGGTCCTGGCCGCACCGATGCATTCGGACGAATCGCCAACGCGACCTTCGGCGACGCGATTTCCCCGAGCAATTACCGCGTGGCCAACGCTCCCGTGGATTACCCGCAACTCTGGGACATGTGGACCTTTGACTGGGTGCAATGGAACGGCTCGGCGCAGCAGCCGATGGCTCGCAACATCGGCGAGGCGCTGGGGGTTGGCGCGACATTGAATTTCTTCGATGCCAACGGCCAGCCGCTACAGGGCGATGAACGTTACGCATCGAGCGTACGCGTACGCGATCTGCACAAGATCGAAGAAACCCTGCAAAAACTTCAGCCCCCCGCTTGGCCGGAAGAACTGTTTGGCAAAGTCGACAAACCACTGGCGGCCAAGGGTCGAGCCCTGTTTGCCGAAAACTGTGCGGGTTGCCATGTTCCTCGGGTGACGCAAGAAGGCGAACGCTGGGTCCAGCATCTGCACATGCTGCCGGTGGATGTCATCGGCACCGATCCGAACGCGGCCAACAACATCGCCAATCACCGTTTCGATCTGACCGCGCTGCAATGGAATCCGGCGGAGCTGGCGCAAATGGACGTGAAGCTGCATCCCACGCCCAAAGAACCACTTGACCTCAGCCAGTTATCCGTGGCCAAGGGCCTGGCTTACGTGACGGCGTTCGTTGAAAACCGCGCTTATCGTGAAGCGGGCGTCACACCGGAGGAAAAACCAAAACTCGACGGCTTCGGTCTGCCTATCGGCGTGCGCGAGAAGGTCGCCTATAAGGCTCGCCCGCTCGCTGGCGTATGGGCCACGCCGCCGTTCCTTCACAACGGCTCGGTGCCGAGCCTGTATCAACTGCTGTCGCCGCAGGATGAACGCGCCACCACTTTCTATAAAGGCACTCTGGAATACGACCCTCGGCATCTGGGGTATCGCACCGAAGCCTTTACCAACGCTTTCCTGTTCGACACACGCATCACCGGCAACCACAACAGTGGCCATGAATTCCGCGCCGGCGAGCGTGGCAATGGGGTCATCGGGCGGTTGCTGCAGCCAGAGGAGCGCTGGGCGCTGCTGGAATACCTGAAAGTGCTGGGCGGCCCGCTGGAGGCGCAACTGCCATGATCTTCAATTCGTTCAAGAAGCCATCGATGCTGGCGCGACTCTGGTTATGGCTGGGGCGGTTGCTGGGCAAAACCCTGCTGTTTTTACTGGTGATCGGCCTGATCGGCTGGGCTTTGGCCACCGCCTGGTTTGCCTGGCATCACCGGGGACCGGTATCGGCACTGGAGCAGATTCCGGACGGCGAAGCGGCCATGACGCAGGAGGTGATCCAGACCGCTGTGCGAATTGTCGATCAGCACCGGGAAAGCACGCGTTTTCTGCGCGACGCCCATGCCAAGGCCCACGGTTGTGTGAAGGCCGACGTGCAAGTGTTGCCGGAGCTGGCCCAGGATCTGCGGCGCGGTGTGTTCAGCGAGCCAGGCAAGATCTGGCAGGCGACGATGCGTCTGTCCAACGGCAACGCCTACCCGCAGTTCGACAGTATCCGCGATGCCCGAGGCATGGCGATCAAATTGCTCGATGTGCCGGGCAAACAGTTGCTGGGTGACCGTCAGGGCCTGCACGAGCAGGATTTCGTGATGTTCAGCCATCCGAATTTCTTCGTCAGCGATGTCGCTGAATATCGTCAGAATGTAGCGGCGCAGGCTGACGGCAAAAAGGTCATGGCATTCTTTCCGGGCTGGGATCCGCGAAACTGGCAGATCAGGCATTTGTTCATTGCGCTGGCAACGCTTTCTCCGCCGCCCGAGAGCCCGACGCGTACCACCTACTTCTCGGTATCGCCCTACAAGTTCGGCGAGGCCAATGTGAAGTTCCGGGTAATGCCGGATCCGGACAACTGCCCGGCCTACACGCTGCCGAAGCAAAACCAGGATCTGCCGAACTTCCTGCGCAGTGCGTTGAATCAGCAACTGTCCACGGATCGGGTGCCCGCGTGTTTTGTGCTGCAGATCCAGCGTCAGGACGCGAACAAGTACATGCCGATCGAAGACACCAGCATCGAATGGCGCGAACAGGACAGTCCGTTTCAGACCGTAGCCAGAATCACCCTGCCCCCGCAGGACTTCGACACCCCGGCCCTGAACCTGCAATGCGACAACCTGTCGTTTAACCCTTGGTTCGGAATCGAGGCCCATCGCCCGATTGGTGGAATCAACCGCCTGCGCAAGGCGGTGTATGAAGCAGTGAGTGATTACCGGCATAGCCGCAACGCCAGCCAGTAACAAACCGCAGAAACGAAAAAAGCGACCCGCAGGTCGCTTTTTTCATGCCCGGACGAGCAAAAAGCCAATCGCCAGACAGCAAAAAGCCCGCACTTGGCGGGCTTTCCGTGGTGACCTGGCGTTCAGTGTTCCAGGTTACCGAATATGGCGCAGCGGACGGGACTCGAACCCGCGACCCCC